>CALRMS020000028.1:0-54538 GCA_943369275.1 Rhodobacter maris | reverse complement strand
CCGAGATCGGCCCCCTCGCGATTGACGACGATCTCGCCGGTCAGGAGCGGGGCGGACAAGGCACGCAGGTCGCGTTCGGCCACGCGTACCGCCAGCCCCTGATAGCGGATGCCGGGATAGTCGAGCGTGGTCGCCAGCACCTCGCCCATGGCCTGGACGCGGGCAGTGTCGGTCACAGAAACCGCCCCGGTGTCGTCGGTCCAGGCATCGGTGAAGCGGACGGTGACGCTATTCACCAGATCGGAGGGCGACCGACGGCCTAATCGGCCCCAGTCCACGACATTGGTCTCGTCGAAGAGCGGAAGCGTTGCGGCGGTGTAATCCGCCCGGATCAGCTTAAACTCCCAGAGCCCGGTGCGCCTGTCGATGAACAGCGTGGCATCGGCGTGGTCGAGGACGCTCGCGATGAACTCCTCGATGGACGAGTCCTGTTGCCAGATCAGCGACAGGCCGAAGCCCTCGGTATAAAGCGCATCCGCGGCCGCCGTAAAACTCGCGCCGATCTCGACCGAGGAGTAGCCAAGGCCCCAGTCCCGGTTGGTCAGGCATTCGCGGATGATATGGGCCGGGTTCATGTCCGGTCCATTGCCGAAGGCACCGCGGAGGGAGGCGACCAGCGCTTGCGGGTTGCCCGGCGGGATCACCGGCACGCCATCGACGGGCGTGTTGTCGATGCGCGCGGTATAGGAGGTGTCGGCGAGCGCGATGTTGAAGCCGAAGATGTCGGCGGGCGGCAGGGTGCGGATGATCGCCAGCGCCGCATCGACCGAGGAGACGGGTGCAGGCTCGCCATCGGTCACGAAGATGACGATCCGGCGCTTGGACCCACCACCCGCGAAGAAGGCATTTGCTTCCGCGAAGGCCGCGTTGAAGCTGGTGCCGCCATTGGTGAAGTTGGAGATCCCGAGCATCCAGGCCTCGAGCGCGGCATAGTCGTCGGGCCCCATGTTGCGCCGCTCGATCGATCCGGCGACTG
Organism: Rhodobacter maris; assembly: GCA_943369275.1. Classification (GTDB taxonomy): domain Bacteria; phylum Pseudomonadota; class Alphaproteobacteria; order Rhodobacterales; family Rhodobacteraceae; genus Paragemmobacter; species Paragemmobacter maris_A. Next base: position 53,562 of record CALRMS020000028.1, on the reverse strand, counting down.
CCGCGTTCCAGAGGACGATCCGGATGTCGTTGGGCCGGTCGGGGTCCACGCCCGCCGCGATCTCGCGGATGAGCGCGGCGACGCCTGCCTTCTGGGCGGACATGCGGGTTCCGGACATTGAGCCCGAAACGTCGAGGGCGATGTAGATCGCGGCATCCGAGATGTTGGCCTCCGGGACGATGGCGGCCTTCTCGGGATACCATTGTGCCGCGCCTGCCTCGCCCGTCAGCACGCGGGTGACGCGCACCGCCCATGGCTTGAGATACGGGTTGATGCCGAGATAGACCTGCCGCAGCACGAGGCTGCAGAGGCCGCGATAGGCAGGCACGTCCCCACCCATGCGCGCGGCGAGATAGTCGTTCGCCCCTTGGCCCGGCCCGCCCATCAGCACATCGACATCGCCGCGGATGCCACCCTCGCGGCTTTCGCCGCCGAAAAGGTCGGGCTTGTCGATCCGGATACGCCCGCCACCGGCACCGGCACTGCTGACGCCGGTGGTGGCCTCGAACACCTCGACCGATTGCGCCGGGAAGCTCAGGGCCTCCGGCAGGACGGTCCAACGTGTGATGTTTGCGGCTGCATCGAAGGTGACGGCCTGCAGGGTGATCGTCTGGCTCGACCCGTTGGCGAGGGCGAGGCGATAGTCCTGCCCGATCCGCACGCCTGCGCGGGTGCCAGGGAACGAGATCGTTGCGCCGCTGTCGCCCGCCAGTGCCGCGGTGGCGGCCATTCCTGGGACGGTGCCGATGCGCGTCTCGACAGCCGCGCCCCCGCCTCCCGTGGAGCCCCCACCGGTCGTGACGGACCAGGCGGTACGGCGGTCGACGAGGATCTCTCGGATGGCGTCGACAGGCCCATGGCAGAGCGCCAGATGCACACCCAGCGAATAGCGATAGCCGACAGTCTGGGCCTTGCTCCTACCGCCCATCATCTGCCTCCAGCATCATTGCTGCCCGTGCTTCAGCCTGCAGGATCACCGGTTCGACCAGCGCGTCGCCGGTGGCGCGCAAGGTCTCCGCCTCAATGCCCCTGTCTAGAAACGCCTGCCAGTCCAGCCCATGACGCCGAAACCAAGGCCGCACACCTGCGAGGCAGTAGCGCGCTGCGCGCAGGTCCTGGATCGTCACGCGGGTCACTTCTTGCCGCCTTTCTTCTGAATGGGATCGACCCTCAGGTCCCCGGCCCAGACGACGTTCGGGCCGGTGATCAGAACCGTGCCGAAGACAACCGGGATCGGTCGGCCTTCTTCAGCCGTGGGCAGGGTGAAGTCGTCGAGCCCTGCCGCCTGGGGCTTCTCGACCTTGGGCCGCGGGCTCAACGCATAGGAAATTGCCGAAAGCACGAGCCCGAGAACGAGCCGTGCGATGAAGGTCCAGACCATGATGGATGCTCAGACGATGGAACTGCCGCCGAAGGGGTTGCGGCCCGGGATCTCGGGGAAGCCGCCGAAGTTCGCGAGGTTGCCGAACTTGGCCGCACAGGTCGCTACGAGAAGGTCACAGCCTGGGGCGATATCGGCGACGACGGGGATCGGATCGCCGGTCTCGGGATCGACCTCGGGAGCGGCCAGCGCCGCCGCAAGTTCCGGCATCGGGCGCGACAGGGTCAGGGTCGTTCCGACATGGCCGGTGATGAAGCCGAGCTGCGCCCCGAACTTCAAGACCCCGCCACGGAACCAGCCGTCGGGTTGTCCCGCCGCCTCCGGGATCGTCAGGGCATTGCCCGAGACGGACGTCACCGTCCCCGTTTGCCAGTGGAACCCGATGTCGAGCCCGCAGCCACGGCCGTAGAGCGCGTGGCGGCATAGGCGCTGGTACTTCGCGCGGACCCCGGCCCGGCGGAGCGTGCTGAAGATGGATTCGCAGTTCAGCAGGATCCGAACGCCCTCGACTTCGGCGCCCACCACGCGGCCTTTCCAATGCGCCACGGTCTCGCCCAGCACCTGCTCGTGGCCGCGGAAGATGGTCAGCGTCACGGGCGTGTTGCCCAAGGGCGCGAGGAATCGGCGCGCGAAAGCGTGCGACAGCGGCCAGGTCAGTTCCAGCCGCCCACGCTCGATCTCGCTCGTCTGCACGACATCACCATGGGAGATGGCCGCCGCTTCCCAGCTGATCGTGTCGCCCTCGCTGGCTGCACTGGTCCAGTCGGTGGCTCGGCTGGTAAAACGCCAGACCTGATCGCCTTCGATGAACTGATAGAGGTAGTAGGGGCGGCCCTCGGCAGGGGAGGACTCGATGGTGGCGTAGGTCATGATTGGATGAGCTCATTGCCGATTGGGATACAGCATGCTCCCGTAGCCACTGCACCGCATGAGGCCCTTGCCGGGAAACGGACGAAAACAGGTTATCGGTAGCGCCTCTCCTTTGGCTTGAGCAAAGGCACGGCAGATCATAGGCTTGGCTGCAGTAATGGTGCTGTTTGGCTGATCGGGATCAACGTGGCAGGAGTGAGGATGAACATCGACCTGAGCACAAAAACGGACGCCCAGATCAACGCGCTCATCAAGAACCACGAGGACAAGAACGCACGGGATCGTCCGATCTATCCACTCCTGCTGGAAGAAAGGGCGCGGCGTGCCCAAGCCAAGGGTCGTCTCGATTTCAACAAGTCCATCGCACTACTGCGAGATGCAGCGATCAATCAGACCTGTACCTCTTACGGTCAAATTGCCGAGGCCAGTGGAGTAGAGTGGAGCGTCGCCCGTCACCAGATGAATGGGCCGAATGGCCATCTGGACCGGCTTCTGGATCTTTGTCATTCCCGCGGACTACCGATGCTGCCCGCAATCTGTGTGAATAAGCCGAACCTGCTCGTTGGCGATCTCGACCCGACTGCACTTTCCGGTTTCGCCAATGGCGCACGGCGTCTGGGATACGACTTCACCGATGAGCGTGTCTTTCATCGTTCATGCCAGGAAGAATGCTGGGCTTGGGGTCGGGAACAGAAGGCATAGGCAGCTTTCATTGCTGGTTTCTCTCAACTGCAAGAAACCCATAGCAGCCCAGCTCGACCCTATTCCTTGACCTCCACGACCGGCAAGGTCACCTCACTCGCCACCGCCCCATACCGAATTTCGATCCGATCCGCATCCGACCGCACCAGCGTCAGGAAATGCACCTTGGTCCCGATGGCCACCGGCTCGCTGAGGTTCGAGGACAGCGTCAGCCGATGATCCGCACCATCCGCCACAGCCGCGTTGATCGTCCGGAACCGGAACCCGCTCGGCATCTCGAGCAGGATGGCGCGGCCTACATAATCCGCCAGGTCCGTGATGGGCGCCACGCGCATCAGCGTGGATCCGGAAGTCATGGCCGTACGCAGTTGCAAATCGCGCCCCCAGGTCGGCAGCCAAAAGCTGGCTTGTCGGCCCCGCAACGACCACAGCCAGCGGCGCAACGCCCAACGTTCTGCCGCACCTTGCGCCTTCAGGGTGATCGCCTCGCCCCTCTCAAACAGATCCCGCAACGGTTCGACCACGACCGGCCCGAAGCCGTTGTCGACGTATTCCACGGCGCGACGCAGGCTGGTGGTGATCGGCGAACGGGTCAGGCTCGGGTCGGTCTGGACCGGACGGCCGAGATAGGTTGGCATGACCGGTGCGGACAGATCAGGAGCATCGCACAGCAGGAAGGTTGCCGTGACCATGCCGTCATTCTGGCGGCGACGCGCGATCTCGACGGGGGCAGACAGAACGCCCTCTCGCACCGGCGCAACGGTGATGCGCGCCGCTGCCACAATGGCCCCCGGCAGCTGCGCGCCCAGCGGTTCCACCAGGATCAGCCGATCCGCATCGATGCTGGTGATCTCCGCCAAGGAAGCCTCGGCTCCATCCACCGCGATGGCAACAGCGTCCCCCACCCGGAAATCCGCCACCGTGGTGTCGACGATGATCTCCGTCGCCCCTTGCACCACATCCGCCGTCGGTTGCACCGCCATGTGCCAGAGCGGCACCGGCCAGTCTCCGACAAACCCCGCCCGCGCCAGTGCTGCCGCCCTCGCCATGCCCAGCGCGTCGCAGCGGTGCTGGAAGGTGACGATCTCGCGGGGACTGGACCGGAGTGCGATGCGCTGTTCGCCCGCCGGGGACTGCAGCACATCCGTGCGCCATTCCAGAACCTCGGTGATCTCCTGCGCGGCCGGAAAGCGCCAGAGGGGCTCAGGCATTGATGGCGCCCCGGTTACGGCGGATGACGTTCAGGATGGTCCGTTCGCCCGAGGGCGTGGCGAGATAGTCCCCGACCACGGACGGGTCGAGCACGTTGATGATGCGTGTCGACAGTAAAGATGCCGCGGATGCGCCGTCACCATTCATCTCGACCCCGAGCCTGCCGCCCTTACCGCGGCGCAGGGGCAGGATGGCCTCGGGCCCAGCCTCGCCCATGAGCCCAACGCCCTTGGCGAAGGGAAATACCGTCGGCCGGTTCACCACGCCACCCCGTGCGAAAGCGGTCAGTTCCACGCCACCCGCAAAGACACCGCCCTTGGCAAAGCCGAAGAGGCTGCCGAAGAACCCGCTGCCGCCCCCAGCACCTCCACCAGTGAAGGCGTTGATCAGGGCGTTCTCGATCGGCTTGAATGCGAGATCGATCAGCCGGGTGGCGAGGTTCTGCGCGATCCGCGAAATCGCCCCAGCAAAGGTCTCCCAGGTGAACTCGCCAGCGGTCAGGGCCTCCTTGATCGGCCCGGTGATGTCCTGCGCGAGGCCTTGGGCAATCTCGCGGGACTTCTCCTGTGCCTTGCGCACAGCCTCGGCCGTGGCCTCCCAGGCATTCTTGGCTGCGTCTGCCCCCTCACGCAGCGCATTGCCCGCGCCGCGACCCGAACTGCCAGCGGCGTCCGCGGCCTCGTCTGCCCCTTGCAGAGCGGTCCCAAGGCCCGTCGCGGCCATGCGCGCGTCCTCGAGCCCCGCAGCAGCCTCGGTGCCGGATGCCGAGACGGCCTCCCGCAGAGCGGCCACGGATTGCAGAGGTGCGGTGGCGGCCGTCGCCACCTCACCCATCATGTCGCGCAAACGTGCGGCCTCGCCCCGCGCTGCCTCGGCAGCCGCCGTCAGGCCCAGATCGGGCGGCGCGATGGGGTCGCTGTTGAAGGCCGCCTCGAAGGCTGCGCGCGCTTCCGCTCCGGCATTGGCCGCAGCCCCTGCAAAGGGGTTCTCGATCCCGCCGAGCTCGATGGTCCCGATCAGCGGCACGCGTTTCTCGATGCCCAGCACATCGAGACCGGCATTGATGCCTTCAAGGAAACCGTCGATACGCGCCGCCACGCCGTTCAGCATGGCCTCGACCCCGCCGATCAGCGCGTTGGCTGCACCATAGGCGAACTCACCAACGGTGGCAGGCAGGGCAGACCAGAGCACCTTCACCGCCTCCATCGCCCCCTGAAACGTGTTGAGCGTGGCATTCCCGAAGCCCACGACCGCCTCGAGCCCGGTCTGCAAGGAAGCGGTGATGCCCGCACTGATCTCGGCCCAGCCCGCCATGATCGAGAGACCCAGCGCGACCATGCCAAGCTTCATGCGGTCCCAGACCTCGCGGGCCACGTCGCCCAGAAGGCCCAGCGCGGCTCCGACGCTGCCCGTACCCTGAACCAGCCTCCCGAACTGGAAGATCAACTCGCCCGCGCCGACGATCAGTGCCCCGATGCCAGTGCGGATCAGCGCGCCGCGCAGGACAACAAGCGCGGTCGCGAGCCCCCGGACGGAGAGCGCTGCTGCGGCCAGCCCTGCCACCCAGCGCCCCGCCATAACTCCCACGAACGCCGCGGCATAGGAGGCCATACGGCCGAGGTTCTCGCCCAGCGCATCAAGGGCCGTCCGAAGCGCGCCGCCTTCGGACGCCAGCGCCACGAAAGCCTCGGCAAGCCAGGTAACGGCGGGCGCCACGGCGACGGCAAGCTGGTTGCGGATCCCGTCGAAGACCATGCCGAGACTGCCCAGTGCGATCTGGGTCTGACGCAGCGAGGACAGTGCCTCTCCGTCGAGGATCGCGCCGACCGAGCGGGCCTGATCGCCGAAGCGGGTCATCTCGGCCCCGCCATCGCGCAGGAGCGGCAGAAGGCGGGTGGCGTCCGAGGCCATGGCCTCCAGATAGAAGGTCATCTCCTGCTGGCTGAGGCCCGCTTTCTCGAGCGAGGACACATAGAGCTGCAGGGCTTCCGGCCCCGAGAGGCGCGCGAACTCTTCGGCCGTCACACCCACGCGCGTGGCGATCTGTTCGAAGAAATCCTTCATCGGCCCGCCGCCGGTCTGCAGGAAGTCGCCCACCCGGTCGTTCACGTCCTTCAGGATATCGGCAAGCTTCTCCTGCTCGACCCCGACCGTGCGTGCCCCGGCCGCCCAGCGCTGGAAGCTTTCCGGCGTGGCATTGGCGACTTGCGCGAACTGCCGGATCTGGTCGGCGCTTTGGGCCGCATTGCGCACGATAATGCCAAGCCCTGCCGTCGCGGCAGAGGCCGCCGCAGCCATGGCGATGCCTGCACGCCGGGCAAAGGCCGCCAGTCGGGTGTTGGCCGCCTCCATCTCGCGCGATAGGCGCCCGAAGCCGCGTGTTCCAGCCTCGCCGATCCCTTCCAGCTCGGCCCGCACCTGGCGACCGCCAATGGCCGCGAGGCGGACAGAGACCCGTTTCTCAGCCATCGCGGCGACCTTCTCTCTCTTCGTTCAGCTTGCGGACCATCACGGCCTCGATCACCGGCAGCAGTTCGACGACGGCGCGGGGGGAAATGCCCATGGCGGATGCCATGGCCAGTGCGGCGGACAAGTCCCAGCCGAGGACGGCGCCCGGGATGGCGCGGATCTGCCCACCCATGCGCTGCGCCAGATCCCAGACCTGCCAGCCTTCAACGCTCAGGGGTGCGTTCAGGATTTGCGGGCAGTCCGGGCAGCGCCCTTCACAGGCCTGGCAGTAGCCGTCGCCCCCGCCGAAAACCCAGTCGGCGAGGGCGGTGAGACGTTTTTTTCTGCCTCGAGCTCCAGACCCTTGGCGACATAGGCCGTCTGGAACTTCTCGAAGATCGGCCAGAGATCGAGAAGTGCGTCGATGGCCTCGGGGCTGACCGTAATGGGCGTACCGTCGGCGTCGCCCACACCCTCCCAATCAACGATGGCACGGGCCGCGATGGCCTTGGCGAAGATCACCGCAATGCTGTCATCGGGCGTGCCGGGGGCGATGGCGCGGACGTCCGGGTCGGTGCGGGCTGCGACCATGATGGCCGTGGTCAGCGGTTCGACCTTCACGCGCACGCCCAGCGCAAGGTCCAGCCATTCAGCTTCACGGGCGAGGTTCAGACGCAGCATGATCAGTATTCCTCGATGTCGTTGACGAGCGTGGCGGTGCACATCCGCCCCAGTGTGGCATCCCGCGCGGCCTGCCAGTCGAACGTCGCCTGGATGCCCTGCGGCCCCGGGATTTCGATCCGGGGGCGCGGCAGATAGACGGCATGCGCGGTGAAGGTGAAGCTCTCGCCCGAGGACAGCACATAGGCGAATGTGAGGGCGCAGGGATCGCCCGCGATGGCCTGGTTCACCAGCACCTGATCGGCGAAGCGGACCTCGATCTTGCCGGCCAGCGCCGCGATGGAGGGGTCAGCCCCGTCGATCCGTCCATCCGAGCGGATCGTCTCCACCCGGTCGAGGTTGTTGGCGTAGGTGATCTCGCCCGAGATGATGTTGCCTAGCGGCTGGCCGTTGCGCGTGATCGCCCCGTTGAAATGGCCGAAACGCTGAAGGTCGAGTTCGGCCAGTGTGCCTGCGACGGAGTTGCTGGCGATGGCCTCGCCCTGCGCCACGAGGCTGGCCGTCGCGGTCAGCAGGCCGGATCGCTGCATCTGCCAGCTGAGACTGTCGAGGACGCAGCCGGAATACATGGCGTAGCGTGGCACTTCCGGCATGCCGGTCTCGATGGACATCGACGGCAAGGACCAGGCGCCGGAGCGGAACTCGTGTGTGAAGGGTCCCGGTACCGCGCCGGTGGTCACAGGTGCTCCGAAGGCAGCCTTCAGCCAGAAGCCAAAGGCTGCGGCATCGATCGGGGCGACCACATTGCCGTCGGCCGTCACCGCATCCTTGATCGGTGCCAGCGGGTCGCGGCCGTAGCCAAGAAGCTCGCTGTTCAGGAGTGGCTGTTCCGAGCCCAGCGTGGTGCTGGCGAACGGAATCTTCGTGAACCCGCTCGCGGGTGGAGTGCCATAGGTGGTCTCGAACGCAAGCGCCATCTGCGCCCGCGCGCCTTGCGCACGTGCCATGGATAGGTCCCTTCTTCCTTAAGCAGTCGATGGTTGTCTTGCAGCAGAGCTGTTTCTCGGGTCTGCTGTCGCAATGATTGGAAGGTTTCTCATTCGCCGCGTTACCGGCGCGTTCCGCCGTGCGCTTTTTCTTATGGTCGTCCTTGCGATTGGGGCCTCCCTCGCAATCAAGACTGAGGCGCAAAGCCGCTCGTCCGATATGTTCGAGGCAAGGGTCAGCAAGATCCTTGACGGAGACACCTTCACACTTAGCGGAGAGTCCCGCCGTATCCGGGTCTGGGGTCTCGACGCGCCGGAATGGAACCATCGCGGGGGTTCGGCTGCTACTGCCATGCTGCGCGGCCTGATCTCCGGCAAGCGCCTGAGCTGTGCTGTCCTTGACATCGATCGGTACGGTCGCCTCGTCGCCCAGTGTTTCCTGCCTGATGGCCGGGACATCGCCGCAGAAATGATCCGCTCCGGTGCGGCAGATGAATACTGTCGCTATTCCGGCGGTTTCTACGGAACCTGCTGAGCGGGCATGGCAGAGATCATACCATCGCGAGGTACTGCCGGAGCATGATCGAAGGTTTCTTATTTCTGATCGTCGGGCTGGCGGCCCTCTACATCACCCTTTGGCTGTTCATCCTGCTGCCGGCCAGGATGGCAGAAGCGAGGGGACGCAGTGCCATCGGCTGGGTTCTGGTGAGCCTTTTCTTTTCGCCCCTTCTAGCAGTTTTTCTGCTGTGGGTGCTGGGCGACGCTCCAGACCGCAACGCCTGACTGAATTCTGGGCTGATCACGCTCCGGTCCTGGCCCGACGCGTGCCAGTCCGCGGCATGAGCATCAGGCAAGCGGATCAGCCGTGGAATAGTGCAACATTACCGGGATCACCGCGGCCTTTAGGCTAGCAGCACCTTCGACCGGCAGATCGACCGGGCGCGGTGCTTCAGCTTCGATCCAGTCGCAAAGACCGCCCAGCGTCCGGTCGGCGGCAATCGCCGCGCCGATGTAGGCGCAGAGAGTGTCGAAGGTCGCCTCACGGGAAGCGCCCTGAACGACCGCCTCAATCTCGGCGCGGTGCTGATAGTGGTAGCGAAGCGGCGACAGCGTCACCTCGGGCTCCCCCGGCTCGCCGTCGCGCATGATCAGCAGGCCCGCGGCTGGCACGCGCTCAGGCAGAACGTCGCCGCGGAGGGCTGTGGAAGGTAGCGCCGAAAGCCGCGCGTGCAGCGCGGCGAGGATGGTTTCGCGGGTGGTAGGCATAAGCTCTAACCTAAATGGACGGCGTCAGGCGCTTATCGCGCCCCCTTCTTGCCGAAGATCGGTTGCAGTGTGTCCCACAAGGAGTCTTCAAGATCTTGCCTGCAATCCCGACTAACTTCAGGCGAAAACGACTGCACTCTAACAGTCACCACGCCATCAAACTGTGGGCACCAACGCTGCATATTCAGGGCATAAGTCCCGGCCGCTGCCGACCCGACATGCTCTCTTAATCTACGACGGATGCCCTCCGAGCCGCCAACATACAGTGCGGTTTGCTCTTCCCTTTCAGGATTGCGCCGCGGGAGCCGATACCCTCTCACCTGCTCGGCCGGTAGCCCATCAAATGCTTGTCTGATCGTCTGAGCGGCTTCGGCATTATCGACCGAAAGCGAGTAGAGCGATGGACGCGTGATGTTTACACCGAGACTTTGCGCCAGCCATGGCCCAAGCTGTTGCGCTGCGACACCTTCACGGATCTGTTCTGCCGTGAACTGACGCTCTACCGGATTGTTGAACTCGGCATTGCGGATTGATCGCGCGCGATGAAGCATTTTCATTCGTGCGGATCGGATGACTTCAGCGGTAAGCATATATCTTTTCAGCCCGACTATCATTTGTCTTGCTGCAAACGATCACGAACTGGCTTTTCCGTCCACCCAGATCGCCGCGATCAATCCGGGCACACCGTCCACTGCCCGTTCGGCATCCCGCGCCAGATCCAGTCGCTTTGGGAGCTTCACCTGTGGCACCAGCAGGAAGATCGGCGCGGTCACGAGGCCACGGCCGGTTTTCGATCGTGACGCCACGGCGCGGCCCTTTGTGTTCAGCCGCCCTTCGGCTACCAGCAGGCTTGGCCCACGACGACGATAGATGAACCGCAGGCTTAGGCCAGTTCGGCGCTCCCATTCGCCTGGGGTGATACGGCCGCCGCGCAGGGACTTGCCCGCGGCGGGCGTGGGGATCGCCAGCCAGAAGCCGTTCTTGGAGCGGATCAGCGGGCCGGTGTCGTGCGCGCCGACGATGACCGGGGCCTTGGACCAGACCACGGCCGCCGCGTTGAGGCTGGGCGTGGCCTTGGGGAACTGCTCCGACCGGATGGTGCGGGCAAGCCGGGGCCCGAGGCCCGCGCCGGTGATCTGCAGCCGCCACGCCACCTTCAGGCCGGTCCCAGCCTCGCGGATCGCGGCCGAGACGGCCCGCTCGCCCGCCGCAACCTCGGCCGCCATCATCGCGACGATATCGGTATCAATGTCGAGCTTCAGTTTCATCGCGGTCACGCCGGGCGCAGGTCGATGGTCCAGACCAGCCGCTCGCGGTCTCGAATGGGCTCGCCCTGGATGAGGAAGGCGTCGCCGTCGATCTCGATGCGATCGCCGGGGAGCGGCGCTGGCACCTCGGCCACTCGCAGGTCGACGCGGGTGGTTTCCGACCAGAGCCGGGCATCGCTAAAGTCGGTGACGGCATCGGCACGCCGGGCGACGATGCGCACGAGCACCGGCGCACCGCCATCGGCGATGTAGATCGCGTCCCGGCCGATGTTCGGATCGGCGAAGAGCGCCGCAAGCGCGGCGGAGAGGGCGTCCGGCATGTTTCCTCTTTCCTCAGAAAGGAAGTGATACTATGTTTTCCTCAGACAGGAGAAAGTCATGACCCTTTCCCATCAGATCGCCCGAAACCCCGAAGCCGGTGCCGTGCTGACAAAGGCTGCGCTGCGAGCGGCAGACCGGCTTGGCCTTTCGGGCCGGCAACTGGCCGACATCGTCGGCGTCTCCGAGGCGACCGTCTCGCGCTGGAAACGGGGCGAGAGCCTGCTTGAGCCGGGCTCGAAGCCCTTCGAGCTTGCTGCCCTTCTTGTGCGGACCTTCCGCTCGCTCGACGCGATCACCGGGGGCGACGAGGCGGTGGCGCGGCGGTGGCTGGCCGCTCCCAACACGGCGCTCGCGGCGCGACCCATGGAGCTGATGACGCAGGTGCAGGGGCTTGTCGATGTCACGACCTATCTGGACGCAAGACGCGCTCCGCTCTGAGGCGCGGCCCTACGCGGGCCCGGCTTGGCGGTTCGTCGAGGCCCAGCACCGGGTCTCGACCCTGAAGCTTGTCGACGGCCTTGCCGAACAGGCGGCGCTTGAGGAGATCCTCGAGGCCACGAAGCCGCCCCTGCCGGAGGAATGCCGCGCGCTCGATTATCTGCTGGCCACGCCTTTCCGCTATCGCCCCTATCCGGCGGGATCACGGTTTCGCCGGGCGGGACTGACGCCGGGCGTCTGGTACGGGGCCGAGGCGCCCGAGACGGCGGCGGCAGAAATGGTCTTCTATCGCTTCCTGTTCTACGCCGAGAGCCCGGAGACGCCCTTTCCCGACGATGCAGCCGAATACACCGCCTTCTCGGCGGAAGTCGCAACGCCCGTGGCGGTCGACCTGACGGCCGGGGCACTGGCCGCCGATCATGCTGTCTGGACCCACCTCACCAACTACGCGGCCTGCCAGGATCTGGCCGAGGAGGCCCGCGCGATCGGTGCCGAAGTGATCCGCTACGCCTCTGTCCGCGATCCTGCCCGGGGCGCGAACCTTGCCGTGCTGACCTGCCGTGCCTTTGCCGCCCCGCAGCCAGTCGAGCGTCAGACCTGGCGCATTCGGATCGGCCCCACCGGCGCGCAGGCGCTGCGCGAGCATCCGCGCCTCGGGATCGAGTTCCCGAAGGACAGCTTCGCCCCGGACCCACGCCTTCTCGGCATGGTCTGGGACCGCCCCCGCGCCCGGTAGGCCTCATCACGTGCGCCGCGCCGAACGCAGCACCTGCGGGCGGGTGCAGATCGGCAGCGGGTTGCTCTCGATCTCGAGGCGCACCCATTCGTCGCGGTCGCGATCCGGGATCATGCGCGCATAGAGCGGCAGGCCGAGCGTATTCACCGTCTCGAACGTGTCGGCCGGGGCGAAGTAGATCTCGAAGAGGCCCTCGACCCCCTCGGGATAGAAGTACGCCTTGTCCGTCGGCACCCCAAAGCCGAGGCCGCCCCGGTAGCGGCGGAAGGTGATGCCGCCGAAGCTGACCTCCTCGCCCACGCGGCCGCGCAAATCGGCGGCGGCTGCGGTGTTGAGGTAGGTCTCGCGCACCTCCTTGTGGGCCACCAGATCGGCGAAGAAGGCCGAGCCGCATTCGGCGCGCAGCTGCACCTGACCGGCCGCCAGCCCGCCAAGGCTGTCCTCGACGCTTTCGATCAGCGCCTGGCAGCGCTTCCTGAGCGCGCCCGAGGCGGGGCTCGCGTTGTCGAGGTCGAAGTCGACCTCGGTGGCGGGCGTGATGCCGAACTCGGTGAAGTAGTTGACCACCGTCGCCCCGTCCTTCGGATCCTTCACCACGCCCTGGATGCCGTTGAAGAGGTGGAACTCGAAGGTGGCCTCGGCATCGTTCCGGAGCCGCCCGAGCTTGCGGGCCACCTCGGTCTGCACCTGCTGGGTGGCGGTTTCCGAACCATGGTCGCGAATGTCCTGGATCTCCGAGGCCCAGAGCACATCCTGTTTCTTGAACTGGCGCACAACGAAGGCGCGCATCTCGCGGCGTTCCGGCACCTGGCTCTCGTAGGCCGAGCCGCGTTCGGAGAACGGGATCAGCTGCAGCGTGCCGTCCCGGCTCTCGATCACGACGGTGCGCGACCGCACGCCGTGCGGCCCGAAGAGGTTCGCGCCCGAAAGGATCGCGGGCTTGAAGGGGATGTTCTCCAGAGCGCGGGTCAGTTCGATGATCGAGAAGGCATCGCCTTCGAAGATGTCCATGGTCGCCATGGGGATGTCCTTTCGATGAAGAGATCAGCGCAGCAGGATGCCCAGCGCGGCCAGTGCCGCAGTGGCGGCGGCGATCTGAGGTTCCGTCGCGCCCGTGGGCCAGATGAGGTCATTGCGGTTGACGATGGCCGGACCGCGCAGGACCACGACGGCAGCGGCATCGGCGGCCGTCGCGTCAGCGGGGCCCCAAAGGATCCCTGCGGCGTTCTGGCTGCCGTTCGACGCAGCGGGGGCAAGCTGGGTGAATTTCCCGCCCGTGGTGATCTTGCCCAGCACCGTGCCGGGGTCGAGCTTGCCCGCGCCGGAGGCGAGAATGACGGTCTCACGGGTATAGTCGCGCGACGCTTCCCAGACGAGGAAGCCGCCCGCGTGTCTGCCTTCGGTCAGCGTGGTCATGGAAGATCATCCTTTCAGCTTGAAGGTGCGGGCGATCACGTCGCCCCAGGGACGGGCGATGGGAGTAGGCCCGGGTTGCGGGTGATGGGGGCTGATCTGCGCCTCCGCCTCCGCCCTCGCGGCAAGAAGGCTGCTGCGCACCGCATCGAGGCTGGCGTCCTCTTCGAGGAAGCGCCCGGCCCTCTGCGGCTCTCCGGCAAGGCGACAGAGGTCTACCACGGCACGGGCATGGGCGATGGCGTCACGCCGGATGGCGGTTGGATCAATGCCGGTCACCACAGGCTTGGGACACGCCGGTTTGCCCGGCTCAGGCTCGGGTTCATCCGGGACCGCGGTAGCCTCGTCGCCGATCTCGTCGCCTATGGCGTTTCCGGCAGTCTTATTGCCGTCCTGATCGCTCTCAGAAGCCGGAGCGGTGATGGCTTCCGCCAGCGCGGGTGGCGCGTTGCGGAACCGCGCGATGTCAAAGCTGGCTGCAATCCGCACCGGCTCGATCAGGCGGGTGGCAAGCCCCGCCTCGAGGGCGGCTTCCGCATCGAACCAGGTCTCGGCCGCCATCAGCGCCGCGATCTCCTTTTCGGTGCGTCCGGACCTTGCCGCATAGCCTCGGACCATGCCGCCCGCGATCTTGTCCATAGTGTCTGCCATCTCGCGCATGTCGGCAGCGGTGCCCATGACCAGGCCCGAAGGGTCGTGGATCATCAGGAAGGCGTTCTCGGGCATGACGATCTCGTCGCCCGCCATGGCGATGTAGGAGGCGGCCGAGGCGGCAATGCCATCGATCCAGACGGTGATCGTGCCGTCATGCCGCTGCAGGGCATTGTAGATCGCCACCGCGTCGAAGACCGAGCCGCCCGGGCTGTTGAGGCGCAGATCGATCGGCACCCCGTCCGGCAGTGCGCCGAGTTCCGCGAGAAACCCCTTGGCGCTGACGCCATAGGCGCCGATCTCGTCATAGATCAGCACTTCCGCGCCCGTGCCGCGGGCGCGGATCGTGTACCAGTTCTTCATCCTGTCACTCCTGTTCGGATTGCGCGGCCGCGTCAGATCCATCGGTTTCCGGGTCGGGCAGCCTTTTGGGCGTTGCCCGCGCGCCTTGCGTCTCGCCGGGGCTGGTCCGGTAGCGGAGGCCCAGATCGGCCGACCGCTTGGCATCAGCCGCGTTCTCGCGGTCGACCTCCTCGACGTCGTAGCCGGTGGCCTCGACCACCTTGCGCCGCGAGGTGATGCCCGCCTCCATGGCGAGGACCTGTGCCTGGATATCCTTCAGCGGATCGACCCAGTCCCAGCGCGGCGGGATCCATTGTGCTGCGCGGAATCGGCCGGGTGCGGCAGCGAACCCGGGCAGATCGAGCGCGCCCGACAGCGCCGCGGTTTCCATCCAGCGCGCCCAGATCGGACGGCAGAACTGGTGGACAATCACGCCATGCTGCAACTGGCCGATGCGACGACGGAACTCCACGAGTTCGGCCCGAAGGCTCGAGTAGTTCGCCTGCCGCACATCGCCGGTGACGAGGTGATAGGGCAGACCAAGCGAGGCTGAGACCGCCAGCAAAGTGCGATACTGGAACGCCTCGTAGCCCCCGCCCACATCGGCTGGGCTCGAGAACTTCACGTCTTCTCCCGGCAGCAGGACCTGCATCGTGCCGGGCTCCAGGCTGGCAATCGCGGCACCTTCGGTATCGGCCACGCCTTCACCCATCATCGGCTCTTCCGGCGCCGTCTTGGTGATGAAGCCCGCGAACATTGCCGCGGTCTTCTTCCGGTCAAGCTCCGCGTCATCATACTGGTCGAGCAGGAACAGACGCACCATCGCCGGTGCCACATGCGGCAGGCCCCGGATCTGGCCCGCATCGATCGGCCGGTAGATGTGCAGAACGTCCCCGGCCGGGACACGGACAGTATCTGGCACTGCCACCCGCTGGTCCGTGCTGTCGCCCGGGTGGCGGCGGCGGAAGTGATAGGCCACACGCCGCCCGATCGCGTCGAACTCGATGCCGCAGCGGATGCGGTTGCCGTTCGGTGCGGTCTCCTGCTTTTCGAAGGGCAGCATCTCGGACTGCAGGAGCTGCAGCTGCAGCGGCACCATGAGCCCGTCTTCCGCGCGCCGGGGCCGCAGCCTGACAAAGCATTCGCCGGCCACGAACATCTCGCGCGCGACCATGGCCTGCAGCCCGTAGAAGTCGGTCAGCCCGTCCGCGTCGACCTCGTCCGTCCAGGCCAGCCAGAGCTTCTGGACCCGGTCGCGGAGGCCCGCATCCTCGATCAGCGAGGACGGCTTTATCCCGTCGCCGACGAGGTTTGCCGCAAAGGCCTCGCAGGCATTCGCCGCATAGCCGTTGGTGACCACCAGTTCGCGGGCACGGGCCAGGAGGCGCGGGCCGCCGGAGGCCACCAGCGCGTTGATGTTCTCGAGCGGCGGATTCCAGCCCTTGAGCCGTCGCCTCGCCATGGACCCTTCGAGCCGGGCGCGCACGGCTGCAGGGCCGCCGGTCGAAACGCCGGCAACGGACCCGCGGCGGAACCAGTCGAACAGCCCCATGCTCAGAGCCCCTTTTCCGTGATGACGCGCACTTGCCGCACGATCCGCCGCCCTTCGGCTGAAGCGATTTCGCGATCCAGCGCCTCGAGGGCCCGGTCGATCTCCGCCACGGTACGGTAATCCACTGTCTTTCCGTCATAGCTTACACGGGCCACGCCCGAGGCACGCTGTGCGGCCAACGCCTCGCGACGGGAGCGGAGGTCCGTGATTGTCGCCATGACGGCCCACCTCTATCCTGCTCGCAACCCGTCCTGATCAGGCCCGCCATGACCGACCGGATTGCCCGCCTTCGCATCGAACTGCTGCATCTCGAGCCCTGCATCTGGCGTGAGCTCGAGGTCAGCCTGACCACCAACCTCCGCGCCCTGCACGAAATCATCCAGGCGGTGATGCCGTGGGAGAACTACCATCTCTATGATTTCCGGGTCGGCGACAGGGTCTATGGCGAACCCGATCCAGAGGACGCGGTGTGGGGCCGCAAGATCTATCAGGCCAAGGGCATGCGCCTCGGCACGCTGATCGATCGCGGCGTGACCGAGTTCCTCTACACCTACGATTTCGGGGACGACTGGCAGCACCGCGTCCTTGTCGAACACGTCGGCGCGGCCGATCCCGGCACGGATTATCCGCTGTTCATCGCGGGCGAGCGCACAGCGCCGCCCGAAGATGTTGGTGGCCCACCCGGCTTCATGGATTTCGTCGAGGCCATCGCGAACCGTCGCCATCCGCAGCACAAGGACATGGTCCGCTGGTATGGCGGCCCCTTCAACCCGGTGGACTTTGGCGGACCAGAAATCGCGGCGCGCGTCCGCGATCTTGCCACTCGGCGCAAAGTATCCCTCGAGGCCTTCGCCCGCAGCCGTGCGCTGCGACAGCAGTAGTTCCGAAGGTCACCCCATATAGGTCGAGCGCACCGTCCGGCGCCGAGGCCCCTGTGTAGTCCTTGGACTACGCGCGGGCGTTGGTCCGCTATCGGCCCGAATTGCGTCCCGGTCCGGGAACTGCCGTTCCAGATCCTGCCACCGGGCCTCCGGCCAGCGGTCCGCGCCAGCGATCCAGGCGGCGGCGCGGGCATAGACCCGGCAGTCCAGCGCCTCGTTGCGTTCGCGCAGCTTCTGCCATTCGAGCTTGGCGAAGCCCCGCTTTGTGCGAACCGTCACCAGCTGTTCGGCCACGACCTGCTTCAGCCATTCGCTATCCACCCATGTCGGCAGGTGGATCGTGCCAGGCGGGAAGGTCGTGCCCTCGGCGCGTTCCTCGGTCGTCGGTCTCTCCAGCCGCAGGAAGCGGTAGGTCTCGGCCTTGAAGGTCGAGACCGCCACGGTCCAGAGGCGTGCGCCCCGTCGCAGGCGTTTGCCGCCCTCGGTCGCGTCCACGAAAGTCGGGCCCGAGACCGGGCTCGAGCGGTTGAACCCTTCGACGCCCTTGACTGGCGACACCTGCGCGAACCCCTGCGCCCGCGACCAGGAATAGACCGCCGGGGCCTCGTAGCCTGTGTCGATGGCGAGCCGCGCGATCCTGAGATGCGCGCCGCGTTCATGCGGCCAGGACCGGTCCAGCAGCGCGGTCAGCTCTGACCACGCGTCATGCCGATCCGGCCCGCCCTCGATGACGACATGATCGACGAGCCAGCTCTCCAACCCGCGACCCCAGGCCCAGACATCGACCTCGATGCGGTCCTTCTGGACGTCGGCCCCGGCGGTCAGGAACATCCCGCCCGCAGGCACCGTGCCGGATGTCCAGCGCTCGCGCCGGTCGTAGAGCCGCTGCCAGTCCGGCGCTTCCCCGCTTTCGACCCAGGTCTCGCCAAGGATCGTGTTGCGGAACGCCTTGATCGCCTCCTCCGATCCTTGGGCCGCCTCCCAGCCACGGGCGATGCGGGACCAGCTGAGCCAGCCCACCGGCGAATAGAGCGCCGAGAGGTGGTAGCCGACCGTGGTCGGATCGGCGGCCGTGGCGGTCGCCCGCCATTCGCCGCCCTCCAGCATCGCCGTCTTGTGGTGCTCCGCGATTGCCGCGTCGCAGCCTTCGCAGTGATACTCTGCCGTCTCTGGGCGGCCCTTTTGCCAGTGCAGCCGGTCGAACTTCAGCCATTGCGCGTGGCCGCAATGCGGACACGGCACGAAGTACCGCCGCTGGTCGCTGGCCTCGTATTCCCGCTCGATGCGCGACAGACCCCGGATCGTGGGCGTAGAGACCAGGAACACCTTGCGCCGGTGAGCGAAGGTCAGCGATCGCGCCTCGGCCAACGTAACCGGATCGCCTTCCTCGTCCGCCGAAGCCGGATAGGCGTCGACCTCGTCGAGGAAGATGTAGCGTGCTGGGGTGGACCGCAGCCCGACCGCCGAATTCGCCCCGGTCATGATCAGGATGCCACCCGCGAACTCCTTCGACAGCATGGTGTTGCCCGCGTCCCGCGAGCGCGCCGGTTTGACCCGCTCCCGCAGGTCAGGGCTTTCGTCGATCAGCGGGTCGATCCGCTGGCGCGAGTTGCGCTTGGCCAGTTCGACCGTCGGCTGGACCGCCAGCATCGGGCCCGGTGCCTGGTGGATGGCAAAGCCGATCCAGTTGTTGCCCGCCTCAGTCGCCCCGACCTGTGCGGCCTTCATGAACACGATCCGCTGCGTGGGATCGCTGGGGCTCAGCCTGTCCATGATCTCGCGCATGTAAGGCGTGCGCGCCGTACGATACCGCCCCGGTTCCGCCGATGCCCGCCCCGAAAGCATCCGGTGCTTGTCCGCCCATTGCGAGACCGTCAGATCGGGATCGGGCGTCAGCCCCGCGCCCCAGGTGCGCAGGATCTCGCCCGCGCCATCGAAATCGGTCAGGGCCTCATCATCATCGGAAGTCGGGCCGGACCTCGGCAAGCTCGTCGAGGTGGGCACGGACATGTTTCTCAAGGACCTTCTGCATCGCGGCTGGCTCGACGCCCAGATCAGCCGCCATCAGCGCCGCCGCGCGCGCGGGCCAATTCACCCACGCGTCCCGCACCTCGCGCGCCAGCCGGAACACCAGCGACAGCGCGCGCGCCCGCTCGATCAATTCCCCCTTCAGCTTCTGCAGCCGGATGCGCCGTTCCTGCGCCTTCAGTACCTCGTTGGCGGTCTTGGCCTGCAGGAAGGTCGTGCCGCCGCCGATGGCCGGGACCGCCAATCCTTGTTCGCGCAGCGTGTCGCCGACCGCGGCCACCGCCGCCTCGGGAACGGGCTTCAGCGTCAGTTCGGGCGGCTTGCGCGTCTTCGACGGGTCGGTTGTCTCCGCCCGCCGCGCATCGCTGGCGGCCGCGTTGATGCTGCCGTCGGGATAGAGGACCAGCCGCTCGGCGGCCTTGGCCTTCTGGATCGCGCCCCGCGACAGCCCGACATGCGCGGCGTACTGGCGCTCGCTCATGCCCTGCATCGACGGCTCCGATTATCATTCAAGATCATGTGCTTATCTCGTTGATAAGCGTCGCGGACAGAGCGAACGTTGGTCCAACGAAACGATGCAACTCGACCCAAGGAGCCACCACGATGACCCGCCGCGCGACCGACAACACGAAAGCCCTCGACGCCTTCATCGCCGCCAAGGCCGAGATCGACGCGATGCTGGAACGCCTCGCCGCCCTCAGCGCCGACCACTTCGAGACCCACCCCGACGAGATCCACTGGGGGCACGTCGGCACCCTTAACCACTACCGCGCCAAGCTGCGCGAGATCACCGACAGCGCCTTCAAGGAAGGCGAACACGCCGAGTGAAACGATCCGTCCCCGGTCCCGCCCGCCGACTGGCGGGCTCGACCTCGTAGAAGGGCCCGCATTCCGCGCGCCCCGATACGGGAGACGACGATGACCCAGCTTTCCGACACTCAAGCCTTGATCCTGAGCACCGCCGCCCAGCGGCCCGAGCACATCGCCCTACCGCTGCCCGAGAGCCTGCGCGGCGGGGCCGCCACCAAGGTGGTCGGCGCGATGCTCGCCAAGGGCCTGCTGCAGGAAGTCGATGCCGACCTGCGCAAGGGTGAGCCCATGTGGCGCGAAACTGGCGATGGCCACGGCAGCACGCTCGTCGCCACCGACGCAGGCCTCGCTGCCATCGGCATCGGACCCGAAGACGCGAACAGCGCGCCCACGGGCGCGACGGACGCGCCGAGCGACGCGCCCGCAACGAACACCCCCACCGTGACCGAAACCGCGCCCAAGGCGCGCACGCCGCGCGAGGGGACCAAGCAGGCCACGCTGATCGCCATGCTGCGCGCGCCGGAGGGCGCGACCATCGAGGAGATCATGGCCGCGACGGGCTGGCAGTCGCACACGGTGCGCGGCGCGATGGCCGGGGCGCTGAAGAAGAAGCTCGGACTCGAGGTGACCTCGGAGAAGGTCGAAGGACGGGGACGGGTCTACAGGCTTGCCGCCGCCTGACGCAGCAAGGAGATCGCTACGCCGCCGCCCCCGACCGGGCGGCGGTTAGCTCTTGCTTGATCGCCATGATCTTTTCGGGCTTTAGCCCGCCCCCTCACGATAGCTCGGGCAATCTTGTCTGCGAGCAGATCATCGCTCATAGATTGAGGCGTCAAAAGTCGCGAGGTTTACGGATTGGCACACACGGGTTTGGCTGTTGTCGAAGCGCGCTGGTGGACTGTTGGAAACGACACTGTTCGCCCCCTATTCGAAACACTCGCCGGGATCGTCGAGAACAACCCTCACTCGATGAGGTACGACATGTTCGCCGATGAGTTTTCCCTTACAAAGATCATCGAAGCACTGGCGTCAGATGGAAACTACCACTCAATCTACATTGGGTCGCATGGCAACGAGAATGCGATCGGTGGCCTTGCTGGCGCAGAAATATCCCGAACGAAGCTCCGAAACATGTTTCGCAACCACAACTCCGCTGATGGCGTAAAAGGGCTCTACTTTGGAAGCTGCCTAATTGGTACGGCAAAGAACGCCGGGTTTTGGCTTCAGGAGGCTCCATCCACACACTTGCAGTGGGTCGCAGGGTACACAAAGAGCGTCGACTGGATCGATTCTTCGGCCATCGACATGATTTTTTGGTCGAAACTGCTACACGAACGCCGCGCGAACAGATCCCGCAAGAAAAACAAAAAGTCGGAACTACAGATGGTCAAGCATGCTTCCTCAGAGATGAAGAAGCTGATGCCAACGGTATTCAACGAGATGGGCTTCAATGTGTATCATCTGGATACCGGAGGTGCTCTCGTTTCGGTCTGGTGAGATACGCGGATCGCCTCGAACACCCGCCGCAAGACATAGGACCGTGCGATGCTGACCACGGTGAACACCGCCCCCATCTTCAGGTTCTGCGCCAGCGTCGTGTGCAGCCCGAAGACCGGGAAGATCAGGATCTGCGTGACAACCGCGACGCCGTAGCCGACGATCACGTTGGCGACCGCTTCGACCAGCGACATGAGGCGCGACTGCTTCATCCCGCCACCTCATCCATCGGCCAGCAATTCAGCCGCGAGAGTTCGCAGCGCATGCGCCGCAACCAGGGGGACCACGCCGTTGCCACAGAGGCGAAGCCGGTCCACCCGGTGGGCCAACCCATCAGCGCCTCGACGAACAGCGGGTTCAAGGTCCGGCGCGGCTCGGAGGTATCGCTTCCAGCCATTGGCGTCACCAGGACCTGGCGGCCAAGCAGGCCGTTCACCGGCGTGTTCGCCAGTGTCGTCGCCCCGTCCTTGTGATCGCGGGCCGTCGGCGTCATCCACAGCCCCGCCGAGTGGCTCAGGTCGGCCGACCTGCGGTTCCCCGCGCTCGGCTTGCCCCCATCGTTCGCCATCGGCGTCGGCCACAACGCGGCTGTCGTCGCTAGGTTCATCCCATGCTGGCCCGCTTCCTGCGAGGGCGTGGGTTTCGTCTGCCGGTTCTCGTTGGCACTGGCCCTCGGCGTCGGCCAGAGCCGCAGCATTTCCGTCCGGTTCCCGCCACTCGACCGGGTGCCAGAGCAGGCGCGCGGGGTCGGCCAAGTCGTCCCCCTCGCGGATGCCGAGGATGAAGAGCCGCTCACGCTTGTGGGGCGCGCCGACTTCCGCCGCCGTGAAGAGGCCCGCCGCAAGGCGGTAGCCCATGCCGACCAGTCCTGCGGCGACTTCGGGGAAGCCGAGGCGGAGATGATGGGCGACATTCTCGAGGAAGACGAAGGGCGGCTCACACTCGCCGATGATGCGGGCGACATGGGGCCAGAGGTGGCGCGGGTCGTCGGCACCCCGGCGTTTGCCCGCGACTGAGAACGGCTGGCACGGATAGCCCGCAGTGACGATATCCACCGCACCACGCCATGGGCGGCCGTCGAAGGTTCCAACGTCGTCCCAGACAACAGCCTGATCCAGGGGCGCGTCTTCCATCCGCGCCACGAGAGTGGCTGCGGCGAAGGTTTCCCGTTCGACATGGCCCACAGCACGATATCCGGGGATGGCGATGGTGAGCCCGAGGTCGAGGCCGCCTGCGCCGGAGCAGAGAGAGAGGCCGAACATGCATGCGTCTCCGGTTCCGGAAGCGCGTCCGGAGGAAGGTAAAGCCAGGTCATGCATGTCACGCGGCGGTCTTGCGCTTGCGCGCGGGTTCGGGGGCGGCGTCCGGGTCCGGCGTTTCGGCCTGGGCCTCGGCATCGTCGCCCAGCCGCTCGGTCCTCACCTCAGCGAAGGTCCGGCCATCGCCATCGAGGATCGCGTCGCGGCCGGTGTCGGCCTGCCAGCGCTCCACGGCGACATCGACATAGGCCGGGCTGATCTCCATCGCGAAGACGCGGCGGCCGTTGGCTTCGCCCGCCATGATCTGCGAGCCGGATCCCGAGAACGGCTCATAGCAGAGCCCGCCCCGCGCTACATGCTGACGCATCGGGATACCGAAGGCGTCGAGCGGTTTCGGCGTGGGGTGATCGGGCCGATCATCCTTGGCGAAACTTGGCAGCGCCCATGTCGAGGGCAGCGTTTCCTCGGCGACCTTCGGGGGGCGGTTCGGGCGGCGCCAGCCCATGAAGCAAGGCTCGTGCTTCCACAGGTAGTGCGACCGGGTCAGAACCCCGCGGTCCTTCACCCAGATGATCTGCTGATGGACAAACGCTCCGGCTTTCTCCCAGCAGGCTTCGAGCATCGCCTGGCGGCGCGAGGCGTGCCAGCAGTACCAGGCGGCGTCCTCGGCGATGGCTTCCGCAACAGCGGCTGCGATGAAGCCGTCGTAAAGCTCGGCCCCCTGCGAACTGTCATCCCAGGTCGTGCCGTAGGACGCCGACCAATCCTTGTTGCGGGTCGGGTGGTTCGAGCCGTCGTAATCGACGAGGTAAGGCGGGTCGGTCGCGAACAGGATCGCCCGTTCGCCATTCATAAGGCGGCGCACGTCAGCAGCGCTGGTGCTGTCGCCACAGAGCAGCCGATGTTCGCCGAGGATCCACAGATCGCCGGTCCGCGATGCCGGGTTACGCGGCGGTTCGGGGATGGTCACCGGCGGCACCGAGCCCCCGGCGCCACCTTCTTCCCCGCCCCCCTCCGGCACGAAAGCCAGCAGCTTGTCCAACTCGCCATCGGAGAAGCCGACAAGCGACAGGTCGAAATCCTCGGCCAAGAGGTCGTTCAGTTCCGCCGACAGCAGCGCCTCGTCCCAAGTGCCAAGCTCCGTCAGCTTGTTGTCTGCGATCCGATAGGCCCGGCGCTGCGCCTCGGTCAGATGCCCGAGCACGATGACCGGCGCTTCGGTCAGCCCGAGCTGCGTGGCGGCCAGCACGCGGCCGTGCCCCGCGATCAGCTCCCCGTCCTCAGCGACGAGGCAGGGCACGGTCCAGCCGAACTCCGCCATGCTGGCGGCGATCTTCGCGACCTGGTCCGCGCCATGCGCCTTGGCATTGCGGGCGTAGGGCTGCAGCTTGGCAAGCGGCCACATCTCGATCCGATCCGGGGCAAAGCTTAGCGTCATCGTCGGGTCAGTCCTCGGATCAGGGTGGATACCCTTGGCTTCCGTACTCCGGGGTCCAGACTGGACTCCACGCGGGATCCAGCGGCCACCAGGGGTGTCCAGCTTCAAGGGTTTGGTTTTGCAGTGTTTCAGGCGGGTTCAGGCAGTGGTGGCTTCCGGGTGGCTTCCCAAAAATCCGGCCCTGTCGCTAGCGATGTGCCGCGCTTCGCCCGCCAGCATACGAATACCGCCGGGAAGGAACCGGAAATCAGTGGGTTAGCGGGATGGCCCCCGGCTGGACCCCGGAAGCCAGCCCCGGTATCCACCTCGGGATCAGCGACGGTGCGCCCGAGCGCACGACCCCGAGTATATCGCCATGGATACAGTCAGATGGGCGATCCGTCTCGCCTTGCGGTGTCTCGCAGGAAATTGTCTCATCTCCGCAATGGCGCTTGACATCAGGGGACGCCAATTCGTCGAGAAATCGGGTAGTCGGGGACGTGACTGGAAATGGAAACGCTGGATAAGAGCCGGTTCATCAGGGTCTTCAACAAGTTCAACGATGACCTTCGAGCTTACAATGGCAGCCAGTTCGTATCGTTCACCACAGGCGTTGCAGCGAAGTGGGAGAGCTACAAACCCATCATCCGGCACATGGCGGTCCAACGCCTCGGGGCAGACAAATGGACCACCAACGACGTCGGGAGTGGAAGCATCCTTGCGGCGGTAATCCGTGCGATCGAAATCAAGGAAAGTGAGGACGTCAGGAACAATCTCGTTCCGTGGGAACCTCGGCACAATCAGCCGAGCGAAACGGGCCGGCTTCGCGAAGAACTCGGGAACGGCCCCACACGCCAACGCTTCGAGCGTCACGTATTCGACCTCTTCCGGGAGCGGCGAGAGCCCGCCGAAATCCTCGACGATCTCGTCGCTCTGATCGGTCGTCGCTACAGCCTGATCGCGTATCTGTTCTACGTCTTCGATGACAACCAGTTCTTGCCGATCGGCACCACCACATTCGACAAGGCTTTCGAGCAACTCGGAATCGACGTTCGAACCTCCGGTCGATGCTCGTGGTCGAACTACCAGGAGTTCATCGCAGCGGTGCGCTCGGTCCAAGCAGGGCTGACCAGTTGGGTTGGGGTCAAGGAAGTCCGCCTGATCGACGCGCATTCCTATCTCTGGCTGTTGGTTCGCCTGCCGCAGAAGATCGAACAGATGCGACAGCAGGGCTTACAGCGGCCGGGTGATCTCAAGGCGGCTATGATCGGCCTCGCTCAGAGCGTGATCCACCGCGTCGGCAATGCCAACGGGCAGGCAGTCGAGCGGGTGGTGAAGAACAAGGAGCTCTTCGGGTTCTCTTCGACGGAAGCGTTCTATGATTTTCTTTGCCACCTGTGGGAAGACCAGGACGGGCGATGCGTGCTGACAGGTCTGCCGATGCTGCTGCCGCAGAAAGGACGACCGGTTACCGAGTTAGTGGTTTCGATCGACCGAAAGGACAGCGCAGGCCACTATTCGCCGGAGAACATCCAGCTAACCTGTTGGTTCGCAAATCGCTGGAAGGGGTCACAGGCGGATCACGATTTCGCTGCGCTTATCGATATTCTGCGTCGGGGCGAGGAAGCCCAAGGCGATTATCCGCAGCACTTTGGAGCTATCACGGAATAGCGGTGTGCCGTTAGACATCCGCGCTTGATGCTCGCGCCACCACGAATTCCATCGACCTCTTCCTCGGCACACGCGTCCCGTTCAAGCGCCAGACGATGACCGCAATCCCGTACTGCCAGCGCCGGTTTGCGGTGGCACGGCTGATGCCGAGTTCCCAGCAGATCGGCTTCCACGGCTTCCGGTTCGCTCGAAGCCACAGCAGGCGCGCGTCGGCGGGGTCGAGCCAGCGCAGCCAGAGAAGAGTATCCTCGGCCTGCGTTATGTCGCGCGGGCTTGGCTTCGGCCGCCGCATTCGAGGCTCCTGACCGACCCTGTCGGCGAAGGTGTGGAAGTACTCGGGCCAAGCGTTGAAGTAGCCCCGCGGCTTCACCTCGGGGAGCGACCGGAACACGTCGGCGGCACGCTCGAGCCGGACCTCGACCATGGCGGGCGTCCAGTCAGCCATTTGCTACCTCACGTTCGGCCAAGCGCGGCCCGTAGAGCTTTTCGCCCAGCTGACGCACCAGTTCGCGCTCGGGCCAGGTGAGGCGGGGATCGTCGGCTGAAATCGCCAGCAGCCCCTGCTCCTGCCACCCCTCCCGCTTTACCTGCTCGGGATCCCGGCGATGGCCGCCGTAGCCCCTCGGATGCCACCTCATGCGACGCCCCCGTTCGTCTCGATGGCCCAGTGCAGGATGGCGATGGCATCAGCTTGGTTGTCATCAACCGGACTGAAGCCCCGGGCCCGCGCTGCGGCGACCATTGCATCCTTGTCGGCATTTCCCTTACCGGTGGCATGGCGCTTGATCGTGCCAACCGGAACGCCCTGATAAGGAATGCCGCGCAGTTCGGCCCATGTGGTGAGGGTGGCCATCAGACCGCCATAAACATGGGCAGCGTCCGTACCGACATGGCGGCGGACTTCCTCGAACCAGATCGCAGCGAAGGGTCCGGACAGCCGGTCGACCTCCGTGAGCCAGTTGGCAAGGCGAAGATACCGCATGCCGCCACCGTCGAAGCGTCCGGGGCGGAAACTGACCGTGCCGCTGGTGATCAGTGCGTTGTGGCTGCGGAGCGCCCAGCCGGTCGTCGTGCCGAGGTCGAGGGCAAGGATGCAGAGCCGGTTGATCGCGTCCGGCTCGGGGCGGACGTCCTGCGCGGGGATCGTTGTGTTCATCGTGAAGGCTCACAAGTTGTGGGCCTTCGGCTTCGGTCGTTCACAAGATACTGAGGAAAGCCCAGAGAAACAAGCCGGTCCGGAACCGCTATCAGCTGTTGCTGTTCAAGCGATGTCACCGATGATGTGAAATCCTTTTCGGATTGGTGACACGATCTTTCTAGTATTTTTCAATATATTACCGGACGCTGTCACCATTCTTGGTGTCACCAACGCCCCATATCATTTCCCTCGTAGAGAAAAGATGGCCGCCACCCGTTATGTCGGTCCTCACTTGAAGGTAGAAAACCGGTCGGTGGCACTCGGCAAGGTTGGTGACACCATTGAAATCGCGGCGTTTCTAGTGTCACCGATTTTCGCGTTGGGATGGTGTCACGGTTGGTGACATTGGCGGTTGGTGACACGAGCCGCTCAAAGTTAACGACTTGCCGCGGTCTCAATTGTCGTTCGGCCATGCTGGCGCGATCGGCTCGTATTCAGTTTTCGCCCGCTCAAGTCGCGCGCCCTTCGTATCCAGTCCCCATCGCCGATTGAAGAAGAACTCCAGAGCCTTCCGCGTTTCAACGCGCAGAAACTCTCCCTCAAAGCCAAATTCGCTTCGGACCACGCTGGCTTGTCGATCCGAAAGCCCTGACTTCGGGCGCAGCCAGATGATTGCCCGAGTGTTCCAATCCACGTCCTCCGGAAGTGGCTCAGCCAGGAGCTTCTCCTCGAACGAGCTGTCAGGATCGATGCGGATCGGGAGGTAGTTACGATATTCGCCGTGCTTGAAGCTGTGGGCACGCACGTGAACGCTTTCACCGTCCGACGTGAAGCGGGTCGGCGCAATCCACTGCCCATCGTCGGCGCCGGACGAGATGGATGTGTATCGGACGTGGACGGCTTTCCCCGACCTGATTGCTTGATGAAGAAGCGCGATGGTCCTCCGATCTGCCTTCCTTTCTGGTCGGGGCAACGCGGCCGAAGGCGTGCTTTCATCGTCGCTCGCCAAGATATCGAAGGCTTCGGTCAGGCCGGATGGTGCTAAGGGCTCGTGCTCGCTAGCGGCGATGTAGGTCTTTCGCACCGGATCATAGATGGGCGGCGTGCTGCGCGCGAGACCTAGGTAGACACGGAAGTCCAGCGCCGCCTGCGCGGTCGAGATGCCGAAGCGCTCGATCAGATCCCTGCGGTTTGCCATGCCCCGCCAAGTCAGGCAGCGGTCCAGAAAGATCAGGCGCTCTCTCTGAGCATGCTTGAGGTCGTCGAGCGTCATGGGTGCATCCCTACCTTGACTCCTGACGAAATGTCCATCTAGAAATTACACGATCAAAAATTATACGGACAATGGCAATGAGGATTCTCCACACCGCCGACCTTCATCTCGGGCGTCAGTTGAACGGGATCCCTCTCGATGCAGACCACGGCGCAGTTCTCGATCAGATCGTTTCGGCGATCACGTCGAATGGCATTGATGTCCTTGTTATTGCGGGAGATATATTCGATCGGGCTGCCCCGCCGACGTCTGCTGTGCGCCAGTTCAATGGGTTCCTGGCGCGCGTGGCCTCGGAGACTGAGGCAGCCGTGGTGATGATCGCCGGCAATCACGACTCTGGTGATCGAATCGCATCCATGGCGATCATGACCGACACACGGCGCGCGTTGATACGCGGAGCCATCAGTGCGGACGAGAAACCTCTGGTCCTCAGTGACGCATACGGACCCGTGGCGTTCACAGGGTTGCCCTTTGCTTATGAGTATGCCGCCCGCGAATGCTTCGCCGATGAAGCTCTCCACACCCCCGAGGACGTTCTCGCGGCTCAGGTGGCTTGCAGTCGGCGCAACATTCCCGATGGCGCGCGATGGGTCGTCGTTTCGCATGCTTTTGTGGCCGGGGCGGCGAGCAGCGAAAGTGAGCGGCCTCTCACTCGAGTGGGGGGCGTCGAGACGGTCAGTTCATCCGTGTTCGAAGGTGCTCATTATGTGGCGCTCGGGCATCTGCACCGGCCGCAATCGATCGGTGCATCTCATATCCGGTATTCGGGATCGCCACTGGCTTTCGGATTTGATGAATCTGACTGCCAGAAGTCGATGAGCCTCGTCGAGATCGATGCGGTCGGCAGAACTACGGTAGAAACCATTCCCTTCGAGCCCATTCGTCGGGTGCGCGTTTTGAGGGGACGACACGCAGAGCTTTTGCTCGCGGACCGATCTCACGATTTCATCAAGATCGTGCTTACCGACGATACGCCCGTGATCGATGGAATGAAGCGCATCCGCGACGTGTTCCCGAACGCTTGTGAACTTGTTTACGAGCGGAACGACCGCGCGCCAGAAATCAAATCGCTGGCGGGGCGCGCTCCAGCGGTTGCGAGCCCTGTCGAAGTCATTGGCGACTTCCTCGAGCATGTGCGCGAAGACCAGATCTCGGAAAACGAACTGGCTGTCGTAGCATCGGCCCTTGGTCGCCTGCGTGCGATGGAGGATGTGCAATGAGACCGGTTCGGCTCACGCTTCAGGCCTTCGGTCCCTATCCTGACCGGGTCGTCATCGACTTCCGGGATGCCGTCAAGGCGGGCCTCTTCGGTATATACGGACAGACGGGGTCAGGCAAATCGACCATCTTCAGCGCAATGACCTTTGCGCTCTTTGGAGAAGCGGCCAAGGCGGAGCAAGACGCTCCGTCGCTGCGCTCGGATCACGCCGATCCGGATGTAATGACCGAGGCAGAGTTCGTATTCGACATTGGTGAGCGGCGATATGTCGTGCTTCGCCGACCCGACCAGATGCGACCCAAGGCGCGCGGTGAGGGCGAGACCCGTAGCGCGCACGAAGCCTATCTGTTCGATGCGACCGGAATGTCGCTCGACGCAATTACAGATGCGGCACGGGGCAAGATAGTAGCCGAGAAGAAAGTGCGTGACGTCGACGCGGCTGTCATGGAGATGCTCGGATACGGCTCTGAGCAGTTCCGGCAAATCGTCCTTCTGCCGCAAGGGCGCTTCGAGAAGTTCCTTTCGGCCAAGACGAAAGAGCGTCTCGAAATCCTGCGAGAACTCTTCGATGTCTCGCTGTACGAGAAGCTCATGGCCGATCTCAAGTCCGCAGCCGATGAGGCTGAACGGCAGGTGCGGGATGAACGGGCGCTGTGTGCCAGGCAGCTCGCGGCAGAAGAATTCGAGAGCACCGATGCACTGATCGCGGGCATCGAAACCGCAACTGCGAGATGTGCGGAACTTCGCGCGATCGAAGAAACCAAGAAGGCGACGGCGGAAGTTGCCGAGAAGGCGCTGCGCCAGGCGGAGGCCATCGAGGAAAAGTTCGCGGCGGCCGAAAAGATGAGGGAGCGGCTTCGCGCACTTGAGGCGCGGAAGGACGATATCGAGACGCTTGCCGAGCAGGTCCGACAAGCCGAGCGCGCGCGCGGTCTGATCGATGTCGAGGAACGAGTGAGGGATGCCGAACGCGAGGTTGGTGAAGCCGAGACCAAGCGCGAAGAGGCAGACAAGGCCGCCGAAATCGCCGCGAAACAAGAAGAAAAGGCGGCAGAGGCGCTCCGGCGTGAGGAAGACCGTGCCGATGAGGTCGAAACCCTGCGCCGGAGAAGCGATGAACTGGAGAGGTATGGTCGAATCCTCGAGGCAGCAGCCGATAGCAATCAAGCGGTCGAAATCGCGCTGAAAGAGCAGCGGGACGCCGAACGCGGTCTTCAGAAGGCAAAGTCAGATCTGACCGGACTTCAGGAGAAGCGCACGTCGAAAAGCGCCGAGCTGAAAGCTGCACGCGAAACGGAGGCGAAGCGCGCCGAGATCGCGGGCCGGCGCGCAGAGCTCGACAAACGGCATCTGGCCGCCAAGTCCTACGAGGGCGCCTTGCAGGATGTTGCAACAGCTCAGGCCGCTGTCGAAGAACAACTGCGGAAGTCGGAAGCTGCGGTCGGAAAGGCCGAGAACGCGCGAGATGATTATGAGACGTCCGAAAGAAATCTCGCGGCCGCACAGGCGCTGCACCTTGCGACGAGACTGGAAGCAGGGTCGCCATGTCCGGTCTGCGGCGCAACCGAACATCCTGCGCCGGCGACTGGCGAAATCGGTAGTGCCGGCCTGGACAAGGCATTCCGAGAGTCACGAGAAGCATGGCTGGCCGCCGATCGCGAAGCCCGGCAAGCTGGCGAAGCACTGGTCGGGGTGCAGGCGACGCTCGAGGAGCGACAGAAACGCTTGTCCACCATTGAACCGCCAGAGGAGCGTGCAGCCGTCATCGCGGCACAGATCGGTCGTGAAGAAGACGCACTCGCAGCGCTTGGGCCTCGGGTCGACATTCTTGCCGCGGAGACCGGGATCGAGGAACTGGAACTGCAGATCGAGGAATTGGAGCGGAAACGCGATGAGTTGCGGGACTGCTTCGATGAGCGGCGGAACAAGGCAACTGAGGCCAAAGCGGCGCGTGACGGCAGGCTCGCAGAGGTGCCGGAGAACCTCCGCGATGTGCCGACGCTCGCGGCCACACTTGAGAAGGTGACCGGGTCGCTGGAGTCGCTTCAGGCGGCGCGGACTGCGGCGGACAAGGCGCTAAACTCCGCTCGCGAAAAAGCACTCGGCGCGGTCAAGGATCTCGAAAGCGCGGACAAGGCGCTCGCGGACAGCAAGACGCGCCATCAGAAGGCGGCGGAGGTCTTCCGAACAAGACTGGCTGGCGCTGGCCTCACAGCAGAGGCGTTTCAGTCTCTCAAGCCGGCCATCGAAACGCTCGATGAGGATAGGGAAGCCGTCGAGACCTACCGGCGCGAGCACAAGAGTGCGTCCGATGCAGCCGCAGATGCCGCCTCTGCGATCCAAGGGATGTCCCGGCCTGATCTCGAAGCACTACGGGAAACGCACCAGACCCATGCCGAGGCACTCGGCAGGGCGATAGAAGAGCGCGTCGCCGCCCAGAGCCGTGTCGATCATCTGGATAAACTGAGAACGGGGTTGGAGGAGACCCTGCGCAAGCTTGACGAAGCTGAAGCTGCATCCGGCCCGCTGCGCGAACTGGCAGCTGTGGTAAACGGGCAGAACTCGCAAAGACTGACGTTGGAGACATTCGCAATCGGCGCGATGTTCGACCAAGTGCTGGAAGCGGCTAACTTGCGGCTCGCGCCCATGACCTCCGGCCGCTACAGGCTCGAGCGAGATCTCGAAGGGGCCGGACGCGGTAGCCGCGGGCTTGGCATCCAGGTGTTCGATCTTCACACCGGGAAATCGCGCGCCACGAGCACCCTCTCAGGTGGCGAGACGTTCATTGCCGCGCTCGCTCTCGCACTCGGTCTTGCCGACGTGGTCGAAAGTGCGAGCGGCAAGGTGCGGCTTGACACGATTTTCATCGACGAAGGGTTTGGAAGCCTCGACACCGAAAACGGGTCCGGCACGCTCGACCAGGTACTCCAGGTCCTCAACTCCATCGTCCGACAGAACCGTGCCGTTGGTCTGATTTCGCATGTGCCGCTCGTCCAGGAGGCGATCCCCAACGGCTTCTATGTCAGAAAAGGGATCTCCGGGAGTAGTGTGGAAGAAAGAGGGCTTGTCTGATGGGTCACCGCTGGATCCCAAGACGCTCACATCCGCGGCGGCTGCCGGACGGCAGGACCACTGAAGTCCGTGCAAGCTGGGTGTTGCAGCATTCGCCAGACGAGAAGAAGCGTCGGAGCCTTCGTCACCGATGCCCCATGTGCGGTGCCGAAGTCATCACGGTGCGAATGCCCAACGGCGGGAGCGCCCATTTCGAGGGAGGAAAAGGACTCTCAAGGATCAAGCATCCCTGCCTCCACTTGGGCGAGCGACTTTCGCAAAAGCGAGACGCCGACACACCAGACCTCTTCGCGCTGTATGCCGAAGCAGGGTAGGCTCGAGGCTTAGCGCTAATCTTCCACGCGTTGGCGATATCGCCACACTCTCGGCGCGTTGCGGCCTGACCCAATGCGCACTTGTTCCCGCTTCCAGCCATTCGCCTTCAGATACGCCGCAACACGCGTCTGATCGCGTCTGGTCCAGCGGGCGGGTTCGAGCCCGATGGCCTCCTCGAGGATCTCGCCGACCGACACGTCGGCCAGCGGCTCCGGCCGCGGCACGCTTTCGGTGCGGGAGTTGCCGTAGTCGGGGAAGCCATCGGAGACGGTGCGGATTTCGTGCGTCAGCCAGTGTTCGATCAGGTCGTCCCACGCGTCGGACTGGTAGCGGCGGTCCTGTTCATTACGGGCTTCGGCAAGGATCGCCGGATCGTCGATCCACCAGATCGCGCCTTCGCGGAAGCGATGGACGGCTTCTGCCCAGAGCTGATCCCGGTCGCGGGCCAGCGCCGCGATGTCAATGGTGCCACAGCGCAGCGGCCAGAAGCGGCGGTTGCCGGTCTCGTCGCGCAGATAGGTGTCGGGGTTCACCGTGCCCGCGAAGACGCATTGGCGCGGGACCTCGACAGTGTAGCGACCGTAGGGCGGGCGGAAGCGGTCTGTAGTGCGGGTCAGGAAGGCCTTGATGCGCGAGACCTCGGCCCGGCCGATGGCGTCTAGCTCTGCGATTTCCACGATCCAGACGCCCTGCATGTGGATGGCGGCATCCTTGGACCCAAGCTCGGGCAGTTCGTCGGTGAACCAGTCCTCGCCCGCAAGCACCTTGATGGCGGTCGATTTGCGCGCGCCTTGTGGGCCTTCGAGGATCAGCATGTGATCGGCCTTCACGCCGGGGCGGAAGATGCGTGCCACGGCCGAGATGAGCCAGAGCGCGCCGACGGTATGGTGGAACGGGGTCGGGGCAGAGCCGAGATAGGTGCTGGTCCAGGTCTCTATCCGGGGCGTGCCGTCCCAGCGGAGGTGTTCCAGCCAGTCGCGGACAGGATGGATGCGGTGTTCGCGGGCGACGGCACCAACAGCGCGACCGACCACAAGCGGCGCGACATTGACGCCGCGCAGCTGCAGCCATTCCGCGGTCCGGACATCGTCGGCGTCTTCCCACGGACGAGGATACGGGCCGGTCGCGGCATCCCACGGCAGCGGTTGGCGCACGACGATCTCCTGGGAGAAGTCGTCGAAGGCCAGCACGCCCGCGAAAGCGATGTCGGACGTCAGTGCGATGATGACATTGGCCTCGTTGCGCTCGGGCGTCCCGACGAGATCCTGTCGCAGGCGGTTAAACCAGCCCGGTTTGGCGATCCGCGCATGGGGATCGCCGGAGACGTTCACGCGCTTCACCAGTTCGACCAGCTGCTTGTCGAGGATCGACATGGCGATGCCGGTCGTGGTCTTGATGCGGGCAAGGATCTGGCGCGCGGGCAGCGGGTCCAGCCGCGCAAGGGCAATGCGTCCGAGAAGTTCGCCAAGGGCGGAGATATCGGGCGGGTTGGTCAGTGCATCGGCGGCCGCCACCAGATCAGCGATGATGTCGCCAGCAGACGGCAAGCGATCCATCGCGGCGGGCTGGTCTTCGGTCGGCAGCCCCTGGCGCGGGCCGTAGTCCTCGGCGCGCGCTCCACGCAGCAGATCATCGTTGAAGTCGTCGCCAAGGAGCGGGACGACGATCTCGTTCGGAATATCGGCCCGGTTCAGCCGGTCCGTGAGCGTGGCGGCCGCCTGACGACCGGCATCGCCAGCATCGGCATAGATCGTGACCCGTGTCGTGCCCTCGGGCCAGCGAAAGCGCGCGAGGCCATCCGCGGACAGCGCCGCCCAGACGGCGGTCCCGAACAGGGCATGCGCTGCGAGGGCGGTCTCGATGCCCTCGGCAATGCCGAGATGCCCGTCTGCAGGCATGGCGAACAGGCGCACGGCCGCTTCGGCCACCGAACCCAGCATCTTCTTGCCACTGGGGCCTTTGGCGCTGCCATCATCAAGCAGGAATGTCCGGTGGATGCCAGGGGCGCGTTCACCGGTCACAAGGCGCGGCAGCGCGATCAGCCCCGGCCATCCACGCCGCGTGTCGAAGTCAGGCAAGTCAGGATGGAACAGCAGATCCGGGCATTCCGGATCAGTTAGGCCGCGCGCACGCAGATAGGCTTCGCCCACGGTTTCGGAGAGTTGCTGCCCGCCATCGATCAGACGCGCAACCTCCGTTGAATGGTTGGGCTTCGGGCGCGGCAAGGATCGGGGCATGAGGCGATCCATGCCTGCAATCCGCGCCGCTTCATCGAAGAGCGCGCCGTCGCTCAGCCCCGTCGCCTGCGCGATCAGATCGATGGGCCCGGCGCTTTCGCCGGTAGCATAGTCGAAGCCCCAGCCTGCATAGGGCCCGTCGAGGTGGATGGTGCACGAACCTTCCTTGCGCGGCGGGCGGCCGGACAGGTCGGCACAGCGCAAGGAGCGACGGTCGCGCGCAAGCCGCGCCTCCGGAAAGATGCCGGGAAGCCAGTCGCCTGCGGTCGCGGCAAGCCGATCCTTCACGGCAGCCAGATCGTGGTGTGCCTTCGGCGTGGCGACATCGTTGAGATCGATCATCGCGTCCCCTCACGCCAAGAGGACGAGGCCGCGTTCGGCGCGGGTGATGGCAGTGTAGAGCCAGCGGCGGCGGTCGATCTCGCTGCGGCCCAGTCCGTCGTCCCAGACGATCACGTTCTCCCACTGCGATCCTTGCGCCTTGTGGGCAGTGATCGCCCATCCGAAGGTCGCCTCGGTCAGCTTGCGCTTTTCCCGCCAGTCGCGGTCATGGCGCTTGGCATCATAGGCGACGTGATCCTCGAAATGCCCCTTGTAGATGCGCAACCGGCCTGGACGGCCGTCGCTGTCGAACGGCGTGACACGTCGTCCGTCTTCGTCATGCACCACGGCAGAGAAGTAGAGGCCACCCTCATCGACGATATCCTCGAGGGTCAGGAACATGCCGTTGATCAACCCGAGCGAATTGTCGTTCTTCAGGCAGATGATCTTTTCCGCCCCTCCGGTGGGCAGATACGTCCCGCCTAGGCCTGCCGCCGCGCGCATGGCGTTGTTCAACTGCAAGCGCGTCGCGTTCAGGCCGCAGATCAGCTGCCCGCCGCGCAGCGCCTGATCCGGCGTGATGTCGCCCTTGCGCAGCTTGGCGACATGGGCGTCGTAAACCCCGAACCCGATGGGTTCCCCCATCCGCGCCATCGTGGCGAGACGGATGATGGCGCTCTCGGCCGCCTGACGGTGAATCTCCGTCAGCATCACGTCGGGCGCGTCCCGGGTGAAGGCCCCTTCGCCCTTGATCGGCGGCAACTGACCGGGATCGCCCAGCACGAGGATTGGCCTGCCAAAACTCATCAGGTCGCGGGCCATCTCTTCGCCCACCATCGACACCTCGTCCAGCACGATCAGCCGCGCGTCCGCGGCATCGCTTTGCGGGTTCAGGGCGAAACTGGGATGCTTCATCGCGGACAGCGCCTGGCGCATCCCCTCGATCCCCGCTTCGGCCGCGGTCCTGTCGAAACCGGTGAGCTTGCGTGCGGCAGTCTCGGCCTCCTGAACCTTGGTGGCTGCGGCGGCGATTTCTTCCTCGGTGGACTCGATCACCGAATAGATCAGGCTGTGGATGGTGCGCGCGGGCGTGCCCTTGCGGCTCAGGACCAGCGCGGCCTTGCCCGTGAAGGTGGCGGTCACGACGCCCGGCACGCAAAGGCCGTCCTTGGCGCTGCGGTGGGGCGACAGACCGAGGTCGTCGAGGGCGAACTTCAGGACCGTGCTCTTGCCCGACCCGGCATAGCCGAAGAGCCGGAACACTTGTTGCTCCTCGGTGCGGTTCTCGAACCAGTCGCGGACTTCGGCGATGGCGGCGGCCTGCGCGGCCGAGGGAACAAAGTCAGACACCGACGCCCCTCCAGCACCGCTCTGCCCATGCGCAGGGCGCGTGCCACTTGCCGCCAGCCATGCCGCCCCGACAGACGACCGCCGTGGGCTCGGTGGCCATCCGGGGCAACCATTCGCCCGCCGCCGAGGCCTGGACGACCGTGACGGCCCGATCCGACATCTCCTGCGCGAGGCGGGCATCGAACGGGACGAGTTCCGCGTGCAATTCCATCGTGTCGCGGTTCAGCGCGGTGAAGAGCGCCGGGTTTGGCAGGTCCATGTAGGCCTGATAGAGCGCGATCTGGGCGCCATAGACGGGGCGCGCGATGCTGACGCCGCGCTTGACCACGTCCTTCCAACTGGAAGCGCCGAGCGCCTTGTTCTCCCAGAGGGCGGGATAGTCCATCGCGATGGGGCCCGAGACGAAGCAGCCATCGATATGGCCCTTGAACCGGCCCGCCATGGCCTCGAAGCCGAACTGGCGGCCATCGAGGCGTTCGGTGCGCAGGTCGAACCCGGCAATCCTGAACCAGCCTGCGACGATGTCTTCGGCCCTGTGGCCAGCCTCGAAGATCCGCAGGATGCGCGGTTCGAACTCCTGGCCCTCGTCCTTGGGCACCGTGAGAAAGTCATAC
The DNA here is from genome assembly GCA_943369275.1 of Rhodobacter maris. Taxonomy (GTDB): domain Bacteria; phylum Pseudomonadota; class Alphaproteobacteria; order Rhodobacterales; family Rhodobacteraceae; genus Paragemmobacter; species Paragemmobacter maris_A. The sequence goes on along the minus strand of CALRMS020000028.1, from coordinate 16,253 downwards.
TGGATCTGGCGCAGGCAGTCGCGCCCCAGCCCCGAGGAACTGACATAGGTGCGGGGGCGCTCGGCGCGATTGCGCGCCGTCAGGGCGGCATCGATGGCGGATGAGACGGCCGTGGCGATCGGCGGACGCGGCGCATCCTGACCATAGATGCAGCCGGAGCCATGGTTCAGGTCGATCATTGGTCGCGCTCCCAGAAGCCGCCAGCCTGCGCGATGCAGGTCAGCTTGTGATGCTGGGCCTCGGTCAGCCGGGCACGCGCACCGAATTTCTCGAGCTTTTGGCGCAGGCTCTCGCAGAACTCGACCTCGAAGTCGGTGATGGCGTTCGCCGTCGCGGCGGCGAGAAGGTCGGTCCAGGGGGCAGTCTCGTCGTTCAGATCGATCATGACGGCCCCCTCAGAACGGAATCGGATCGTCGTGGGCCGTGCCGGTCCGTTCCTTGCGCGCGCCTTGCGCCAGCATGCTGTCGACGTAGCCGGTGACGGCCGCTTCGATCAGCCGGTCGATGTCGGCGGCGGTGCGGTTGAAGAAGGGCGCCATCAGGCCGAGGTCGGTCAGCGCTTCGGCGAACAGCGCCCGGGCGTCGCGGATGGCCTGTGCCTCGCGGGCAGTCTTGTCGATCATGCCATTGTTCCTTTGAGCGATTGCGCTGCCCACGTCCTGACAGCGGAGCGAGCAGAAGCGGTGATAGGGATAGCGGTCGCGCTGGAGGCGGTGGACGTAGCCGAAGCCGCGGGCTTCCCGCGCGCAGACGGCGCAGAGCGCTACCCCAGCAGGAAATTCGCGATCGGGTCCTCGGGCGGCCAACCCGCCCGCTGGAGCTTCTCGGACTGCATCACGATCCAGCGCGAGATCGCGTTGCTGGCCATGGCCTCGAGGTCGCCGAGGGTAAGGCTTGCGATGGGTTGGTGCAGTCTTCCTCGGGCCTCGAGCCATGTTCCGATCTCCAGCGCGGCGGCGCGCGTCACATGCGCCTGCCATTCGTCGGGGGTCATGGGCCGGTCGCCCGGCCCAGCCCCTTCGGGCTCGGCGGTGGTGGATCGCGCCGACCCACCCAACTGCCGTTTTCGCCGCGCCTCAGCCATTGAGCCAGGCGGGCATGGCAGGGGTGCCCGGCGCGGCGGGTGCCGGGGCCTGCGGCGCGGGCCCAGCTGTCGAGGCGTTCTGCGCGCCCCACGCGGGCGCCGGTGTCGACGCGGGCTGCGGTGTCGCGCCCCAGTTCGGCGCCGCAGGCGACGGTTGCGCCGCGCCCCAGGCCGGTGCCGGGGCCTGCCAGCCCGGCGCCGCGACGCTCGCGGCCTTGCGCGGCGGGGCGTTGACCGGATCGGGCGGGACGGTTTCGCCACGCATGATGGCGGCATGCTGTGGCTCGTTGGGCAGAACGACGTTGGCGATGCGGTTCTGGTCGCGGTACTGCGGGTTGGACGCGGGCTCCACCATGATGCGCGCGGCGAAGACAATGCCATCGAGATGCCGCAGGCCGGGCAGTACCCGCTTGGCCTTGGCGGCGGGGCTTTCGTCCCTCGGATCAAGGCCAAGGGCGCTGTCCACGATGGCGCGAAAGGTGGATTTAGAGATCTTCCAGCCGATGGACTGGCCTTTCTCGTCCAGCTTGCCGCCTGCCACGGTGAAGCTCTGCCAGAACTTGCGGCGGGCATGGGGGCCGTCGACGACGGTGAATTCGCAGTCGAGCATGCGGGCGTCGCTGGACTGCGAAGCCTTCAGCAGCCCCGCATCCGCCGGGGTCGCGCCGTTCACGCCGCCGGGGCGAATGGTCAGCCGCACCTTGGCGAAGGTGCCGTCCGGGATCAGTTCGCCAATGGGGGCCATCTGCGGCTGGGCGTCGTTCAGGTCGTAGCTCATGGGATCATGTCCTTTCAGGGATCAGGAGGCGAAAGAGGATTGGTGGGGAGCGCGGCCGTCGATCCGGGCGAGCAGCGCGCCGAGATCGGGCGGTTCGGTCAGGTCTAGGCGGCCGGACCGGTCCTTGGCGGGAAGGCCCCACGGGTTGCCCGACTTGCAGACAAGGCGGCGTTCGGTGGCGGTCTCGTCCAGCACCCAGCCACCCTCGGCATCGCGGGCGAAGAGGTGCATCGACACCACCTGGTCCACGATGCCCGGCAATTCCCGCCCGGCCTTGCTGCCTTCCATCTGCGGTTGCCAAGTGACGGTGCCGAAGTCGTCGGTCACCTTCTCAAGCACGCCGACGAAGATCACGGTCTTGCCGCGCGCATGCTGCAGGTGCTTCAGCGCCTGGATCACCTCACGCCCCAGAAGACCGTAAGCGCCTCGGACATCAGGCTTGCCGGTCCGGTCCGAGAAGGCCTCGGGCTGCTGGCGGGCATAGGCCATCGCCTGCCGCGTCAGATCGGTGATCGAGTCGACGAAGACGATGCGGCGCGCGGCCAAGAAGGCCTCGATGCCGCTGTCGCGGTGCTGGGCCTGCAGCCACGCATGCCGTTCGGTCCCGTACCAGGACTGCGGATGCTGCGCGGGGTCTGGCCCGCCGATCAGCACGGCAAGATCGCGGAAGTCGGTGAAGCTGCGCACCGGGATCGACGCGCCGCGCCAGTCCTGGACCGATTTCATCCCGGCTTCGAGGTCGAGGCAGACGGTTTCCTCGGCAGGCAGTGACTTCAGGAGCGTGGTCTTGCCCACGCCCGGTGGGCCAAAGATGGCGAGCGAGGTCTTGTTCTCGGCGGCCGAGAGGCGTTCGTCGGCGGTGATGATGCGGAAGGCCATGGGGTTCTCCGAAGGATTGAAAGGGCGCGGCGGCGGGAGTGACCGGGTGCCGAAGGGGAACCTGCCCGGCGTTGCCGACCGGGCGTCCCGCCGCCGCGCGTCACCGGTCTCGGGTCTCGAGCCGGAACACGGGTTTGCCGGTGGTCTCGGACCGGGCGGCGGCGAAGCCCTCGCGCATGGCGTCGGGCCAGGCCCCGAATCGGCGTTCCGGCACGCGGTAGGCGATCTCGAGATACTGGGTCGGATCGTCGCCCGCCTCGCGGATCCGGGTCGCCATCGCGGCCAGCCGGTCCTGATCCCACGTGACCTTCTTCGGCCGATCGGCAATCACGACCACGCCCGCATCCTCGATCCGGACGGTGCCGGAGGTCTTGCCCTGCGCAGACCGCTCGGCCTCGGTCGCCGCGCAGTACCGCTGCGCCAGTGCCGCCTCGAAACGGTCCCTCAGGCGCTTGACCCGGGCGGTCTCGGCCGCTGCTTCTTCCTGGAGCGCGAGAAGCAGCGCAGGCGGCATGTCGGCGATCTCGCCGATGGACAGCCGGTCGAGGTCATCGAACGTCGGCATGTTGCCGGCCCGCCCCGCGCTCGGCGCATCGGTGCTTGGGAACGGCATGGCCATCAGCGCCCCTCCCGCTTCAGGGCCGCGTCAACGGCGCGGTCCGTGCCGAGAGCACCGGCCTCGCGGGCCAGGCGGTGGAGCCGTTCGAGTGCCGAGGAGCGGCGGATCGCGGCCGACACGTCGGCATTCGCCGCCACGACGGCGAAGGCGATGTCGTCGATGGTCGCCATCTCGATCAGCAACGGCTCGCTCTCGTTCCCCTCGCGCCAGGGCGCAGGGATCGCATCCGGCAGGTCGTCCAGGCTGTGGAAGGCACGGCGCAACCGGGTCATCCGGTTCGGCAGTCGGACGGGCTGCGGCTCCGTTGTCGCGGTCTCGACCGGTTTACCGGCGATGGCGTAGTAGAGGGACGGCGGGAGCCGATCCCCGATCCAGGCAAGCACGGCGCGCATCAGGCGGCCTCCTCTGTCGCGATAAGTTGGGAAAGCGGGATCGGCGCATGGCGCGGCTTGGTCCGGGCGATGGCCAGATATGCGAAGCGGTCGGGGCCGACCCGGACCTGCACCAGATGCACCAGCGCAGCCTCGAAGGCGCGGTGGGCGGCACTGGCCAGCGCCCCCAGCCTACGGCGATCCGGCTCCGGAAGGGTCGAGATCACCGCCGTGGCATCGATGCCGAGGAACCCGCGATGATACTCGAGGCGGTCCCCCGGCATGGCCTGACCGATCCAGGCACAGAACTCGATATCGGTGAGCGGCCGGGGCTTGGCCGGGATGAAGGCGGTGGGGTGCATGACGAACATCTCCATGTCGGTCCTCTACTCACGCCGCCTTGGAACCGTCCCACTCCGCCCCGAACCCGCGCATCGCGAGGTCGAGCCGAAGGCGGGCGATGTGGCGGTAGAGGGCGGAACGGGAGATGCCGGTGCGGCTGACGATCTCGGGAACGGCACAGGTGCCAAGTGCCGCGCAGAGGCCACGCATGTCGTCAGACAGACCGCCAAGCGCCCGGGCGAGATCGTGATGGGTCTCGGCGTCGTCCTCGGCAGAGCGGTCCTGACCATGCCAAGCGGCCAGACCGTCTGACTCCGCCAGCATGCAACCCAGTGGCTCGGTGCCGCCGGAGACGGGAGCAGCCAGCGAAATCACGGCGCCACCCTGTGCGCGGCGCTGGCGGTGAAGACGGATGGCGATGCGAGAGGATTGGTTGCGCAAGACGATGTTGGCGAAAGCGCCAATGCTGCCCCGCGCTGGATCATGGGCGGGCAAACGGCGCAGGAGGTCGACCAGAAGGTCCTGGCCCAGGTCCTCGCGGTCGCAGTGGGGCAAGTTCAGCTTGCGCCGCAACCGTCGCGCCGCGGCGTCCGCCTCGTGGATGATGGTTTCAATGTCGTCGGGGGAAAGTTCGATCCGCATCGCTGCATGCCTCGGTCATCGTTTCTGATGAGCCCAAGGTGCCGGATGCGGTCGGCGCGCAGGTGGGAACGGGGTGGGAATGTGGTGGGGGTTTGGTGGGCGCCGGTCAGCCGTCGATCAGGATGCCCGACGAAGGAACGCCAAGCCGATAGCCCCGGCCGCGAACAAGCATGAAAAACGCCTCGGCTTCCGCTTTGGTGAAGCCGGCCGCCACGAAGGCGGCGCGAAGCTCCCGGATCAGGTCCTTTGCCTCACGCCCCGTTGTGCCCTCGACTTCGGGACCCGAAGCAACCTGGTCGCGCGTTTTCGCCTTCGCCAGCAGCCGCTGGAACACCGGGAACAGCTGATGCGACAGGACGACCGACCGGCCGAGCCATTCTACTTCGGCCGATGCGCTCCGAACCCTGAGCGAACCGGGACCGGGAGGCGGGTTCAAGGTTGCAGGGTCGATGGCTACGCCGAAGCCGCCCGCGACGGGCACCATGACGGAGACAGTTTCGACCATATGGAATCCGGCATCACGCAGTCGCTTCGCCGCGCCGGGAGGGATCGCAGGCACGAGGATGGTGACATCTTGGCCCTGTGCTGCCTGACGCAGCGTCGCGACGATGGCCTCGCTGGCAAGAGCCGCGGCCTCAAATGCAAGGAAGACGACCCGGCCCGATGGCAAGGCCCCAAGCTGCCAGAGTCCCTCGACTAGCTGCGAAGGGGCATCCTTGAACCCCGCCGCCGCGCCGATCACTGACGCCAGACCGGCGGCTTCAACGCGATAGACGAGCAGATCATCCTCGGTCAGGTTGACATCCTGGGCCCGGTCCAGGGGGCATTCGGCCCTGAACTGTTCCCCGCCCACCGACCGGATGGGCCGCGAAGCAAGCCCGCAGTCGCATCGATCGCAGACATCCCATGCCGTCAGTCGTGCATCTTCGACGATGACACGCCGCGACAGCAGTCGTTCGAAGAGAGGCCCCTGAAAGGGCCTTGCCACCGCACCCGTCAGGATCGCGTCGTCGCCGGCTTCACTCAGCCGCGTCAACAACCTCAAAATCGTCTCGGTCATTCATCAGCCCGTTGCGCCGGATCAAGGTCAGCACGCGTGCCTCATGCTGCGTGCGCCGGAACTGCAGGACGCCGGGCGGGCGAAGTTTCACCGTCACCTGTGGTTGCCGCTTGCCTTCACCCTTGAAGAGCACCCGAAACACGAGTTCCCCAAGCCGCCAGGAGCCGCCGAACGCCACCGGCGTCCCGCCAAAGTGACGCAGCGCCTCGCCGCTGAGGTCTCGCGACCGCAAGCTGCGCGCAACACGCGCATAGCCATTCTTGCCAGGCACCATCAGGTCGGCGGCAGCATCGATGATCTGCACCTTGTCGATCCCCGGATCGTGGCGATGATCAAAGGCGAAGCCCGGTCCGGCCAGTTCCACCGGGCGCAGGGTGTAAAGATCTTGTGCATCGTCGCCGTCGAAGAAGCCGGGACGCTCGAGGATGATCGATGCGAAAAGCTTCGCGATCTCGGGTTGGTGCGCCTTCCGGATCCGTGCAAGCCTCAGCATGCCGGTGTTTTCGGAATAGCGCAGTACGGCATGCGAAATTTGCCGAACGCTGATCACCCGTTCCTGCTGGCCTTCGACGACGGGCATGGTCGACACCGTTGACCCGTGGCTGACCACGAGGTTGATCTCGTCGGCATCGGCGTAATCCCCGACCCGGCAATAGTCGCCGAGGAACGCCTTCTTGAATAGATCGGCGACAGCGAGCCGGAACGCCTCGACCTTCTCTTCCGTCAGGTCGATAGTGACGCCCCGTTCCCGACCTGCGAACTCATGCAGGCGATCCGGGGCCAGCAAGGCCATGTGATCGGCGGCAGCTTCGAATAGGTCCGGGTGTTCGAGGAAGACCCGCAAGGCGATATGCTTGGGGTCATGCGCCTTGTTCGGCGCTTCCTGATCGCCAGTCTTCATTTCGGGAAAGAGATTGATCCCGTCTCGGTCCGCTTGGGCCTCGATGATTTCCAGACCTCGTGCGTCGCCGAGTTCGGCGATCCGATGCAGATCGCCGCGCAGACCCTCCGGGTAATTCTCTTCGGCGCCAGCAAGGAATTCCTGCAGCGCCTTGCGGACCTCCGCCTCTTCACCTTTCAACTGATCGAGCGAGAAACCCTTGAACTTGCCGTCATGCCGGGCAAGCAGAGACTTCATCAGGGGCAAGTCGACGGTCTTGATGAACCTCGGGTTCACGAACTTCTTGAGGTTGCCCGCCATACTGATTCCCCTTTCCCATTAACTGACAGTTCATCATATGTTCTATTGCGCTTTCGCGCAACTTGAGCGGGAGCACGTGGGACGGTTTTCGGGTCGAATGAGTAGAGGCCAGGGGAGACGACTGCCCCGAGGCCCGCATGAAACGCCCCAATCCTCTTCCACCCGACCAGATGACCGCTGCCGAGCGCCGCACCGAACTGTGCGCATTGCTCGCTCTCGGGCTGGTCAGGCTTATGCAGCGCGAACGAGGCGAACCTTCTGACGAAACTGGAGAAATTCGCCTACACTATCCGGCCGACCGATGCCGTCATGCGACCCGGAACCCAACGGAGACCGCATGACGACGCACGACCCCATCCCCGCGCGCCTAGCCGCGCTGAAGACGACCCCGACACCAGACCTGAAGAAGCAGTGGCGCGACCTGTTCGACAGCGAGCCGCCGCCCTTCAACCGGCGCTACCTTGAATCCCGCTTGGCCTATCGCATCCAGGAACTCGCCTATGGCGGGCTGAAGCCGGAGACGATCCGGCGCCTTGAGCGCCTTGGCGAGGAACTGGATGGCGGAGACAAGAAGAAGCGCAGCATCCGAGCCGACCGCGACCGTCCGATCACCGGCACGCGCCTCCTACGCGAATGGCAGGGCGTCGAGTACGTCGTGACCGTCACCGCCGACGGCTTCGAGTGGCAAGGTCGGCCGTACAAGTCGCTGTCCGCCATCGCGCGCGCCATCACCGGCACGCGCTGGAATGGCTGGGTGTTCTTCGGTCTCAAGAACCACAGGGGGCGGACATGACGAAGCCCGTGGTCCGAAAGCTCCGCTGCGCCGTCTACACTCGGAAATCCTCAGAGGAAGGGCTGGAGCAGGAGTTCAACAGCCTGCATGCCCAGCGCGAGGCGTGCGAGGCGTACATTGCCAGCCAGCGCTCCGAGGGCTGGGTGCTGGTCCGCGATCAGTATGACGATGGCGGCATCTCCGGCGGCACGCTGGAACGCCCCGGCATACAGCGCCTCATCACCGACATCGAGGACGGGCTGGTCGACGTGGTGGTAGTCTACAAGATCGACCGCCTCAGCCGCTCGCTGGCCGACTTCGCCAAGCTGGTCGAGGTGTTCGACCGGAACGGCGTCACCTTCGTTTCCGTCACCCAGTCCTTCAACACCACCACGTCGATGGGGCGGCTGACGCTGAACATCCTGCTCTCGTTCGCCCAGTTCGAACGCGAGGTAACCGCCGAGCGCATCCGCGACAAGGTCGCCGCCAGCCGCAAGAAGGGCATGTGGATGGGCGGCGTGCCGCCCTACGGCTACCGCGTCGAGAACCGCAAGCTGGTTGTGGACGACGACAACGCAGCGCATGTGCGCTGGATCTTCGCCCGCTTCATCGAGATCGGATCCTGCACGGTGCTGGCCCGCGAGGTATGCGCGCGGGGCCTCGGCACGCCGCGCGGCAACCGGATCGACAAGAAGTACCTCTACCGGATGCTTTCGAACCGCGCCTACCTCGGCGAGGCGGTCCACAAGGGCGAGAGCTATCCCGGCGAGCACGACGCGATTATCGACCGCGAAACATGGGACCGCGTCCACGCCATTCTGCAGGAAAGCCCCCGGAAGCGCGCCGCACGAACCCGCGCCAATACACCGGCTCTGCTTAAAGGGCTCTTGTATGGGCCGGACGGTGCTGCGTTCTCGGCAACGCACACGCGCAAAGGCGGGCGGCTGTACCGTTACTACGTCAGTCAGACGGTGCTGAAGCATGGCGCTGGATCCTGCCCCATCGGCCGCGTGCCAGCGGGGGAGATCGAGGCCGCAGTTATTGACCAGATGCGTGCTGTGTTCCGCCAGCCCGAGATCGTGGCCGGGACGTGGAAGGCGACGCGCGCCCACGCCGATGACATCTCCGAGGCCGACGCCCGTGCGACTTTGCAGCAGATCGACCCGCTGTGGGACGAGCTCTTCCCTGCCGAGCAGGCGCGAATTGTCGCGCTGCTGGTCGAGCGTGTGGACATCGGCACCGCTGGGCTCGACGTCCGACTTCGCCTAGATGGCCTTGGCGGCCTCTCGCGCGAGATGCTTGCCGCAGACAATGGAGCTGCAGCATGACACGCAGTGTGCCCATACCCGAAACCGTCACGGTCCACGTTCCATTCCGTATGGTGAAGCGCGGTGGGCGGAAGGAGATGCAGCTGCCGGTGGGCGTCGAGCCGCCTCGTCGAACGAACAACACGCTGGTCAAGGCGCTGGCGCGCGCTTTCCGATGGAAACGGATGCTCGAGTCGGGCGAGTACGCTACCATCGCAGAACTGGCAGAACGCGAGAGGATTGCGGCCTCATACATGACCCGCGTCCTGCGCCTGACCCTCCTTGCGCCAGACATCGTCGAGGCCATCCTGGACGGGGCACCGCTCGATCTTGTAGCTGTGGTGACACCATTTCCGGTGGAGTGGCCACTGCAAAGGGAGGCTTTCCGGCCTATCAGCTTTTCCGTATAGTCGACACTTGTTGATGAGGCCGAGGTCTGCATCGGCGGTTGGGACGGCATGCATGGTCTCGCATGGTAGCTTGAAGCCATGGGGTCCAAAATGTAGGTTTCCCGACATTGAGGTTTCTTGATGCATCCCAAGCTGGAGAATACAATTCTAATGCGAATGCCAAAAGTAGGCCCAGTTGATGCATCTGCCTGCATTCCAGGATCGAGCTATTCGTGCCTAATGACCTTAAAAAATTAAGATGGTAGAATTCTATTTTCGCTATGTTGGATATTTTAACGCCGACACGCTGCGTAGATATCAGGCTGATAAGCGCGTTGAAGGCGCGAGCAAATTTAGGAGTTCGTGAGTTTGACTGACGCATCACATGATCCACTCGAAGAAGTGCATTCACCGCTTCAGGCTGCTAAAGATCGGATAGTTGCCCGGGTCGAGGAGATGGTGCGGCAGGATCCGGCGGTAGACATAGTTTACTCTGTTCTGCTGGACAGTTTCGACGATGATCCGGATATCACAACCCAGAAAGTAAGTGGCGCCCTTCGTCGGATGGAGGAAAAGGGGCTGCTCGTAGAATACAAGCGCGAGAAAATCCCAGATCGCCCGGAAGCTAAGGACCGCAAGGTGATCTTCTATATGGCTACCGACGCATTTAAGGTCGCTTTAGGCATCCAGAAGCCAGACGTTGTACTTGCGCCATCGGTCGATGCGCCCAAAGAGCTGTTAAGAAAGATACAAGGTAACTGCCAGAAGGCTGGTTTTGTCTTCAGCATTGAAGACGTTACCAACTTTTTCCTATGCCTCCAAGCCAAGCCCTTTGTTATTCTGTCTGGTATATCAGGGACAGGAAAGACCCAGCTACCGCGTGTCTTCGCCAAATCGGTAGGAGCAGAGCATGTGCTCGTGCCGGTAAAGCCAAATTGGACCGACAACTCGGACTTGATGGGATATGCCAACCTGCAGGGCGACTTTATTCCTGGTAGGATGCTCGAAGTTATTCGATCTGCGATCGCATCGCCCGACAAACCGCATTTTGTTGTCTTGGACGAAATGAATCTCGCGCATGTCGAACACTACCTGAGTGATCTACTCAGCGTGATGGAGACACGGCGGCGGGATGATACGGACCGAGTAATAACTGACCCGCTCCCACTTGATCTACCAGGATCGCCGGTTGGCGACGAGGAACAGGACGCAACGGGCGAGTGGGCTTCGTTGAGGGAACTGTCATTACCATGGAACTTGATGTTAGTCGGCACAGTCAATGTCGACGAGACCACTCACCCGTTCAGCCGTAAGGTTCTCGACAGGTCTTTTGCGATCGACTTCAATGAAGTCGATCTAACTCGTTTCCGGATGGACGGCGGGCAACTCTTCGCAATTATGGGAGGCGCGCGGCTTCTATTGGACCGGCCATTCTCGGTGAGGGAAGTCTACGCTTCTGAGAAAGCGTTCTTCGACGAAATAGCTATTGCACTGGGAGAGGTTAATGCCCACCTGCGGGGTGCAGGCATGCACTTCGCTTACCGAGTCCGAGACGAGATTGCCCTATACATGTATGCATGGAAGAGGCACGGCTTAGACGAACTTCTGTCACGCGACGAGGCCTTTGACCTCTGCCTGTTACAAAAAGTCTTGCCTCGCTGCCAAGGATCCGCTGAGGCTGCACGACGTGCGCTGGAAGGTTTGTTTCGTTACTGTACTGTAGAGGTCTCTATAAGATCTCCTGAACAACAAGCCAGTTCGGGACCGTCGGACTTTTCGAGTCTTACTGAGGGCGGCGTGTCGCCGGAGCCGGCGCAAATACAGACAGAAACAGCGGCTGCAACGGAAGACAACCAGGTTTCGCTGCAAATGGACAACGCGCCTCTCGACGCGTGGCAAGTAAAAGAACCGCGTGGTGGCAAGGGTTGGCGCTATCCGCGGACCGCTCGGAAATCTCTCGCGATGCTCCGCCGCTACGCCGATACGGGCTACTTCGCGTTTTGGTCTTAGGCGATGGCTGAAGAACTCCTGCGTGCCGCACATGTCGACGTTGAAGTCTTGATCTTCGGACTTCGGCCAACTCTTCCGCCACACGTTGGGAAGATGCCACCTGCTCGCATCAGGTGGGCTAGGGGCAGACTCGCTAGCTTGTCGGGCGTTGAACCAGAACAGCGATCCTCCCTGATGCCAGCGACTTACCCGCCAAGCGTCGCGGAAGCGGGACAATATCAACGGATAAGGGTGCTTCGGAGCGGATTAGACGATGGGCCATCAGGCCTTCAAGATGTTGTCGACGGCTTTGCAGCAGAGCCTGTTCTGTTCGAGGCGACTTCTTATGATGTCTATATCGAGTGGCCAAGCGCACGCCCGATGATGGCGCTCAAGACCGATATACCCGGACTTCTGACACCGCTTCGCGTCATCAATCTCGAAGGCGGCCGCAAGAGCGCTCACTACAGGCTGGAGCTAGACGACGACGTAGGCATGCTGTCGATCTCGTTGCAGTCACGGATGTCTAACCGCAATGCAGCAGATCAAGAGATCGCACGCCTCGAGATCGAGGTTTTTCCTCGCAAGCTCGATTATCAAACTGATTATAGGGCGATGCTTCGTGAGATTGGCGAAATTGCGCCTGCATTGGTATTTGAAGCTGCGGGGCGGACGACAATCTCTGCTGGCCTCAGCGAGACTCCCACGCAGACCACGGCAGAATGGTACGAAATCCTTCGCATGATCGCTGCCAAGCTATTCCAGGTCGTCGACCTCATCGCTCGCGATCCGCAGCGACGCCTTGAACCAAATCCCTACGTCGTCCCGATTGAACGTGCCCGCAGGGTAAAGCTAGCAGAATTTGCCCGTGCTCTGCGCCGGTCGGAGTTGCTCGTGCCAGCCCCGCCTACTGCGCCCACTCATGTTTGGCCAAGGCGCATAAGGGAGAACAGGACCGTCCCAAGCTTCGACGCCGAAGGTAACCGCCTACTACGGTGGCTGCTCGAGTCGATTTTGTCTAGGTTGGGTCGGCTCGAGCGCGAGTTCTCCGATCCACGGGCAACGTGGAATACGACAGACTCCGGCTCTGCGCTCGCCAAGCTCTGGCGCCGAGAGATCGCCATGCTTCGACCTGAGATCCAACGTAGACTTAGGATGGACTGGCTCGCGGATGCTGGCGAACACAACGGACAAATTCCATCGTCCTCGCTGCAGTCTCATCCACTTTATGCGAAGGCTCTAGAGCTCAGTCGTGCCTTGCTACGTGGTCTCAATGCTGACGTACCCCGATTTACGGAAATCGGTTCTCGATCTGCGGCCTCGCTTTATGAATACTGGTGCTTCCTCGCGATAATTAACCTTCTTCGACGGCATGGATCACTGACACAGATGAGCGCCATGCAAATCAGCATGCAGGGTTCGAGGTTGTCTCTGAAGCGCGGAAAAAGTGCAGCGGTGGAGTTCAGGCACCGCAAGTATGGAACCACGATGACGGTTCACTACAACCGGAGTTATGCGACGCCAACAGTCTTGCAGCGCCCTGACGCATCCATCCACATCGAGACAGCAAGAGAAATCTACGTTTTCGATGCTAAGTATCGCCTGCAGTTCGACACCGAATACAGGAAGCTCTACGGAGGCGTTGGCCCACGAGTCGACGATATCAGTACTATGCACCGCTACCGTGACGCTATCGTCGAGGAACGCAGCGGGAACTACTCGCGTATCGTATGCTCCGCATGTGTGCTCTTCCCTTGGGGCGATACGGCGGCTTACTCCGGCCACGCTTTTGATCAGAGCCTTGATGCGGTAGGAATTGGAGGTCTGCCATTTCTCCCTGGGTGCGTGGACTTAGTGGCAGCGCGGCTTGATCGAATCGTTGAGAAGGCATCAGGGGCCACGCCCCAAGGATCGATCTCAACGGCAAAGTAAAGTGGCAAATGGAATCGAACCTAAGAATGCAAGAATGTAAGCGCTTTACCGTCGTTGACCTGTTTTGCGGTTGCGGCGGCCTCTCCCGCGGTCTCGAAAGGACGGGGCGCTTTCAGAGTTGCTTCGGCGTGGACATCAACAAGGCAGCACTTGAAACCTTCGTTTTGAATCACGGATTTGCTGGAAAAAGGCCAACCGGCCATCTTGGTGACATAAGGGAGGTTCAGCCTGAAGAAATATGGTCTGCGCTCGCGCCATATGGCGTGAGTGTGGCTGGCGAACTCGACTGTCTTGTCGGCGGCCCGCCTTGCGAAGGCTTTAGCCGGAACACCGTTTATACTCAGCGGCATGATGCGGATTCGGACGCCGCAGGAGTTACCGAGGTTGCCGCAATTAAGTACAAAGAGAAGAAGTATTGGCAATCAGCGTGGAACGCTAACGGCCCAGGTGGCGGAGAAACGCAGGGCAACGAAAAAACCGTAAGGGCATATAACCCTTTCCTTAGCGACCCCAGGAACTTCTTGTTTCGAGCTTTTCTTGATCAAGCGGCACTCCTGCGGCCAAAGTTGATCCTGATTGAGAACGTACAGCAAATGCTCACACACCTTGGCGGCGCGATAAGTGCAGAGATCATAGAGCGCCTCGCGGAAATGGGTTACCACTCAGAAGCGAGGGTCTTGAACGCCGCTGAGTTTGGAGTGCCGCAGGTAAGACGGCGCGCCTTTTTCCTAGCGATCCGCCGAGACCTGCTTCCACACATAGGCTCGTTGCCTTGGCCATCTCCCACTCATTCCAATTCCCGGCCGTCAATTACTGATGCTGCGTCTGCTTCTGCACGCTCCAGCTTACCAGGAGATTTTGGATCGTTTGTCACGGTTGAAGAAGCTATTGGTGACCTACCCAAGGCTCGCCCGCTGCACGAGGGGAATCCTCCAAAGCCAGTTGCTGGTTACCCTCAGGTTGAGCTCTCTGACTTTAGGAGGTTCGTTCGCAGTGAAACGATGACTCCGGAAAATCACGTTTATCGAACTCCAAGCGAGCAGGTAATGAAGCGGCTTCGTGCAATGCGGCCCGGGATGAAAGCGCACGATATGCCGCCGGAACTTCAAACCAAGAAATACTACTACAACGCCTATGGAAGGCTTGAGTGGGATAAACCAGCAAACACCATCACGAAGAGCTTCATCTATCCTGGTTCAGGAAGATTTGGCCATCCAGAAGATGATCGCATCCTTTCCTACCGAGAAGCTGCTCGCCTTCAGTCTTTCGATGATGACTTTGTTTTCTACGCCAAATCGCAAGAAGGCATTTCTCACATGATCGGTAGTGCGGTCCCACCCCTGCTAGGGTTTCGTTTTGGGGAGGCCATTGCGGCAGCACTCGACCGAGCGCTTTGTATAAACATGTCGAGTATGCAGAGAGAGGAGTCGAGCGAAGGTCGGGACCCGAAAATTTGCTAGAGCCCCGACAGGCGGCATGACTCAAGTTTTCCTCTTGGGAGAGTCGTGGATCATTCTTGATCGCCGACGGGTGAGCAGCAAAACGTGCAGTTCGATTTGTGTTCCTTCTCGCGAGCGCCACCCGCGTCGAAGTTCTTCGTAAAGTCACGGAAAACCTCAATATTGTCATATGCTTGAAGGCTGAACACCAGATCGGCGCAGTCATCAGGTTCAGAGAATATCGGCCCTGAGAGACCGCTTCCGGGCCTCTCGGCGCAGGGGCCAGTGCTCAGCCTCACCCGCATAACCCCTGAAAACAACGCAAAAATCCGGCCTCAGCCGGATCGGGAGAACGCTTTCGCGGGGGCAAGTGGCGGAGCCGAAGGGATTCGAACCCTCGAGACGGTTCCCCGCCTGCACCCTTAGCAGGGGTGTGCCTTCGACCACTCGGCCACAGCTCCGTTGATCCGTTTAGCGATGGTCGCAGGTGGGGGCAAGGGGGAAAGCGGTGGGCTTTGATTGAGCGCTTTTGTTCGGCTCAGCCGCTGAACAGGAAGTGTAGGACGTCACCATCCTTGACCTCGTAGGTCTTGCCTTCGATGCGGAACTTTCCCGCTTCCTTGGCGCCGGACTCGCCGTTACCGGCGATGTAATCGTCATACGCCACCGTTTCAGCGCGGATGAAGCCTTTTTCGAAATCGCCATGGATCACGCCTGCGGCCTGCGGGGCGAGGGTGCCTTTCAGGATTGTCCAGGCGCGGGCCTCTTTCGGGCCGACGGTGAAATAGGTTTGCAGGTCCAGCAATTCATATCCTGCGCGGATCAGGCGATCGAGACCCGCCTCATGCAGTCCCATCTCCTCCAGGAACATCGCGGCCTCGTCTTCCGGAAGCTGGGCGAGTTCCTCTTCGATCCGGGCCGAGATGACCACCGTTCCGGCCCCCTGCGCCTTGGCCATGGCGGCCACGCGGTCGGATTGGCTGTTGCCGGAGGCGGCCTTGGATTCCTCGACGTTGCAGACATAGAGCACGGGCTTGGCGGTCAGCAGTTGCAGCAAGCGCCAGGCGCGCTGGTCATCGGCGGCGATCTGGATGGTTCGGGCAGGTTTGCCATCCTCGAGCGCCTTTTGCGCCAGCGCGAGGAGGCGGTCCTGATCGGCGCTATCCTTGTCGCCGCCCTTGATCTTGCGCGCAAGGTTGGCGCGGCGGCGCTCGACGGATTCCAGATCGGCGAGCATCAGTTCGGTCTCAATCGTTTCGGCATCGGCGACCGGGTCGATCCGGCCCTCGACATGGGTGATGTCGCCATCTTCGAAGCAGCGCAAAACATGGGCGATGGCATCGCATTCGCGGATATTGGCAAGGAACTGGTTCCCCAGACCTTCGCCCTTGGACGCGCCGCGCACGAGGCCCGCAATATCGACAAAGGTCATTCGGGTGGGGATGATCT
>CALRMS020000027.1:0-55401 GCA_943369275.1 Rhodobacter maris | reverse complement strand
AGGCACCGAAATGGTGATGCCGGGCGACAACCTGAAGTTCAACGTGACGCTGATCGCCCCGATCGCGATGGAAGAGAAGCTGCGCTTCGCCATCCGTGAAGGCGGCCGCACCGTCGGCGCAGGCGTCGTGTCGAAAATCATTCTGTAATAACCACAAACAGAACCTCTTGGGTGGGCGAAAGCCCACCCCAACGTTCTAAAAGGAAAACAAGATGCAAGGTCAAACCATCCGCATCCGGCTTAAGGCCTTCGATTACCGCGTACTGGATGCCAGCACGCAGGAAATCGTGAACACGGCCAAGCGGACCGGCGCGCAAGTGCGCGGCCCGATCCCGCTGCCGAACAAGATCGAGAAGTTCACCGTTCTGCGTGGTCCGCACATCGACAAGAAGTCGCGCGACCAGTGGGAAATCCGGACGCACAAGCGTCTTCTCGACATCGTAGATCCGACCCCGCAGACCGTGGACGCGCTGATGAAGCTCGACCTCGCGGCCGGCGTGGATGTCGAGATCAAGGTTTAAGGGGGCATGACCATGCGCTCTGGAGTTATCGCAAAGAAGCTGGGCATGACCCGGCTGTTCCTGGAGAACGGTACGCAGGTTCCTGTGACCGTCCTTCAACTCGACAACCTGCAGGTCGTCGCGCAGCGCACCGCCGAGAAGGATGGCTACACCGCCGTTCAGCTGGGCGCGGGCGAGGCCAAGGCCAAGCGGACCACGGCTGCGCAGCGGGGCCATTTCGCCAAGGCGAATGTCAGCCCGAAGCGCAAGATCGCGGAATTCCGCGTGACGCCGGACAACCTGATTGATGTGGGTGCCGAAATCACCGCAGATCATTACCTGGCCGGGCAGTTCGTGGATATCGCGGGCACCTCGATCGGTAAGGGTTTTGCCGGTGCGATGAAGCGCCACAACTTTGGCGGTCTGCGGGCATCGCACGGTGTTTCCGTGTCGCACCGTTCGCACGGGTCCACGGGCCAGTGCCAGGACCCCGGCAAGGTGTTCAAAGGCAAGAAAATGGCAGGCCATCTGGGTGCTGTTCGTGTGACCACGCAGAACCTGCAGGTCGTGCGCACGGATGCGGATCGTGGCCTGATCATGGTCAAGGGCGCTGTCCCGGGATCGAAGGGTGGCTGGGTCACCGTGAAGGACGCTGTCAAGAAGGCCCCGTTCGCCGACGCTCCGCGTCCGGCTGCGGTGCGTTCGATGGCTGCTGCTGCTCCGGCCGTGGAAGTTACGGTCGAAGGGGGTGAAGCATGAAACTTGATGTGATCAAGCTGGACGGCGGCAAGGCCGGTTCCATCGATCTGGATGAAGCGCTGTTCGGCCTTGAGCCGCGCGCAGATATCCTGCACCGCGTGGTGCGCTGGCAGCGGGCGAAATCCCAGGCTGGCACCCACTCGACGCTGACCCGGGCCGAGGTTTCGTACTCGACCAAGAAGATCTATCGCCAGAAGGGCACCGGCGGCGCACGCCACGGCTCCCGCAAGGCGCCGATCTTCCGTCACGGTGGCGTGGTGAAGGGCCCGACCCCGCGGTCGCACGCCCATGACCTGCCGAAGAAGTTCCGCGCCCTTGGGCTGCGTCATGCGCTGTCGGCCAAGGCCAAGGCGGGTGAACTGGTGATCGTGGACAGCCTGGTGATGGCGGAAGCCAAGACCGCAATGCTGGCCAAGACCCTGCAGGAACGTGGCTGGAAGCGCGTGCTGATCATCGATGGCGCGGATGTCGACGCGAATTTCGTGCTCGCTGCCCGCAACATCGAAGGGATCGACGTGCTGCCGACCATCGGTGCAAACGTTTATGACATCCTGAAGCGTGACACTCTGGTGATCACGAAGGCCGGTGTCGAAGCACTGGAGGCTCGTCTGAAATGAGCGCGAAACCCGAACATTACGACCTGATCAAGAAGCCGATCATCACCGAGAAAGCCACCATGGCATCGGAACAGGGTGCGGTGGTCTTTCAGGTTGCCATGACGGCGACCAAGCCCGCCATCAAGGAAGCCGTGGAAGCGGTTTTCGGCGTGAAGGTGAAAGCGGTGAACACCGTGGTTACCAAGGGCAAAGCCAAGAAGTTCCGCGGTCGCGCAGGCGAGCGGTCGGACAAGAAGAAGGCCTATGTCATGCTGGAAGAAGGCAACACTATCGACGTTGCCACCGGCCTCTGATATTGAGCCGACGAATCTGGCGGCCCCGGTTTTCCGGGGCCGTGGATTTTTAAGGAATCCGGCCGTTTTGCCTGCGGGTACAAGGCCGAAATCGGGGATCTTCGGAGCCCTATAACCACGGGACCGCATCTGCGATCCCTTAGCTGACGGAAGACAGAGAGCATGGCACTCAAGTCGTATAAACCGACGACGCCTGGCCAGCGTGGGCTGGTTCTGATCGACCGTTCGGAGCTGTGGAAAGGACGCCCTGTCAAAGCCCTTACCGAGGGTTTGACAAAGACGGGTGGCCGGAACAACACCGGACGTATCACGATGTGGCACAAGGGCGGCGGCGCAAAGCGCCTGTACCGCATTGTGGATTTCAAGCGCCGCAAGTTCGACATCGCGGCAGTGGTGGAACGGATCGAATATGACCCGAACCGCACTGCGTTCATCGCGCTGGTCAAATATGCTGATGGCGAGCTGGCCTATATCCTGGCACCGCAGCGTCTGGCTGTTGGCGATCAGGTGATTGCAGGCGCCAAGACCGACGTGAAGCCCGGCAATGCGATGCCCTTCTCGGGTATGCCGATCGGGACGATCGTGCATAACGTCGAGCTGAAGCCCGGCAAGGGCGGCCAGTTGGCGCGCGCGGCGGGCACCTATGCCCAGTTCGTGGGCCGTGACGGTGGTTATGCGCAGATCCGCCTGTCTTCGGGTGAATTGCGTATGGTGCGTCAGGAATGCATGGCCACCATCGGTGCCGTGTCGAACCCCGACAATTCGAACCAGAACCTCGGCAAGGCCGGGCGTCGCCGCCACATGGGCATCCGCCCGACCGTTCGCGGTGTTGCGATGAACCCGATCGACCACCCGCATGGCGGTGGTGAAGGCCGCACCTCGGGTGGTCGTCACCCGGTGACGCCGTGGGGCAAGGGTACCAAGGGCAACCGGACCCGTTCGAACAAGCAGACGGACAAGTACATCGTCCGTTCGCGTCACGCCAAGAAAAAAGGGCGCTAATCCATGACTCGTTCTATCTGGAAAGGCCCGTTCGTCGACGCTTACGTCCTGAAAAAGGCCGAGAAAGCACGGGAATCGGGCAAGAACGAAGTGATCAAGATCTGGTCGCGCCGTTCCACCATCCTGCCGCAGTTCGTTGGCCTGACCTTTGCGGTCTACAACGGGCACAAGCACATTCCCGTGAATGTGACCGAAGAAATGATCGGCCAGAAGTTCGGGGAATATTCCCCGACCCGGACCTACTACGGTCACGCCGCCGACAAGAAAGCCAAGAGGAAGTAAGCCATGGGTAAGGAAAAGAATCCGCGCCGCGTGGCGGACAACGAAGCGATGGCGATTGCCCGGATGCTTCGCACCTCGCCGCAGAAACTGAACCTCGTCGCCGGTCTGATCCGGGGCAAGAAGGTGGAAAAGGCCTTGGCCGACCTCACCTTCTCCAAGCGCCGCATCGCGGGTGACGTGAAGAAGTGCCTGCAGTCGGCGATCGCCAATGCGGAAAACAATCACAATCTCGACGTTGACAGCCTTGTCGTCGCCGAAGCCTGGGTCGGCAAGAACCTGGTCATGAAGCGCGGCCGTCCGCGGGCGCGTGGCCGGTTTGGCAAGATCATGAAACCGTTCAGCGAGATCACCATCAAGGTGCGTCAAGTCGGGGAGTCTGCATAATGGGTCAGAAGGTTAACCCCATCGGGATGCGCCTCCAGGTCAACCGGACCTGGGACAGCCGCTGGTTCGCCGAGTCGAAAGACTATGGCAACTTGCTGCTGGAAGACCTGCGGATGCGCGAGTTCATCCACAAGGAGCTCAAGCAGGCTGGCATCAGCCGCGTGATCATCGAACGCCCCCACAAGAAGTGCCGCGTGACCATTCATACGGCGCGTCCGGGCGTGATCATCGGCAAGAAGGGAGCGGATATCGAGACGCTTCGCAAGAAGCTGACCGCGTTCACCAAATCTGAACTGCACCTGAACATCGTCGAAGTCCGCAAGCCGGAACTGGACGCACAGCTGGTGGCCGAGTCGATCGCCCAGCAGATGGAGCGCCGGGTTTCGTTCCGCCGGGCCATGAAGCGGGGCGTGCAGAACGCCATGCGGATGGGCGCGCTGGGGATCCGTGTGAACGTCGCCGGTCGTCTGGGTGGTGCGGAAATCGCGCGGACCGAATGGTACCGCGAAGGCCGCGTTCCGCTGCACACGCTGCGCGCCGACATCGACTATGCGCTGTCGGAAGCCGAGACCCCTTACGGGATCATCGGTGTGAAAGTGTGGATCTTCAAGGGCGAGATCCTTGAGCATGATCCGCAGGCCCATGATCGCCGTCAGGCCGAAGCGCAGGACGGTGCTGCACCGCGTGCGCCGCGCCGCGACCGCGAACGCGCGTAAGGGAGTAGAAGGAAATGCTGCAACCGAAACGGACCAAGTTCCGCAAACAGCACAAGGGCCGTATCCACGGCGAGGCGAAGGGCGGCTTTCTGCTGAACTTCGGGTCCTTTGCTCTGAAAGCCACTGAGCCCGAGCGTGTGACGGCGCGGCAGATCGAAGCGGCCCGCCGCGCGATCACCCGCCACATGAAACGCCAGGGCCGCGTCTGGATCCGGATTTTCCCGGATGTTCCGGTGTCGTCGAAGCCGACCGAAGTCCGTATGGGTAAAGGTAAGGGTTCGGTGGATTACTGGGCAGCCAAGGTGAAGCCGGGCCGCATCATGTTCGAGATCGACGGCGTGTCCGAGATCATCGCGCGTGAAGCCCTGCGTCTGGGCGCGATGAAACTGCCGGTCACCACGCGCGTTGTCGCGAAGGAAGACTGGTAAGGGCGGTGCGCGCATAGCGCACACCCTACGGAATGGGCCCCCACCGGAAACGGTGGGGGCTTTTTCCTTTTGGACCTCATGCGGCGGTTTGTATCTGAATTGGCCCATCGTCGGACAGGGAGAGGCCCGTCGCGGCAGCAAAGGTGATCGTTCCGGTCCATTGCTGGACCGTGCCGTCGGTTGCGGTCCTCTCGAATGTCAGAACCAGATCAGTCGAACTGCTTGCGCTGTTTTCGACGAGTTCCGCGCCTTTGTAGAAGGGGGCATCTTCCGGGCGGATGGTCAGGAGAAACTCATCCTCGGTGGCCGAGAAATCCGCAATCCTGAGGAGTGCGTCGGTCGTGAAATCGTCTGAGAGGAAAACCTGCGTCAGGTTGATAGAAAAACTGTCTGCGCCGACCCCGCCGGAAACCAAATCGGTGCGCTGACCGGTTGGGTCTGATAGGGCGACGTCGATGTTCAAGACATCGTCACCATCACCCGCGTCGATGGTTGAGCTTTCCTGCGTGTTGGATGTGCTGTCGATGTTCAACACGTCATTTCCTGCGCCGCCAAGGATGGTGTAGTTCACGCCTTCGCCAACGTTGACGGTGTCGTTGCCTGCGCCGCCGTCCAAAACGGCATCAGCGCCGGTTTCGATGTCAAAGAGGTCATCGCCCCCGCCGCCCAAGAACCTGCCATCCGCAAGACCGGTGATCGTGTCATTTCCGACGCCACCTTCGACCAAGCCCAGACCACCCGGCGATATTTCGTAAAGACGCCCTTGATCGTCCGGTTCATCAGGCGGTGCTACGGGCAGGTTCAAGCCCAGGGATTGAAGGGTCGCGCCGGTGATGCCTTCCAGACGGAGGCGCATGTAGCGATCCACCGTCGCGCCCGCTTCGTCGGTCGTGATGTAGTGCAGGTTGAGGTCCGAGTAGTTGCCATCCGAGTTTTCGATCAGTTCAGCGCGGTCGAGATCTGTGAAGGTGACGTTCAACTGATCTTCGCCGAGCTTGAAATCCTTGATCGTCACCATTTTCCCTGCGCCAGCTTGGTCCGCCATGCCGAGAGAGAAGGTGAGATCGTAGATGTCGGCACCGTCACCGCCCGACAGGGTGGCACCCGGCTGGACATCGCTGTCTGAGAATTCCAGATCAAAGCGGTCGTTCCCTGCACCGCCATAGGCGACCGCGCCATCAAAGACGTCCGTATCAAAGGCGAACAGGTCGTTGCCCGCATCGCCATACAGGGTGAAGCCGTCGCCCATGCCACCGACAAAGCTGTCGTTGCCCGCGCCGCCCGAGATGACCGCCCCGTAGCCGTTATCGAAGCTGAACCTGTCATTGCCGGCACCGCCCCGGACTGAACCCTCAACGATGCCGGAGAATGTGTCATTGCCCGATGTGCCCTCTGGGTTGGGTACACCGCTGGACAGTTCGATCACATTGCTGGCGGTGTCATCGGGCGGATCGGTGTCGTCGCCGTTATCCCGGTCTGGCGCGTCAGATCGGCCGGGGGCCGCATCATCCCCGCCAAAGACCAACGACAGCGCACCAAGGCCGAGAGCGGCCAAAAGAATGAGCTCCATGACGCCACCACTTAAAATACAATTTAAAGGAGAAAATCATGCAAATAAGGTGGTGGTCAATCGTTTTCAGGACCCACGGCACGATGCGGGGTGGCTGTCTTCACATACGACGGACCCTTGAAAACAAACGCTTGCCCTTGGGGCGCGCCCCCCGTATAGCAGCGCATCCACGGCTCCGGGGCGACTCGGAATCGGTGGTTTGTCATTGATCCACCAGGTTCAAGGTTACCCTGAGACGATTGCAGGGGCCCTCTGGTGATTGAGAAAAGGAAGACGCGGCATGACCGCCACGGAACTGAAGACGAAAACGCCTGACCAGCTGCGTGACAGCCTGGTTGCGCTGAAGAAGGAAGCGTTCAACCTGCGCTTCCAGCAGGCCACCGGCCAGCTTGAGAACACCGCCCGCATGAACGCCATCCGCAAGGACGTGGCGCGCATCAAGACGGTGCTGACGCAAAAAGCCGCTGAAGCCGCGAAATAAGAGGATCACGACATGCCCAAACGCATCCTGCAAGGTGTTGTGACCTCGGACAAGAACGAGCAGACGATCACCGTTCTTGTCGAGCGCCGCTTCAAGCACCCGCTGCTGCAAAAGACCGTCCGCAAGTCCAAGAAATACCGGGCCCACGACGAGCATAACAAGTTCAAGATTGGCGACGCCGTCCGCATCGAGGAATGTGCGCCGATTTCGAAAACGAAACGCTGGACGGTGGTTGTCGAGGCGTAAGCCGCAACCTCCGTTCTGCTCGAACGAAACCCTGGGACCGTTACGATCATGACGGTTCCCAAAGGTCGGGAGTAAACCAATGATCCAGATGCAGACCAATCTGGATGTAGCTGATAACTCTGGCGCTCGCCGGGTTCAGTGCATCAAGGTTCTTGGCGGTTCGCACCGCCGTTATGCTTCGGTCGGCGACATCATCGTGGTGTCGGTGAAGGAAGCAATTCCTAAAGGCCGCGTGAAGAAGGGGGACGTCCGCAAGGCCGTCGTCGTTCGCACCGCCAAGGAAGTTCGCCGTGAAGACGGCACGTCGATCCGCTTTGACCGTAACGCCGCCGTCATCCTGAACAATCAGGGCGAACCGGTCGGCACCCGTATCTTCGGGCCGGTCGTGCGCGAGCTGCGTGCGAAGAACTTCATGAAGATCATCTCGCTGGCTCCGGAGGTGCTCTGATGGCTGCGAAACTCAAGAAGGGTGACACGGTTATCGTGCTCACCGGCAAGGACAAGGGCAAGAAGGGCGAGATTTCCGCCGTCATGCCCAAGGACAACAAGGCCGTCGTCGATGGCGTGAATGTCGCGATCCGCCACACCAAACAGTCGGCCTCGTCGCAGGGCGGCCGTCTGGCAAAGGCGCTTCCCGTTGACCTGTCCAATCTGGCCATCGTTGACAAGAACGGCAAACCCACCCGCGTCGGCTTCCGCATGGAAGGCGACAAGAAGGTGCGTTACGCCAAGTCCACCGGGGAGGCGATCTGATGCTTGACCAAGCCACCTATACCCCGCGGGCCAAGGCGGACTATGCCACGCGCATCCGCCCCGCGATGAAGGAAGAATTTTCCTACAAGAACGACATGCAGATCCCCAAGCTCGAGAAGATCGTGCTTAACATGGGTGTCGGCGAAGCGGTCAAGGACACCAAGAAGGTGAAGCAGGCCGCCGAGGAACTGTCGCAGATTGCCGGTCAGAAAGCCGTCATCACCTATGCAAAGAAGTCGATCGCCGGCTTCCGCGTGCGGGAAGAGATGCCGCTGGGCTGCAAGGTCACGCTGCGCGGCGACCGGATGTACGAATTCCTCGATCGTCT
Source organism: Rhodobacter maris (assembly GCA_943369275.1). GTDB lineage: Bacteria > Pseudomonadota > Alphaproteobacteria > Rhodobacterales > Rhodobacteraceae > Paragemmobacter > Paragemmobacter maris_A. Next base: position 47,042 of record CALRMS020000027.1, on the reverse strand, counting down.
GATCACGATCGCCCTGCCGCGCGTCCGCGACTTCCGCGGCGTGAAGGGCACGTCCTTTGATGGCCGTGGCAACTATGCCATGGGCTTGAAGGAACACATCGTGTTCCCGGAGATCAACTTCGACAAGGTCGACGAAGTTCTGGGAATGGACATCATCATCTGCACCAACGCGAAGACCGACGCAGAAGCCAAGGCGCTGTTGAAGCATTTCAACATGCCCTTCACGTCGTAACCGCGAGGAACCTAGATATGGCAAAAAAATCCATGGTGAACCGCGAAGTGAAGCGCGCCAAGCTTGTGAAGCAGCATGCTTCGAAGCGCGCGGCACTCAAGGCGGTGATCAACGACCAGTCCAAGCCGGTGGAAGAGCGCTTCAAGGCGACTATGAAACTGGCTGAGATGCCCCGCAACTCGTCCGCCACCCGGCTGCACAACCGCTGCCAGCTGACGGGCCGTCCCCATGCTTATTATCGTAAGCTGAAACTCTCGCGCATCATGCTGCGGGAACTGGCCTCATTCGGCCAGATCCCCGGCATGGTGAAGTCGAGCTGGTAAGGGAGGAAGACAGATGTCGATGAACGATCCTCTCGGCGATATGCTGACCCGTATCCGCAACGCGCAACAGCGCGGCAAATCCACCGTCGCGACGCCAGCCTCGAAGCTGCGCGCTTGGGTGCTGGATGTGCTGGAAACGGAAGGCTACATCCGCGGCTACGAGAAAAAGACGACCGAGAATGGCCAGGGCGAACTGGTGATCTCGCTCAAGTACTTTGAAGGCACCCCGGTGATCCGCGAGCTCAAGCGCGTGTCCAAGCCGGGCCGCCGCGTCTATATGGGTGTCAAGGACATCCCGTCGGTGCGGAACGGTCTGGGTGTTTCCATCGTCTCCACGCCGAAAGGCGTCATGTCCGATGCAGCAGCACGGTCCGCCAATGTTGGCGGCGAAGTGCTCTGCACCGTGTTCTGAGGAGGGTGGTATGTCTCGTATTGGAAAGAAGCCGGTCGAAATGCCCAAGGGCGTGTCGGCCTCGATCAGCGGTCAGACCATCGAAGTGAAGGGGCCGAAAGGCACCCGCAGCTTCACCGCTGGCGACGACGTGACGCTGACTGTCGACGGAACCACCATCAAGGTGACCCCGCGCGGCATGTCCAAGCGCGCACGTCAGCAGTGGGGCATGACCCGCTCCATGGTGTCCAACCTTGTGGTTGGCGTGACCGATGGGTTCAAGAAAGACCTGGAAATCCAGGGCGTGGGTTACCGCGCCGCGATGAACGGGAATATCCTGAAGCTGTCGCTCGGCTATTCGCATGAGGTGAACTTCGAAGTGCCGAAGGGGGTGACTGTTACCTCTCCGAAGCAGACTGAAATCGTTGTGGAAGGTATCGACCAGCAGCTTGTCGGACAGGTTGCTGCGAACATCCGTGAGTGGAAGCGCCCCGAGCCCTATAAGGGCAAGGGCATCCGCTACAAGGATGAGTACATCTTCCGCAAGGAAGGCAAGAAGAAGTAAGGGGCGCAACCATGGCGAACACGAAAAGAGAGCTGTTCCTCAAGCGTCGCATGCGCGTCCGGAACAAGATCAAGGCGATGTCGAACGGGCGCCTGCGCCTGTCGGTGCATCGTTCGTCCAAGAACATCAGCGTCCAGCTGATCGACGACGTGAAGGGGGTCACCGTGGCCGCTGCATCGTCGCTCGAGAAGGATCTGGGCGTCGTTGGCAAGAACAACGTCGAGGCTGCGGCCAAGATCGGCGCTGCGATTGCCGAGCGTGCCAAGAAGGCCGGTGTGGAAGAATGCTATTTCGACCGCGGCGGCTATATCTTTCACGGCAAGATCAAGGCCTTGGCCGATGCCGCCCGTGAAGGTGGCCTGAAGTTCTGATGTCAGAGGGCGGCGCGCAGGTGCCGCCCCGATGATCCCGGCCCCGCGCCCTGCGCGGTGCACGAGGATTGGCCCATAACGGCGCTTTGCCGCGCCACGAGTGAAGGAATGCCATATGGCAGAACGTGACAACCGCCGGGAAGGCCGTGGCAATGACCGCCGCGACAACCGCCCGGAAGAAACCCCGGAATTCGCTGACCGTCTGGTCGCGATCAACCGCGTGTCCAAAACCGTAAAGGGCGGCAAGCGCTTTGGCTTTGCGGCACTTGTCGTTGTCGGCGACCAGCGTGGTCGTGTCGGCTTTGGCAAGGGCAAGGCCAAGGAAGTGCCGGAAGCGATCCGCAAGGCCACCGAACAGGCCAAGCGTTCGCTCATCCGGGTTCCGCTGAAGGATGCGCGCACGCTGCATCACGATATGGAAGGCCGTCATGGCGCTGGCAAAGTGGTGATGCGGACGGCTGTGGCCGGTACCGGGATCATCGCCGGTGGTCCGATGCGCGCCGTGTTCGAAATGCTGGGAATACAGGACGTGGTGGCGAAATCCATCGGGTCGCAGAACCCCTACAACATGATCCGCGCGACGATCGACGGTCTGAAGCACGAAACCTCGCCCCGGCAGGTCGCGAATCGTCGCGGCAAGAAGGTGGCCGAGATTCTGCGCAAGCCCGAAGCTGAAGCAGTGGAGGCTTGATCATGGCTGACAAGAAAACCATCGTGGTAAAGCAGGTGGCATCCGCCGCCCGCCGCCCGGCCGAGCAGACCGCGACCCTGAAAGGCCTGGGTCTGAACAAGATGAACCGCACCCGCGAGTTGGAAGATACGCCTTCCGTGCGCGGCATGGTGCGCAAGATCCAGCATCTTGTGACGATCATCGAAGAACGCGGCTGATCGTGGGGCAGGGGTGACCTTGCCAAACGCTGCCTGACAGGACGCACGGGGGAAACCTTGTGCGTCTTTGCCATTTAATAGGGGGGCAGTGTGCCGCCCGGAACCAACAAGAAATGCCGCGTTGCCCTTCATCCGTCGCAGGTATGGGCATTCCGGCCAAGGAGTATGCGACATGAAATTGAATGAACTTCGTGACAATGACGGCGCCGCCAAGAAGCAGAAGCGTGTGGCGCGCGGCCCGGGTTCGGGCAAGGGCAAGACCGCCGGGCGCGGGATCAAGGGCCAGAAGTCCCGTTCGGGCGTGGCTCTTGGCGGGTATGAAGGTGGCCAGATGCCGCTGTATCGCCGCCTGCCCAAGCGCGGCTTCAACAAGCCGAACCGTCTGGAATTCTCGGTGGTCAACCTTGGCTTGATCGAGAAATTCATCGGTCTGGGCAAGCTGGATATCAAGTCCGAGATCACCGAGGACGTGCTGGTGGCTGCTGGTCTGACCAAGACCAAGCGCGACGGTATCCGCATCCTGGGCAAAGGTGAGATCACGTCCAAGGTCACGCTGGTGGTGACAGGTGCCTCTGCCTCGGCCATTGAGGCCATCGAAAAGGCCGGTGGTTCGATCACTGTGAAGGCATCGGCCGCGGCGACCGCCGAATAACGGTTGTGAGCGGTCGCAGGACCGCTTACATCAAGGCAAGTTTTCCCGCGCCGCCGACCGGAAAACGGTTCGGCGGCGCCTCCATGAAAGAAGTCTGGGCATGGCATCTGCTGCGGAGCAAATGGCGGCGAACCTGAGTTGGTCCGCCCTTGGCAAGGCGACCGACCTTCGCCAACGCATTTTCTTTACCCTCGGGTTGCTGATCGTCTACCGGCTGGGGACGTATATCCCCGTGCCCGGTATCGACGGGACGGCGCTGCGCGAGTTCATGACGGAGGCGAGCCAGGGCATCGGTGGGATGCTGAACCTGTTCACAGGTGGCGCGATCAGCCGGATGGGCATCTTTGCGCTGGGGATCATGCCCTATATCAGCGCGTCGATCATCGTGCAGCTGATGGCCGCGATGGTGCCGAAGCTGGAGCAGCTGAAGAAGGAAGGCGAGCAGGGCCGCAAGAAGCTTAACCAGTACACGCGCTATGGCACGGTGGTGCTGGCGATCTTTCAGGCCTGGGGGATTGCCGTTTCGCTGGAAGCGGGCGGTCTGGCCCATGATCCGGGGCTGTTCTTCAAGGCGGCCTGCGTGATCACGCTGGTGGGCGGGACGATGTTCCTGATGTGGCTGGGTGAGCAGATCACCGCACGCGGCATCGGCAACGGGATTTCGCTGATCATCTTCGTGGGGATCGTTGCGGAAATTCCGGCGGCGCTGGTGCAGTTCTTTGAACAGGGTCGTTCGGGCGCGATTTCGACGCCGCTGATCCTGGGCATCATCGTGATGGTCGTGGCCGTGATCGCCTTTGTGGTGTTCATGGAGCGCGCGCTGCGCAAGATCCACATCCAGTATCCGCGCCGTCAGGTGGGGATGAAGGTTTTCGACGGCGGGTCGTCGCATCTGCCTGTGAAGGTGAACCCGGCGGGCGTGATCCCGGCGATCTTTGCGTCATCCCTGCTGCTGTTGCCGACGACGATCGGCACCTTCTCGGGGTCGGATACCAACCCGGTGCTGTCGACGCTGATGGCCTATCTGGGCTATGGCCAGCCGCTCCATCTGCTGCTGATGGCGGCCATGATCGTGTTCTTCTCGTACTTCTACACCGCCAACGTGGCGTTCAAGGTGGAGGACGTGGCCGACAACCTGAAGAACCAGCAGGGCTTCATTCCGGGTATCCGTCCCGGCAAGAAGACCGAGGAATATCTGGAATACGTGCTGAACCGTATTCTGGTGCTGGGGTCTGCCTATCTTGCGGCGGTCTGTCTGCTGCCTGAAATCCTGATCGCCGAGGTGGGACTGCCGTTCTATTTCGGGGGCACATCGGTGCTGATCGTGGTGTCGGTGACGATGGACACGATCAACCAGATCCAGTCGCATCTTCTGGCGCATCAGTATGAAGGGTTGATCGAAAAGTCCAACCTGCGTGGCAAAAAGCGGACGGCGCCCAAGGCGCCGGCGCGGCGCTGATCGCGGGGAAGACATGGTCAACATCATTCTTCTGGGCCCGCCGGGGGCGGGAAAAGGAACGCAGGCAAAGCGGCTTGTGGATGAGCGGGGCATGGTGCAGCTGTCGACCGGCGACATGCTGCGCGAAGCCAAGACCAGCGGCACCGAAATGGGCCGCCGCGTGGCGGATGTGATGGCACGGGGCGAGTTGGTCACCGATGACATCGTGATCGGGCTGATCGAGGAGAAGATCACCGCGCCTTCTGGCACGGGGTTCATCTTCGACGGCTTTCCTCGCACGCTGAAGCAGGCGGATGCGCTGGGTGATCTGCTGGCGCGTGCCGGGCAAGGCCTGGACGCGGTGATCGAAATGCAGGTGGATGACGCGGCGTTGGTCGCGCGGATCACCGGTCGCTACACCTGCGGCCATTGCAGCGCGGTCTATCATGACCAGACCAAGCCCACGAAAGTGGCGGGTGTGTGCGATGCCTGTGGATCGACCGACCTGCGGCGGCGGGCCGACGATAACGAGGAGTCGCTCAAGCAGCGGCTGATGGAATATTACAAGAAGACCTCGCCACTGATCGGCTACTACTACGCCAAGGATCAGCTTTCTACGGTGGATGGACTTGCGGAAATGGACGCGGTCTCAGACGCCATCGCGGCAGTGCTTGACAAAGCCTGAAAATGGCACCCCGCGCCCTTGACGGGCAGGGGAAAAGCCCATAAAGCACGGCGTCCCGCAAGGGAATCGTCCGGCCATATTGATGCTTGGCTGGTCAGATCGAATCGGTGGCACGGGATCGCCCGCGCGGCCGGAGTTGTGAAAAAAGGTTCTGGCATCACGGAACCGCAACGAAAAGGAACATACGTTTGGCACGTATTGCTGGCGTCAACATCCCCACCCAAAAGCGGGTGCCGATTGCCCTGACCTACATCACCGGTATCGGTCCGCATAATGCCGAGATCATCTGCACCTCGCTGAACATCGACACGTCGCGTCGCGTGAACCAGCTGTCGGATGCCGAAGTTCTGGCTATCCGCGAATTCATCGATGCGAACTTCACCGTTGAAGGCGACCTGCGCCGTGAAGTTTCGATGAACATCAAGCGTCTGATGGATCTGGGCTGCTATCGCGGCCTGCGTCACCGCAAGGGCCTGCCGGTCCGCGGTCAGCGCACCCATACGAACGCACGCACCCGCAAGGGCCCCGCCAAAGCCATCGCTGGCAAGAAGAAATAAGGAGGGGCACCCATGGCACGTGATACCAAGAGCGCCGCGCGCACCAAGAAAAAAGAACGCAAGAACATTGCTGCTGGCGTGGCACATGTGAATTCGTCGTTCAACAACACCAAGATTCTGATTTCCGACGTTCAGGGCAACGCGATTTCGTGGTCCTCGGCCGGCACGATGGGCTTCAAGGGGTCGCGCAAGTCGACGCCTTATGCTGCCCAGATGGCTGCTGAAGACGCCGGGAAGAAGGCGCAGGAACATGGCGTGAAAACGCTGGAAGTCGAAGTGCAGGGTCCGGGTTCGGGCCGGGAGTCGGCGCTGCGTGCGCTGGCTGCTGTCGGGTTCAACATCACCTCGATCCGTGATGTCACCCCCTTGGCACATAACGGCTGCCGTCCGCCGAAGCGCCGCCGCGTCTAAGACTGTTTTATAGGGGCGGGCCGTGCCTTCTGGTGCGGCCCGTTTCAGCTATTTCTGATCCTCGGGCGTCCGCCGCTAACTGGACATGGGCAGCGGGCAAGTATGGAGGCGAAAGCATGATCCACAAGAACTGGCAAGAACTCATCAAACCGACGCAGTTGGTGGTCAAGCCCGGGGCTGACCCCGCGCGCGTGGCGACGGTGATCGCCGAACCGCTGGAGCGGGGCTTTGGCCTGACGCTCGGCAACGCGCTGCGTCGCGTGCTGATGTCGTCGCTGCAGGGCGGGGCTATCACCTCGGTGCAGATCGACAACGTGCTGCACGAGTTCTCCAGCGTGGCCGGTGTGCGGGAAGATGTCACCGACATCGTGCTGAACCTGAAGGGCGTGAGCCTGAAGATGGAAGTCGAAGGGCCGAAGCGCCTGTCGATTTCGGCCAAGGGCCCGGGCGTTGTGACCGCTGGCGACATCTCTGAATCCAACGGGATCGAGGTTCTGAACAAGGACCACGTGATCTGCCATCTGGATGACGGCGCGGATGTGTTCATGGAACTGACGGTGAATACCGGCAAGGGCTATGTCGCGGCCGACAAGAACCGCCCCGAAGATGCGCCGATCGGTCTGATCCCGATCGATGCGATCTATTCACCGGTCAAGAAAGTGTCTTACGAAGTGCAGCCCACCCGCGAGGGGCAGGTGCTGGATTATGACAAGCTGACCATGAAGATCGAAACCGATGGCAGCCTGACGCCGGATGACGCCGTGGCCTATGCCGCGCGCATCCTGCAGGACCAGCTGTCGATCTTCGTCAACTTTGACGAACCGGAATCGGCCAAGCTGGGCGAAGTGGATGCTGGGCTGGAATTCAACCCGCTGCTGCTGAAGAAGGTGGACGAGCTGGAGCTTTCGGTGCGTTCGGCGAACTGCCTGAAGAACGACAACATCGTCTATATCGGCGATCTCATCCAGAAAACCGAAGCCGAGATGCTGCGCACCCCGAACTTCGGCCGCAAGTCGCTGAACGAGATCAAGGAAGTGCTGTCCGGCATGGGCCTGCACCTTGGCATGGAAGTCGAGGATTGGCCGCCGGAGAACATCGAAGATCTGGCCAAGCGCTTCGAAGACCAATTCTGATACGGTCAATCTGATACGGGGGGCGGGGGAAACCCCGCCTTTCGTGAAATGCCCGCGCAGGCGGGGAAAACCTGGGCATTCCGCCCCAACGACGCGGCCTGCACGCACAGGCCGCAACACAAAGCAAAACGAGACGATAGGAGACCATCATGCGTCACTCGAACGGCTACCGTAAGCTGAACCGCACCCACGAACACCGCAAGGCGATGTTTGCAAACATGTGCGGTTCGCTGATCGAACATGAGCAGATCAAGACGACCCTGCCCAAGGCCAAGGAACTGCGCCCGATCATCGAAAAGCTGATCACGCTGGCCAAACGCGGCGACCTGCATGCGCGCCGTCAGGCCCATGCACAGCTGAAGCAGGACATGCACACCGCGCGCCTGTTTGAAATTCTGGGCCCGCGCTACAAGGACCGTCATGGCGGTTACGTCCGCGTCCTGAAAGCCGGCTTCCGCTATGGCGACATGGCCCCGATGGCGATCATCGAGTTTGTCGACCGCGACACCTCGGCCAAGGGTGCGGCAGACCGCGCCCGCGTCGAGGCGGAAGAAGCCGCCGAGGATTGATATCCCGGATTTTGCTTATCTGATGAAAAGCCCGCCGCAAGGCGGGCTTTTTTCGTTCGCGACAGGGTTTGTCGGGACGGCAAACGATTACCATCTTGGCCCTGACAGCGCCGGGGGTTATCGAGGAATTGCAACTTGCAGATGTTTCCTCTTGTGCGAATGCACAGTTGGGGCATAGCAATCATAGGTTGAAGGGGGCGTGCTCGCGCAGAGCCGAACATGTCGGAAAGAAAGGTTGTTAATCAGTTGCTGGAGGAGCTCGATCAGTTGGCCCCCATGGGTTATTCCGTCGGGTTGCACATTCGCTATGCAAGTCCTCTGGTTTATAAAAGCACCTATCCGGCGGAATGGACTGAATTTTACAACAGCCATTCCTATTATCTGCGGGATCCATTGGTGTTCTGGGGTGTCGGCATTGAAGGCACCACGCGATGGAGCAGCATACCCCTGCCTGATCCCTTTAGCGTCATGGCAAAAGCTGCATCACACGGTCTGAAATTCGGTGCGGTGTCATCCTATGGTCCTATCACCTCGCGTTCGATCGTCGGCGTTGCCCGGTCCGATCGGGAATTCGAGGAGGCGGAGCTTGAGCTGCTGAGGGAAATCACGATCCGGCTGCACATCGAAGCGAAACCGCCAAGCGAGCTGACGCGGGCGCAGATCGAGGCACTTCGATGTCTGGCTGACGGGGATCGCCATGCGGCAGCGGCGGAAAAACTTGGTATTTCGGAAAGTGCTTTGAAGGCGCGGCTTGTCTCTGCGCGTATCCGGCTTGAGGCACGGACGACGTCTGAGGCGATCAGAAAGGCGCGGGAATACAGGCTGCTTTGACGCGGGCCATCCCTTCACAGGTTTCACCAGCCCTGAGAAGGAGACCACGATGGAAGTCACGACGCTGTCCTACAACAACCTGCACAGCCATGGCACACTGTTTGCCGACCTGTTCCGCGCGCGCCACCGCACGTTCATCCGCAACAACGGGTGGCAATTGCCTGAGGCAGACGGGATGGAGTTCGACCAGTATGACACGCCCGCCAGCCGCTGGGTTGCGGTGCATGTGCGGGGTGAGGTCATGGCCGGGGTGCGCCTGACCCCGACGGTGCATCGCTGCGGGATCTATTCCTATATGATCCGGGATGCGCAGCGCGGCCTGCTGGAGACGATCCCGAGCGATCTGCTGAACTTCGAAGCCCCGGTCGACCCGAACATCTGGGAATCCAGCCGCGTTTTCGTGTCGGACCGGGTGCCTGCGGCGGATCGGCTGCGGGTGCAGATGCGGTTGATCCATGAAATGGTGATCTCGGCCCGCGAATTGGGGGCGGCGTCACTGTTGGGGATCATCCCCGAACATGCGCCGCGACTGGCGCGGCGGGTGGGGCTGGACTGCGTCCCTGCGGGACCGGTGATGGATGCCGGCGGGATGCGCAGCGTCTGCGTGACGATCAGCATGCAGACGCGCATGCACTGACTGGCGGGTTGCTGACGGCCTGCGCGGTGCTTGTGCGCCGCGCAGGGCGAGCGCATATCAGGGAAACCTCGTCAGGGAGTGACCCATGATCCGCGAACTCTGTCTTGCTATCGCGTTCGTCTGTGCGGTGCCCGTCTTTGCGCAGACGGTTGTTCCGGAAACGCAGGACCAGATCGCCCTGTCCTTTGCTCCGGTGGTCAAGGCCGCCGCCCCTGCCGTGGTGAACATTTATGCGACGCGGATCGTGCAGGAACGTCGGTCGCCCTTTGCCAATGATCCTTTCTTCAATCAGTTCTTCGAGGCGCTGGGGCCAACCCAGCCAAGGGTGCAGAATTCGCTGGGCTCCGGGGTGATTGTCAGCGCGGGCGGGATCGTCGTGTCGAACTATCACGTTGTGGGGCAGGCGACGGAAATTCGGGTGGTGTTGAATGACCGGAGCGAATTCGCGGCGGATGTGATTCTGGGTGATGAGGCAAGCGATCTTGCCGTGCTGCGCCTGCGCGAGGCAGAAGGTTTGCCCTTTCTGGCCCTGCGGAATTCCGATGAGTTGGAAGTGGGCGATCTGGTGCTGGCCATCGGCAACCCGTTCGGGGTGGGGCAGACGGTTTCTTCGGGTATCGTATCCGGTCTGGCGCGGTCGGCGTTGCAGGTGGCGGATGGGCGGGGGTATTTCATCCAGACCGATGCGGCCATCAATCCGGGCAATTCGGGTGGCGCGCTGGTCGACATGCAGGGGCGGTTGGTGGGCATCAACACCGCGATCCTGACGCAAGGTGGCGGATCGAACGGCATCGGTTTTGCGATTCCGGCCAATCTGGTGCAAAGCATCGTCGCACAGGCCGAAGCCGGGGCCACACGCTTTGCCCGGCCCTGGGCCGGGGTGACGGGGCAGGCGATGGATGCTGCGCTGGCCGAGGGGCTGGGTCTGGGGCGGCCGGATGGGGTGCTGGTGTCGGACCTGCATCCCCAAAGCCCCTTTGCAGCGGCAGGCTTGCAGGCCGGGGATGTGATCCTGTCGCTGGGTGGTGAGCCGACAAACACGCCGCAGGAGGTGATGTTCCGTTTGTCGGCGTTGGGGGTTGGGGCGGATGCGGAACTGGTCTGGCTGCGCGACGGGGCAGAGCAGCGCGCGATGATGCGGCTGGCCCCGGCACCGGATGATCCCCCGCGCGATCAGACGACTGTGGTGGCGGATGTATCGCTGCGCGGGCTGACGGTGGTGCAGATCAACCCGGCGGTGATGGAGGAGTTGAACCTGCCCATGCAGGCCGAGGGCGTGGCCGTGGTGCAGGCCGAAGACCTTGCTGCGCGGGCGGGGTTTCTGCCGGGGGATGTGATCCTTGGGATCAATGGCGCGGCGGTTGCCACGCCTGCCGACGTGGTGGCGCTGGCCGGGATGGAGGCGCGGGTTTGGGTGATCGACCTGATCCGTGGCGGGCAGGCGATGCGGTTGCGGTTCCGCTTCTGAGCTTTCACGCAGGCGGTTGGGGGGGTAGGCTGGGCGCATGGGTGATCTGTTTGATACCGCACCGACGCCAAATGCAGAGGGTCCGCGCCCGCTGGCCGACCGGCTGCGGCCCAAGCATCTTTCCGAGGTGATCGGGCAGGGGCACGTGCTGTCGTCTGACGGTCCGTTGGGGGCGATGCTGGCGGCGAAGAGCCTGTCGTCGATCATCCTGTGGGGGCCGCCCGGGGTGGGCAAGACCACCATCGCGCGGTTGCTGGCGGATGAGACCGACCTGGCCTTTGTGCAGATCAGCGCGATCTTTACCGGGGTGCCGGACCTGAAGAAGGTGTTCGAGCAGGCCCGCATCCGGCGGCAGAACGGGCAGGGGACGTTGCTGTTCGTTGATGAAATCCACCGTTTCAACAAAGCGCAGCAGGATGGATTCCTGCCGCATATGGAGGATGGGACGATCCTTCTGGTTGGCGCGACAACGGAAAATCCAAGTTTTGAGTTGAACGCCGCCTTGCTGAGCCGGTCGCAAGTAATTGTTCTGGAACGGCTTTCTCTGGCCGATCTGGAGCGGATGGCGCAGCGGGCGGAGCGTGAACTGGGCCGCAATCTGCCGCTGACGGGTGAGGCGCGCGAGGCACTTTTGGAAATGGCGGATGGGGATGGGCGGGCGCTTTTGAACCTGGTGGAACAGGTGGCGGCGTGGAAGGTGGAGCGACCCTTGGACCGGGCGGCGTTGGCGCAGCGGCTGATGCGGCGGGCGGCGAAGTATGACAAGTCGGGGGAGGAGCATTACAACCTGATCTCGGCCCTGCACAAATCCATTCGCGGATCGGACCCGGATGCCGCGCTGTATTGGTTTGCGCGGATGCTGGAAGGGGGGGAGGACCCCCGCTTTCTGGCGCGGCGGTTGGTGCGGATGGCGGTGGAGGATATCGGTCTGGCCGATCCGCAGGCGCAGGGGATTTGCATCGACAGCTGGCAGACCTATGAGCGGCTGGGATCGCCCGAGGGCGAGTTGGCGTTGGCAAATGCCGTGGTTTATCTGGCACTTGCGCCGAAATCGAACGGGGTCTACGTGGCCTATAAGGCCGCACGGGTGGCGGCGCGCGAGACCGGTAGCCTGATGCCGCCGCGCCATATCCTGAATGCGCCGACCAAGCTGATGAAGGAGATCGGCTATGGTTCTGGATATGCCTATGACCACGAGGCGGAGGATGGGTTTTCGGGACAGGACTATTTCCCCGAAGGCATGAAGCGCCCGGTCTTCTATGCGCCACCCGAGCGGGGCTTCGAGCGCGAGTTGAAAAAACGGGTGGAGTATTTTGCCAAGCTTCGCGGGAAGCGGCAGGGCGAGCGTTAATTTCCACAGTTGGCCCAAGGGTTGGGTCGAAATGGCTGTGCAGCGCCCGGTGCAGACATGCAGTGCAGACGGCTGTGCATACAAATTCCGGCAGGGCAACGGGTGCGTTCATGGTTAACGGTGCGCTGGTGTTGCGGTCGCCTCCCCCCTTACCCGCGGTTTGGGGGGCGTGGGACGGGCGCTCAGTCCGGGGCGGTGGTACCGGAGGGCGCGGGCGCAGTTGGGTATTTGGGCCAAGATGAAATGGCAGGGCGGGCTTGGGGCTGGGGGGCCTGGGGTGGCCTGTCACGGTTGACATTCCGGCCCCTTGGCGCAATGCAGAACGGATGATCACGACCCTTCTTCATGTGGCCGCAGGTGGGGCCATCGGCGCGATGCTGCGCTATCTGACCAATGTCGGAGCGGGCCGTCTGTTCGGCCCCGGTTTCCCGATGGGAACAGTGATCGTGAACGTCGTGGGCTGTTTTGCGATGGGTGTGATCGTCACCGTTCTGGCCAAGAAGGGGGGCAATCATCTGGCGCCTTTCCTGATGACCGGAGTGCTGGGCGGGTTCACCACCTTTTCGGCCTTTTCGCTGGATGCCCTGACCCTGTGGGAGCGGGGGCAGCATGGGGCGGCGGCCATCTATGTGCTTGGTTCGGTCATCCTGTCGCTGGCAGGGATCGTGGCGGGCCTGACCCTTGCACGGAGCCTGACATGAACGCTGTACAGACCCTGACCGTTTCCGAGGACGAGGGGGAGCAGCGGCTTGACCGCTGGTTCAAGCGGCGTTTCCCGCATGTGACCCAAGGCGCGGTGGAGAAGATGTGCCGCACGGGGCAGGTGCGGGTGGATGGGGCGCGGGCCAAGGCATCGGATCGGGTGATCCCGGGCCAACAGGTCCGCGTTCCACCGCTGCCCGATCCCAATGCGCCGGGGCGCGCCAGACCGGACGGGATCAGCGCGGCGGATGCCAAGATGATTCAGGACTGCGTGCTGTGGATGGACGACCACATGATCGTGCTGAACAAGCCTGCCGGACTGCCCAGCCAGGGCGGCAGCGGGCAGGGTGAGCGGCATGTGGACGGGTTGGCCGAAGCGTTGAAATTCGGCTACAAGGACAAGCCCAAGCTGGTGCATCGGCTGGACAAGGATACATCGGGTTTGCTGATGCTGGCGCGCACCGACCGGGTGGCGCGGAACTTGTCCGAGGCGCTGCGCCACCGCAATACGCGCAAGATTTACTGGGCGGTGGTGGCGGGTGTTCCGAACCCCAAGAAGGGCAGCATCAAGTACGGGCTGATGAAGGCCCCCGGCCATGGCAAGCGCGGCGAGGGGGAAAAGATGCTGTGCGTGCATCCCGCCAAGATGGCCGAGTTCCCCGATGCCAAGCGGGCGCATACGGATTATTTCGTGCTGTGGTTCCTTGGGACGCGGCTGTCGTGGATGGCGCTGGAGCCTGTTACGGGGCGGACGCATCAGTTGCGCGCGCATATGGCCGAGATCGGGCATCCGATCATCGGTGACGGGAAATATGGCGGGTCGGATGCCGATAATGAGGGCGATGGCTGGGGTGCGGCGGTGGGCGGCGACATCAGCCGCAAGCTGCATCTGCATGCGCGGATGCTGGTGGTGGAGCATCCGGTGCTGAAGACCGAGATGACCTTTACCGCGCCCTTGCCCGACCATATGGCGCGGACGTGGAAGGCGCTTGACTGGAACGAGAAGGACGTGCCCGCCGATCCCTTTACGGTGTTCAAATGAGCGCATGGAAGGCCAAGCGGTTCTGGACGGCGGCCGAGGCCGTGGCCTGTGACGGCGGGTTTACCGTGCGGCTGGATGGCCGCCCGGTGAAGACCCCCGCCAAGGTGGCGCTGGTGGTGCCGACGCAGGCCATGGCGCAGGCGATTGCGGCGGAGTGGGATGCCCAAAGCGGCGAGGTGCGGCCTGCCACCATGCCAGTGACGCGGGCGGCGAATTCGGCCATCGACAAGATCACCGTGCAGCGCGACGAGGTGGTGGAGATTATCGCGGCCTATGGCCAGTCTGACCTGCTGTGTTACCGGGCGGTGGCGCCGGCGGCGCTGATTGCGCGGCAGGCGGCGGGGTGGGATCCGCTGCTGGACTGGGCCGAAGCGGCACTGGGCGCGCGGCTGGTGGTGACGGCGGGTGTGGTCCATGTGGCGCAGCCGTCTGATGCGCTGTCGCGGCTGACGGCGCGGGTGGCGGGGATGACGGAGTTCCAGCTGGCGGGGCTGCATGATCTGGTGGCGATATCGGGTTCGCTGGTGCTGGCGCTGGCGGTGACGGAGGGCCGGTTGGGCGTTGACGAGGCCTGGGCGCTGTCGCGGATCGATGAGAGCTGGCAGATCGAGCAATGGGGTGCCGACGAAGAGGCGGCCGAGCTGGAGGCCTTTCGCCGTGTCGCTTTCGGTGAAGCGAGTCGATTCTATGCATTGTGCGGGTGACAATGCTGCCTGTTTTTCGTGCAAGACCCACCTGAGGCGTGCTCAAGGAACAGCAAATCATTGATCGTGCAGGGAATTCCGTTTCTTGGCGGGTAGTGCTTGACCTTTCAAACCGCTTCGGAAGAAACTGTACGACACTGGGAGAGGCTCACCTCCTATTGGTTCCGCCCTTGCGGCGCGACGGTGCGCCACAGGGGACAAGATAACCGCTGCCCGGGAAATGGGCGGCATACTCAGGAAGAGGTAAGAATGAATAAATCCGTATTCCTCGGCGTCGTCGCGGCGACCACGATGGTTGCAGGCGTGGCGTCGGCACAAGCGACGCTGGAAGCGGTCAAGGCACGTGGCGAGCTGATCTGCGGCTCGAACACCGGTCTGACCGGGTTCGGTGCGCCGGATGCGAGCGGCAACTGGGTCGGCTTTGACGTCGATCTGTGCCGCGCCGTGGCTGCTGCGATCTTTGGCGATGCGACCAAGGTGAAGTTCGTCCCCACCACGGGCGAAACCCGCTTTACGGCGCTGCAGTCGGGCGAAGTGGATCTGCTGATCCGCAACTCCACCTGGACCATGAGCCGTGATACAGAGCTGGCGCTCGATTTCGTGGCGGTGAACTACTATGACGGCCAGGGCTTCATGGTGAAGAAGGATCTGGGCGTGTCTTCGGCCAAGGAGCTGGACGGCGCGACGGTTTGCATCCAGACCGGCACCACGACCGAACTGAACCTTGCCGACTTCTTCAAGCAGAACAACATCAGCTATCAGCCGGTGACCGTGGCCGACGATTCGGAAGCCCAGCGCCAGTATGTGGCGGGTGCCTGTGACGCCTATACGACGGATGCCTCGGGTCTGGCCGCCAGCCGTGCGACGCTGCCGGATGCGGAAAACCACATCATCCTGCCGGAGATCATCTCGAAGGAACCGCTCGGCCCGGTCGTGCGCCATGGCGACAACAACTGGGGCGACATCGTCCGCTGGACCTATTACGCGCTGCTGATCGCCGAAGAGAAAGGCATCACCAAAGCCAACGTGGGCGAGTTCGCGAACACCACCGCGGATGAAGAAGCCAAGCGTCTGCTGGGCGTGTCTGGCGATATGGGCGTGAAGATCGGTCTGGACAATGCTGCGTTCAAGAACGCGATCGCAGCGGTCGGCAACTATGGCGAAATCTTTGCTGCGAACATCGGCGAAGGCACCGCGATCAACCTGGCGCGTGGTCTGAACGCGCTGTGGACGCAGGGCGGCCTGCAGTACGCACCGCCCTTCCGTTGATCTGACGTTGAAAACGGGGGCGCCTGCAAGGGCGCCCCCAGCTTAATTCGGGCCTTTAGTCGGCAACCGAAGGAACACCCGGAATACCGGGGTTCACGTCAAGACGCGCGCGACGGGCGTGCGAACACAGGGGAAATCACATGGCTGTGGCCAGCGACGTGCCGAAAGAGTCCTTTCGGCTCTCAATGCTCATCTATGATACGCGGTATCGGTCGATCACCATTCAGATCTTTGTGCTGGTGCTGTTTGCGCTGTTTCTGGCCTGGCTTTTGAACAATACGGCCGTGAACCTTGCGACGCGGGGCAAGGAATTCAATTTCGGTTTCCTGTGGCAGCGTGCCGGCTATGACATCGGGCAGCAACTGATCCCCTATACCAATGATAGCACGCATTTCCGCGCGCTGCTGGTGGGGTTGATCAACACGCTGGTCGTGGCGATTCTGGGCTGTGTGCTGGCGACGGTCATCGGGGTGATCGTGGGCGTGCTGCGGCTTTCGAAGAACTGGCTCGTGAGCCGGTTGATGACGGTCTATGTGGAGATGTTCCGCAATGTGCCGCTTCTGCTGTGGATCCTGCTGTCTTATGTGATCCTGTCGGAAACGACGCCGCAGCCGCGGGATTTCCGGGTGACGGATGAGATGACGGCCGCGGGAGAGGCACCGGCGGCATCCATGATGCTTTGGGATACGGTGGCGGTGACGAACCGTGGCACCAACATCCCTTCGCCCCTGTTCGACCGGGGGCTGGGCAGCGCGGATATCGGCTTCATGACGCTGAACCTGACGACGCTGGCCTATCTTTTGGTGATCTTCGGGTCTGTCTGGGTGAACCACCGTATCCTGTCGGCCGCACGCGTGCAGCAGGAGACGACGGGGGATCGGCCTGTCACATGGTGGAAATCGGTTCTGGTGCTGCTGGGACCGGTGATCGCGTTGAGCCTTGCGCTGGGGCTGCATCTGGAAGTGCCGGCGCTGACCGGGTTCAACTTTCAGGGCGGTATTCTGGTGGCCCATTCCTTTACCGCGCTGGTGATCGCGCTGGCCCTGTATACGGCGGCGTTCATCGCGGAAATCGTGCGGTCGGGGATTCTGGCAATCTCGCGCGGGCAATCGGAGGCGGCGTTCGCGCTGGGCCTGCGGCCGGGGCGGACGATGAACCTGATTATCCTGCCGCAGGCGCTGCGGGTGATCATTCCGCCGCTGATCAGCCAGTATCTGAACCTGACGAAGAACACCTCGTTGGGGATCGCCGTGTCTTATCTGGACCTGCGCGGCACGCTGGGCGGGATCACGCTGAACCAGACGGGGCGCGAGTTGGAATGCATGCTGTTGATGATGCTGATCTATCTGACCATCAGTCTGATCATCTCGGCGCTGATGAACCTGTATAACACCTCTGTCCAGATCAAGGCGCGCTGACATGGCATCAGAATTGAGTTTTGTTCGGGACAAGATGCTGCCGCCTTCGGCACCGCCGGTGCGTGAGGCAGGGGCAGTGAAATGGCTGCGCGAAAACCTGTTCTCGGGCCCGTTCAACACGGCGCTGACGATTGTGGGAATCGTGGTGATCTACATGATCGTGTCGGCATCGCTGCCGTGGTGGTTGAATTCGGTATGGAATGCCGCGTCGCTGGCGGAGTGCCGTGCTATCGTGGCGGCAAGCGCAGGGGAAGGCGCGACCGGCGCCTGCTGGGCGATGATCCGCGAGCGGTGGCATCAGTTCATCTTTGGCTTCTATCCGCCGGATCAGTATTGGCGGCCCGTGCTGGCCTTTGGTCTGCTGGTGGCGGCCCTGGCGCCGGTGCTGTTTGCCGGGCAGAAGAAGAACCTGTCGATCATCCTTGGCGTGGTGGGGCTGTTTCTGGTGGTGACACTGGGGCTGGCCGGTGCGCCCGTTGGGGCGTGGATTGCCGCGCTGGGGCTTGTGGGCGGTATGCTGGCGTTGGCGCAGGTGCAATCGGGCAGGCTGTTGTGGTTCACGGCGCTGTTTCCGGCGCTGTGTTTCTGGCTGCTGTGGGGCGGATCGATCTGGGTGCCGATTGTGGCGCTGCTGGGTTTTGTCGTGATGGGCGTGGCCTATCTGGCGCTGGTGGCGCGGATGGGACCGACGGCATCGGCCTTGATTGCGGTGTTCCTTGCGCTGCTGTGGTGGCTGTTCATTGATGTGCCGCTGACGCAGGCGATCGACGGGATGATGCCCTGGGGGCTGGTATCGGTGGATTCCGATCAGTTCGGGGGGTTTCTTCTGGCCATCACCATCGGGGTGACGGCGATCACCTTCTCGCTTCCCATCGGGATTCTGCTGGCGCTGGGGCGGCAGTCGGACATGCTGATCGTGAAGACGCTGTGCGTCGGGTTCATCGAGTTTATCCGGGGCGTGCCGCTGATCACGCTGTTGTTCACGGCGTCGCTGCTGTTGCAGTATTTCCTGCCGCCAAACACCAACTTTGACATCATCCTGCGGGTGATCATTCTGGTGACGCTGTTCGCCGCGGCCTATCTGGCCGAGGTGATCCGCGGCGGTCTGGCGGCGTTGCCCAGCGGGCAGTATGAGGCGGCGGATGCGCTGGGGCTTGATTACTGGCGGGCGCAGCGGTTGATTATCCTGCCGCAGGCGTTGAAAATCTCGATCCCGTCCATCGTTTCCACATTCATCGGTCTGTTCAAGGACACGACGCTGGTGGCGTTCGTGGGCCTGATGGACCCGCTGAAGGGGGTGACGCAAATCGTTCGTGCCGACATCAACTGGAAGGGCATCTACTGGGAGCCCTACATCTTTGTCGGCGCCATCTTCTTTGTCATCTGCTTTGGCATGTCGCGCTATTCGATGCATCTCGAGCGCAAGCTGAAGACCGATCACCGTTAAGGATTGACCCATGTCTGAACAGGCCATTGACCGATCAAAGATGACGATCTCGGATGAGGTTGCCATCCGGATTGCCAGCATGAACAAGTGGTACGGCACGTTCCACGTGCTGCGCGACATCAACATGACCGTGCAGCGCGGCGAGCGGATCGTGATCTGCGGACCGTCGGGTTCGGGGAAATCGACCCTGATCCGCTGCATCAACCGGCTGGAGGAACACCAGCAGGGGCAGATCGTGGTGGATGGGACGGAGCTGACCAACGACCTGAAGAACATCGACAAGGTGCGGTCCGAGGTCGGGATGGTGTTCCAGCATTTCAACCTGTTCCCGCATCTGACAATCCTTGAGAACTGCACGCTGGCCCCGATCTGGGTGCGCAAGGTGCCGAAGAAGGAAGCCGAGGAAACGGCGATGCATTTCCTGCGCAAGGTGAAGATCCCCGAGCAGGCGAACAAGTATCCCGGTCAGTTGTCGGGTGGGCAGCAGCAACGGGTGGCCATCGCGCGGTCGCTGTGCATGAAGCCGCGGATCATGCTGTTTGACGAACCGACATCTGCCCTTGATCCGGAGATGATCAAGGAAGTGCTGGATACCATGATCGAGCTGGCCGAAGAGGGGATGACCATGCTGTGCGTGACCCATGAGATGGGCTTTGCGCAGGCGGTGGCGAACCGGGTGATCTTTATGGATCAGGGCCAGATCGTGGAACAGAACGAACCCAAGGAGTTCTTCAACAACCCCAAGAGCGACCGGACGAAGCTGTTCCTGTCGCAGATCCTGGGCCACTGATCGTTTGGACATGGCGAAAGGGGGTGCCGGTCGGCACCCCCTTTTGATTTGTGGCTGGCGGGAAGTGCGATTCGCGCCAAGGATGGTTAAGGGTAGGTCAGGCGACGATTTCGCTGGGGATGATGAAATCATCCACCACGCCCGTACCATAGGTGACGTCGGCCCAGTTCGCGACGTTGAAATCAGCCACCAGCGTAGCCCCGGTGGGGTAGCGGGCGAATTCCGGGTTGCTGGGGGATTGCGCCACGAGGCGGGCGGCGAATTCGGCGATGCCGGGGTTGTGGCCGAGCATCATCACCGTGTCGCCCTTGGCATGGCGCAGGACGGCCAGCATGACATCCGGGCCTGCGTGATAAAGCGCGGGTTTGAGTTCCAGCATGGGGGAGCCGGGCAGGGCGGGGGCGATCCCGCTCCATGTCTTTCTTGTTCGCAGCGCATCGGAACAGAGCACCTCGTCAGGCACATAGCCGCGCGAGGCGAGCCATTGGCCCAGATCAGCGGCGGCGGCCTTGCCGCGTTCGTTGAGCGGGCGGTCGTGATCCGGGGTGAGCGGATCATCCCAGCTGGATTTCGCATGACGTGTCAGGATCAGCCGCTTCATCGTGGTGTTTGCCCCCCGTGGAATCGGCGCATGTGATAGGCCGACTGTTCTGGAAGTCTTGCATAGCCCTGTGACACGGGGCAAGCGCGGCGGACGATGCAGCCTTCATTCAGACAATCGGCGCCGGGGGCGGTGTCGAGGAAGGCGTGGCAGGCGGGAACATCGTAGCCCGCAGCGGTAAGCGCGCGGGGCGGGCAGGCCGTCAGGCAGGGCTGGGCGCAGGTGTCGCAGGGTTTGGAGGGCGGGGCTGGCAGGGCAAGGTGGTCCTTGAGCGCGAGCGCGCCCCGGAAGCTGACCATCAGGCCTTGGTCTGCGTGGACGAGCAGGCGAACCGGGCTGTCCCATGTGCGGCCGGTGCGGAGCGCCCATTTGTAGAACGGGTGGTAGGGCGGGCCGCCGAAGGGGAACAGCGCCTTGGCCCCCAGATCGCAGGCAATGCGGCCGATCACGCGGCGCGACCAGCGGTCGACGGGATCGGGGGCGCCATCCAGCCATTCGGGTTGGGCGGTGAGGTGGGGCCAGAAGCCCGGCTCGGCGGGACCGAGCAGGAGGAGGGTTTGGGTGCCGGGCGGGGTGGTGTCGTCTGGGCCCGGATGAAAGCCGCCCAGCACGGCGAGGTGGTGGGCGGCGAGGGTTTGGTGGAGATCAGCGAGGGTCACCGCTTTACGCGGGGTTTGACGCGGGGTTCGGTCGAGCGGATCTGCGATCCGGCACCGTGATCGGTGAACAGTTCCATCAGGCAGGCATTGGGGACGCGGCCATCAAGGATGGTCACGGCGCGGACGCCTTCATCGAGTGCGGCGAGGGCGGTTTCGGTCTTGGGGATCATGCCGCCTGCGATGGTGCCATCGGTGATCATCTGGCGCACCTCTTCTGGGGTGATCTGGGTCATCACCTGGCCTTCGGCATTCTTGACGCCCGAGACATCGGTGAGCAGCAGCAGGCGGTCGGCCTTGAGCGCGCCCGCGATGGCCCCGGCGGCAGTATCGCCGTTGACGTTGAAGGTTTCATTATCGGCCATGCCGGTGGCGACGGGGGCCACGACGGGAATGATGCCTGCATTGTAGAGATCGCGCAGAACCTGCACGTTCATTTCCACCGGGCGGCCCACGAAGCCCAGTTCGGGATCATCCGCCTCGCATACCATAAGATCGTCATCCTTGCCGGAGATACCCACGGCGCGGCCGCCGGCATCCATGATGGCCTGAACGATGCGCTTGTTCACCAGACCGGACAGGATCATCTCCACCACCTGCACGGTGGCCTTGTCGGTGACGCGTTTTCCGCGCACGAAGTTGGATTTAATCCCAAGTTTATCAAGCATTTCGTTGATCATCGGGCCACCGCCGTGGACGACCACGGGGTTCACGCCGACCTGCCGCATCAGTACGATGTCGCGTGCGAATTCGGCCATGGCGGCATCATCGCCCATGGCGTTGCCGCCGAATTTCACAACGACCACGGCATCGGCGTAGCGCTGAAGATAGGGCAGGGCTTCGGACAGCATCTTGGCGGTATTGGCGGCGTCGGACATGGTGCTCGTCTGCGGTTTCATGGGGGCCCCCTGAACAGGTTGCGTCTTGGTAATGCGTGATGCCGCGCCTGCCAAGCGGCAATGGCTTTCCGCCGCCAAAGCGGCGAAGATGGGCGGAAGAAACAGGTGGTGAATCGGATGGCAGAGCAAAAAACCCTTGTGTTGACAGGGGCTTCGCGTGGGATCGGGCATGCGACGGTGAAACGGTTTTCGGCCGAGGGGTGGCGGGTGCTGACCTGTTCGCGCCATCCGTTCGATGAGCGCTGCCCCTGGCCGGGGGGGGAGGAGAACCATATCCAGATTGATCTGGCCAGCCCCGACAAGACCATCGCCGCCATCGAGACGATAAAAGCCAAGATAAACGGGCGGTTAGATGCGTTGGTGAACAATGCGGGGATCAGCCCGAAGGGAGAGGGCGGCAAGCGCCTTAACACTTTGGAAACTGACCTGCGGACATGGGGGCAGGTCTTTCACGTTAACTTCTTTGCCTCCATCGTGCTGGCGCGGGGGTTGCAGGCGGAACTGTCGGCGGCGCGGGGGTGCGTGGTCAATGTGACGTCGATTGCGGGCAGCCGGGTGCACCCGTTTGCGGGGGCGGCCTATTCCACATCGAAGGCGGCGCTGGCAGCGCTGACGCGGGAAATGGCCCATGATTTCGGGCCGTTAGGGGTGCGGGTCAATGCCATCGCGCCCGGCGAGATCGAGACGGCGATCCTGTCGCCGGGGACGGAGAAGATCGTGGAGCAGTTGCCGATGCAGCGGCTGGGCCAGCCCCGCGAAGTGGCGGATGCGATCTGGTTTCTGTGTTCGGACCAGTCGTCCTATATCTCTGGCGCGGAGATTCAGGTGAATGGCGCGCAGCATGTGTGACTGTGCGGCCGCCCGTGCAGATGGCGGTGCAGACAGCGGTGCAGATGGGCGTGCATACAAATTTGGGCAGAGTCGCGCGGGCGGAACTGGTTAACGGTGCGCGGGTGGGGAGGTGACATCCACCCCGGCCAGCCCCTTTGCAGCGGTCATTCCAGCGTGGCGATGATGGCGCGGAGGGTTTCGATGCCGTCGCCCTTTTCGGACGAGGTGACCACCAGTTCGGGATAAGCGGCGGGGTGTTTGGCGAGCGCCGCCTTGACCTGCGCGATGGAGGCTTCGCGCGTTTCCGCATTCACCTTGTCGGCCTTGGTCAGCACGCATTGGAAGGTGACGGCGGAGCGGTCGAGGAGGGTCAGAATCTCTTCATCCACCGCTTTCACGCCATGGCGGGTGTCGATCAGAACGAAGGCGCGGCGCAGGGTCTGGCGGCCAGCGAGATAGGATTTCAGGAGTTCCTGCCATTTGCGGACGATGGCGACCGGGGCTTCGGCATAGCCGTAACCGGGAAGGTCGGTCATGTAGCGGTTCTCGCCCAAAGCGAAGTAGTTGATTTCCTGCGTGCGGCCCGGTGTGTTCGACGCCCGCGCGAGGGTCTTGCGGCCTGTCAGCGCGTTGATGAGCGAGGATTTGCCCACGTTGGAGCGGCCTGCGAAGCAGACCTCCAGCCGGTCGGCGGGGGGCAGGCCGGACATGGCGACCACGCCTTTGACGAAGGTGACGGGGCCCGCGAAGAGCAGGCGGCCCGCTTCGCGCGCCTCATCCGTGGGGGCGGGGGCGAGGGTGAATTGCAGGCCGGTCATGCGAGTGTCCATTCATCGCCTGTGGCGATGGTGCCGGGTTCAAGGACGGTGGCGTAGAGGCCGAAATCCTGATGCCCGTAGTTGCGTTCAAGCGCGCCGAGCGTGTCGGCGTTGCTGTGGCCGGTGGCGGGTTCCACCGTGGTGGCCATGCAGCGGGTGATGCGTTCCTGCACATGCAGGATGGCGGTGCCGATGCGGATATCCTTGCCGATCCAATCCCATTCGGCCCATGCGGGCGCGCCGTCGAGCCAGAGATTGCCGCGCCAGCGGTGGATCGACAGATCCTGCCCGATGCGGGCCGCCAGATCGGCAAGCGAGGCCATGTTGAGGATGGAGATGGAGGGGAAATCGCTGTCGGTCATGCCGCGACCTGCTGTCACGATCCGTGCCGGTTGGGCGCGGTTGGCGGGATTGAGCGGGCGGACCCAGTCAATGAAGCGGGGCGTGTCGGCAGTGTCGTCGGGGCGGAAGGTGATCTCGCCCCGGTCGGGGTGGCGCAGGGTGACGGTTGCGGTGGTTTCATCGAGATCGGATTCGATTGCGTTCAGAGCATAGGCCTTGGCCCCGCGGGCGAAGTTCACGCAGGGGTTCCAGCCATCGGTCAGCTTGGCGGCTTCATGGGCGACGGCCCAGTGCCTGTCCCATGGCAGGCATGCGCCCGCAGAAAGACGAACGGACGCGAGCATCTCGCGTCCGTGTCCCTTGATCGGGTGGCGGCAGATATGGGCCAGCCGCCCGCCTGTCATTTCTTCGCCTTCTTGGATTTGTCGGCCACGGGGACCGGTTCCTTTTTCTTCATGCCCGATTTGATGTTGCCGAAGATGTCCGGCTTGTGGCCGTGGCTGCGCATGATGATGTATTGTTGGGCAAAGGTGATGAGGTTGTTGGTGATCCAGTAGACCACGAGGCCCGAGGCAAAGCCGCCCAGCATGAACATGAAGATCCAAGGCATCCAGGCAAAGACCTGTTGCTGGATCGGGTCGGTGGGCGCGGGGTTCAGCTTTTGCTGCATCCACATGCTGATGCCCAGCAGGATGGGCAGGATGCCGATGAAGATCAGCGCGAGCAGGCTGTTGGGTTCGGGTGCATCCCAGGGCAGGGCACCGAAGAGGTTGAAGATCGAGGACGGGTCGGGCGCCGACAGATCGGTGAGCCAGCCGAAGAACGGCGCATGGCGCAGTTCGATGGTGACGAAGATCACCTTGTAGAGCGCGAAGAAGATCGGGATCTGGATCAGGATCGGCAGGCAGCCCGCGGCGGGGTTGACCTTTTTATCCTTGTAGAGCTGCATCATTTCCTTTTGCAGCTTTTGCTTGTCTTCGCCCGCGCGTTCCTTGAGCGCCTCAAGTTCCGGCTGAAGCTCCTTCATCTTGGCCATGCTGACATAGGATTTGTAGGCCAGCGGCAGGACGAGAAATTTGAGGAAGAAGGTCAGGCCGATGATGGCCAGGCCCATGTTGCCGATCATGGCATTGAGCCAGTGCAGAACGGCGAAGATCGGCTTGGTCAGGAAGAAGAACCAGCCCCAGTCGATGGAATCGATGAAGCCGGGGATGTTCTGGTCGCGTTCATAGGCGCGGATCGTGGCCCATTCCTTGGCACCCGCGAAGAGGCGGGTGGTGGAGGTGACGGTGCCGCCTGCGGCCAGTTCAGTGACGGGTTTGCGGGTTTCGGTCTGGTAGATATCCGCGCCGGGGACGTATTTCGTCACGGCGGTGAAGGGGACGCCCTGTTCGGGGATCAGCGTCGTCATCCAGTATTTGTCGGTGAAGCCGATCCAGCCATCTGCACCGGCATCCACCACCTCAGCCTGCGCGCCTTCGCGGGCAATGACGGGAAGTTCCATCAGATCGTCGTATTTCTGTTCGGTCAGGGTGCCATCGGTGCGGCTGACCATGCCCTCGTGCAGGACGAAGAAGTTCTGCAGGCCCGTCGGCTGGCCATGGCGGGCGACGATGCCATAGGGGAAGAGCGAGACGGCGGTGCCGCTGGCGTTCTGGACCGTGTCGGTGACGGAGAACATGAACTTGTCGTCGACGCTGATTTCCCGCGTGAAGGTCATGCCCTTGGTGTTGGTCCATGTGAGCGTGACGGGTGCGCCCGGCGACAGGGTGCCGCCTTGGGCGACGCGCCATTCGGTTTTCGCGCCGGGTACATCATCGGCGGTCAGGCCGGCGCCCGGACCCCAGCCGAATACGGCGTAATAGGGGTGTGCTTCGCCCACGGGCGACAGGAGGCGGACGATGGGGGAATCGGGTGCCAGCGTTTCCTTGTAGCCTTTCAGCGACAGGTCATCGATCCGGCCGCCGAGGAGCGAGATGGAGCCGACGAGTTCCGGCGTGTCGACCGTCAGGCGCGGGGCTTCGGGCAGGGGTTCTGCCGCTTCGGCCGTGGCGGTGGCCGTGGCGGTGCCCTCGGGGGTGAGGGCGGCTGCCGGTGCCTCGGTCTGGGTGATGGCCGCGGGGGCATTGGGATCGACCGGCGGCGCTTCGGGCGGCGGGAAGAGCACGAACCATACGAGGATCACGACGAAGCTCAATACGGTTGCGAGGAGGAGGTTCTTGTTCTGATCTTCCATAGGGAGAGACTGCCGCCATTGGTGGAATTGGGTCAGGCCTGCTTCAACAGAAGGGGGGGCGAAAGGTCAAGGCCTTTCGCCTGTGTGCGCCGGGGGGAGGAGGGAAAGTTGATCAGCGCAAGGCAGGCGGCAGGCCGTCATCGGCATCGCCGGGGGAGGCACCCGGTGCCGGGGTTCCGGGGGTAAGGGAGAGGAAGTCGAACAGCGCGGGGTCGGCCAGATGCGAGGGGCGGACATTCATCAGCGCGCGGAACATGATCTGGCGGCGGCCGGGGGAGCGGGTTTCCCAGTCATCCAGCAGTTTCTTGACCTGCATCCGTTGCAGCCCTTCCTGTGAGCCACACAGATCGCAGGGGATGATGGGGTAATTCATGGCGCGGGCGAATTTCTCGCAATCCTGTTCGGCCACGAAGGACAGCGGGCGGTAGAGCATCAGATCGCCGTCTTCGTTCAGCAGTTTGGGCGGCATGGCGGCGAGGCGGCCGCCGTGGAAGAGGTTCATGAAGAACGTCTCGAGGATATCATCGCGGTGATGGCCGAGGACGACGGCGGAGCAGCCCTCTTCGCGCGCGATGCGGTAGAGGTTGCCGCGGCGCAGGCGCGAGCAGAGGGCGCAATAGGTGCGGCCCTGCGGGACTTTGTCCATCACGATGGAATAGGTGTCCTGGTATTCGATGCGGTGGGGGACGCCCATTTTCGTGAGGAATTCCGGCAGGACGGTGGCGGGAAAGCCCGGCTGGCCCTGATCAAGGTTGCAGGCCAAGAGATCGACGGGGAGAAGGCCGCGCCATTTGAGTTCGTAAAGCACGGCGAGCAGGGTATAGCTGTCCTTGCCGCCGGAGAGGCAGACGAGCCAGCGGTCGCCCCGGTTGACCATGCCGTAGGTTTCAATCGCCTCGCGCGCTTCACGCACGATGCGTTTGCGGAGTTTCTTGAACTCGGTCGTGGAGGGCGCGCCGTGGAACAGCGGGTGGATATCGTCGAGATCGTCCAGCATGGGGGTGCTTTCACGCCAATGTGCAGGATGGCTATGCCAGAAGGGCAGGCGCGGGGCAATCCGGCAGGGGCGGTGGCGCGTATCACGGAAAACGGGGGATGATGTGATGGCGAGACGGATGATGCGGGCGGGGATGATGCTGGGGACGCTGGCGGTGCTGGCGGCCTGCACGGGCAAGCCTTCGCTGGAGGATGCGTCGCTGTCGACGCGGGAGCTGGAGCTGGAGGAGTTCTTTGACGGGCAGCTGGTGGCCTATGGCCAGTTCCAGGACATCTTCGGCACGGTGCGGCGGCAGTTCGTGGTGAACATCGAGGGCGATTGGGATGGCAAGCGGCTGCGGCTTGTGGAGGATTTCGTCTATGAGGACGGATCGACGGAGCAGCGGGTGTGGACGTTGCGCAAGACCGGGGACGAGACGTGGGAAGGCACGGCACCGGGGGTGATCGGGGTGGCTGTGGGGGTAGAGAAGGGGGATCGGTTCAACTGGAAGTATACGATTGATCTGCCGGTGCCATCGGCCGAGGGGCCTGCGGAAACGCTGCGGGTTTCGTTTGACGATTGGATGTGGTTGCAGAGCGAGGATCGGCTGTTCAACCGGGCCTATATGAAGCGCTTTGGCGTTGACATCGGGGATGTGTCGATCAGTTTCGAGAAGTTGTAAGAAACGATTTTTCTGCGAAAAATCTTGGACTGGTGGCGCTGCGCAGGGCGATTTTTCTGCGAAAAATCAGGGGTGGCCGGAGTTGAGTGGTAATGGATGTTTCGGTGGAAGGTGTGATTGCCTTTTGGGTGTGCGTGATTGTGCTTTTGACCGCTCATAAGGTGATCGGCAAGTTTGCCCTTGTGCTGCATTTCGCGGTCTTTGTTCTGGTGGTTCATGCGGCGGCGCGGTGGCTGGAGGTTGATCCCTACGTCCTGCTCTATTCGATCCTTGGCGGCGGGTTGGCGGTGTTATTGCTCTTTGTCCTGATCGCTTACATGAGAGGGATCAGATGATCTGGCGGCGCGGTCAGGCGTGGCTGTCTTTGCCCTTGTCATGGTCGGGGTCTGATCCCGGTACGGGATCGTAGCCGTGGCCGCCCCAGGGATGGCAGCGGCAGATGCGGTGGATGGTGAGATAGCCGCCTTTCAACCCGCCGTGGCGGTCGAGCGCCTCAAGCGCATAGGCGGAACAGGTGGGTTGGAAGCGGCAGCCGTGGCCTACCCAGGGCGACAGCACCAGACGATAGGCGCGGACGGGCAGGGCGAGGGCGCGGGCGAGGGGCGTCATGGTTTGGAATCGGGTTTGGCGGCGGGTTCGGGTTTGCGATCGCGGTGGACGCTGTGCAACGCGGTGGCCAGATCGTCGAGCAGGTCGGTGAAGGGGCGGGAGACAGTGGCCTCTGGCCGGGCGACGAGGACGTAATCCCAGCCGGGGCGGGCCAGCGCGGGCAGGACCTGTTGTGCCACGGCGCGCAGGCGGCGCTTGGCGCGGTTGCGAAAGACAGCGTTGCCGATTTTCTTGGATGCCGTGAAACCAAGGCGGATAGCGGGGCTGCCGTCATCGCGGTTGCGGGCCTGAAGCAGGAAGCCGCCCGTGCCTTGCCTGCGGGCCGAGGCGGCGCGCAGGAAATCAGCGCGTTTGCGCAGGGTTTGGGGTTTTTGCAGGGCGTCGGCGCAAAAGGAAACCGCCGGGGAAGCCCCGGGCGTTTCGGCGTTGCTGCCTTTGCCCGTTTCCTCCGGCGGTGTCATGGCGTCACCTTTTGTCGGCCCGGTTGGCGGGCCGGGAAGGATCAGGCGGACAGCTTCTTGCGGCCCTTGGCGCGGCGGGCGGCCAGCACGAGGCGACCACCTTTCGTGGCCATGCGGGCGCGGAAGCCATGGCGGCGGCTGCGCACCAGGTTCGACGGTTGGAATGTACGCTTCATTGCGGCTCTCCGTAGCGGTCGGGCAGCGCAAATCCGATGGATAAATCCGTTGGATTCGGGCGCCACATTATTCGAAGCCCGGTCTTTACGGGCGGTTTCGGTGCAAGTCAACGCAAGGCTAACCGATTTTCTGCAACAATTTGCGGCCAAGGGGGCGGGAAATGTTGCAAAAGGGGGCGTGGGTTCAATGCGGCGTGATGCGGCTGGCGGGTTGGGGGGGATTTGGCCATGTTCGCGGGCATGGAAAACACTGACGCCCCCCACCCCGTGCCTGATGCTGTGCCCGATACTGTGCCTGATGCCCCCAAAAGCCGGGGGCGGATGATTCCCGCGCTGATCCTGTTGGGGGTGGCGGTGGTGGGGGCGGTGTTCCTGCGCGACAGCCTGACCTTTGACGCGCTGGCCACGCATCGGGAAACGCTGCTGGCGTATCGTGATGCGCATTATGGGTTGGCAGTGGCGGCGTTTGTGCTGGCCTATGTGGGGATCGTGGCCTTTTCCCTGCCGGGGGCGACGGTCGCCACGCTGACGGGCGGTTTCCTGTTCGGGCTGTTTCCGGGGGTTTTGTACAACCTGACCGGGGCGACGCTTGGGGCGGTGCTGCTGTTTCTGGCGGCACGCGCCG
The DNA here is from genome assembly GCA_943369275.1 of Rhodobacter maris. Taxonomy (GTDB): domain Bacteria; phylum Pseudomonadota; class Alphaproteobacteria; order Rhodobacterales; family Rhodobacteraceae; genus Paragemmobacter; species Paragemmobacter maris_A. The sequence goes on along the minus strand of CALRMS020000027.1, from coordinate 17,256 downwards.
GGTTCGGCGCGGGGCTGGCGGCCAAGATCGAGATGCAGGGCGGCAAGGTGGCCAAGCTGCGCGCGGCGCTGGCGCGGAATGAATGGGAAGTGCTGTTCCTGATGCGGGTGACGCCCATCGTGCCGTTCTTCATGGCGAACCTGATCCCGGCGCTGCTGAATGTGTCGCTGTTCAAGTTCGTTGTGACGACCGCGCTGGGGATCGTGCCGGGGGCTTTGGTGCTGACATCGGTCGGGTCGGGGTTGGGGGATGTGTTCGCGACGGGGGGCACCCCCGATTTCGGCGTGTTTCTGGAACCTTATGTGATCGGGCCGATCATCGGGCTGGTGGCGCTGGGGCTGCTGCCGATGGTGGTGCGCGCGCTGCGGCGGAAAGAGGAGTTGTGAGGGTGCCAGAGATCAAGTCGGAGATCAGGACGGATATCTGCGTCATCGGGGCCGGGTCGGGCGGGCTGTCGGTGGCGGCGGGCGCGGTGCAGATGGGCGCGCGGGTCGTGCTGATCGAAGGCGGCGAGATGGGCGGGGATTGCCTGAATGCGGGCTGCGTGCCGTCAAAGGCGTTGATCGCGGCGGCGGAGGCGGCACAGGCGCAGCGCGGATCGGAGCGGTTCGGCATCGCGGCGGTGGAACCTGCGGTGGATTTCGGCGCGGTGAAGGATCATGTGGCGGGGGTGATCGCGGGGATTGCGCCTGTCGACAGCGAGGCGCGGTTCGAGGGACTGGGTTGCGTGGTGATCCGGGATTGGGCGCGGTTCACCTCGCCCAGGGTGGTGGAGGCGGGGGGCAAGCGCATTGTGGCGCGGCGGTTCGTGATTGCCACGGGGTCGCGGGCGGTGGTGCCGCCGGTGCCGGGGATCGAGACGGTGCCCTATATGACGAATGAGACGGTGTTTGGTCTGCGGGAGCGACCCGGGCATCTGCTGATTCTGGGCGGCGGGCCGATTGGCATGGAGATGGCGCAGGCGCATCGGCGGCTGGGATCGGCGGTGACGGTGATTGAGGCCGGACGCGCGCTGGGCCGCGAAGACCCGGAGGCGGCGGCGGTGGTGCTGGAGCGGTTGCGCGCGGAGGGGGTGGATATCCGCGAGGGGCAGGGTCTGGTGCGGATCAGGGCGCTGGAGCCGGGGGTGGAGCCCGGTCTGGAAGCGGTGCTGGCCGATGGCACGGTGATCGCGGGGACGCATCTTCTGGTGGCGGCGGGGCGCAAGGTGGCGCTGGAGGGGCTGGGGCTGGAGGCGGGCGGTGTTGCGCATGATGCGAGGGGGGTGACAGTGGGGCCGAACCTGCGGTCGGTGAGCAATCGCCGCGTCTTTGCGGTGGGCGATGCAGCGGGGGGGATGCAGTTCACCCATCTGGCGGGTTATCATGCGGGGATCGTGATCCGGCAGGCGGTGTTGGGCCTGCCCGCCAAGGTGCGGGGCGATCATATTCCGCGCGTCACCTATACCGATCCGGAACTGGCGCAGGTGGGGCCGAGTGAGGCTGAGGCGCGGGCGGTCTGGGGTGAGAAGCTGACGGTGAGCCGGGCCGAGTTTAACCACAATGACCGCGCGCAGGCGATGCGGGCGGGCGAGGGGTTCGCCAAGGTGATGATCGCCAAGGGGCGCGTGATCGGGGCCACGGTGGTGGGGCCGCATGCGGGCGAGGTGCTGGCGCCGCTGGCGCTGGCCGTTTCGGCCAAGATGAAGGTGGCGACGCTGGCCGGGGTGGTGTTGCCCTATCCGACATTGGCAGAGATCGGCAAGCGTGCGGCGGGAAGCTATTTTTCCCCCAAACTGTTTGATAATCCGATGTTGAAGAGGTTTGTCGGGCTGGTGCAGCGGTGGCTGCCCTGACCGCTTTATCGCCGGGCATTGCGCCTGCGGAAGGCGGTGCATCTTGGGTATTTTGGCCAAGATGAAGGGGCAGGGTGCGTTGGTATCTTTGGAGTGAGCAGGCGCAAGTTAGGGCCCAAGTTAGGGCCCGAGCTAGGGCGATACGCAGATTGATGCCTTGTCGCGGCCCAACCGGACCTTAGGGGTTGCGGGCGAGCAAGGGCGATGCGTATTTCAGGAGTGTCAGGCAAGGGGCGGGGTTTTCGTGCGGATCGGGCGGGGCAGGTTTCTGAACACGCTGTCTGGGCGTTTCCTGCTGCTGACAGTGGCCTTTGTCATGCTGGCCGAAGTGCTGATCTTTGTGCCGAGCATCGCGCGGTTCCGGGTGGATTACATGCTGCTGCGGCTGGAGAAGGCGCAGATCGCGTCGCTGGCGCTGCTGGCGGCGGATGATGCGACGGTGGGCGCGGAGCTTGAGACCGAGCTGCTGAAGAATGCCGAGGTGTTCAACGTGGTGCTGCGGCGCGATGAGGTGCGGCAGCTGGTGCTGTCTTCGCCCATCCCGGCGCCGATTCATGACACGTTCGATCTGCGGATGGCGGGGCCTTGGGAATTGATCCGCGATGCATCCGTCGTGCTGGCAGATCCGGAAAACCGGATCATCCGGGTGATCGGCAACCCGGTGCAGGATGCGGGGCTGCTGATCGAGATCACGATGGAGACCGGGCCGCTGCGGGTGGCCATGATCGAATACGGGCTGCGGATCCTGTTCCTATCGGCGCTGATATCCATCGTGACGGCGTTCCTGCTGTTTTTGGCGGTGCAGCGGTTGCTGGTGGTGCCGATCCGGCGGGTGGTGCAGCACATGACCGCCTATGCCGAGGCGCCCGAAGATGCGCGGCGGGTGATCGCGCCTTCGGCCGAGGTCGAGGAGTTGCGCGTGGCCGAAGAGGCGCTGGCGTCGATGCAGACGCAGTTGACGGGCGCGCTGCGGCAGAAGGAGCGCTTGGCGCAGCTGGGCGGGGCGGTGGCCAAGATCAGCCATGACCTGCGCAACATCCTGACCACGGCGCAACTGTTCGCCGACCGGCTGGGGGCGAGCGTCGATCCGGCGGTGGCGCGGGCGGCGCCCAAGCTGGTGGGGTCAATCTCGCGCGCGGTGAGCTTGTGCGAATCGACTTTGGCCTTTGGCAAGGCCGAGGAGCCGCCGCCGACATTGAAGCGGTTCGCGCTGCGCATGCTGGCCGATGACGTGATCGAAGGCGAAGGTCTGGCGGGCGAGGAAACGCTTGTGGCCTTTCTGAACGATATCCCGGCCGGGCTGGTGATCCGGGCGGATACGGAACAGCTGTACCGTGTGCTGTCCAATCTGGTGCGCAATGCGCGGCAGGCCATCGAGGCGACGGGGCAGGGTGGCACCATCGAATTGTCGGCGGGTGAGGATGAGCAGGATTGGTGGATCCGGGTGGGCGATACCGGGCCGGGCCTGCCCCCGCGCGCCAAGGACCACCTGTTCGAGGCGTTTCAGGGCGGCGCGCGCAAGGGCGGTACGGGGTTGGGTCTGGCCATTGCGGCGGAGCTGGTGCGCGGCCATGGCGGGCGGCTGGAACTGGCGCGCAGCGATGCCGAGGGGACGGAGTTCCAGATCCGCCTGCCCAAGCGGCTGTCGCCCGGCGATGCGGAATGAGGCCGGGTGCCCGCGTTTTTCCCCTTGCACCCCCGAATGACCGGGGCTAAACGCTGCCCCACGATGGACCCGTAGCTCAGCTGGATAGAGCATCAGACTACGAATCTGAGGGTCGGGCGTTCGAATCGCTCCGGGTCCGCCATCCTACCGACTGACGAGCGTTCAGGACCGGATGAGATGTCGAGCAAGCCAGCCAGAACGATGAGTGTTGCGCGTGGTCTGACGCAGGCTGTTGTGATTGCGATGCGCAAGACACTTTGCCGGGCGAGGCGGGGCGCGTGACAGACGGGCTTCGAATTTTCGCCCCATTTGGCGGGTAGCCGATTCTGATGACGAGAATCCATTCCATTGATGTGCTGAAGCTGGTCATCGCGGCGGGTGTGGTCTGGGCCCATGCGACGTTGTTGACGCTGCAGGGGGGCGCGGTCGCTTATGTCCTTGGGCAGGGGCTGGTGCGCACGGTGGTGCCGACATTCGCGGTGGTTTCGGGATTCCTGTTCCATTCGACCTTTCACCATGGCCGCGCGCGGGGCTGGTTGATCAGGCTGGGCCTGTTCTATCTGCTGTGGGCCATGCTGTACCTGCCGGTCTGGTGGCCGCAGGAGCCGACGCTTTGGGTGGTGGCGCAGGAACTCATCTTCGGGCCGATCCATCTGTGGTACATGGCGGCGCTGATGCTGGCGCTGGTGATGTTGCGGTTGGTGCTGCTGCTGGCGGGGGATGACAGCCGGGGGCGGCGCTGGCTGATGTGGCTGGGGCTGGTGTATCTGTTGTGCGGCACGGCGTTGCAGGGCGTGGATTTCTTCTCGGACGTGACCTTGTCGATGCATGCGTGGCGCAATGGGGTGTTCTTCGAGTTTCCCTTTGTGGTCATCGGCTATCTGGTGGCGGACCGCATCCGTCGGCGCGGGACGGGCTGGTTGCCAAGTGCCGGGCAGGCCTGGGCGGTGCTGGCCGGGTTGGCGGTGCTGCGGTTGGGAGAGGCGGCGGTGTCGCTGCATCTTTTCGGGTTGAGCATTGTCGCTGCGCCGGAGTTTCCCTTTCTGACGGCGGCCTTCGCGTTGATGATTCTGCTGGCCGTGCTGCGGACAGAGGCGGCGCCCCCGCCCGTGAACATCGCCTTTTTGTCGATGATGATCTATTTTCTGCATTTCATCGTGCTGCTGGCGGCGCTGGCGTTTGGCGTGACGCAGATCTGGGCGCTGATGGCGCTGGGGCTGGGGCTGCCGGCACTGGTCGGGCTGATCCTGCTGGGGATGGGGCAATGGCTGCGCGGGCGGTTGCCCGAGGCATGGCATCGGCGGCTTTATGGCAGTGCCAGGCTGAAGGGCGGGTCTGATTTCGCCCCGGCGGCGGGTGATGCGGAGCCGGGGCGCAGCTAGGCGCGGTTCTGGCGACTGGGCTGGCGGCCGGTCTGGCCTTTTCCTTGGGCGGATAAGCTGGCATTTGAGCTTTGAGCGCGAATTGCCACAAATTGCAGAAGAGGCCGGGTCATGCTGAACGGAAAACATCTGATTGCCGGGGAATGGGTCGGGGGTGAGGCGACATTCACTTCGACCCCTGCAAGCGGGGCGGGGCAGGTCTTTGCCAGCGGCGGCGCGGCGGAGGTGGACCGCGCGGTGCAGGCGGCGGAAGCGGCGTTCTGGTCCTATTCGGCGCTGACGCGGGCGGAGCGGGCGGCGTTTCTGGAGCGGATCGCGGATGAGATCGAGGCGCGGGGGCCGGAACTGACCGCCATCGGCAGTGCCGAGACCGGCCTGCCCACGGCACGGCTGGAGGGGGAGCGGGGGCGCACGACGGGGCAGTTGCGGCTGTTCGCGCGGCATATCCTGTCTGACGCCTATCTGGACCTGCGCCATGACGTGGCGCTGCCGGATCGCCAACCTTTGCCGCGCCCGGATATCCGGATGATGCAGCGCGCGGTTGGGCCTGTGGCGGTGTTCGGGGCATCGAATTTTCCGTTGGCATTTTCCACTGCGGGCGGTGACACGGCATCGGCACTTGCCGCCGGTTGCCCGGTGGTGGTGAAGGGGCATCCGGCCCATCCGGGGACGGGCGAGATTGTGGCGCAGGCGATTGCAGCGGCTGTGGTGGCTTGCGGCGTGCATCCGGGGGTGTTCAGCCTGATCCAAGGGTTTGGCACGGATCTGGGCGTTGCTCTGGTGACCCATCCGCTGATCACGGCGGTCGGGTTTACCGGGTCGCTGGCTGGCGGGCGGGCGCTGTTTGATCTGTGCGCGCGGCGCGCTGTGCCGATCCCGTTCTATGGCGAGTTGGGGTCGGTGAACCCCGTCTTTCTGCTGCCCGAGGCGCTGGCCGCGCGGGGCGCGGCGGTGGCCAAGGGCTGGGTCGGGTCGCTGACGATGGGCGCGGGGCAGTTCTGCACCAATCCCGGGATCGTGCTGATGATCGACGGTGCGGATACCGACGGGTTTGTCGCGGCGGCGCGCGAGGCGCTGGCTGCGGTGGCCGCGCAGGTCATGCTGACCGACGGGATCGCATCGGCCTATCGTGCCGGGCGTGACAGGATCGCTGCGGCGGGAGGCGTGCGCGAAGTGGTGAGTACGCCCTGCGACGGGCGCAGCGCAACGCCTGCGGTCTATGAGGTGACGGGGCGGGACTGGCTGGCCAATCACGCGCTGGGCGATGAAGTGTTCGGCCCGCTGGGTCTGATCCTGCGGGTGGCCGATTTCGCCGAGATGGAGGCGGTTGCGCGGTCGCTGGAGGGGCAGTTGACCTGCACCTTGCAGATGGACGCAGGCGACACCGATCTGGCGCGGCGGTTGATGCCGGTGCTGGAGCGCAAGGCGGGGCGGGTGCTGGCCAATGGCTTTCCCACGGGGGTGGAGGTCTGCGAGGCGATGGTACATGGCGGGCCTTACCCCGCCTCTACCAATTTCGGCGCGACGAGTGTGGGGACGATGGCCATCCGCCGTTGGCTGCGCCCTGTCAGCTATCAGAACCTGCCCGAGGCGTTGCTGCCCGAAGAGTTGCGGTAGGCAGATTGCGCGGGTTGGGCCGGGGCGGCCCAACCCGCATTTCCTTTGCCTCGCCTGCGCGCATTCGCGCTTCGGCTCAGGCTGGGGGTCCCCCCCAGACCCCCGGGGTATTTGGGCCAAGATGAAGGGGCCGGGTTTTCATCTTGGCGAAAATACCCTCAGGGGGTGAGGAGCGAAGCTCCGAGGGGGCGGAACGCCCCCTGCGCCGCCGGGGCCGGGATCAGCCCTCGTCTTTGAGAAGCAGCAGCAGGGCAAGGATGGACAGCGCGACACCGCCAAAGATCAGGGCGGGGGGCGCGCTGCGGCCCAAGGCGATTTCCCACAGGATTACCCAGCTTGGCACCAGATAGGTATAGGCCATGACCTTGGCGGCGGGCAGGCGCAGGGTGGCGAATTGCAGGAGCACGAAGGTGGCCGCGCTGGCGAACACCGCCGTGTATACAAGCGTGATCCAGACGATGGCGGGCAAGGCGGGCCAGTCGGTGGCGAGGATTGCAGGTGCGCCTGCCACGGTCAGGATCAGCCAACCTGCGATCATCGTCCCGAAGGTGAAGACCACGGCGGATTCGCCCCGATTGAACTTGCGCACCAGAGGCGCATAGAGCGCATGGGCGACGCAGCCTGCGAAATAGATCACCTCGCCCCGCCCGATCTGCAGCGCCAGCAGGCGCTGGAGGTCAGCGCGGAAGATCACCCAAAGGGCACCCACGCCCCCGATCGCCAGTGCCAGCGCCATGCGGCGCGTCAGGCGCTGGCGCAGCGTGAGCCAGCCGAAGCCCGCCGCCAAGGCCGGGGTCAGGGTGAAGACGGCGGCGGTGGCGACGGGTTCGGCGGTTTTCAGGCCCTGGAACATCAGCCCGAAATAGGCGGCAAGCAGCGCTCCGAGGATCAGGTAGCGCCCGGGGGCCTGAAAGGCGCTGCGGCGGATGCCCGTGGTGGCGAAGGCGGCCGCGCCGACCAACGCCCCCGCCAGCAGGAAGCGCAGCGCGGTGATCGCGAGCGGGTCGATCAGGGGGGCGGCCATGGCGCCCAGACTGAAGGAGCCTGCCACGAGCGCCGAGAAGACGAGCATCGCCAGATGCCCGCGGCCTTGGTCTGACAGGGTCACGCCGCGCTCATACCGACCAGGATTTCGCCGCGTCCTTCAGGACGGTGAGGAAGGCCTGCACCTTGCGGGTGCGATGCAGATCGACATGGGTGACGATCCAGAGCGGCGCATCCCATTCGGGGCGGGGGGGCATGATCTCGATCAGATCGGGGTCTTCGCTTGCCTTGAAGGCCGAAAGAAACCCGATGCCGAGCCCCGCGCGGATGGCGGCTTCCATGGCGGCCATTTCGGTGGCGCGAAAGCGGATGTTTTCGGTGGGGACGATGGTCCGCAGCCAGCGGTTGAAGGGCGCGCGGCTTTCGGCGCTGTCATTGCCGATGAAGCTGTGGGTGGTGAGGTCGGCCTCGGTCAGGGGCAGGCCGTGATGTTCGACATAGCTGCGCGCCGCATAGAGGCCGGTGCGCATGCGGACGAGGGGTTGGACCACGTTGTCAGGTTCTTCGGGCGCGGCACCGGCGCGGATGGCGACATGCGCCTCGCCATAGTCCAGACGGAAGACGCGCATATCGGTGAGGAAGCGCAGGATGACCGCGGGATATTCGGTCTGGAACCGTGCCAGCACCGGGACCAGCAGATCGGCCACCCCCGAGATGGAGGTGATGACCAACTCACCCGCAACGGTTTCGCCGATGCCCTTGATGCGGCTGGCCAGCTGGGCGAATTGTTCATCCGTGGTCTGGGCGACCGACAGAAGGTCGTGCCCGGCCTCCGTGGGGGTGTAGCCGCGGGCGTGGCGCTGGAACAGCCGGGTGCCGAGGCGCTTTTCCAGCGCGTCGATATGGCGGATCACGGTGGCGTGGTGGACCCCCAGAACCTCGGCCGCGCCGGAGACTGTGCCAAGGCGCGCCACCTGATAGGCGGTGCGGATTTCATCCCAGGTATCAATGCCCATAGCTGTGCATCCGTGAACAATGTGAGGGGTAATCTGGCGGCGATGCACAGGGGATTGCAAGAGGCAATTCCCGGTTGTGCGGGTTGCCGGGCCGACGCGGGGCCGAACGCGGGGCTGGGGGTGGGGTTGACTCGGGGGGCGGGTGGGCGTATCGCCCGCAACAATTCCCCGGAGGCCTGCGCTTCCGGTCCCGTCGCATATGCGGGGATCGCCATCCGTCAGCGCGTTGCGCCCACGGGTGCCTTTTCGCTTTGTGCGGGTCACAATTTCGCTGCCGGACCCCCATATCCGGTTTTTCGCTTTGAACCCGGAGGGTCGCCATGTTCGAGAGCCTGTCAGAACGCCTTGGTGGTGTTTTCGACCGCCTGACCAAGGCCGGGGCGTTGAGCGAGGCGGATGTCGTCACCGCGCTGCGCGAAGTGCGGGTGGCACTGCTGGAGGCGGATGTTTCGCTGCCCGTTGCGCGCGATTTCGTGAAGCGGGTGCAGGACAAGGCCACGGGCGTGGCGGTGACCAAATCGGTCACGCCGGGGCAGATGGTGGTGAAGATCGTCCATGACGAGCTGATCCGCGTTCTGGCCGGGGATGGCGAACCCGATGCGTTGAAGATCGACAACCCGCCGGCGACGATCCTGATGGTGGGTTTGCAGGGGTCGGGCAAGACGACGACCACGGCCAAGCTGGCCAAGCGGTTGAAAGAGCGGAACGGCAAGCGGGTTCTGCTGGCGTCGCTGGATACCAACCGCCCGGCAGCGATGGAGCAGTTGGCCATTCTGGGCGCGCAGATCGGCGTGGACAGCCTGCCCATCGTCAAGGGCGAGTCTGCGGTGCAGATCGCCAAGCGCGCCAAGACGCAGGCCAATCTGGGCGGCTATGACGTGCTGTTTCTGGATACCGCCGGCCGGTTGCACATCGACGAAGTGCTGATGGACGAGGTGCAGGCGGTGCGTGACATCGCCCAGCCGCGCGAGGTGCTGCTGGTTGTCGATGGCCTGACGGGCCAGGACGCGGTGAATGTGGCGACCGAGTTTGACGGCAAGGTCGGCATTTCCGGCGTTGTGCTGACGCGGATGGATGGCGACGGGCGCGGGGGTGCGGCGCTGTCGATGCGTGCGGTGACGGGCAAGCCGATCCGGTTCGTCGGCCTTGGCGAGAAGATGGATGCGATCGAGACCTTCGAGGCCGATCGCGTGGCGGGCCGTATTCTGGGCATGGGCGACATCGTAGCCCTGGTCGAGAAGGCGCAGGAGACGTTCGAGGCCGAGCAGGCCGAGCGCATGATGAAGCGGTTCCAGAAGGGGCTGTTCAACATGAACGATCTGCGGATGCAGCTGGAGCAGATGGTCAAGATGGGCGGCATGCAGGGCCTGATGGGCATGATGCCCGGTATGGGCAAGATGCAAGCCGCCGCCGCCGAGGCGGGGATCGACGACAAGATGCTGAAGCGGCAGATCGCGCTGATTCAGGCGATGACCAAGAAGGAACGCGCCAATCCCGACATGCTGCAGGCGAGCCGGAAGAAGCGGATCGCGGCGGGGGCCGGGCTGGACGTGGCCGATCTGAACCGGCTGCTGAAGCAGCACAAGCAGATGGCCGAGATGATGAAGAAGATGGGCAAGGGGGGCATGATGAAGCAGGCCCTCAAGCAGATGATGGGCAAGGGCGGGCTGCCTGATCCATCGAAGATGACGCCCGAGCAGCTGGAAGAAGCCGCGCGCGGGATGAAGCAGGGCATGGGTCAGGGCGGCGGCTTCCCCGGCATGCCGCGCGGGATGAGCCTGCCTTCGGGGCTGTCGGGGTTGATGAAGAAGAAATGATGCTGCCGTTTGCCATTCCCACTGTGACGACCGAACGCCTGACGCTGCGCGAACCCCGTGAGAGCGATCTTGAGGCGATTGTGGCTTTTGGCGAGTCGGAGCGGACCGAGTATATCGGCGGCAAACATGACCGGATCGGGGCATGGCGCATCCTGCTGGCCGGGATCGGGCATTGGGCGCTGCGGGGCTATGGGTTCTGGGCTGTTGAAACGCGGGATGGTGCTTTTGTCGGGCGGGTGGGCGTGATCAAGAATGATGGCTGGCCCGAGCCGGAGCTGGCGTGGCATCTGTTCGACGGGTTCGAGGGGCGCGGTTATGCCCATGAGGCGGCTTTGGCCGCGCGCGGCCATGCCTATCAGGTTTGGGGCATGGGGCCGCTGATTTCGATGATCGCCTTCGAGAACACCCGTTCCATCGCGCTGGCCGAACGGCTGGGTGCGGTGTTCGAGGGCCGGAAGGAGGGGCGCGCGCGCCCCTATGGCATCTGGCGACATCCCGCCCCTGACAGCGAGGTTCACGCATGACCGACGCAGCCACCCGCGCCGCCACCTTGCTGGCCGAGCATCGCGACAGCATCGACCGGCTGGATGCGATCCTGGTTTATACGCTGGCGGAGCGGTTCAAGCACACGCAGCAGGTTGGGCGGCTGAAGGCCGAGCATGACCTGCCGCCCAGCGATCCGGCGCGCGAGTCGCGGCAGATCGAACGTCTGGAGAGGTTGGCCAAGGAGGCCAATCTGGACCCGGAATTCGCCAAGAAATTCCTGACCTTCATCATCAGCGAAGTCATCAGGCATCACGAGAAACTGCAGAAATAACCCATGAAGGTGCGCGATGCGCGCACCCTATGATACCCAAGGAGAAGACTATCATGGCAATGAAGATCCGACTGGCCCGTGGCGGTTCCAAGAAGCGCCCGCATTATTCCATCGTGGCGACCGACTCGCGCATGCCGCGCGATGGCCGTTTCCTGGAAAAGCTGGGCACCTATAACCCGCTGCTCGCCAAGGATGACGAGAACCGCGTGAAGATGGACCTGGACCGCATCAAGCATTGGATGGGTCTGGGCGCACAGCCGACCGACCGGATCGCGCGGATGCTGGAAGCGGCCGGCGTGATGCCGAAGAAGGCGCGCAGCAACCTCAAGGCTGCCGTGCCGGGCAAGCAGATGGCCGAACGCGCCGCCAAGAAGGCCGCCCGCGCTGCAGCGCCTGCGGAAGAATAAGACTTGTCTTCTGGGGGGGGCCGCATTTGCGGCCCCCCCTCTTTCGCAGTTCCTGCAATCGGGTGAATGACCATGACGCGACCTGACCGCCTCTGTGTCGGTGCCATTGCCGGATCTTTTGGCGTGCAGGGAGAAGTGCGCCTGAAAAGCTTTTGTGCCGACCCCGAGGCGATTGCGGGCTATGGCCCCTTGTGGACCGAGGATGGCGCGCGGTCTTTCACCGTGAAGCTGACGCGGGCCAATGTTTCGGGCGGGCTGGGGGTGCGGCTGTCCGGTGTTCTGACCAAGGAACAAGCGGATGCCCTGAAAGGCACGCAGCTGTATGTTGACCGGGATCGGCTGCCATCGCTGCCGGATGACGAATTCTATCATGCCGATCTGATCGGGCTTACGGCGCAGGATACCGGGGGTGTCGTGCTGGGCACGGTGCGGGCGGTGCACAATCACGGCGCGGGTGATCTGCTGGAAATTCTGGGTCCGGGGATGAAAGCGGCGCTCTTGGTGCCGTTCACGCTGGCCGTGGTGCCGACGGTTGATCTGGCAGCGGGGCGGATCGTGGTCGATCTGCCCGAAGAAACGGAATAGCGCCGATGGATGAGGTGCCCGGAAAGGCCCCCGAAACGGCCCCAGAGAATGCCCATGGGAAGGCCAAGTCGCATGGCCGGCTGAAGGTGCAGGTTGCCGCCGTGCCGCGCGACCTGATGGAAGAGCCCCGGCATATCAAGGGGGCCTGGGTGGCGCGGATCGTGACGCTGTTTCCCGAGGCCTTTCCCGGCACGCTGGGCCTGTCGCTGACGGGCAAGGCGCTGGATCAGGGGGTGTGGCGGCTGGAGCCCATCGACCTGCGCCCCTTTGGCGAGGGCAAGCATCGCACGGTGGATGATACGCCTGCGGGTGGCGGGGCGGGTATGGTGCTGCGCGCCGATATCGTGCATCGCGCGCTGCGGCAGGCGGCCATCGGCACGCCTGCCGACCGGGCGCGATGGCCCATCGTCTATCTGTCGCCGCGCGGCAAGCCTTTCGATCAGGCGCGCGCGCGGGACTGGGCGGCGGCGGACGGGATCACCCTGCTGTGCGGGAGGTTCGAGGGGGTGGATCAGCGGGTGCTGGACCATTGGGGGATCGAGGAGGTTTCGCTGGGGGATTTCGTCCTGACCGGGGGCGAGATCGCGGCGCAGGCCATGCTGGATGCCACGGTGCGGCTGCTGCCCAATGTGCTGGGCAATGCGGCGAGCACCGAGGAAGAGAGTTTCTCGGACGGGCTGCTGGAGCATCCGCAATTCACCCGCCCGCAGGTGTGGGAAGGGCGGAAGATTCCGGCCGTGCTGATGTCGGGCCATCATGGCCAGATCGCCAAATGGCGGCGGGCCGAGAGTGAGCGGCTGACGGCCGAGCGGCGGCCGGATCTGTGGGAGCGGCGCAAGGGGAAGTGACTCCGTCCCGCAGGGGCGGTTTGGCGCGGCCCGGAGCACGTATCGCACTTGACCAAAGCACCGTTCCGCCCCTATACGCGCCCGGTCCGGGGTGGTTTCACCGTTTGGACCCGATTCCCTTTGGCCTCTGCCTTCTTCGGCAGATTGCAGGACAAGGGGGCGGTGCATGAAAAGCAGGCCTGAACCTCTGGCGGGCGCATCCTTTGCGGGATGGCGGACCCGGTTGAAGACCGAGAGCTCTGGGGCGGCATCACCTCTGCGGAAATACCGCAGGTATATGGAGACTTGGCGATGAACCTTATCGCGCAGATCGAGGCGGAGCAGATTGCCGCTCTCGGCAAGAAGATCCCGGATTTCAAGGCTGGCGACACCATTCGCGTCGGCTACAAGGTGACCGAAGGGTCGCGTTCGCGGGTGCAGATGTATGAAGGCGTTTGCATCGGCCGCAAGGGCGGGGCGACGATTTCTGCCTCTTTCACCGTGCGCAAGATTTCCTTTGGCGAGGGCGTGGAGCGCGTGTTCCCGCTGTATTCGACGAACATCGATTCGATCGAAGTGGTCCGTCGTGGCCGTGTGCGTCGTGCAAAGCTGTACTACCTGCGCGACCGTCGCGGCAAATCGGCCCGGATCGCCGAAGTGACCAACTACAAAGAAAAATCAGAGTAAGGAGCCGGTGCGATGAAAAAGGGCATTCACCCCGAATATCACATGATCACGGTCAAGATGACCGACGGCACCACCTTCCAGACCCGGACGACCTGGGGCAAGGAAGGCGATCAGATGGCGCTGGACATCGATCCGCTGGCACACCCGGCCTGGACCGGCCAGTCGGCCAAGCTGATGGACACCGGCGGCCGCGTGTCGAAGTTCAAGAACAAGTACGCCGGTCTGGGTTTCTGATCCCGACCTTGCTAAACTACAAAAACGCCGCCTTTCGGGGCGGCGTTTTTCGTTGTGGTGGTCTGGTGAAAGTGGTGGGTGATATGCGTCTGGCTGGTGTGGTTTGTGTTGGAGTCTTTTTGTCATCGGTGGGCGCGCTTTGGGCGCAAGCCTCGGATGACCCTCCGTATGAAGGGGTGTATGGGCTGGAAGGCCTGCCGGAGCGGGATTGCGGAACCAATCCGCTCAGCCTGAACAAGATCGACGGAAAGGGTGCTGTCCTGATGGAATGGCGCGATCCGGTGCCGCAGTTGGACGGTGCGGTTTCGGGGAAAGAACAACTCTTGATCGCAAACTTCGATGGCACGCGGCTTTATCTGTCGAACTTCAGGAACCGCGACATGCCGCTCTTGCGTTTTTCCGATGACATGAGCCGCTTTGACTTCTTTGCGGATTGGCGAACACATTGGAATGAGGCCGATGAGCCCTTCGTGACATACGTTCGCTGCGACCTGCTGGGCAGCTAAGGCCGGGCTTTTGCCCCAGTGACGCGCGGAAGGGGCTTGCGGATTTCCGCCAACTGGGCCTTATCCCTGTTCCGCGACCTGAGTTTTGCCGCGCGGGGCGCAGTCTGGTGTCGGGGGAAGGCCACATGGCGCATATCATCGTTGTCGGAAACGAGAAGGGCGGGTCGGGGAAATCGACCACCTGCATGCATGTGGGCACGGCGCTGGCGCGGCTGGGGTTCCGGGTGGGGGCGCTGGACCTTGATCTGCGGCAGCGCAGTTTCGGGCGATATGTCGAGAACCGCCGCGCCTATATGGCGCGGGCCGGGCTGACCTTGCCCAGCCCGGATTACCGGGAATTGCCCGAAGTTGCGGCGGATGCGCTGGCGCCGGGCGAGAATGCCTTTGATGCGCGGTTGGCCAATGCGATTGCGGCGCTGGAGCCGGTGTCGGATTTCATCGTGATCGACTGTCCCGGATCACACACGCGGCTGTCACAGGTGGCCCATTCGCTGGCCGATACGCTGATCACGCCGCTGAATGACAGTTTCGTGGATTTCGATCTGCTCGCGCGGGTGGACCCGGAGACGGGCAAGGTGAAGGGGCCGTCGATCTATTCCGAAATGGTGTGGAACGCGCGGCAGTTGCGCGCGCAGGCGGGGCTGAAGCCGATCGACTGGATCGTGCTGCGCAACCGGCTTGGCGCGCAGCAGATGCACAACAAGAAGAAGGTGGGGGCGGCGCTGGAGGAATTGTCGCGGCGGATCGGGTTCCGGGTGGCACCGGGCTTTTCCGAGCGCGTGATCTTTCGCGAGCTGTTTCCGCGCGGGTTGACGCTTTTGGATCTGCGCGATACCGGGGTGGATCAGTTGAACCTGTCCAACATCGCCGCGCGGCAGGAAGTGCGCGATCTGGTGGCCGAACTCAGACTGCCCGGTGTGAGGGTTGATTTCTGAGCGGGCCGGAGAGCGGGCCTGATTGCGACACGCGCAGCAGTTCCCGTGCGCCGATACGCTGCAGCCGCAGGTCGAATTGCGGGTCGACGTGATCGGCCTTGTGGGCAAAGAGCCCGATCTTTTCCATGAGCGCAAGAGCGAGTTGCATCGTCTTTCTCCTGTTCCCCGTTGCCGGGCGAAGGACATCTGATGCAAGGATCGTGCCGCGAGTTGAAGGCAAAACCGGGGCGGTGATGGGGTCTTTCCTTGTGACTGTTGCGGGATTTAAGGCAAAGCCGGGCACCGATCCCGCATTTTTGTTTGCAGCGCGCAAGGAAGCGGCGGGATTTCGCGGCTTGAGGTGCTGGAGGGCGCCATGCCATGACTTTCGGCGGCCGCGTGGTGAACCGGGAGAGACGGAGAATGACGAACCATCTGTTTGACGCGATTTTCGCGCCTTTGGCGGGGCGGGAGGGGCCGCTGCTGATGCTGGCCGATGGCCGGGCGATCAGCGGGGCTGCGTTCTTGCGGATGGTGGCGCGGCAGGCCAATGCGTTGCGGGGATTGGGGCTGGGCAAGGGTGACCGGATCGCGGCTCAGGTGGCCAAGACGCCCGAAGCTTTGGCGATCTATGGCGCGGCTGTGGCGCTGGGGGCGATCTTTCTGCCGCTGAACACGGCGTATACGGCGGATGAGGTGGGGTATTTCCTGGGCAATGCGACGCCGCGCGTCTTTGTCTGTGATGGCGGCCGCGCGGGGGTGATGGCGCCGGTGGCGGCGGCGCATGGGGCGCGGATGGTGACGCTGAACGCGGATGGGACGGGGGAGTTGTCCGATCTTGCGGCGGGGGCTTTGGATCAGGTGGTGCCGGTGGATTGCGGGGCGGATGATCTGGCGGCGTTTCTTTATACATCGGGGACGACCGGGCGGTCCAAGGGGGCGATGCTGACGCATCGCAACCTGTTGTCGAATGCCGAGGTGCTGGTGCGGGAGTGGCGGTTCACGGACCGGGACGTGCTGCTGCATGCGCTGCCGATCTTTCATACGCATGGGTTGTTTGTGGCATCGAACGTGGCGCTGCTGTCGGGCGGGGCGATGATCTTTTTGCCGGGGTTCGAAGCAGGGGCGGTGTTGCGGATGCTGCCGCAGGCCACGGTGATGATGGGGGTGCCGACGTTCTATACCCGCTTGCTGGAGGAGGCGCGGCTGGACCGCGATCTGGTGGCGCATATGCGGCTGTTCGTGTCGGGATCTGCGCCCCTTTTGGCCGAAACGCATGAGGCGTGGGAGGCGCGGACGGGGCACCGTATCCTCGAACGCTATGGGATGACCGAGACGAACATGAACACGTCGAACCCCTATGACGGGGAGCGGCGGGCGGGGACGGTGGGGTTCCCGCTGCCGGGGGTGGAGTTGCGGATTGTGGCCGAGGAGCGGGAGGTTGGCCCCGAGGAGGTGGGGATGATCGAGGTGCGGGGGCCGAACGTGTTTACGGGCTATTGGCAGATGCCGGAGAAGACGCGCGAGGAGCTGCGCCCGGATGGGTGGTTCATCACCGGCGATCTGGGGAAGCGCGATGCGGATGGCTATGTGCATATCGTGGGGCGGGCGAAGGATCTGGTGATCACCGGGGGGTATAATGTGTACCCCAAGGAGGTGGAGCTGCTGCTGGATGAGGTGCCGGGCGTGGCGGAAAGCGCAGTGATCGGGCTGCCGCATCCGGATTTCGGCGAGGCGGTCTTTGCGGTGCTGGTGGCGCGGCCGGGGGCGGTGCTGGAGCCGGAGGCGGTGCTGGCGGCGATCGTGGACAAGCTGGCGCGGTTCAAGCAGCCCAAAGGGGCCGTGGTGGTGGACAGCCTGCCCCGTAACACGATGGGCAAGGTGCAGAAGAACCTGTTGCGGGAGGCCTATAAGGGGCGGTTTGCCTGAGGGGGGCGAAATCTGACGCAGATTTCGCGCCGAT
>CALRMS020000026.1:0-57626 GCA_943369275.1 Rhodobacter maris | reverse complement strand
AACCGGAGCCGCCGACGATGCCCACCACCGCCCCCTTGGGGATGGTGAAAGACAGGCCCTTGAGGATGTCGATCCGGGGCGCGGCACCGAACAGGGGCTTGGCGGTCATGTCGGCCAGCGACAGGGTCAGGTTGTCGATCTGGTAAAGGTCCATCACCTGCCCCCCGCATCAAAAGCCGCCACTTCGGCGCGGACAGCGTCGATCACCGCTTCGGGCACTGGGTTCAGGCCTGCAGCGGGATCGGTGTATTTCGGCGTCGCGGCTAGGAGGGCGGCGGAATAGGCGTGGCGCGGGGCTGCAAAGAAATCGGCGACCGTGCTGTCTTCGACCACCATCCCGGCATAGAGGACGGACAGGTTCTGACAGACCTTGGACACGACGCCCAGATCATGCGTCACGAACAAGAGCGCCGTGCCATGGCGGGCCTGCATCCCGGCGATCAGCCGCAGGATCTGTTTCTGCACGGTCACATCCAGCGCCGTGGTGGGTTCATCGGCCACGATCAGTTTCGGTTCGGCTGCAAAGGCGCTGGCGATCAGGATGCGCTGGCGCATCCCGCCCGACAGCTCATGCGGATAGGATCGCAGCACCCGGTCGGGGTTCGGGATCTGCACCTCTTCCAGCAAGGCGCGGGCGCGGGCATTGGCATCCGCACGTGTCCAGCCCAGAATATCCACCAGCCGGTCGGTGATCTGCGGCCCGATGCGGTGGGAGGGGTTCAGCGCCGTCAGCGGGTCTTGCGGGATCAGCGCGCAGGTCGCGCCGATGCGGCGGCGGCGGTCCTTAAGGGGCAGCGTCAGCAGATCGGTGCCATCCAGCACGATCTGGCCTCCGGTGATTTCCACAGAGGGCGGCAGGATGCCCAGCACGGCCTTGCCGATCATCGACTTGCCCGCGCCGGATTCGCCCAC
The DNA here is from genome assembly GCA_943369275.1 of Rhodobacter maris. Taxonomy (GTDB): domain Bacteria; phylum Pseudomonadota; class Alphaproteobacteria; order Rhodobacterales; family Rhodobacteraceae; genus Paragemmobacter; species Paragemmobacter maris_A. Next base: position 56,714 of record CALRMS020000026.1, on the reverse strand, counting down.
CAGCCCGCGCACCTCACCCGCCGCGACATCCAGCGACACACGGCGCAGCAGGGGCGGGCCACCCTTCAGCCGGACAGAAAGGTTGCGGATCGAAAGGAAACTCATCTGAGCACCGGATCGAAGCGGTCCTTCAGCCCTTCGCCCAGTTGGGAGAAGGAGAGGACGGTGAGGAAAAGGGTGACCAGCGGAAAGACCAGCACCCACCAGGCCTGATGGATCGAGGTGCGCCCCTCGGCGATCATCCCGCCCCAGGTGGGATCGTCGGTGGAGATGGAGAGGTTCACGAAGGACAGGATTGCCTCGACGATCACGGCGATGCCCATCTCAAGGGTGAGGAGAACCACGATGGTGGGCAGGACATTGGGCAGGATTTCACGGACCATGGTCCCCAACCGCCCGCGCCCGGCCACGCGGGCGGAGGCCACATAATCCATCGCGCCTTGCGCCATCGCCTCGGCCCGCACGACGCGGGCGAAGCGTGTCCAGTCGATCACCACAATGGCGATAATGATCGACGTCAGGCCGGGGCCGAGGACGGCGATCAGCAGGATGGAAAAGAGGACGGGGGGAAAGGCCATCCAGATGTCGATCAGGCGCGAGATCACCATGTCCACCCAGCCGCGCAGGAAACCTGCGAGCAGGCCCAACGTCGCGCCGACAAGGCAGGTGATGCTGCCCGCCACCAGCGCCACGATCAGCGCCAGTCGCGCGCCATGCAGGATGCGCGACAGCACGTCGCGGCCGAGTGAGTCCGTTCCCAGCCAATAGCCCGGCTCAGCCCCCGCCATCCAGAAGGGCGGCAAGCGGCCAAGGAACAGATCCTGCGCCAAGGGATCATGTGGCGCGATCCACGGGGCCAGCAGCGCGGCCAGCGCCAGCAGGCCCAGCCACCCGGCGGACAGCCACAGCCGCAGCCCCGCGCGGCGGCGGATCAGGGAACGCCCATCCATGCCTTTGGCGTCAAGCATGGCGCAACCGGGGGTTCAGCACGGCATAAAGCAGATCGACGATCAGGTTCACCGCCGTAAAGATCACCGCGAACAGGATCACGATCCCCTGGATCAGTGGCAGGTCGCGGTTGATGACCGCGTCGATGGCCATGTTGCCAAGGCCTTCATAGGAAAACAGCCGCTCGATGATTACTGTGCCGCCGATCAGAAAGGTGAACTGCACGCCCACCAGCGTCAGCGTGGGCAGGATGGCGTTTCGCAGCGCCTCGCGCAAAATCACCCGCGTTTCGCCATAGCCCTTTGTGCGGGCCAGCGTCACATAATCGAGGTTCATGGTTTCCTTCAGGCTTTGCTTCAAAAGCTGTCCGATGATCGCGGCCAGCGGGATGGCCAGCGCCAGCGCGGGCATGAACATATGCGCCACCAGATTGGCCCAAAGGTCGAAGCGCAGGCGGATCAGGCTCTCGAACAGGTAGAAATCGGTGGTGAAGGGCAGGTCTAGCGACGGCGATACCCGGCCCGAGATATGGAACACCGGCCAGAGCACCCCGAACAGCAGGATCAGCACCAGCCCCCAGAGGAAATCCGGCACCGACAGGGCCATGCCATTGGCCACGTCGATCGCGCCCTCGCGCCGCCCGCCGCGAAAGCGGGTGCCGGTCAGGGCCGCAGCACCGCCCAGGATCACCGCCATCACCAGCGCCATGATCGACAGTTCCAGCGTGGCCGGAAGCCGTCCCAGCACAAGGTCGAGCACGGGTTGGCGCGTGGTGATCGAGGTGCCGAAATCGCCCTGCATCACGCCCGCAAGCCAGATGCCGAATTGCGTGACGATGGGCTGATCCAGCCCGTAGAGGGCAGAGAGGCGGGCGATATCCTCATCGGTCGCGCCGGGGGGCAGCATCATGGCAATTGGGTTGCCCGGCACCACCCGGATCACGAAGAACACGATCACCGCCACCCCCGCCAAGGTGATGGCGGTGGTCAAAAGCCGGATCGCAACGAACCTCAAGAACGCCATTCCCACCCCGTGACAGCACCCATAAAGGCACTGACCTTGCCTGTTTCATCTTGGCTTAAATACCCAAATCGACGCTTCCCCCCGCGCAACGCCCATCAGGCGCGAAAGGGGGGTCCGGGGGGGCGGGTGCCCCCCCGGCCTGCGCTCAGGCGCGCTTCATGAGATGCGGCAGCAGCGCGCCCGATGCGTGGGGCGTGACCACAACGCCGGGTGCGTGCAGGATGGGTTGCACATATTGCAGCAGCGGGATCACCAGCGCGTTTTCGGCGATGTATTTGTCCACCGCCTTCCAGCCTTCGATGCGCTTGGCCTCATCCGCCTCGCCCCAGAGGGGGCCGATCATCCCGATCAGATCCTCGCCATCCCACACCGAATGGGGAGAGGGGCCGAACATGGCAAAACCGGTCGAGGTGGTCGGATCGCCCACCGAATTGCCCCAGTTGTAGAAGGCAGCGGGGGCAAGCTGGTCGGCGGCGCGCAACTCAAAGTGCTTTGCGATCTCGTAGACTTCGATCTCTGCCTCGATCCCCACGCGCCGCCAGAGGCCGACGATGGCCTGGATCATCTCGTAATCCTTGGGCTTGAAGCCGCGGGTCGTCTGGATCTTGAACTTCACCGGATTGTCGGGGCCAAAGCCAGAGGCGGCCAGCAGTTCGATGGCCTTCGCCTCGTCGTAAGGCACGGTGATGGAGGCATCAAAAGCATCGTATTCCGGGGTTTGCAGCGTGTCGATCTTGACCCCGTAACCCGACAGAAGGCGGTCGATGATCGCCTGCTTGTCGATGGCATAGGCTGCGGCCATGCGGATGTTGGGATCGGTCATCACCTCGATATCGTTCAGGAAGATCATCCCGATATCGGAAATCGGTGCGGCCACACCGGCCAGCGCGCCGCCTTTCAGGCGATCATATTCCTCGTACGGCATTTCCAGCGTGACGTGGGAATTGCCGGATTCCACCTCGGCCACGCGGGCGGCGGCATCGGGGACGAACTTGATCGTGACCGTGTCGAAATCGGGCTTGCCGCCCCAGTAATTGGCGTTGGCCTTCAGGCGGACGAAGGCGTTGCGTTCGAATTTTTCCACCATATAGGGGCCGGTGCCGATGGGCGCGGCCTCAAAACCCTCAGCGCCGACCTTTTCGAAATAGGTCTTGGGCAGGACGTAACCGGTCAGGAAATACATCCATTTGAAGATCGTGGGGTCAAACTGCGCCACATCGGCAATGACGCGGTTGCCCTCAACCCGGTGGTTGGTCAGCGTGCCCCAGACGAACTGGATCGGGCTGCCGGTTTCGGGATTGGCGACGCGGGCCAGGTTCCAAGCCACGTCTTCGGCGGTAAAGGGCGATCCGTCATGCCAGGTGACGCCTTCGCGCACGGTCATCCAGACCTGGGTGCGATCGTCGTTCCAGCCCCATTCGGTCAGCAGGCCGGGCGCGGGGGTCAGGTCGGGCTGTTGCAGGATGTATTGGTCGAAGACCGATTGATACAGGCCCTGAATGGTGGGGTTCACCGCGCTGGGGCCAACGGTCGGGTCCCATGAGGGCAGGTTGACGTTATAGGCGATGACCAGTTCGTCGATGGCCTGCGCGAATGTCGGCAGGCCGATGGTGCCTGCGGCCATGGTGGCAGCAGAGAGCTTCAGAAGGCTCCGGCGGTTGAGGTTCATGGTTGTTTTCCCTGTTGGTGGTTCTTTGTTGGTCTTTTGGTCTTGGTCACTGTCCGGCGAGTTTGCGGGCCAGAAGATATCCCGATCCCGCCCCGGTGCCAGCGCCGGGCCAGACGGCGGCCCCGGTCAGGTGCAGCCCGTCGATGGGGGTGGAGCCATCGGCATGGCCGCGGGCGGGGCGGAAGAGGAAATGCTGTGACAGGTGGTGGCTGCCGCAGACCTGATCGCCACCGATCAGGTTGGGGTTGTCGGCCTCCAGTTCCACGGGCGTCACGATGCGCTGGCCGATGATTTTGGCGCGGGTGCCTGGGGCGTGGGTCTCAAGGATATCCAGCGCGCGGTCGGCGAAGGGGGCGGCGGCCTGCGGCCAGTCGGTTGACGCGATCTCGCCCTTGGCATCGCCCATTATGGTGCCGGGGGCCATGCGGACCTGCACCCAGAGGATGTGCTTGCCGGCGGGCGCGCGGGAGGGGTCGAACACCGTGGGCTGACCCACGACGAGGATGGGTTCATCGGGCAGCAACCCGGCCTGCGCCTGTTGATAGGTGCGCGCCATCTGATCGAGGCTGGGCGCGATATGGACATAGGCATGCGACTGCAGGGCCGCACCTGCGCGCCAGTCGGGCAGGCCGTCCATGGCTAGGTGGATCATCATGGTGCCGGGCGCGTGGCGGAAACCCGTCATGGCGCGGTCGAAGCTGGGCGTGGTGCCGCCCGTCAGGCGCGGCAGCGCGCGGGGGGCGATGCCCGCGATGACCGCGCGGGTGGCGGTGATCTGACGGCCATCCGCCAGTTCGATGCCCGTGGCGCGATTGCCCGAATGGATGATCCGCGCGACGGATGCACCGGTTTCCACCGCCCCGCCGCGTGCCGTGATCGCGGACACCAGCGCGCGGGTCACGGTATCGGCCCCGCCTTGCCCGATCACCATGCCGAAGGCCTGGCCTGCCATGCCTTCGAGATAGGGGAACATTGCCCCGCCCGCGACATCGGGGGCGAAGTCGAGATGCATCCCCCAGGCGCCCAGCAGGGCGCGGATATGGGGATGTTCAAAGGTTTCTTCCAGCCATGCGCGGGGCGAGGCGATGAGGAAGCGGGCCATGTCCATTGTTCCGGCCAGCCCCTTGGCGCGGAGTGTTTTGAACATGAAATATGCAATCGCACGGAATTTCATTTCGGCCCCGAGCAGGCCGAAGAGATGCGGTGCCTCGTCCCCGAATCGGGCGGCGAGCGTTTCCCACGTCTCTGCATCGCGGGGAGAGAGGGCGCGCAAGGAGGCCAGGGTGGTGGCCATGTCGGTGGAAACGCCCGCCCAAGTGTCATCGGAGAAGCTGGAGGCAAAGGGGCGGTTTACCGGGACAAAGGCGCAGCCGTGGCGGGTAAGTTCTGCGCCATAAGCCTTGAAAAATGGGCTTCCTGCAAAGAGCGACAGGTTCATAGCCGCCCAGTCGTGCCGGAAACCGGGCAGGGTGTATTCGCCCGTCTTGACCGCGCCGCCCACGGTGGCGGCCTGTTCGAACAGGCCCACGCGCCAGCCCTTTGCCGCCAGATGCAGCGCAGCGGCCAGCGTGTTGTGGCCCGCCCCGATCAGGACGGCGTCGAATGTGGCGTTGGAACCTGCGGTCATGTCTTCCCCGACAGAGTGACGCAGGGATATTTGCAAATGCATTTAAATCTGTCTAGCATGATTCCATGAATGCCGGGGTAACCGGCGCAGCTTATGCCGGGATGGACCGGCCAACAGGGAGATGGTGATGACCTCTGCAAGCGTGCTTCAGGCCATGGCGGGAATGCTGGCATCCGGCGGGATCGAGGTGGTGGATTGTTCCGGGGTGCTGGGGCCGGAGACGCCCCTGCTGAAGCTGCCGCCGGATTTCGCCAAGGATACCCCGCCGATCAAGATTCACCGCATCAGCGAATACGACAAGGATGGTCCTTTCTGGGCGTGGAACTGGCTGGAACTGGGGGAACATAGCGGCACGCATTTCGATGCACCGCGTCATTGGATCACCGGCAAGGATTACGCGGACGGCTATACCGACACGCTGGATGTGCAGCGGCTGGTGGCGCCGGTGAACGTGCTGGATTTCAGCGCGGAATGTGCGGCAAACCCGGATTTCCTGCTGACCATCCAGCATGTGCAGGATTGGGAATCGCGCAACGGGCCCATCAATGCGGGGGAATGGGTCGTGCTGCGGTCGGACTGGGACAAGCGCGCGCATGATGAGGCGGCTTTCCTGAATGCCGATGCCACCGGGCCGCATACGCCGGGGCCGACGGCGGAGGTGATCGAATACCTGCTGTCCAAGGGCATCGTGGGCTGGGGCAGCCAGTGCATCGGCACGGATGCGGGGCAGGCGGGTGGGATGACCCCGCCGTTCCCGGCGCATAACCTTTTGCACAAGAACAACTGTTTCGGTCTGGCGTCGCTCGCCAATCTGGACAAGCTGCCCGCCAAGGGGGCGATCCTGATTGCCGCGCCGCTGAAAATCAAGCAGGGCACGGGGTCGCCCATCCGGGCGCTGGCGCTGGTTCCCAAGGGCTGATCGATGCGGCCTGACCACGTCATCATCGGAAGCGGGATCAACGCGCTGGTCGCCGGGGCCATGCTGGCCCTGAAGGGCGAGCGTGTTCTGCTCCTGGAGCGGGAGGCGGTGCCGGGCGGTTGCCTGCGGACTGATGAGATCACGCTGCCGGGGTTCAAGCATGACGTGATGGCGGCCACATGGGTGCTGTTCATGACATCGCCTGCGGGGGCCGCGCTTGGCCCCCATCTGGCACGGCACGGGTTCGACTATTGCCACACGCCGCATCCGACCGCCGTGCTGCGGCCGGATGGATCGGCGCTGGTGCTGACGACGGACCGGGCCGCGAATATCGCTGCCTTCAATGCGCGGGCAGCGGGGGATGGCGATGCCCATGGCCGCGATGTGGGCGGGGTAGAGGGCGATGCGCCTTTCCTGTTCGCGCTGCTGGGCGGGGCGCTGTGGTCATGGCCCACGGCGAAACTGCTGTGGGGGCAGGTGCGAAAGCGGGGCCTGCGCGGGCTGGCGGCGTGGTTTGGGCGCGCGCTGGTCCCAGCGCGGGGCTGGCTCGAGACGACCTATGCATCGCCCGATGTGCAGGCGCTTTATGCGCCTTGGGTGCTGCATTGCGGGCTGACGCCCGAAAGCACCTATTCCGGGCAGATGGGCAAGGTGATCGCCTTCGCGCTGGAGGCGGCGGGGGCGCCCATCGTGAAGGGCGGGTCGGGGGCGGCGGTGGCCGCTTTCCGCGCCTTGATCGAGGAGAAGGGTGGGGAGATTCGCTGCGGCGCGGATGTTGACCGGATCATCGTGAAGGACAGCCATGTGCGCGGCGTGGCGCTGGTGGGCGGGGAAGAGATCACCTGCCGGTCGGTGCTGGCTTCCGTCGCGCCGGGGCAGTTGCAGGGGCGGCTCTTGCGCGATGTGAACCTGCCCGAGGATCAGGCGGCGGCAAAGGCGTTTCGGCATGGGCGCGGGAATTTCCAACTGCATTACGCGCTGGACCAGCATCCCGAATGGCTGTCACCGGGGCTGGATGACGTGGCGCTGATCCATCTGGCGGATGGGATCGACTCTGTGTCCAAGTCGGCTAATGAGGCTGAGCGGGGGATGCTGCCCGCAGTTCCCACGATCTGTGTGGGCCAACCGCACCGGCTGGACCCGTCACGGGTGCCAGAGGGCAAGGCAGTGCTGTGGCTGCAGATCCCCGATGCGCCGCGCGTGGTCAAGGGTGATGCGGGCGGCGCGATTGCCACCGAGGGCGCGTGGTCCGAGGCGGTGAGGGAGGCCTTTGCCGACCGGATCGAGGAGATATTGCGCCGCCATATCAAGGACTTTGATGCGATCAAACTGGCGCGGCGTGCCTATAGCCCGGCGGACCTTGAGGCGATGAATGTGAACCTTGTGGGGGGTGACCCTTACGGCGGGCTGTGCAGCATCGACCAGTTTTTCATCTTCCGCCCCTATGCCCATTCCACCAACGGCACGGGCCTTGTGCGCGGGTTGGTTCATATTGGCGCGTCCACCCATCCCGGCCCCGGCCTTGGCGGTGGGTCGGGTTTCCTTGCGGCGAAAAGGTTGGGCGCATGACGGATCAATCGCCCCCGGAAAAGCCGCCATCCACGCTGCCCCGTTTGGGGGAGATCGGGCTGACGAATTACGCGCCCTATCTGATGAACCGCATCATGGGGCGGTATAACGCCTCCCTGCGGGATGAGATGGCGGGGCAGGGCCTGACCACACCCAAGATGCGGGCGCTGGCGGTGCTGTCGGTGATCGAGGGGCCGTTGATCCGGGAATTGGCGGTCTATTCGGTGGTGGAGCAATCCACCCTGTCGCGCGCGCTGGACCAGTTGGCGGGCGAAGGGATGATCCGGCGCGAGGCGGATGCCAGCGACAGCCGCGCCACCCGGATTTTCATCACCGAAGCCGGGCGCACGGCGTTCGAGACGCTGTGGCCCCGGATGGCCGAGGCGCATGCGCGGATGTTCCGCGGCATCCCCGATGATGAGCGGCGGGCCTTTGTGGGCACGCTGCAGAAGATGCTGACCAATATCCGCAAGCACGAGATCTGACATGGCTGAACGGTCCTTCAAGGCGGAAGTGGAACATCTGCGCAAGGGCGCGGGCGATACGTTCACGGGTGAGGGGATTCTGGCCATCACCAAGGCGCTTCTGGAAAACGGGGTGGGCTATGTCGGCGGCTATCAGGGCGCGCCGATTTCGCATCTGATGGATGTGCTGGCAGATGCCGAGGAATTGCTGGGCGAGTTGGGCATCCGGTTCGAGGCCAACGCCAATGAGGCGGCGGCGGCGGCGATGCTGGCGGCATCGGTCCATTATCCCATCCGCGGGGCGGTGACCTTCAAGGGGTCGGTCGGCGTGAATGTGGCATCTGACGCGCTGGCGAACCTGTCCTCATCGGGTGTGAACGGCGGCGCGCTGGTCATCGTGGGCGAGGATTACGGCGAGGGTTCCTCGATCATGCAGGAACGCAGCCATGCCTTTGCGATGAAATCGCAATTCTGGCTCTTGGACCCGCGCCCGAACCTGCCCTGCATCACCAAGGCGGTGAAGGACGGGTTCGAACTGTCGGAGGCGTCGAATACGCCCGTGATGCTGATGGTGCGGATACGGTCCTGCCATGTGACGGGGTCTTTCCAGACGCGCGACAACCAGCGCCCGACGTTGAGCGTCAGGGACGCGCTGTCGAACCCGCAATCGGATTTCGCCCGCGTCGTGCTGCCGCCGATGTCATTCGCGCATGAGCAGGACAAGATCAAAAACCGCTGGCCCAATGCAGAGCGTTTCATCCGCGAGCGCGGGTTAAATGAGGTGTTCGGGCCGAGGACAGCGCCCGTTGGGCTGGTGTTGCAGGGGGGCATGTATAACGGGGTTATTCGCGCCTTGCAGCGGCTGGGACTGGCCGATCTGCACGGCAATACCGAGGTGCCGCTTTATGTGCTGAATGTGACCTATCCCCTACTGGCCAGCGAGTTTCGGGAGTTCTGCGAAGGCAAGGATCAGGTGCTGGTGATTGAGGAAGGCCAGCCGGAATTCATCGAACAGCAGTTGACGACCTATCTCTATCGCGCCGGATCGACGGTCAAACTGCGCGGCAAGGGCATCCTGCCGATGGCGGGGGAATATACGGGGCAGGTGCTGCTGGACGGGATTACGGCATTTCTGAAAGAGGCCGCGCCCGCCATGCTGCCCGCACTGGTGCGCGCCCCGAACGAGGACAAGCCGCAGATCCCCGACCTGACGAAAACCGTGCCGATCCGCCCGCCGGGGTTCTGCACCGGCTGCCCGGAACGGCCCATCTTTGCCGCGATGAAGCTGGTGCAGAAGGAGACCGGCAAGCTGCAGATCAGCGCCGATATCGGCTGCCATCTGTTTGCCGCACTGCCGCCATTCGAAATCGGTGGGGCGACGATGGGCTATGGCCTTGGCCCCGCCGCCAACGCCGCCTTTGATGGCGGGGGCGCGCGGCGGCCGGTGTCGATCATCGGGGATGGCGGGTTCTGGCATAACGGGCTGTCGTCCAGTTTCACCAACATGGCCTTCAACAAATCCGATGGCGTGGCGGTGATCGTGGACAATTACTATTCCGCCGCCACAGGCGGGCAGGACATCATGTCGTCGCGCGCCGACAATCCGACAAAGGCCACCAAGCACCCGATCACCAAGGCGCTGAAGGGGATCGGGATCGACTGGGTCCGCCAGGTGGACCGCACCTATGACGTGGGCCATATGCGCGACGTGCTGCGCGAGGCGTTGACGACCGATGCGCCGGGGCCGAAGGTGATTGTCGCCTCCAGCGAATGTATGCTGAACAAGCAGCGCCGGGAAAAACCCCTTGCCCAAAGGGCGATCAAGGAGGGCCGAAGGGTGGAGGCGCCCAGGTTTGGCGTGGATGAGGATGTGTGCACGGGCGATCACGCCTGCATCCGGCTGTCGGGCTGTCCGTCGCTGTCGGTGAAGAAGTTGGACGATCCGCTGCGTGACGATCCGGTGGCCAGCATCGACCAAAGCTGTGTGGGTTGCGGGAATTGCGGCGAAGTGGCGGATGCCGCAGTGCTGTGCCCCTCTTTCTACCGCGCCGATGTGATCCATAACCCGTCAAAGTGGGAAACCCGGCTGGCGGCTTTCCGCACCCGGATCATCGGCTGGCTGCAGGCGCGCCGCGCGGCACGGCGGCTGGAATTCGGAGGGGCGGCATGACGGTGCATGACACGCTGTCGGGGGCATTGCCCGCTAGATCCGCCGATCCGCGCCTGTCGGGGATCATCAAGCTGGCGATCCTGGCCGTGGGCGGGCAGGGCGGCGGGGTGCTGACCGGCTGGATCGAGGATCTGGCGCGATCCAACGGCTATGCGGCGCAGGCCACATCGGTCGCGGGCGTGGCGCAGCGGACCGGGGCCACGGTCTATTACATCGAGATGGCCCCGCATCGCGCGGGCGATCCGATGCCGGTCTTTTCGCTTATGCCCGCTGCCGGCGACGTGGACATCATGATCGCGGCGGAAATGATGGAGGCCGGGCGGTCGATCATCCGCGGCTTCGTGACGCCTGACCGGACGACGCTGATCGCCTCTACCCACCGGGCGCTGGCGGTGTCGGAAAAGATGGTGCCAGGCGATGGCATCGCCGCGTCGGATGAGGTGATGGCGGCGGCGGAAATCGCCGCGCGCCGCTTCATCGCGGCGGATTTCGACGCGCTGGCGATTGCGAACGGGTCGGTGATATCCGCCTCGCTCTTCGGGGCGCTGGCGGGGTCGGGGGCGCTGCCTTTTGATCGCGCGGCGTTCGAGGCTGCGATCCGCGCCAGCGGCAAGGGGGTCGAGGGGTCACTGCGCGCTTTTGGGGCGGCGCTGGCCGTGGCGGCGAACCCGGTGGCAGAGGTGGCTGCGCCAAAGCCCAAGGCGGCGGCGCAGGTGACGGGCCCCGCGCGGCTGATGGCGGGCTGGGACAAGCTCGCCGCCCGCGTCGCTGCCCTGCCTGCTCCGGTGGCGGATATGGCCCTGCCGGGCCTGCGCAAGGTGGTGGATTTTCAGGACATCGCCTATGGGGGCGAATATCTTGATCGCCTTGCCACGGTTCTGGCCCGGGACAGCGCGGCGCAGGGCTGGGCGCTGTCGCGCGAGGCTGCGAAATACATCGCCAATGCCATGGCCTATGATGACATCATCCGCGTGGCCGATCTGAAAACCCGTGGCCGCCGCTTTGACCGCATCCGCAAGGAGATGCGGGTGAAAGAGGCCAACCTTCTGCACCTGACCGAATTCTTCCACCCGAGGGCCGAGGAAATCGTCGGTCTGTTCCCGGCACGTTTGGGCGCGAAGGTGGAGGCGGATCCGAAATGGATGGCGCGGCTGGACCGCTGGTTCAACAAGGGCCGCCGGTTGCGGACCGATAGCCTGCGCGCCTTCGTCACGCTGCATCTGGTGGGGGGCTTGCGCGGATGGCGTCGCCGCACGCTGCGCCATGCGCAGGAACAGGCCCATCTGGCGCGCTGGCTGCAAGCCGCGATGGTGGAGTCGGCCCGAAATTACGATCTGGCGGTGGAACTGATCCGCTGCCGCCGCCTGATCAAGGGCTATTCCGATACCCATGCGCGCGGGCATTCCAAATTTGACCGCGTCCTTGCTGCCACCGCCCAGATCGCCGCGCGCCCGGATGCCGCCGACTGGTGTCGCCGCCTGCGCGAGGCCGCGCTGATGGATGAAGAGGGCAAGGCGCTGGACGGGGCCATCGCCACAATCCGCAGCTTCGCCTGACACACGACTCTTTCTTCGGCCGTTTCATCTTGGCCCAAATACCCAATTCCTCCGCGCCGCAGCGCAGGGGGCAGGTAGAAGGGGATGGGGCGTCAGGGGGGGCTGTCGCCCCCCCTTTCCAGCTTATGCCTCCAACGCGCGATAGGCACCGTTCCAATACATCAGCGCCCCGGCACCCGGCGTGGTGCGGATCGCGCGGACGCGGCCGATCAGGATGGAATGGGTGGCGCGGTCGATCATTTCCTCGAGCGTGCAGTCAAAGGCCGCAGGTGCGCCCTTCAGCAGCTGCGCCCCTGTGACGGCGGTTTCCCATTCGGCCCCCTCATAGCGCGCGGCCCCCCGGACCCCGGCAAAACCGGAGAACCGCTCTGCCACAGGCTGATGCGCCGCGCCCAGCGAGTTCCAGCCGAAATGGCCATAGCGCGCGAACAAGGGGTGGCTTGAGGCCGAGCGGTTCACGCAGGCCAGCAGCAACGGCGGTTCTGCCGAAAGCGAGATGGCCGAGGTGACGACCAACCCTGTCGCCTCCTCGCCCTCACCCACGGTGATCACGCTGCAATTGCCCACAAAGGCGCGCATCGCATCGCGAAACGCCTTGGCGTCTGGTTCGGCCATCTGCCGTTCTCCTATCTGATCCCTGCTGCCTCAAGCCGGGGCAGCACCTGATCACGGAAATAGGGGAACTCTTCGACATAATCGACAAAGGAAAGCGTGGTTCCTGCAAATCCTGTCGCATGCAGCTTCACGATTCCGTCTGCCACCTGTTCGGGCGTGCCGATCAGGGGGAAACCGCCATGCCCAAGCGCGAAGAGATGCTTGATCTGGGCCAGCAGATCATGCGGGAAGCTGTGGGCATGGGCGAATTGCAGGCGTACCAGATTGTCGACCGCGTCTGTATCGGCGTTCTGCACGGCGGTGTAATCGGCATAGGCCTTTGCCTCATCCTCGGTCGGGCGGCAGATGACGTGGGCAAAGGTCAGCACGTTCACATTGCGGCCCTTGGCCTTGGCTTGTGCCTTCAGTTCCGCGATTTCCACCTTTGAGCGTTCAAGGTCGATGGCGGGGGTGAACAGGAAGTTGGCATTGTCGGTGGCAAATTCACGGCCCTGCGGGCTGCCTGCGGCGTTGATGATGGGCACCGTGCCGCGCATCGGCTTGGGGTCGCCCTTCACCTTGGCGGCCTTGAAGTACTTGCCGTCCCAGTCAAAGTGTTCGTCTGATGTCCACAGCTTGCGGACCAGATCAAACCATTCCTGCGCATAGGCGTAGCGGGTTTCATGGTCATCCGGCAGGGTCAAACCCAGCGCTTCGTATTCCGGTTTGTTCCAGCCGGCGACGATGTTCAGCCCGGCGCGGCCATGGCCGATCTGGTCGATCGTGGCCATCTGCTTGGCCACCACGACGGGGTGGTTGGCTGCGGTGTGGATGGTGGCGAAAACCGCGATGTTCTTGGTTGCCGCCAGCAGGCCCGCTGCCCATGTCATGGTTTCCAGCACGCCACCGTGGAAATCCGTCTCGCCGCCATAACCGATCCAGCGCGCGATCGGCAGCATGAAATCAATCCCCGCCTCATCCAGCATTTTCGCCAGTTTCAGGTTGTTGTCCCAGCTGTTGTTCCAGCGTTCGGGCGCTTTGGTGGGGGTCATGCCCGAGGAGCAATTGGTGGAAAAAGTGCCAAGGCGAAAGCGATCGCCCGAGAGCATCGGGTGTTGGGTCATTGTCAGCAGTCCCTGTTGGAGTTTTGAAGTATTTTATGTTTGAAAGTCTATCGTAAATTCCATTTGCGTCAACGGGCGCGTGCGGCCAGAGTCAGGCCAGCAAAGGGCGGGTCCGATGGCAGACAAAATCATTCCAGTTCAAAATGATGCGCGGGTGCGGGGGCTGGATTGGCACTGGCATCTGGCGCAAAGCGCGGTCGAGGTCGACACGACCGAGCTGGAATTCGCCCTGATGCGCACGTTCGAGGGATTCGGGCGCTGGCAATCGGAATGTCTGGCTTCGGTCTGCGATCTGGCGGCGACGGGGCCGGAGAATGCGCTGTTGCACATCATCCGGATGAATGACCGACCAAAAACGATCAAGGATCTGGCGCGGCTGACGAACCGGGATGATGTGCCCAACATCCAGTATTCCCTGCGGAAGCTGATCGGGGCGGGGCTGGTGCTGCGCAAGGGGGCGGGGCGGTCGGGTGTGACCTATGAGGTGACCGAGGAAGGCCTGCGCGTGACCGAGGATTATGGCGCGTTGCGGCGGCGGCTTTTGTTGCAGGCGGTGGCCAACGTGCCGGGTTTCAGCGAACGACTGGCCGAGGCCACGCGCACGCTGAACCTGTTGTCGGGGATCTATGAGGAGATCTCGCGCGTGGCTGCCACCCATCGCCGCCCGTAGAGTGTGCGCTGCGCGCGCACCCTTGTGGTCAAACCGGGAAGAATGGTGCGCGCAGCGCACACCCTACGCAATCACAGGTTTGCCTTCTGCGCTGTCCAACCTGCGGTGGAGGTCGCACGCCACGCGGGCATAGGCGCCCGGCTTGACCGGCATCTGCCATTCCATGAAGCGCTGCACCCCGCCGATGGACAGGCCCATGTCGGCCAAGAGTTCATCCACCTGATGCATGGAAAAGGGGATGATGTTGGTACCGCGCGCATGTTTGCCTTCGGTGCGTTCCTCCATCCAGCGCAGGCGGGCGTCGGTCGCGTCAAGCTGCGCGCGCTCGGATGGCAGGTCCAGCGCGCCGCCCAGATACGCGGCGATCCAGAGCGCGCCCATTTCCGCCGACAGGGGCGAGAAGAAGGAGGAGTTGTAGCCGTTGAAGGCAAGGTTGCGCACACCTGTGGGCAGGATGCAGCGATAGAGCCGGAAGTTGCCCCGGTCGTCCATGATCCGGGCCTGAAGTGCCGGGTCGAGGAAGGGCACCTCTTGCCGCCAGCCGGTGCCGCAGATCACGATATCGGCGGGGATCTTTTCCCCCGATTTCAGCAGGGCAAAGCGGCGGCCCCCATCGACAACCAGTTGGTCAATGGCGGTGTCGCGCTTGATGGCGATGCGGCCTTTCTCCACCAGATCGAAGAAGCCGTCGGTCACGAGGCTGACCGTCGACCGCGCGATGCGTTCGAAGGACCCGCGCGGCAGCGCCCCGCGCTGTTTGAGCTTGAGCTGTCTGGTGATCACCGACTGCACCGATCCCAGCATGGAGTTGCGCACCGGGCGACCGGGGCCGTGCAGAAATTTCTCCACCCCCTGCAGGCGGATATAGGGAAACAGCGCCTCGCCCATCCGGGTCAGGAACAGGTATTTGTAGTTCAAAACGCCCGCTAGCTTCTTGGGCATCTTCCAGATCAGTTCCCGCGCGACCACGGTCATGGATGACGCCGCATCCACCAGCCCCACCGCCACATCGCAGGAGGATTTGCCGTAGCCGATCACCACCACATGCTTGCCCCGCGCCTGTTCCTGATCGAGGAATTCCGACGAATGGCAGATCGTGCCGCCTGCGGCCTTGAACGCGTCGGCCCCTGCGAAATCGGGGATGGCGGGGGCAGAGAAGATGCCGTTGCAGATCGTCAGGAAATCGAAGGTTTCCGTCTGTTCCGGTTGCCCGTCACGCTGGAAGGTGACGGTCCAGCGCCCATCCGCGCCCTGCTCCGCATGGGTGACGGGCGTGGACAGTCGGATCAGGGGTTTCAGGCCGAACTGGTCGGCATAGGCGTTGAGATAGGCCTGCACCTGCTGGCCTGACGGCCATTCGGGATAGTGTTTCGGCATCGGGTAATCGGACAGATGATAGGTGTCCTTGCCATTTTGCGTCGACACGCCGGGATAAAGCCGGGTGGTGGACCAGACACCGCCCACGTCATGCACCTTTTCGAACACGGTCACGTCATGGCCGAAGTCGCGCAGGTGGCGGGCAGAGGTCAGGCCGGCAAAACCGGCCCCGATGATGGCGATTTTCATGGTGGTTCCCTGTGGGTTGGGGCGGGGGCCTTGTCGCGGCCCCTCGCCAAAGGTCAGGACATCAGAAGCGGGATGGCAGGCACGGCCTGTTCCGGGCCCATGGCTGTGTAGCCACCATCGACGCAGAGATCGGTGCCGGTGATGAAGCTGGCCTCGTCCGAGCAGAGGAACAGCACGGCCGAGGCCACCTCTTCCGGGTTGGCCACGCGGCCCAGCAGGTGAAAGGGCGCGGCCACGGCATCGGTCTTGGCGCGGTTGCCATGGGTCAGCTGGTCCATGATGTTGGACCATGTCCAGCCGGGGCTGACGGCGTTCACGCGGATGCCCTTGGGGGCAAGGTCCATCGCCTGATTGCGGGTCAGTTGCAGGATCGCGGCCTTGGAGACCGGGTAGAGCCAGCGCCCCGTCTGCGCCACGCGTGACGAGATGGAGCCGAAATTGACGATCGCACCCTTGTTGCGGGCCAGTTCGGCCTCGGCCGCCTGCATCAGCATGACCGATCCCACGACGTTCACATTCAGGCTTTCCAGCCATTCCGCGCGGGT
Organism: Rhodobacter maris; assembly: GCA_943369275.1. Taxonomy (GTDB): domain Bacteria; phylum Pseudomonadota; class Alphaproteobacteria; order Rhodobacterales; family Rhodobacteraceae; genus Paragemmobacter; species Paragemmobacter maris_A. Next base: position 40,270 of record CALRMS020000026.1, on the reverse strand, counting down.
GGAGGCGGCGCCGTTGTCCAGATAGGAGCATGCGACATTCACCAGAAAATCGATGCGGCCGAACCGCTCTTTGGTAGCGGCCACGAGTGCCGCGATCTGGGCGTCATCGCGCAGGTCGCAGGATTGAAACCCCACTTCCGGCGCGAATCCCTCGCCCGGTGCAATGTCCGCCACCATGACCTTTGTGCCAGCGGCGACGAAGGCATCCACCACCGCGCGCCCGATTTTCGTGCAGCCCCCCGGCACGATGGCCACCTTGCCTGACAATCCCCGCATCCGCGCCCTCCAGATTTTCCTTTGAATTTGAAAGGATTGTGACGGGCTGGCGGGAGCGGTCTATCCGCCGGGCGCGGGGATTATCCGGAAAACGAAAAAATCGTGCTGCAGGGCGGGTCGGAATGGCGGCTGTCATGCTAGGCTGGATCAAGGAAAAAAGGGTCGCAGCACATGAACCAGCCGCTCCTGCGCCATCATGCCCTGTTCCGCACCCGCGACCTTGATGAGGCGCGGGAGCGGGTGGCGGCGGTGTTCTGCCCGCACCGGTTGGAAACGCTGGGCGCGCGCAGCCTGTTTGATGCCTGCCATCACCATCTGGCGGGTGAACGGTTGTCGCTGAACTATATCGAATATGGGGCCAGAACGCGGATCGCGCCGGGCGAGTTGGGCGGGTTCTACCTGTTGCAGATCCCGCTGGAAGGTGGGGCGGAGATCACCAATGGGCGCGACACCTATCTGTCGACGCCTGACCGCGCGGCGATCCTGAATCCGCATCTGCCAACGCGCATGACATGGGAGGAAGGAACGCGGCAGGTTCTGGTGCAGATCTCGCGCCGTGCGATGCAGGATCATCTGGCGGGTCTGCTGGGCGGGCCATCAGACCGGCCGCTCACCTTTGACGGACCACTGGACCTGTCTTGTGGGCCGGGGGCGGCGCTGCGGCGGCTGGTGCTGTGGCTGGTGGATGAGGTGGATGCCGGAAACCCGCCCATCGGGCCGGGGCTGATGGCGCGGCAGATCGAAAGTACGGTGCTTTCTGGCCTGCTGGAGGCTCGGCATGACCATCACGCCCAGATCGCGCGGCAGCGCGCAGCCCCCCGCCCGCGCCACCTGCGGCTGGCCGAGGGGTTCATTGAGGCGCATCTGGATCAGCCCATCACCATCGAGGATGTGGCAGCGGCGGCGGGGATTTCACCGCGCGGGTTGCAACTGGCCTTTCGCGACTGGCGGGGGACAACGCCGCTGGCCTTCTGGCGTGCGGCGCGGCTGGCGCGGGCGCATGCCGATCTTTTGGCCGCGCCTCCGGGAACCACAGTGACGGATATCGCACTGCGTTGGGGGTTTACGCATTTCGGGCGGTTCTCCGAGCTTTACCGCGCCCAATATGGCCTGTCCCCGCGCGATACGCTGCGGACGGGTGGGCGTGCCAGTGGTCGGGCCAGTGGTCGGCTTGTGGGATAGCGCCTTTCCTGCCGTAACGGGTCAGACCGCCAGCAGTTCCAGCGCCACGCCTTGCCCTACACCCACACAGAGCGTGACCAGCGCGCTCTTGCCGCCGCCTTCGGCCAGCCTGCGCGCGGCAGCGCCCGCGATGCGCGCGCCGGACATGCCGAGGGGATGGCCCATGCTGATGCCGCCGCCAAAGGCGTTCACGCGCGGGTCATCATCGGCGATGCCCCAGGCGCGCAGGCAGGCCAGCACCTGCACGGCAAAGGCCTCGTTGATTTCGATCACATCATAATTCGCCACCGCGCGGCCAGTGCGTGCAGTCAGGCGTTCCACCGCGGCCACCGGGCCAATCCCCATGACACGCGGGGCAACCCCCGCCGACGCCGCCGCGCCGACGCGGGCGAGGGGTGTCAGACCGTGGCGTTTCACCCCGGTGGAGGAGGCCAGGATCAGCGCCGCCGCGCCATCGTTGATACCCGCCGCATTGCCCGCCGTGATCGTGCCGCCCGCGCGGAACGGGGTGGTCAGGGCACCCAGCTTTTCCAGCGTGGTGGCGCGGGGGTGTTCGTCCTGTGCAACCACGGTGTCGCCTTTGCGCCCCGTGATCGTGACGGGCAGGATATCGCCCGCGTGCCAATCGGCGCTGTAGCGCGACTGCGACCGCAGGGCGAAGGCATCCTGATCGACCCGCGATATGGCGTGTTCTTCCGCCACGTTTTCCGCCGTTTCGGGCATGGAGTCGGTGCCATAGGCCCGCGCGATCCGGTCATTGATGAAACGCCAGCCGATGGTGGTGTCATACATCTCGGCCTGCCGGGAAAAGGCGGTTTCCGCTTTGCCCAGGACGAAGGGCGCGCGGGTCATGCTTTCCACGCCGCCCGCGATCACCACATCCGCGCCGTCGCGCACGGCGCGCGCGCCTGCGATCACGGCATCAAGGCCAGAGGCGCAGAGACGGTTCACGGTCAGCCCCGGCACGCTGCCCGGTAGGCGCGACAGCAGCACCGCCATGCGGGCAATGTTGCGGTTATCCTCGCCCGCCTGATTGGCGCAGCCGAGGATCACCTCATCCACCGCCAGCCCGGGATGCAGATCAAGAAGACCGTCGATCACATGGGCGGCCATGTCATCGGGGCGGACCGTGGCCAGCGCGCCGCCATGGCGGCCGATGGGGGTGCGGCGAGGGGCGCAAAGAAAGACATCGGTCATTTTGCCAACTCCGGTGCGGGCAGATAGCGCCCTTTCAGATGGGGCGGTGCGGCGGTTTCCAGCGCGGCAAGGGTGGCCAGCACCCGGCCGCGCCCGTGATGAGCCAGCGCCTCGAACGGGCCACGGGGAAAGTTCAGGCCCAGCGTCACGGCAGTGTCGATGCCATCCGCCGTGCTGCCCCCCTCGGCCAGCAGCCAGGCGGCCTCATTCGCAAGCGCGGCTTCGATCCGCAGGGCAATGGCGGCGGCATCCGCCGGGGGCGGCGGGGGATCGGCGGGAAAGACAAAGCCACGCCCGGTCTTGCGGCCCAGATCGCCGCGCGCCACCTGCGCCTTGAGCGCGTCGAAGACGTGATAGCGCGGGTGGTGGTCCATCGCGGCGGCAAGGCCTTTGGTCGCGGCAAGGTTGATGTCGGCGCCAATCAGATCGATCAGCGCAAAGGGGCCAAGGCGATAGCGTGCGGCGACCATCGCGGCGTCGATCTCGCCCGCGTTGCGGCCTTCTTCCAGTATTGCCAGCGCCTCGCCGTAAAAGGGCCGGGCGCAGCGGTTGACGATGAAACCGGGGCGGTCGGGGCATTGGATGACGGTTTTTCCTGCAGCCTCGGTCAAGGTGCGGGCGGTGGCAAGGGCATCGGGCGCGGTGCCTGTATGGGGGATCAGTTCCACCAACCGCATCACCGGGGCCGGGTTGAAGAAATGCAGGCCCAGCAGGCGTTCAGGATGGGCAAGGCCCTGCGCGATGGCGGCGACCGAGAGCGAGGAGGTGTTGGTCGCCAGCACGGCATGGGGCGGCAGAAGCGGCTCCAGCACGGTAAACACCGCCTGCTTCACGGCCAGCCGTTCGACCACCGCCTCGATCACCAGATCGGCAGGGGCAAGGTCTTCGATCCGGTCGCCGATGTGCAGGCGCGACAGGGTGGCGTCACGCGCGGCCTCGGTCATCGCGCCCTTGGCCACGCGGGGTGCGAGGGTTGCGGCCAAGCGAGCGATGGCTGTCTTGCGCGCCTCGGCACTTGCATCCGTGGCGCGGACATCGTGTCCGGCCTGCGCATAGACCTGCGCGATGCCAAGGCCCATCGCCCCAAGGCCGATCACGGCGATGGTCATTTTCCCCTGAACTCCGGCTTGGTGCGGGCATGAAAGGCGCGGATGCCTTCGGCCTTGTCTGCGCTGTCCAGCAGCGCTTCGAACGCGGCGCGTTCCTCGGTCAGCGCAAGGGCCTTTTCCTCACCTGCGATCAGCGCGGCTTTGGCCGCCATCAGGGCCAGTGGCGCGCGGGTGGCAAGGCGGGCGGTCAGCGGTTCGGCCATGTCCAGCGCGGCGCCATCGGCAAGATGGGTGGCGATGCCCCAGGCATAGGCGGTGGCGGCGTCGATCACCTCGCCCGTCAGGACCATGCGCATGGCGCGGGCGCGACCTGCCAGCGCCATAAGGCGCTGTCCGCCGCCAGCGCCGGGAATGAGGCCGAGGTTGGTTTCGGGCAGGCCCACCCGCGCGGTGGGGCCAAGCACCATCAGATCGGCCATCAGTGCCAGTTCAAAGCCGCCGCCAAGCGCAAAGCCATCCACCGCCGCGACGAGTGGTTTGCGAAAGGCGCGGATGGCGGCCCAATGCGCCTTGCGCGGGTCGGTTGCGGCCTCAAGGCTGGTCTTGTGTTCGATCTCGCCGATATCGGCCCCGGCAGCGAAGTTGCCTTCCGCCCCGGTCAGCAGGACAGCGCGGATTGTGGGGTCGGATGACATCGACCCAAGCGCTTCAGCCACCGCCGCCAGCAGCGCGGTGTTCAGCGCATTCTTCTGCGCCGGGCGGTTGAGGGTGAGGCGGGCCCAGCCCTCCAGTCGATCTATGATCAGGTCCATGGGGTGATCTTCGCCAGTGGGCCGAAAATTTCAAGCCCGAAAATTTCAAGCTTGAAATTGTTTTGGCCCGGTGTAGGTTTTCCCCAAGGCGTATTCCGCGCCATCTGGGATTTGGGCCATGAAGATACTGTGTCTGGGCGGCGGCCCTGCCGGGCTGTATTTTGCAATTTCGATGAAGCTGCGCGATCCGGCGCATCAGATCACCGTGCTGGAGCGCAACCGCGCCAATGACACGTTTGGCTGGGGCGTGGTGCTGTCGGATGATGCGCTGGGGCGGATGGGGCGGAACGATCCGGTGTCGACCCAATCGATCCGCGATCACTTTGCCTATTGGGACGATATCGCCGTGGTGCATGATGGCGTGCGGACGGTGTCGGGCGGACATGGTTTTGCGGGCATCGGGCGCAAGCAGATGCTGATCCTGTTACAGGCGCGGGCGCGCGAGTTGGGAGTCGATCTGCAATTCGAGACAGAGTTCAAATCCGCCGAGGAATACCGCAAGGAATATGACATCGTCGTTGCCTGCGACGGGATCAATTCGGCGGTGCGGCGGGAATATGAAAGCGTGTTCCAGCCCGATATCGATATGCGCCTGTGCAAGTTCGTCTGGCTGGGCACGCAGCAGAAATTCGACGACGCTTTCACCTTCATCTTCGAGAAGACCGAACATGGCTGGGTCTGGGCGCATGCCTATCAGTTTGACGACAAGACCGCGACCTTCATCGTCGAAATGGCGCAGGAGACATGGGACAATTGGGGTTTCGCCGACATGTCCAAGGAGGACACTGTCGAGACCTGCAGGCGGATATTTGATCGGCATCTGGGCGGGCATGCGCTGATTTCCAATGCGGCGCATCTGCGTGGGTCGGCGGTCTGGATGAACTTTCCCCGCGTGGTCTGTGGCAAGTGGTTCCATGAAAACGTGGTGCTGATGGGCGATGCGGCGGCGACGGGGCATTTCTCCATCGGGTCGGGCACGCGGCTGGCTTTCGATTCCGCGATTGCGCTTGCGGAATATCTGCACAGCGAACCGACGATGGAAGCCGCATTCCAGCGCTATCAGGATGAACGCCGGGTAGAGGTGCTGCGCCTGCAATCGGCGGCGCGCAATTCGCTGGAGTGGTTCGAGCAGGTGGAGCGCTATCTGGACCTGCCGCCGGAACAGTTCGCCTATTCCCTGCTGACCCGCAGCCAGCGGATCGGGCATGAAAACCTGCGCCTGCGTGATCCGAAATGGTTGGGCCGGACGGAGGATTGGTTTCAGGAGCAGGCGGGCGGGGTGAAGGGGCGCAAGCCCATGTTCGCGCCCTTCCGGTTGCGTGACATGGCGCTGAAGAACCGTGTCGTGGTGTCGCCCATGGCGCAATACAAGGCGGTGGAGGGCTGCCCGACCGACTGGCATCTGGTGCATTACGGCGAGCGCGCCAAGGGGGGCGCCGGGCTGGTCTACACGGAAATGACCTGCACCAGCGCGCAGGGGCGCATCACGCCCGGCTGTCCCGGGCTCTATGCGCCGGATCATGAGGCGGCGTGGCGGCGGGTGGTGGATTTCGTCCATGCCGAGACGGATGCGAAAATCTGCTGCCAGATCGGCCATGCCGGGCGCAAGGCATCGACGCAGGTGGGATGGGAAGAGGGCGACGCGCCGCTGCCTTCCGGAAACTGGGAAATCATCGCGCCGTCTGCGCTGCCATGGTCAGCGAGGAACGCCACCCCCCGCGAGATGACGCGGGCGGATATGGAGGCGGTGACCGCGGAGTTTGTCGCGGCGACCGAAATGGCAAAGCGTGCAGGCTTTGACATGATCGAACTGCACGCGGCGCATGGATACCTTGTGTCGTCCTTCATCAGCCCGAAATCGAACATCCGGACCGATGCCTATGGCGGCAGTCTGGAGAACCGGATGCGCTGGCCGCTGGAGGTGCTGCGCGCCATGCGGACGGCATGGGGGGAAGACAAGCCCCTGTCGGTCCGTATCTCGGCCACCGATTGGGTGGGCGATTAGGGGGTGACACCGGATGAGGCGGTGGAGATAGCGCGGATGTTCGCAGGCGCAGGCGCGGATATCATCGACGTCTCGGCCGGGCAGACGTCGGTGGACGCAAAGCCCGTCTATGGCCGGATGTTTCAGACCCCGTTCAGCGACCGCATCCGCAATGAGGCGGGGATCGCCACCATGGCGGTGGGCAACATCACCGAACCCGACCACGTCAATTCCATCCTGCTGGCAGGGCGGGCGGATCTGGTTTGCCTTGCACGGCCGCATCTGGCCGACCCCTATTGGACGCTTCACGCCGCCGTCGCCATGGGCGATGCTGCAACCGAATGGCCTTTGCCATACTTGGCCGGGCGCGATCAGATGCGGCGGCTGGCGCAAAAGGGGACAGAGGTGATCCGGGCATGAGCATCACTGACGGCTTCTCGGGGCGGCGGGTTCTGGTCACGGGCGGCGGATCGGGCGCGGGGGCGGACCTTGCGCTGGGCTTCGCCCGTGCCGGTGCTGCCGAGGTGGTGATCTGCGGGCGGCGGATGGCGGCGCTGGAGGACGTGGCGGCGCAGCATCCGTCAATCCGGGCGCTGGCCTGTGACGTGACGAGCGAGTCCTCCGTACAGGCGCTGTTCGCGCAGGCGGGGCGGGTGGATGTGGTCATCGCCAATGCCGGGCAGGCCGACTCTGCGCCTTTTGCCCGCACCACGCTGGATCAGTGGAATGCGATGCTGGCGGTGAACCTGACGGGGGTGTTCCTGACCTTTCGCGAAGGGTTGCGGCAGTTCGATGGCTGGGGGCGGCTGATCGCCGTTTCATCGACGGCGGGGGTGAAGGGCTATGCCAAGGTGGCCCCCTATGCGGCCGCCAAGCATGGGGTGATGGGGATCGTGCGGTCGCTGGCGCTGGAGGTGGCGCGGGGGCCGGTCACGGTAAACGCGATCTGCCCGGGGTTTCTGGACACCAACATGACCGACCATTCCATCAAGGTGATATCGGAAAAGACCGGGCGGTCTCTGGCCGAGGCGCGGGCCGCGCTGGAGGCGATGAGCCCGCAGAACCGCCTGTATCGCCCGGATGAGGTGACATCGGCGGCTTTGTGGCTGGCATCGGACGGGGCCGATGGTGTGAACGGGCAGGGCATCGTGATTGCCGGGGGGGAGATATGACGGACCCCCTGTCGAAGCGGCGGTTGAAGATGTGGATCCGCCTGCTGGGTGTCACGCGGATGGCCGAAAGCGACCTGCGCGAATTCCTGCGGTTGCAGCACCAGACGACGCTGCCGCGCTTTGACGTGATGGCCGCGCTGTACCGCCGCCGCGAAGGCGTGACGATGAGCGAGTTGAGCCGGATGCTGCTGGTGTCGAACGGCAATGCGACCACGGTGGTGGATCGGCTGGAAAAGGACGGGCTGGTGCGGCGGACCCCTTCCGAGGTGGACCGGCGGACGGTTTACGTGGCCTTGACGCCCGAGGGGCTTGGACAGTTCGAGGTGCTGGCCGCGGGGCATGAGGCAGAGGTGTCGCGCCGCTTTGCCAACCTGTCCGAGTCGGATCTGGACACGCTGACGGATATTCTCAAACGCATGGGGGGCGCGTGATGGGCGTGATGGCGGGGCTGCGGCCCGAACATTTCCTGTGGGAGGTGGTGGACCGCGTGGCCGTGGTACGGCTGAACCGGCCCGAGCGGAAGAACCCGCTGACCTTTGAGAGCTATGCCGAGTTGCGCGACACCTTCCGCGCGCTGGTCTATGCGACGGATGTGGATGTGGTGGTGATCGCGTCCAACGGGGGGAATTTCTGCTCCGGCGGCGATGTGCATGACATCATCGGTCCGTTGGTGGGGATGGAGATGAAGGCGCTTCTCGCCTTTACCCGCATGACCGGGGATCTGGTCAAGGCGATGATCGGCTGCGGCAAGCCCATCATCGCGGCGGTGGATGGCGTTTGCGTGGGGGCGGGTGCGATCATGGCGATGGCATCGGACCTGCGGCTGGCAACGCCGGGGGCGAAATGCGCGTTTTTGTTCACGCGTGTGGGGCTGGCCGGCTGCGACATGGGGGCCTGCGCGATGCTGCCCCGGATCGTGGGGCAGGGGCGGGCGGCGGAACTGTTGTATACGGGCCGCGTGTTGCGGGCCGAAGAAGGCGAGCGGTGGGGGTTCTGGAACGCGCTGCATCCCGCGGATGAGTTGGAGGCGGCGGCGATGACGCTGGCACGAGCCTTGGCGGCAGGGCCGACATTCGCCCACGGAATCACCAAGACGCAGCTCAATCAGGAATGGAACATGGGGCTGGAACAGGCGATCGAGGCCGAGGCGCAGGCGCAGGCCATCTGCATGCAGACCCGGGATTTCGAGCGGGCATACCGCGCCTTTGTGGCCAAGGAGACGCCAGTGTTTGGTGGGGATTGACGATTTTTCATGCGAAAAATCAGGGGGCGCTCGCGCCCCCTCGGCCTTACGGCCTCACCCCCTGAGGATATTTGGAACAGAGAAGATGAGCGATACAAGTTTCTTGGACTGGCCCTTCTTTGAAGATCGGCATCGCGAACTGGCTGTCGCTCTTGAGGCATGGTGTGCGGCGCATCTGCCGGTGGATCACGGCGATGTGGATCAGGCCTGCCGGGCGCTGGTGGCCATGCTGGGCGCGGGCGGGTGGTTGCAGCACAGCGGTGCGGTGGCGGGGGAGCGGCTGGATGTGCGCACGCTGTGCCTGATCCGCGAAACGCTGGCGCGGCATGACGGGCTGGCGGATTTCGCCTTTGCCACGCAGGGGCTGGGGATGGGGGCGGTGAGCCTGTTCGGCACGCCCGCGCAGCAGGACTGGCTAGCGCGCACGCGGGCGGGGGCGGCGATTGCGGGCTTTGCCCTGACCGAGCCGGGATCGGGGTCGGATGTGGCGGCGACGGCGACCACGGCCACGCGGGTGCAGGGCGGCTGGCTGATCGAGGGCGAGAAGACCTGGATTTCCAATGGCGGAATTGCGGATGTCTATGTGGTCTTTGCCCGCACGGGCGAGGCGCCGGGGGCAAAGGGGTTGTCGGCTTTTCTGATGCCCGCCGATGTGGCGGGGCTCGAGGTGGCGGAACGGTTGGAGGTGATCGCGCCGCATCCGCTTGCCACGCTGCGGATGAGGGGGGTGGTGCTGCCGGAGGATGCGCTGATCGGAGAACCCGGTGCGGGGTTCCGCATCGCCATGTCGGTGTTGGACGTGTTCCGGTCCACTGTCGGGGCGGCGGCGCTGGGCTTTGCGCGGCGGGCCTTGGATGAGGCGCTGGCACGGACGCGCGCGCGGCGGATTCAGGGGCAGGCGCTGGCCGAGCTGCAGATGGTGCAGGGGCATCTGGCCGACATGGCGTTGAAGATCGACGCGGCGGCGCTGCTGGTCTATCGCGCGGCCTGGGTCAAGGACAATGGTGCAGCACGCGTCACGCGCGAGGCGGCGATGGCCAAGCTTTACGCCACCGAGGCCGCGCAGGAGGTGATCGACATGGCGGTGCAGCTGCATGGCGGTGACGGCGTGCGGCATGGATCGGTGGTGGAAAGCCTGTACCGCGAGATCCGGGCGCTGCGGATCTATGAGGGCGCGTCGGACGTGCAACGGGTGGTGATCGCGCGGAGTGTGCTGGGATGAGCTATGCGCGCACGATCCGGGTGGAGTTCAACCATTGCGACCCGGCGGGGATCGTCTTCTATCCGCGCTATTTCGAGATGACGAATTCCGTCTGCGAGAATTTCTTCCGCGAGGTGGTGGGCTATTCCTATCATGCGATGATGGAGGATGGCATCGGCGTGCCGACCGCGCGGATCGAGACGGATTTCCGCGCGCCGTCACGCCTTGGCGATGTGCTGGATTGGGTGCTGGTGGTGGAGAAGGTGGGCGGCAGTTCCGTCACCGTCCGGCTCGACATGGCCAGCGGCAGCGAGCATCGCCTGACGGCAAGGCTGGTGCTGGTCTGGATGTCGCCCGAGGGGCGGCCTGCGCGCTGGCCTGACCCTATTCGCGCGGCGCTGACCGCACATCTGGAGGAAGCGGCATGACCGACACCGCGTTGCAATTCCTGCACCCGTCGCATTGGAAGCCGGCCATCGGCTATTCCAACGGGGTCGCGGCCACGGGGCGGATGGTGTTCACCGGGGGCATCATCGGCTGGAACGCCGATCAGCAGTTTGAAACGGATGATTTCGTGGGGCAGGTGGAACAAGCCCTGACGTCGATCGTCGAGGTGTTGGCCTGTGCGGGGGCGGGGCCGGAGCATCTGGTGCGGCTGACCTGGTATGTCACCGACAAGAAGGAATACCTTGGGTCACTCAAGGAACTGGGGCGGGTTTACAAGGCGGTGATCGGGCGGCATTACCCGGCGATGGCGCTGGTGCAGGTGGTGGCGCTGGTCGAGGACCGCGCCAAGGTGGAGATCGAGGCGACGGCGGTCATTCCCGCCTGATCCGGCCCTAGGGCGAACGCAGGCGGAAGCGCTGGATCTTGCCGGTCTGGGTTTTCGGCAAAGCATCGGTGAACAGCACCCGGCGGGGGTATTTGTAGGGGGCGATCACCTTTTTCGTGTGATCCTGCAGCAGCTTGACCATCAGAGCATCGCCCGCGTGGCCCGGGGCCAGCACGACATGCGCCTCGACGATCTGTCCACGCTCTTCATCGGCTGCGCCGATCACCGCACATTCCTGCACGGCGGGGTGGGACAGCAGCGCCGCCTCGACCTCTGGCCCGGCAATGTTATAGCCCGCGCTGATGATCATGTCGTCCGAGCGGGCGGCGAAGTGGAAGCGGCCGTCTTCGTCCTGCCAGAAACTGTCACCTGTCAGGTTCCACCCGTCGCGGACGTAGTTCAGCTGCCGGTCATCTGCGAGGTAGCGGCAGCCGGTGGGGCCGCGTACGGCCAGACGGCCCACCTCGCCGCACGGGAGTTCGGCCATGTCGGGGCCAACGATCCGCGCCTCATACCCGGTGACGGGGCGGCCGGTGCAACCGGGGCTGTGGTCATCGAAGCGGTTGGTCAGGAAGATATGCAGCATCTCGGTCGCGCCGATGCCATCCAGCATGGGCTTGCCGGTGCAGGCCATCCATTCGTCATAGACCGGGGCAGGCAGGGTTTCGCCCGCGCTGACCGCAGCGCGAAGCGAGGAGAGATCGGCCCCTTCCTCCATTGCCTTGAGCATGACGCGATAGGCGGTGGGGGCGGTGAAACAGATCGTGGCACGGTATTCGGTGATGATGTCGATCATGTTGGGGGGGCTGGCCTGTTCCAGAAGCGCCGCCGCCGCGCCAAAGCGCAAGGGGAAGATGGCAAGGCCGCCAAGGCCGAAGGTGAAGGCCAGGGGTGGAGAGCCGACGAAGACATCGTCGGGGGTGACGGCCAGCACCTCGCGCGCGTAGCCATCGGCGATGATGAGCAGGTCGCGGTGGAAATGCATCGTGGCTTTTGGCGCGCCAGTGGTGCCCGAGGTGAAGCCCAGCAGCGCCACGTCATCGCGGCCCGTGGGGGGCGGGGTGAAGCGGACGGGTTTTCGCAAGGCGATCCGGTCCAGTTCGGCATCATGGTTGGCGGTGCCGTCAAAGCCCACGACAGTATGGAGGAAGGCGCTGTCTTTCTGGCAGGCGACCAGCTCTTCCATCAGGCGGGTGTCGCACAGGGCGTGGGTGATCTCGGCCTTGTTCACGATGGCCGTCAGCTCGCCCGCGCGCAGCATGGGCATGGTGTTCACCACCACCGCCCCCGCCTTGGTGGCGCCAAGCCAGCAGGCAACCATGGCAGGGTTGTTGGCAGACCGGATCAGCACACGGTTGCCGGGTTGAACACCGTAATCCTCCACCAGAGCATGGGCAATGCGGTTGGACCAGTCGGTGAGTTCCTTGTAGGTGCGCGCCCGGCCATTGCCGATCAGCGCGGTATGATCACCAAAGCCGCGCTCGACCATCCGGTCGGTCAATTCCACGGCGGCGTTGAGCCATTCGGGATAGTCGAACCCGTGCAGCAGCAGGTCTGGCCACTGATCGGGAGGGGGCAGGGCGTTGCGGGTGAAAGGGTCGCTATGGCCCGAGGGGCCGAGGGAGATCGTGGGTGGGGTCGTGGGCATGGATGCCTCATCCGGACATGGTCCGGGGCATCATGGCACGCCGGGACGGGGGTGTGGAGTGGGCGCGCGGGAAAATGGGCGCAGCAACGCGCCGCTTCAGCGCGGGCATTGGTCCAGAAGAGCAACATGGTGGGGAAAAGTGGCAGCCCGTAGGGGAGTCGAACCCCTCTTCCCAGGTTGAAAACCTGGTGTCCTAACCGATAGACGAACGGGCCACTGTCGGTGCCGGGTGTCTAAAGGGGGGCTGGGTGACTCGCAAGGGGGAAAATGTGCGGCGTGCGGGTGCTTTGGCGCGATAGCCCCGCGCCATGATCAGGCCCGTGCGGCGTCTTCCAGGCGCAATTGCACCTTGGTCTTGCCGTTCCACTGGTTCAGTTCCAGGCGCCCGGCAAGGTGGAACCGCTGATGGCCGCCTTCCAGCAGGGCGGGGCCGAGCGGGCCGTCAAACGCCCCGAAGGCCACGGCATCCAGTTTCACGCCCAGACCATCGCCGAAGGACAGGCGCAGGTGGGCCTCGCCGATCCGCCGCGCGCTGACCGCCATGCTGGCAAAGGCAAAGCGCGGGGCAGGGGAAGAGGCCCCGAAAGGCCCCGCCTCCTCAAGCTTTTCCACCAGATCGCGGTCGGCGGCACCGGGCATCAAGAGCCCGTCCAGCTTCAGGTCTGCAGGCCCCGCGCTGCCTGCGCCCTGACGCGCCAGCAGGTCGGACAGTCGGGCCATCGCCGCTTCCAGCTTGCCCTCCTCAACCGTCAGGCCTGCGGCCATGCGATGGCCGCCGCCCTTGACCAGCAAGCCCTCATCGGCAAGCCGGTGGATGGAGGCGCCCAGATCGACGCCCGTGATGGACCGCCCCGATCCCTTGCCCATGCCGCCTTCCAGCCCGATCACCACGGCGGGGCGGTTGGTTGCCTCTTTCAACCGACTGGCGACGATGCCCACCACACCGGGATGCCACCCCTCACCCGCCGCCCAGACGAGGGGCGCATCCAGACCACGCGCTGCGGCCTGTTCCATGGCCGCTTCGCGCACGCGCATCTCGATCTCGCGCCGCTCGGAGTTCAACTCATCCAGCCGGTCGGCCAGCGCCTTTGCCTCTGCCTCATCTTCGGTGAACAAGAGCCGCGCGCCCAGATCGGCCGCGCCGATGCGCCCGCCTGCGTTGACGCGCGGGCCAAGCAGAAAGCCAAGGCTGTAGGTGTTGGGCGCCGTGTCCATCCGCGCCACATCCGCCAGCGCGCGCAGACCCACCCGGTCGCGCCGCGCCATGACCTTGAGCCCCTGCCGCACCAGCGCCCGGTTGACCCCGATCAGAGGTGCCACATCGGCCACCGTCGCCAGCGCCACCAGATCTAGCAGCGCCATAAGGTCCGGGCCCTGCACGCCATCTGCGCGCAACTGGCGGTTTGCCTCGACCAGCATCAGGAAAACGACAGACGCGGCGCACAGATGGCCCAGGCTGCCATCCTCATCCTGCCGGTTGGGGTTCACCACGGCCAGAGCGGGCGGCAGGGTATCGGCCCCAAGGTGATGGTCCAGCACCACCACATCCGCACCCGCTGCCACCGCCGCCGCGATGGGCTCATGCGACAGCGTTCCGCAATCGACGCAGATGATCAGCCGGTGCTTTTGGGCCAGCCCCGCCATCGCGGGCACGTTCGGGCCATAGCCTTCGTCGATCCGGTCAGGGATATAGAGCGTGGCTGCATGGCCCATCGCCCGCAGCCAGATCATCAGCAGGGCCGCCGATGACCCGCCGTCGACGTCATAATCGGCAAAGACGGCAATCGGTTCGCGCGCCTTGACCGCCCGCAGAAAGCGCGCCGCCGCAGGACCCATGTCGCGCAGCGACAGCGGATCAGGCAGCAGATCGCGCAGGGCAGGAGCGAGGTAGGCGGCGCAGTCTTCGGGCGCGACGCCGCGCTTGACCAGCGTATGGCACAGCGCCAGCGGCAGGCGCGTGACTTGCGCCATCGCTTCGGCCAGACGGTCCTCTTCTGCCGAAGGGCCAATCCAGCGCCGCCCGGTGAGCGAGGTTTCGACGTTGAGAAAAGCGCGTGCCGTCATGCCTGTTGAAGTGCCGCAAAGCGGCACCTCCTGCAAGCCCTGCCATCAGAACGGCAGGAAGAAGCAGCGATCACTTCACCGGGCTGCGATAGGTCATCCGCCGCACTGATCCGGTCTTTGAACGCATCAGGATCGTCTCGGTCGTCACCACGCCGGGTTCGCGTTTGATCCCCGCCAGCAGTGACCCGCTGGTCACGCCGGTGGCGGCAAAGATCACGTCGCCGCGCACCAGATCATCGCGCGTATAGACACGGTCGAAATTGGTGATCCCGGCCTTGCGGGCGCGGGCGCGTTCATCGTCGTTGCGGAACAACAGCTTGCCGAAGAATTGTCCGCCCATGCATTTCAGCGCCGCTGCCGCCAGCACCCCTTCGGGCGCACCGCCCGATCCCATATACATGTCGATCCCCGTCACTTCGGGTTCGGCGCAATGCATCACACCCGCCACGTCGCCATCGGTGATCAGCCGGATCGAGGCGCCGGTCGAGCGCAATTCCTTGATCATCTCCTCATGCCGGGGCCGCTCCAGCACACAGACGGTGATATCCTCGGTCGAACAGCCCTTTGCAGCAGCCAGCGCCGATACGCGTTCCGACGGACTCATGGTCATGGTCACGGTGCCGGGCTTGTAGCCGGGGCCAATGGCCAGCTTTTCCATATAAACGTCGGGCGCGTGCAGCATCGTGCCGCGCGGGGCCATGGCGATCACGGTCAGGGCGTTGGGCATGTCCTTGGCGGTCAGCGTGGTGCCTTCCAGCGGGTCAAGCGCGATATCCACCGCAGGCCCGTTCCCGGTGCCGACCTGTTCGCCGATATAAAGCATCGGCGCCTCGTCCCGCTCGCCTTCGCCGATCACCACCACCCCGGCAATGTCGAGCAGGTTGAGCTGGTCGCGCATCGCGTTCACTGCGGCTTGATCGGCGGCCTTTTCATCACCGCGCCCAATAAGCTGTGCGCTGGCCAAGGCTGCCGCTTCCGATACGCGGGCAAGGCCCAGCGAGAGGAGACGGTCCTCGAATTCCTGTTTGTCGGCCATGGTATCTTGCTCCTCGCCCCGGCTGTGCTTCCCGCCCCTTAGCGCCCGGATCGAAGCGGGGCAAGCGTGGTCGCGCTAACGGCTTGACACTATGGCAGTGGTTCAAGATAGGCTGGGATATTCTGAGAGGTTATGTCGTAATGATTAAGCGCTGGTTGCAGGAGAATGCCAACCTATTGGGTGCATCGGCCGCTGTGTTGGCACTGGGCGGCGTCTGGGCACAGATCGAGGCGAGCAAGAACCAGCAAGCGCTGCAATCAGCGCGGGATGCCTATCGGAGCCACCTCTCTCTTTCGATAGAAAAACCGTCATTTGCCGCGCCATCCGATGTCTGCCAGTTCATTCGTGAAGAGAATGTGGCCTATGATGCTTTCGTGGCGCATCTGCTCTATGCTGCGGAACAAATGCTAGAGCAGAAACCCGATTGGACAGAGGTCTTTCGCCGTGAACTGGCGCCCCATGAAGCCTATATTTGCCACTACAGGTCAGAGTTCCTGACGGAAGGACCGCTGGATGAAATGCTGCAAGAGATTGTGGCCGTCTGTCCGGAAAAACCGATCTGCAGCTGAGGCACGCTCTCAGACTTCCTCGATCCGGATGGCGACAGGCGCACCCATCACCACGCCCGTCTCGCCAAAGCGCGCCAAAGCATAGGTGATGTCGGCGGGGGCGGCCTTGTGGGTGACGATCAGCACCACCGCCTTGTCATCCGCCTCGCCAGGCTGGTTGATCTGGCGCATCTGGTCGATCGAAATGCCCGCCTCGCCCAGACAGGTGGCCACCTTGGCCAGCGCACCGGGTTTGTCGAGCAGGGTCATGCGCAGGTAATAGGGGGCCGGGGTTGCGGCCTTGGCGGGAATAGGATCGGCAAGCGTGGCGGCAGGCCTCCCAAAGGTTGGCACGCGGAAGCCGCGTGCGAGGTCAATCACATCGCCCATCACCGCGCTGGCCGTCGGCCCTTCGCCCGCACCTGGGCCGCGCAGCACGATCTGGCCCACGCTGTCGCCATCCAACACCACCATGTTGGTGCCCCCCTGCAACTGGCCCAACGGGCTTTCGGCGGGCACAAGGCACGGGGTCATGCGCTGTTCCAAGCCCCGTCCCGTCATCTGCGCCACACCCAGCAGCTTGATGTGATAGCCCATGTCATCGGCCATGCGGATGTCTTCGATCGACACATTGCCGATGCCTTCCAGTTCCACATGGTCAAAGCTGACCTTTGTGCCAAAGGCGATGGCCGCCAGCAGGGAAAGTTTGTGACCCGCGTCGATGCCTCCCACGTCGAGGTTCGGGTCGGCCTCCAGATAGCCAAGCTGGCGGGCTTCCTCAAACACCGTCTCGTAGGGCAGGCCCGCATTGGCCATGCGCGTCAGGATGTAATTGCATGTGCCGTTCATCACGCCCATCACGCGGCGCATCTGGTTGCCTGCCAGCCCTTCGGTCAGGGCCTTGATCACCGGGATTCCCCCGGCAACGGCCGCCTCGAACCGGATCGACCGCCCCGCCGCCTCGGCCGCCAGTGCAAGGGCATGGCCGTGATGGGCAAGCAGGGCCTTGTTGGCGGTAACCACATCCTTGCCGGCCGCGATGGCCGCCTCGGTTGCCGCGCGGGCGGGGCCTTCATGGCCACCCATCACCTCAACGAACACATCCACATCCGCGCGGCGCGCCAGTGCCACGGGATCGGTTTCCCAGGCATAGCCGGACAGGTCGGCATCGCGGTTCTTTGTCTTGTCACGCGCCGAGACGGCGGTGATTTCCACCGGGCGGCCAGCGCGGGCGGCGATCAGGTCGGCGTGTTTTTGCACGATCTTTACCACGCCGATGCCCACGGTTCCCAGACCGGCAAGACCAAGGCGAAGGGGCGCAGGCATGGGATACTCCATCTTTCGGGCGGGCTCTGCGCCCCCTTAGCCGTTCATGACAAGGCTTGCAACGCGGCCTAACCCGTTGTCCCCGCCTTTGCCCGCAAAGCCGCGCCGCGTGCTGCCAGAGCGGCAGCGGCCTCGGCATCCAGTTGCGGGCTGTCGCCGGTCAGAATCTCTTCGATCGGCAAAAGGCTTGGGGTTGGAGCCGGGTCGGCCTGGCGGAGGAAGCCCGGGTCGCTGCATCCTGCAAGCAGGGCCAGAGCGGCGAGGGCAAGGGCTGGGTGAAAGCGCATCGCTTGGGCTCCGGTCAGACTGGCGCGCATCCCCGATGCGCGCCCTGCGCCCAACAAATCCCCAAGCGATGCCCGCGTCAATGCGCAGGCCGGATGAAAGTGCCGTTCTTCAACTCGGCCATGGCCTGCCGGATTTCGGCCTGCGTGTTCATCACGATGGGGCCATGCCAGGCAACAGGTTCCTGAATCGGCGCGCCGGAAATCAGCAGAAAGCGGATGCCGTCTTCCCCGGCCTGCACCGTCACTTCGTCTCCGGTGCCGAACTGCACCAGCGTGCGATCCCCCGACATGTCGCGGATATTCACCTCTTGCCCCATCACCTCTTTTTCCAGCAGCACGCCCTTGGGACGGCTGGCATCGCGGAATGTTCCTTTGCCATCAAATACATAGGCAAAGGCGCGGCGATAAGTGTCCACCTTGAACGTCTTGCGCCGCCCCGGCGGCACATAGATATCAAGGTATTGCGGATCGGCGGCGATCCCGTCCACCGGGCCGGTCTTGCCCCAGAATGAGCCCACGATGACCTTCACCACGGTGCCGTCATCATCCATGATTTCCGGGATGTCCTTGCCCTTCACGTCCTGATACCGCGGCGCGGTCATCTTCAGGGTGGAGGGCAGGTTGGCCCAAAGCTGGAAGCCGTGCATCTGCCCCTTGGCGTTTCCGCGCGGCATTTCCTGATGCAGGATGCCGGAACCTGCGGTCATCCATTGCACATCGCCGCCTTTCAGCAGGCCATGGTTGCCGAGGCTGTCACCATGTTCCACGGCCCCGGCCAGAACATAGGTGATCGTCTCGATCCCGCGATGGGGATGCCACGGAAAGCCACGCATGTAATCGCGCGGGTCTTCGTTGCGGAAATCATCAAACAGCAGGAAAGGATCCATGCGTTCCGGGTCACCGAAGCCAAAGGCGCGGTGCAGATGCACACCCGCGCCTTCATAGGTGGGCTGGGCGCGGTTTTCCTGAACGACGGGCCGGATGGACATGGGGCGCTCCTGCTGCTTGCACCAGCGGAACCTAGGTCACGCAAACGGGGCGGACAACGCCGCCCCGTGCAGAAGTATCGTGCCGTGGCGCACAGGCGCCACCATTATCAGCAGCTGACACCCGAAATGCACAGCGTGGGCAGAAAGCGCGGCCGCATCACGACGGTTTCGTTGATCGTGTTCAGCGTCAGGATTTCGGTGACGGGTGCGTAGGGCACCACCACTTCATAGACCACGACATTCGATCCTACAGCCATCATCGGCACTTCGGAAATGACCTGGTTCAGTGTTGCTGTCGTCAGCGGTGGCATCACGTTGCCGGGTGAATGCGACCAAAGCACCACCAGCCCGGTCGCCCCCAGCGGACCGTTCGAGTTGCGCCGGATGCTGGTCACGCGGGTGCGGGCATCGGTGCCGATCAGATATTCCAGCGTGGTTTCCAAACCGTTCAGAAAGGCTGGCGTCGCGGGAACCATCTCGCGCGAGAGCATGTCGGATATGGCATAGGCGCCTTTTTGCACGCGGTTCTGGGTCTGATAGGCGTCCCAGAACGCGTAAAAGCCCGACAGGCCCATGGCCATCACCGGCACGATGAACATGGCTTCGGCCAGCATGCTGCCCGAGGTGTCTTTGGCAAAGCGGCGAACAGACTGCTTGATGCCCGCAGTGATGCCCGCAGTGATGGAGGACAGGATTTGCATGAACTGCCCCTTAGCTTGGTTCGTTGACGTAGACGGATGCGACCGACAGCGCATAGCCGCCCTGTGCATCCAGCGTGATCGGAAGCGCGTAACGCGATGTCGGGAACAGGGCATCCACCGCTATGCAGACGCGGATCAGCATCAGGTCGTTTTGCTGGCCCGGCGTGACCTGAGTCACTGGCTGGATGATGTTCTGATCGCGCGTCACACAGGGTTCGTCATCATCGGGCATCAGGAAGGTGGCCCGGTTGATGCGGCGGATGTCGACGGCGATGTTCTCGAAGCAGTTCTCCACCAGGAGCACCTCGTCGCAGATCTCCTGCCGCAGCAGCAGCGCCGTCGGGTTCTGGTATTGCCCCAGACGCAGCGACCGGATCACCATGTCGGCAGCACGGTCAAGGCCCGACCAGCGCGACATCATCATGCCGATTTCCAGCGTCGCGATGAAGATCGCGAAAATCAGCGGCACGAGGATCACGAATTCAACCGTGACCGTACCGTCCTCGCGCCGCCGGAAGCGGCGTATCATGGATGACAAGCGCATCAGTTCACGAGCCTCAGTTGGGTGATATTGGTGGCAATGGCCTGGAAGGCGGCGTTGAGCTGCGTTGTGTTTGTCGAGTTGAAGAAGTGGCCCAGCGACGACGAACAGCCTTGTACCGCAGCGATCCCGCGCGCCGGGGCCGAGAAGGCGATCCCGTAGACCAGCACGCCTTGCGTTTTGGTCAGGTTACAAATCTGCAGCAGTTCTGCATCCATTTCAGGGGTCGAGGTGCTGCTGCCGCGCTGTGACCGGAAGTTGTTGAACCAGGTGTTGTAGGTGGTGGTCCGCGTGCTGGCCGTCGTTCCCAAGGCGCGGGCATAGAGATGCCAGGCTGCCCAGCTTGTGTTCATCTCCTGCCACACTTCCTGCCAGCTCAAGCGCGTTCCCTGCGTTGAGGTGGAGCCACCCCAGGACGTTGCGCGCCACTCACCCGCATTGCTGTTGCGGTGCGGAACCCAGAACTGGTTGGTTCCTGCCCCGCTCGGACGACCCGACGTGAACTGCACAGAATAATTCCCATCGGTGCCTTTGAAGATTGGCGACGGGCCGGTGCGATAGTCATTGTTCAGCCGCACGTCGCCGAAGTTTTCCCCATCCGTCATCAGCACTATGATTTTAAGCGCATCGCGTTTGGAATAGTCGAAAGGGCGGTCCTTGAATTCGACAGGCACAACAGACGCGTCGACATATTCATTCACGATCGAGCGGAACTGCGGATCCAGCATGGCGCCGCCCCATTTCATTCCCGCGTTGATCGAGGTCGCGCCGATGGCGGTCAATGAGTCAATATAAGTGTGCAGGTTCGAGATATTGTCATCCTGCATGCGCACGACGTTCACCGTCGACGGTGGGCACCAGACCGACGCACCATCCGGCGCGCGGAGCGTGCTTGTAAACGTTGTGGGCCAGTTGGACATGTTGGACCCGTAACCGCTCGTGGTGCTGTTGCCGTTGGCCAATGTCGTGAAAGCATCTACCCAGCCCGTTGCCGGCATGGGGAAATCGCGCGCGATACCTGTTGTGCCGTAGACGCTCGCCGGCATGTCTACGCAGTTCACGTTCTGCGTGGCGGAAAGGCCTGGTATGTTGGTCACGTTGAATTTGGTTCGTAGCGACGCACCAAGATTCACCTGCCCGTTGTAAGGCACAACAGCAATGGAGATCTTGTCAGTATTGTTACCCAGAACCGTGGTCACAAAATTCTTGGCCGAGCTTTTCAGAGAGGTCAGCTTGCTGCCCTGCATCGATCCGGACACGTCCAGAACCAGCACGATCTCGATATTCGTTGCGCGCTGTTCGGCAACCGAACGGCCACCCACATCGATCACGTCCACGCCTGATGCGCCCATGAACATCGTCTCGACGGCGATCTTGCCCTTCACTTCGACCGACCGCTGACCGGCAACGCTGGTCACTTTCACTTCGGTCAGATAGGGCAGCATGCCGTCGCGATCCACGCAATCGCGCACCACGGTGGCGGGGTCCAGCGTCTGGCGCAGGGCGGCGGCGTTCAGCGCGCAGCGGTCCAGCGATTGCGACAGCGCCGTGCGTCGGTTTTCCGTCCGCATCAGATCAACGGCCATGCCGCTCATCAGGAAGAAGGTCGCGAAAAGGAACAGGCCGAAGACCAGCAGCGAGCCGTCCTCGCTGCGGAGGAACCGATGGAACGGCCGACCGAGAAGTGAGAGGACAGTCTTACGCATGTCTCGTGGTCCCATGATCATTGCACGGCAGCCCGGAAACCCGGTTTACCGCATCCTTGCACCCCCGGTCAGGGATGCGGGATGCCAGCGCTTGCTGCAAGCTTTGTGAAGATTCAACGTTGAGCGATGGGGTGCCCCCGAAACGGTCGGCCAAATTCCGCCATGATTGTGGCGAGGCCGCAGACAGTGCTTTGCGGGCGGCCCGAAGGTTGCCCGAGACCGATTCGCCCGATGTCGCCCGGGCTACTATTGCCCTCGTTCGGCGGTTGATATGGTAAATCGTCATGTCTTACCCTTTCTGGGATGTTCCAAGCGGATTGGTACCCATCCTCAAGTCTGCAAACATTAACCATTCTGATAGGCAGGATTGAGGCAGGATTTGGAAAGAAGCGGGTGTTTTGAGGCAAATCCTCTTGCCGCCGTGCCCCTTTTGAACGGTGCCGCGCGCCTGCATTTGCGGGTGTTTCATGCGGACGTCTTAAAACCCTGCAAACCTGTCCGTCGTAATCCTGAACCGATGGGATCAGGCTGTGCTAGCGTCACAGTCAGGGCTGCGCCCCCTGTTTGGCGCAACAGGGAGGATGACATGCAACATTCCGGTGAACCCAGCTTTCGGGAATCCGTCGATCTGATGTTCAACCGTGCGGTGCGGTTGATGGATCTCAGCCCGGGGCTGGAGAACAAGATCCGGGTCTGCAACTCGACCTATACTGTCCGCTTCGGGGTGCGCCTGCGGGGCAAGATCGAAACCTTCACCGGGTATCGGTCGGTTCATTCCGAACATATGGAACCGGTGAAGGGCGGCATCCGCTATGCCCTGTCCGTCAGCCAGGATGAGGTGGAGGCGCTGGCCGCGCTGATGACCTATAAATGCGCGCTGGTGGAAACGCCCTTTGGCGGATCGAAGGGCGGGCTCTGCATCGATCCCCGCGCCTGGGATGAGCATGAGCTGGAACAGATCACCCGCCGCTTCGCCTATGAGCTGATCAAGCGCGACCTGATCCACCCGGCGCAGAACGTGCCCGCGCCCGACATGGGCACGGGCGAACGCGAAATGGCCTGGATCGCGGACCAATACGCCCGCATGAACACCACCGACATCAACGCCAAGGCCTGCGTGACCGGCAAGCCGCCCCATGCCGGCGGTATTCAGGGCAGGGTCGAGGCGACGGGCAGGGGGGTCCAATTTGCCCTGCGCGAATTTTTTCGCCACCCTGAAGATGTGGCCAAGGCCAATCTGTCCGGCGGGCTGGAGGGCAAGCGCGCCGTGGTGCAGGGGCTGGGCAACGTGGGGTATCACGCCGCGAAGTTCCTGTCGGAAGAAGATGGGGTGAAGATCACCGCCATCATCGAACGTGACGGCGCGCTGGTATCCGATGCCGGCCTTGAGGTGGAGGCCGTGCGCCAGCACATGGCGGCAACGGGCGGGCTGAAAGGGTTTGTCGGGGCGGAATACACCGCCGATGGCGCGGCGGTGCTGGAAAAGGCCTGCGACATCCTGATCCCCGCCGCGCTGGAGGGTGTGATCCACAAGGGCAACGCCCCCCGCATCAGCGCGCCGCTGATCATCGAGGCGGCCAATGGCCCCATCACCTTTAGCGCAGACGAAATCCTGCGCGCCAAGGGGGCCGTGATCATCCCCGACATGTATGCCAATGCGGGCGGGGTGACGGTCAGCTATTTCGAATGGGTCAAGAACCTGTCGCATATCCGCTTCGGCCGGATGCAGCGCAGGGCGGAAGAGGCGCGCAGCCGTCTGCTGGTTGAAGAGTTTGAGCGTCTGTCGTCAGATCAGGGTCTTGGCTGGACGATGTCGGCCGATTTCAAGGACAAGTTCCTGCAAGGCTCGGACGAATTGGCGCTGGTGCGGTCCGGCCTCGATGACACGATGCGATCCGCCTATCAGGCCATGCGCGAGGTCTGGCACAGCCGTGCCGATGTCGAAGATTTGCGGATGGCGGCCTATCTTGTGTCGATCGGCCGCGTGGCGCAAACCTACCGGACCAAGGGGTTGTGACCAGAAGGCGCGCGGGGGCTAACGTCACACCGCGACAAAGTGCAGAACAACACGACGGAGATTGTCCTGACTGGCGTTAGGTAACAGGGTGGGCCTTCATGGCCCACTTTCTGATTTCGCCCCGGTTTCGCCCTGAAAGGTTTTCCATGTCGTCACGTTATCTGATTGCCGCCGTCGCCCTGATGTTTGCCGGGGTCGTTCAGGCCCAGGACGGCCCGCCCCCCGGTGCCGCCGCAGGTCCGCCCGGCCCCGGCTATGTCCTCCATCACGATCTGGCTTATGCCGACCGCTCTGCCGACCGAAATCTCGTGGATATCTATGTGCCCGATGGCGTCGAGAACCCGCCGATCGTCGTCTTCATCCACGGCGGCGGTTTCATGGTCGGCGACAAGTCAGACCCCGACGGGCTGGACATGTTCCTGCGCGCGGGCATCGCGGTGGCCTCGATCAACTATCGGCTGTCCGATCAGGCGATCTGGCCCGGCCAGTATGACGACCTGCAGGACGCCTTTGCCTTTGTGCGCGCCAACGGCGATGCCTTGGGCTATGACGAGACGCGGATCGCCTCCTTCGGGGCCTCGGCGGGCGGGCATCTGTCCGCAGTGGCGGGGATCAGCCTCGCGGCCGATCCCGCAACTGCGCTGCGGGCTTCGGTCGTGTGGTTTCCGCCGGTCCTGTTTTCCGAAATGGATGCCGATATGGCCACCATCGAAGTGACCCCGGTGATGGGGGCCACGGACGCCGCCGGATCGGCGGAATCCCGGCTGATCGGCGCGCCGGTGGGCGAGAACCCGGATCTTGCCGATGCGGCCAGCCCTCTGACCATGCTTGCGGCCCTGCCTCCCGACGCCGTGCTGCCGCCGTTCCTGATCATGCACGGGTCCGACGACACCAACATATCGCGCGTGCAGTCGGGGCGGCTTCTTGCTGCACTGCTCGCGCGTCCGGGGACACGAGAGCTGGAGTATCGTCTGCTTCCCGACTCGGGCCACGGCACGGGTCAGTTCAAGCGGCTGGATGCGATTGCCGAGGTGGTGGCCTTTCTGCGCGACAAGCTTGCCGAATAGACTTGCTGCGCAAAGCGGCGCGTCCGCGACACCTTTTGTCGCGGGCAGCACAGGAAACTGCGGCTTCCTGTTGAACAAACGGCGTTGACCCGGTTCAATGCCCGGCGTCAGGAAAGGTCTGTCCATGCGTTACTCAGGCTTGAAGGTCATCACTGAAGGGTTGTTCGGCAACAAGGGCTGGAAACCCGCTTGGCGCGACCCGGCCCCGAAGGCGGAATATGACGCCATCATCATCGGCGGCGGCGGGCATGGCCTGTCCACCGCCTATTATCTGGCCAAGAACCACGGGCTGACCAATATCGCCGTGCTCGAAAAGGGCTATCTGGGCAGTGGCAATATCGGGCGCAACACCACCATCGTGCGCGCCAACTATTTCCTGCCGGGGAATTCGGAATTCTATTCCCATTCGATGAAGCTGTGGGAAGGGCTGGAGCCCGACCTGAACTACAACGTGATGCATTCGCAGCGTGGGCTGATCAACCTGTTCCATTCCGATGGCCAGCGCGATGCCTTTGCCCGGCGCGGCAATGCGATGATCAATCAGGGCGACGACGCGATCCTTCTGGACCGCGAAGGGGTGCGCGAGCATCTGCCCTATCTGGATTTCGAACAGACGCGCTTTCCCATCTATGGCGGCCTGTTCCACCCGCGCGGCGGCACCGCGCGGCATGATGCCGTGGCCTGGGGCTATGCGCGCGGGGCGGATCGACGGGGCGTCGATCTGATCCAGAACTGCGAAGTCACGGGGATCGACATCCAGAATGGCCGCGTCACCGGCGTGCAGACCACGCGCGGCGCGATCCGGGCCAAAAAGGTGGGCATCGTGGTGGCTGGCCGCTCATCCCAGGTCGCCGCAATGGCGGGCCTGCGCCTGCCCATCGAATCCCACATCCTGCAGGCATTTGTGACCGAGGGGTTGAAGCCCGTCATCGACCATGTCGTGAGCTTCGGCATGGGCCATTTCTACATCAGCCAGTCCGACAAGGGCGGTCTGGTCTTTGGTGGCGATCTGGATTTCTACGCCTCTTACGCGTCCCGCGGGAATCTGCCCATGGTGGAACATGTGATGGAAGCAGGTATGACCCTCATGCCGATGATCGGGCGGGCCAAGGTCCTGCGCTCATGGGGCGGGATCATGGACATGTCGCCAGACGGATCACCCATCATCGACAAGACACCGGTGGACGGCCTGTTCATCGATTGCGGCTGGAACTACGGGGGCTTCAAGGCCGTGCCTGCCTCTGGTTGGTGCATGGCGCATCTTATGGCGACGGGTGACTCCCACCCCGTCGCCGCCCGCTTCCGCCTGAACCGTTTCGCGACCGGCCACCTCCTCGATGAGGAAGGCACCGGCAGCCAGCACAACCTGCATTGACCATGGCCCAATCCCATGCCCTGCACCCGGCCCGTTCTGTCGCCGCCTTCGGCGAGGGTATTTGGGCCAAGATGAAACCCGCCAGCTTCATCTTGGCAAAAATACCCAAGCCCCGGCTGCCGCACGTTCCAACAATAGACCGGGGGCGCATCCCCATTCGCCCTGCCCGTCAAGCCGACCAACGTTTCCAGAAAATGAGCCCGCCATGCGCCTGACCTGCCCCCTCTGTGGCTCCCGCGACCGGCGCGAGTTCTATTACTACGGCGCCGAGGATTACCTGAACCGTCCCGCCCCGGATGCACCGGCCCCGGCCTGGGACGATTACCTGCACAACCGCGACAACCCCGCCGGGGTCACGCGCGATCTGTGGTATCATGACATGGGTTGTTCGTCCTGGCTGGTTGTGACCCGCAACACGGTGACGCATGAGATATTGGCCGTGGACGCCGTGGCCGACCGCAAGGGAGACGCGGCATGAGGCTCGCCGGCAAGGGACTGATCGATCGCAGCCAACCTGTCACCTTCACCTTCGACGGGCGCAGCTATCAGGGTTACAAGGGGGACACACTGGCATCCGCCTTGTTGGCCAATGACGTGCGTCTGGTCGGACGCAGTTTCAAATACCACCGCCCGCGCGGCGTGCTGACGACAGGCAGCGAAGAACCCAACGCGATGGTGGAGATCCTTGAGGGCAACCAGCAGACCCCGAATGTCCGCGCCACGGTGCAGGAAGTGTTTGATGGGCTGACTGCCCGCAGCCAGAACCGCTTTCCGTCGCTGAAATTCGACCTGCTGTCGGTGAACGACCTTGCCGCACCCTTCCTGTCGGCGGGGTTCTACTACAAGACCTTCATGTGGCCGCGCCCCTTGTGGGAAAAGCTGTATGAGCCGCTGATCCGCCGCGCCGCGGGGCTGGGCTCGTTGTCTGGCAAACACGATGACTCCCAATACGAAAAAGCCTGGGCCTTCTGCGATGTTCTGGTGATCGGCTCTGGTCCCACCGGCCTGATGGCCGCGCTGACCGCTGCGCAAGCCGGGGCGGATGTGATCCTGGCCGAGGAGGACGCCCGCATGGGTGGCCGCCTGCTGGGCGAGAATATCCGCATCGACGGCCAGCCCGGGGCCGACTGGGCCGATGCCGTGTTGGCCGAATTGCGCGCCATGCCCAATGTGCGCCTGATGACCCGCACCTCGGTGACCGGGGCCTATGATGATGGCACCTTTGGCGCGCTGGAGCGGGTGGGGCTGCACATGAAACCCGCCCCGCATCTGCCGCGCGAATGTTTCTGGCGCATCGTGGCGGGGCAGGCGGTTCTGGCTGCAGGCGCACTGGAACGGCCTCTGGCCTTTCCCGACAATGACCGCCCCGGCATCATGCTGGCCTCAGCCGTGCGCAGCTATCTGCACCGCTATGGTGTGGTACCGGGGAGCCGCATCACCGTCATCGCCAACAACGACGCCGCCCGTGCCACCGCGCGCGATCTGATGGCGGCAGGGGTCAAGGTGACGGCCATCCTCGACACCCGCCCCGATGCCACGGCGCTGGAGGATTGCCCGGTCTATCTGAACGCCCAGATCACCGGCACGGCGGGGCGGCTTGGCCTGTCCTCGATCACCTTCCGCCATGCAGGCGGTACGGCCACGCTGGAAACCGATTGCCTCGCCATGTCTGGCGGCTGGAACCCGACCGTCCACCTGACCTGCCACATGAACGGCCGCCCCCTGTGGCGCGAGGACATCGCCGCCTTCATCCCCGCCCCTGATGCCGTGCCGCGTCTGACGCCTGCCGGGGCCTGCAACGGTACATTCTCCACCGCCGCCTGCCTGCGCGACGGGATGGAGGCCGCGCGCACCGCCCTTGCCGCGCTGGGCAAGACCGCACCCGACATGCCCCTGCCCATGACCGAGGATGCGCCCTATGCCATCACCCCCTTCTGGCAGACGCCGGGGGTGGATGGTCGCCAATGGCTTGATTTCGCCAATGATGTGACGACCAAGGATGTGAAGCTGTCGGCACAGGAAAACTTCCGCAGCGTCGAGCACATGAAGCGCTACACGACACAAGGCATGGCCCCCGATCAGGGCAAGAATTCCAACGTCGCCGCGCTGGCCGTTCTGGCCGATGCCACCGGGCGGGGTATCCCGCAGACCGGCACCACCACCTTCCGTCCGCCCTATATCCCCACCTCCAACGCCGCGATGGGGGCAGGGGGACGCGGCGCGGGCTTCGCGCCGCAACGGTTCCTCACATCTGATCAGGCCAGCCGCGACCGGGGCGCCCCGATGATCGAGGCGGGGCTGTGGTACCGCCCCAGCTATTTCCCCAAACCGGGTGAGGCGACATGGCTCGATGCCTGCAACCGCGAGGTCCGCATGGTGCGGACAAGCGTGGGCGTGGCCGATGTCTCCACCCTCGGCAAGATCGATATTCAGGGCAAGGACGCCGCGCGCTTTCTGGATCTGGTCTATACCAACACCTTCTCGACCCTTCCCGTGGGCCGCGTCCGTTATGGTCTGATGCTGCGTGAGGATGGGCTGGTGCTGGATGACGGCACCACTGCGCGGCTGGGGGATAACCACTATCTGATGACCACCACCACCGCTGCCGCCGGGTTGGTGATGCGCCATCTGGATTTCGTGCATCAGGCCTTTTGTGCGGGCTGGGATGTGCGCTGCATCTCGGTGACGGAAGGCTGGGCCCAATTCGCGGTGGCGGGGCCAAAGGCGCGCGATCTGCTTGCCACCCTGCTGGGCGACACCCCCAACTTGCCCTTCATGGGTGTGACCGACATCACGCTCGGCTCCACCCCCGCGCGGCTGTTCCGCATCTCCTTCTCGGGCGAGGAGGGGTATGAGATCGCCGTTCCCACCCGCTTTGGCGAGGCGCTGTTCCGTGACCTGCTGGCGCGGGCGGAAACCATGGGGGGCGGGCCGTATGGGATGGAGGCGCTCAACGTCTTGCGGATCGAAAAGGGCTTCATCACCCATGCCGAAATCCATGGTCGCACCACGGCCTTTGACATCGGCATGGAAAAGATGGTGTCGGCCAAGAAAGACTGCATCGGCAAGGCCGCCGCCGCGCGGCCCGGCATGCACGGGCCAGAGCGGGAGCAACTGGTGGGTCTGAAGGCCAGTGCCGAAATGACGGCGGGCGCGCATGTCTTCACCCCCGGCGACCGGGTACACCGCGAAACCGATCAGGGCTATATCACCTCGGTCTGCTGGTCGCCCACATTGGAGGCCCATCTGGCGCTGGCCTTCGTGAAGGATGGCCGCGCGCGGCAGGGGCAGACGGTCCGCGTCGTCGATCACCTGCGCAAGATCGATGTGATGGCAGAAATCACCGATCCCGTTTTCCATGACAAGGAAGGGGCCAAGCTCCGTGCCTGAACTCATCGCCAAGTCCGCCCTTTCGGGCCATGCCCCCCTCACCCTGCTGGGCACCACGCTAGCCGAAGGGCAGGCGGCGCCCATCACCTCCATCGCGCCCTTTCCGGGGCGGATGGCGCAGCTCAACGCAGCACTTGCGCCGCTGGGTTTGGCCTTTCCGCCACCGAATACCCAGTCCATCAACGGCGATACCCGGCTGCTCTGGACTGGCCGCGATCAGGCCTTCCTGATTGGCACCACTGCCCCCAGTGCCCTGACCGAGCATGCCGCGCTGACGGATCAGACCGATGGCTGGGCCATCCTCACCCTGCAAGGCCCTGCGGCAACAGATGCGCTGATGCGTCCCGTCCCGCTGGACCTGCGCGCAAGCGCCTTCCCCGTGGGCCGCAGCGCCCGTGCGCCGCTCAATCACATGCAGGCCATCCTCACCCGCACCGGGCCGGACGCGTTCGAGGTCATGGTCTTCCGCTCCATGGCCCGTACCGCCTGGGCGGAACTGGCCGAGGCATTGGAGGTTTTGGCGGCCCGCGCCAAGGTCTCTTGACGCTGCGCAGATTGGGCCGGGCAGATGGGTATTTGGGCCAAAATGAAACCCATCTCCTTCATCTTGGCAGCAAATGCCCTCAGGGGGTGAATGGGCCGCAGGCCCAGAGGGGGCGGAACGCCCCCTGAGCGGGCCCCGCACGCGCCGTATGGCGCGGGTGGGGAGAATGGCCTTCGGCGGGCGGGCTTGCCCGCACGCCGTCCGGATGATGACTGGACAGCCGCCCCGGCCCGCCCGATATAGGGATCATGTCCCTGCCGCCCGGATTCCTTGACGAACTCCGCACCCGTGTGTCCCTGTCACAAGTCGTGGGGCGCAAGGTCACATGGGACATGCGCAAGTCCAACATGGCCAAGGGCGATTGGTGGGCGCCGTGCCCCTTCCATCAGGAAAAATCCGCAAGCTTCCATGTCGATGACCGCAAGGGGTTCTATTACTGCTTCGGCTGCCACGCCAAGGGCGACGCCGTCACCTTCATCAAGGAAAACGACAACCTCTCTTTCATGGAAGCGGTCGAGGTTCTGGCGCGCGAAGCGGGCATGCAGATGCCCGCGCGCGATCCGCAAGCCGCCCAGAAGGCCGACCGCCGCACGCTGCTTTCGCAGGTGATGGAAGAGGCGGTCAAATGGTTCCGCCTGCAACTCAAGACCTCTGCCGCCTCTGATGCCCGCGCCTATCTGGAAAAGCGCCGTATGTCCCCTGCGGCGCAGGATCGCTGGGAAATCGGCTTTGCGCCGGATGGTTGGCACGGCCTGTTTAATGCAATGACCCAGAAAGGGATCGCTGCTGACCTTCTGTTGGATGCGGGGCTTTGTGCAAAGTCGGAAGAGTCCAAGCGTGGTCCCTATGACCGTTTTCGCAACAGGATCATCTTCCCTATCCGAGATGCGCGCGGCAGGGCGATTTCGCTTGGTGGACGGGCGATGGCGGCCAATGATCAGGCCAAATACCTTAACGGTCCGGAAACCGAACTCTTCGACAAGGGCCGCAACCTGTACAATCAGGCCCCCGCGCGGGAAGCGGCGGGCAAGGGCCTGCCACTGGTGGTGGCCGAGGGCTATATGGACGTGATCGCCCTGTCCGAGGCCGGGTTCCGTGCGACCGTGGCCCCCCTCGGCACGGCCGTGACCGAAGATCAGCTTCGCCTTTTGTGGCGCATCCATGATGAGCCTATCATCGCGCTGGATGGCGATGCGGCCGGTATCCGCGCCGCATTGCGGGTGATCGACCTGGCGCTGCCGCTTTTGGAAGCGGGCAAGGGCCTGCGCTTTGCCATCCTGCCGCAGGGGATGGATCCGGATGATCTGATAAAGGCGCAGGGCGCGCCCGCCATGCAGAAGGTGATCGACGCCGCGCAGCCCATGGTCAACCTGCTCTGGCGGCGCGAGACGGAAGGGAAAGTCTTTGACAGCCCCGAACGCAAGGCCAGTCTGGACAAGACACTGCGCGCCGCATTGAAGCGCATCGCGGACCCGTCCATCCGCGCCCATTACGGCGAGGATATCAAACGCCTGCGTCTTGATCTGTTCGGCCAGAACGCCCAACCCTTCCGCCCCTATACCCCGCGCGGCCAGGGCGGCGGCAGGGCAGGGGCGCGCGTGCCGTT
Source organism: Rhodobacter maris (assembly GCA_943369275.1). Taxonomy (GTDB): domain Bacteria; phylum Pseudomonadota; class Alphaproteobacteria; order Rhodobacterales; family Rhodobacteraceae; genus Paragemmobacter; species Paragemmobacter maris_A. The sequence goes on along the minus strand of CALRMS020000026.1, from coordinate 8,477 downwards.
CCAGCCGATCTCGCCCTTGCATACCACCCGCCAGTCGCTGCTGGGCTCCGCCACCACCCCGGTCGAAGAGGCGCTGCGCGAAGCGGTGATTCTGGCGACTCTCGTTACCCATCCGCGCCTGATCGCGCGCTTTGAATCCGCGCTGGAAACCCTTGAATGCACGGGCGAGGGCCATGCGCTGATCCGTGACCTCCTTTTGGCCCATGCCGACGCGCCCGATCCGAAAGACGCCATCGCCCGGGCAGCGCCCGCACCGCTTGACGTGCTGCTGTCCCATCCCCATGTGCGTAACGCGCCCGCCCTGCTGGACACGACAGATACCGAACGCGCCGAATTCGCCTTGGCGCAGGATTTTTTCATCCTGCAGGCCGAACGTGGCCGCCGCCGCGAAATCGAAGAGGCCGAACAGGATATCGAAGGCGTGGTCGATGAAGGGCTGACATGGCGCATCGCCAAGGCGAACGAGGCCCGCGCCGCCGCGCATCGCGGCCCGCAGGACAAGATCGGCGAGGCCGTGATCTCTCCCAATGGGGTCGCGCTGGACAAGGAGGAACTTGAAGAGGCGCGGAAGGTCTTTGACAGCATCCGCTTCGACCGCCCGTCGCGCCGGCATTGACGGGCAGAAACCCCAAGGCCCGAAAACCCCAAAGAATACGAAAGAATCACCTTCGCACCCTTTAACCTACCGTGATTCGCGTTATTGATTCGTTGCAGGCGAACCGATTCGCATCCGACCCGCGCCCGAGGAGACCACATGGCACTCAAAGACACTGACGACGCGAAGCCCGAAGAGCAGGAAGCCGATGTCTCGCTCGATATGAGCCAGGCCGCGGTAAAGAAGATGATCGCCGACGCGCGCGAGCGTGGCTACATCACCTACGAACAGCTCAACACCGTGCTTCCGCCGGAACAGGTCTCGTCCGAACAGATCGAGGACGTGATGTCCATGCTGTCGGAAATGGGCATCAACGTCATCGAGGATGACGAAGCCGAAGAAGGCGAAGTCGGCGGCGAACTGGTGGAGACCTCCTCTACCTCGCGCGAAGTGGCTGTTGTGGGCGCGACGACCGAAACACTGGACCGCACCGATGACCCGGTCCGCATGTATCTGCGCGAGATGGGGTCGGTCGAGCTGTTGTCGCGCGAGGGCGAGATTGCCATCGCCAAGCGTATCGAGGCCGGGCGCAACACGATGATCGCGGGCCTGTGCGAAAGCCCGCTGACCTTTCAAGCCATCACCATCTGGCGCGACGAACTTCTGAACGAAGACATCCTCCTGCGCGACGTGATCGACCTTGAGGCCACCTTCGGCCGCTCGCTCGATGGCGAGGATGATATGGAAGGCGGCCCGGCGCTGGATGAGGTGGACATGTCCGCCGCCGCGCCCCGCCGCGCCGGCGGCAGCGCCGAGCCAGAGCTTGACGCCGATGGCAACCCCATCTCGCGCGCCGAAGAAGACGACGAGGATGACGAAGCCAGCGCCATGTCGCTGGCCGCGATGGAAGCCGCGCTGAAACCCAAGGTTCTGGAAACGCTGGAAATCATCGCCCGCGATTATTCCAAGCTGGCCGAAATGCAGGATCTGCGCATGTCGGCCACCCTGTCGGAAACCGCCAGCTATTCGGCATCGGACGAGGCCGCCTATCAGAAGCTGCGGTCCGAGATCGTGGCCCTGGTCAACGCGCTGCATCTGCACAATAACCGCATCGAAGCGCTGATCGATCAGCTTTACGGCATCAACCGCAAGATCATGGCGATCAATTCCGGCATGGTTAAGCTGGCCGATGCTGCCCGCATCAACCGCCGCGAATTCATCGACGAATATCAGGGCTACGAGCTTGATCCCACCTGGCTGGACCGCATGGCCGCCAAGGCAGGCCGTGGCTGGCAGGCGCTGATGGACAAGTCGCGCGACAAGGTCGAAGAACTGCGCGCCGAAATGGCGCAAGTGGGCCAGTATATCGGCGTCGACATCTCCGAATTCCGCCGCATCGTGAACCAGGTGCAAAAGGGCGAGAAAGAGGCCCGTCAGGCCAAGAAGGAAATGGTCGAGGCGAACCTCCGCCTCGTGATTTCCATCGCCAAGAAATACACCAATCGCGGGCTGCAGTTCCTCGACCTGATCCAGGAAGGCAATATCGGCCTGATGAAGGCGGTCGATAAATTCGAATACCGCCGTGGCTACAAATTCTCCACCTATGCGACATGGTGGATCCGTCAGGCGATCACCCGCTCCATCGCCGATCAGGCGCGGACGATCCGTATTCCCGTGCACATGATCGAAACGATCAACAAGCTGGTCCGCACCGGGCGGCAGATGCTGCACGAAATCGGCCGCGAACCGACGCCGGAAGAACTGGCCGAAAAGCTGCAAATGCCGCTGGAAAAGGTCCGCAAGGTGATGAAGATCGCCAAGGAACCGATTTCGCTGGAAACCCCCATCGGGGATGAGGAAGACAGCCAGCTTGGCGATTTCATCGAAGACAAGAATGCGATCCTGCCCTTGGACAGCGCCATTCAGGAAAACCTTAAGGAAACCACGACCCGCGTTCTGGCCAGCCTCACCCCCCGCGAAGAACGTGTGCTGCGCATGCGCTTTGGCATCGGGATGAACACGGATCACACGCTGGAAGAAGTCGGCCAGCAGTTCAGCGTCACCCGCGAACGTATCCGCCAGATCGAAGCCAAGGCGCTGCGGAAGCTGAAGCATCCGTCGAGGAGCCGGAAGCTGCGGAGCTTCCTTGATCAGTGATTGAAAGGCGCCCTGCGGGGCGCCTTTTTTGTTAAACCACCTCGACCGCTTAGTGAGTGTCCGCTTTGTCCAGCCATCCCCTCGTCAAGCTTGCACGATCCGTCCAACGCACCTGCGAAAAAGTTGCAAATCTTCCCCTCCAGATGCGCTCTGTACGTTTGGACATCAATTTCGCATTTTCGACATTCGATGCCGGGCCCAAGACAGAGGCCGCCTTTCGAAGGTTGGAACGCGTGGTCGAGAAAGACAAGCTTCGGCTGGAAGCAATCAGGCTGAAGATCGATTATGCCAGAAACCAAATCGAAACCGCCCATAACTTCTTGTCCGACTTCACAAACCCGTCCTCTTCCGAACGCGAGTTGATATCAGAACTTGAGCTTTCGTTTCCGGGCCTTGTTTCGGAACTCTCTAATTGGTCAGACGAGATAGACGATGCACTTGAGGAAGTTGACACGATCCTTGCGAGCTTTGTATTGGAGGTCCAGTCCTGATCTGCTTGCTCCCCGTCCCCGTTTCGGCGCTAGTCGATAACTGAAACAAGCCTGATTTGCAGGATTATTGTGCGACGCCGGGCTTCTCACACCTCCACCCACCCCACCATACTTTGCGGCGCAGCCAGAGGTCGCCCGTCATTCCCCAGACCCTCCAAATGAAACGGGATTGCCTCGGCCAGCCCTTGCTTAACGGCCTCGACCGTCGCACCCGCCGCCACGCAACCCGGCAAATCCGGAACATAGCCGGAATACCCTTTGCCCGCCTTTTCGATCACAACGGCATAGCGCATGTCAGTGTCCCTTCAGGCCCGCTTGCTTCAAGATAGAGTTGAACGTTCCGGGTGCCAAGTCATCGCTGTCTTTCCCTGCAACCGTCACACGCCCCGGCTTTTCAGGATGTGCGAACTGCCGATGGCTTCCCCGTGTGGCGACAAGATGCCAGCCATCTTCGGCCAACAGCCGCAGCACAAAACGGATTTTGACGACAGGAATGGCGGCGCTCCACGGATCATGCCGCCTAAGGATGCGCGCCTAACCTTAACAAAGCGTTTCGCGCGCTTTCCCAACCTGAGTCCCCGCCGCCACACCCCGGCCCCCCCGGATATGGGGCCGCGCAGTTCCCTCTAGGCGAAACCTCGCTTCCCCCCCTATAGTTTGGGCCGAACCGGGGGAAACACCCCGGCATGAGGCAGGCGTAACCAACAACAAGCAAGGAGGGGGCCCATGCGCTGCCCATTCTGCGGCAATATCGACACCCAGGTAAAGGACAGCCGTCCCGCCGAGGACCACGTCGCCATCCGGCGGCGGCGTTTCTGCCCGGCTTGCGGTGGCCGCTTTACCACCTATGAACGTGTGCAGCTGCGCGATCTGGTCGTCATCAAATCCAGCGGCAAGCGCGAAGATTTTGATCGGACCAAGCTGGAGCGCTCCATCCGCATCGCCATGCAGAAGCGGCCCATCGATCCCGAACGCATCGACCAGATGATCTCCGGCATCGTGCGACGGCTGGAATCCCTTGGCGAAACCGACATTTCGTCCAAGGTGATCGGCGAGATCGTGATGGAATCCCTCGCCCGGATCGACACCGTGGCCTATGTCCGCTTTGCCAGCGTCTACAAGAACTTCCAGGCAGCGGATGATTTCGACAAGTTCGTCAGCGAACTCCGCCCTGGCGGCGGCCCGGAAGAGTGACGGGCCGCATGTGACCGAAGACGAGGTTCATATGTCCCACGCCCTCGCGCTTGCCGCGCGGGGGCTTGGGCGCACGTGGCCCAACCCGGCCGTGGGCTGCGTGATCGTCAAGGCGGGCCGGATCATCGGCCGTGGCTGGACACAGCCGGGTGGCCGCCCCCATGCCGAACGCGTGGCGCTGGCGCAGGCGGGCCCGCAGGCCGAAGGCGCCACCGCCTATGTCACGCTGGAACCCTGCGCCCATCACGGCCGCACCTCCCCCTGCGCCGAGGCGCTGGTCGCGGCCAAAGTCGCCCGTGTGGTGACCGCGCAAACCGATCCCGATCCCCGCGTGTCGGGCCGGGGCCATGCCATCCTGCGCGCCGCAGGCCTTGTCGTGACGGAAGGCGTGCTGGAACCCCGCGCCCGCGCCTTGCAGGCAGGCTTTCTCAAACGCATCACCGAAGGCCTGCCCTTTGTCACCCTGAAACTGGCCACCACGTTGGACGGTCGCATCGCCACGGCGTCGGGCGAAAGCCGCTGGATCACCGGCCCCGCCGCGCGCCGTGCCGTCCACCAGATGCGCCTTAGCCACGATGCAGTGCTGACCACCTCTGCCACCGCGCTGGCCGATGATCCCGACCTGACCGCCCGCGATATCGGGGCCACCCATCAGCCCCTCCGCATCCTCACGGACACCCGCCTGCGCGTTCCCGCCGCGTCCCGCCTCGGCCAGACCGCCGCCCTGCACCCCGTCTGGGTGCTGCACGGCCCCGATGCCACAGCGAAGGGATGGGATCAGACCAGTGCCCGTCTGATCGCCACACCGACCAGTGGCCCCCATCTCGACCTTCCCGCCACCTTCCGTCTTTTGGCGGCAGAGGGGCTCACCCGCATCCTGATCGAAGCCGGGGGCCAATTCGCTGCCGCCCTGATCCGTGCAAATCTTGTCGATGAACTTGCCCTGTTTCAGGCCGGCTGCCTGATCGGCGGCGACGGCATCCCTGTCCTCGGCCCCCTCGGCCTGAGAGCGCTGTCCAACGCCCCGCGACCAAAGCTGATTGAAGCCACCACCCTCGGCCCCGACACGCTCACCCGCTGGTCCTTCTGAGCTGCCGTTTCACCTTGGCCCAAATACCCAAATCCCCGCGATCCGCCGCGCGCCCGGTCTGAGTGTGCGAAAAGGGGGGCGGGGGGATCTTTGTCCCCCCGCCTCCGCTCACCAATGCCCGATGCTGGCCATGCTCTTCCACGGCTCCACCGGCTCCAAGGCACCGCCCTTCTGCAACAACTCGATCGAGATGTTGTCCGGGCTGCGCACAAAGGCCATTCGCCCATCCCGCGGAGGGCGGTTGATCACCACACCGTTCGCGGCCAGATGCGCGCAGGTGGCGTGGATGTCATCCACCTCATAGGCCAGATGCCCGAAATGGCGGCTGTCGCTCGGCAGACCGTCATCGCCATCCCAGTTATAGGTCAACTCCACCGGGCAGTCCGGCTGACCGGGCGGGGCCAGGAAGACCAGCGTGAACCGCCCGCCTTCATTGTCATAGCGCCGCGTCTCTTCCAGCCCCAACAGCTTGTAGAAGGCGATCGACGCCTCCAGATCCAGAACCCTCACCATCGTATGCAGATACCGAATGCCCATCGCATCCCCCTTTGATTTCCTGCCGCCACCTTACACAGCCCGTCGCACCCGGCGCCACCGCAAGATATAGTGGGGCGCGACTCATCCCACACCCATCGGCAGGCCCATGCAGCAATATCACGACGCGCTCCGTACCGTCCTTGCCCAAGGCACCCCCTCGACCGACCGCACGGGTACCGGCACCATCAGCCATTTCGGCCTGCAATGCCGCTACCCTTTGGCCGACGGCTTCCCGCTGGTCACCACCAAGAAGCTGCATATCAAGTCCATCATCCACGAACTGCTGTGGTTCCTGCAGGGCGATACCAACATCCGCTACCTCAAGGAAAACGGCGTCAGCATCTGGGATGAATGGGCCGATGCCAACGGCGATCTCGGCCCCGTCTATGGCCACCAGTGGCGCGATTTCGGGGGTGTGGACCAGATTCAGACGCTGATCGACATGATCCGCAAGTCGCCGGATTCCCGCCGCCTGATCGTGTCGGCCTGGAACCCGCCCGATGTGCCGCAGATGGCGCTGCCGCCCTGCCATACGATGTGGCAGGTCCGCATTCTGGGCGGCAAGCTGCACCTGCAGCTGTATCAGCGCAGCGCCGACATGTTCCTTGGCGTGCCGTTCAACATTGCCTCCTACGCGCTTCTGGCGGTCATGCTCGCCCATGTCACGGGGTATGAGCCGGGCGATTTCGTCCATTCCATCGGCGACGCGCATATCTATTCCAACCACATGGATCAGGTCGCCACCCAACTCGCCCGCGACCCCCGCCCGCTGCCGCAACTGCGCATCACGCGCGCCGTCCCCTCGATCTTCGATTTCAAGTTCGAGGATTTTGAGATTACGGGCTACGACCCCCATCCCGCCATCAAGGCCCCGGTGGCCGTATGACGGGGGACGTCTGATGCTGACCCTCATCGTCGCCCGCGCCCGAAACGGGGCCATCGGCAAGGGAAACACCATCCCCTGGCACGCGCCCGAAGACCTCGCCGCGTTTCAGCGGGAAACCACCGGCGGCGCGCTGATCATGGGGCGGCGCACATGGGAAAGCCTGCCTTTCCGCCCGCTCAAGAACCGCCTCAACATCGTGGTGACCTCCGACCCCTCCGTGTGGGAGACCACCGCCCCCACGCCCGAAGCCGCCATCGCCCTCGCGCTCGAGGCCGGCCACACCCGCCTCTACGGCATCGGCGGCAGCGCCATCTACCGCGCCCTGCTGCCGCTCGCGCACCGGCTGCTGGTGACGGAAGTGGACCTCACCATCCCCGACGCGGATGCATTTTTCCCGGCCTTTGATGAGGGGGAATGGCGGGTGATCCATGAGCGGCGGCTCAGGGAAGAGGAACCGGGATGCGTGCTTAGAGAGTGGGTGAGGTTGTTTTGAATGGCCAGACACCATTTTGTCCCGAAGGCGATTCTTCGGAATTTCTGCTTTGCAGGTGAAACAACTCACTACGTCTCGGCGCACAGAAAGCATCCCACTGCTGAGCAGCGCAACATTGAAACCATCTTCTGCAAACGCCATTTGAATTCATTCAAGCGACTTGACGGTACGCGTGATGCGTCGCTGGAGCGCTTTTACTCGGCTACACTAGACGACAAAATCAGCGGCGTTGTAGCAGAGGTTCGAAGCGCAATACAAAAATCTGGTCGCGTCGATCTTGCGCCTACAACAGCGAATTTTCTACGATTATTCTTGTATCATCACGCCCGTAGAACACCCGAAGCTGCAGGCCTGACAGACTCGGATTTGCGTGAATTCGTCCAAGAACAATTCCCATCTATGCGCGAAAAGGCTGCCTCCATGTTTGGGGAAGATGCCGCAAGTTATTTCTTCTCTGATGAAAGCTCCGGACGTCTAATGGAGATAGCCCGTAGCTCTAGGGCACAAGTAAGAATGAAAGAGTATGGTTCTGCATTAGATGCGATACAATCCATGAGTGTAGTTTTTGCAATTCCACGAGGTCAATTTGGACGCTTTGTCGTTACAAGCAATCCTGTGTTGAGACTTACAAATGATGGCAACACCAACCTTGTGCATGGCGATGTCGAGCTTTGGACAACCTTGGCGCCTGACTTTGCTTTGGGATTATGCAAGACCGAGGTGCTTGGTGGTCTAATCTATCTTGCAGATGATGCAGTCCACCACATTAACCAAAACCTTAGCGGACAAAGTACAGCGCTTGCCGGGCGGGACCTGACAGCCGTTCGCTTTTATTCACAATACCTAATGCACAATTCTCCCTAGAATATAGTTTAGCGGGCTTACTGAGTTCACCCTGAACAATTCTTTCACGCTGCATCAGCGATCAGATAGTGGCGGTTTATCGTGGTTTCGGCGGCCCATAGCATGGCGATAATGCAGGCAAGCCAAGCCCGGAGGTGGGCCAGGATCTTACGGATGTTGTGGCCGCAGGC
>CALRMS020000025.1:0-59018 GCA_943369275.1 Rhodobacter maris | reverse complement strand
ACTGAGCAGCTAACCTCCGCAGGTAACACCGCCATATGATTCACCTACGGGTAAGTCAAAAAACTGTGCCACCAACCCGTCCGGTCCTGTAAAGCGGTATTGGTTTCCCCCGAGGTGGGTTACCTGCACAGCATCGCCACCGTCGTGGTTGAGACAGTAAGCTTTCGCTGCCGTTCCAGCCGTCGCCGCATCGTAGCGGGCAGCTCGGTCATATTTGGTGTTATGCCCAAAAACGACGGTTATGCAGCCAAGCTTGTCGGTGTTCACACGAACACACGGCGTAGCTTTTGCATCTGTAACAGCCTCAGCGAGAGCTTTCGCGGCTGCAGCCTCGGCCGCAGCCTCAGCAGCTGCTTCCGCTGCGGCCGCCTTGATTGCTGCCTCGGCCTCGATCTCAGCTGCTCTGGCACGCGCAGCGGCCTCAGCCTCTGCTGCTTTCGCCGCCGCAGCTGCTGCAGCCTCTGCTTCCGCAGCTCTAGCAGCTGCCGCTGCCTCCGCTTCATCACGGCGTCTGTCCCGCCACTCAACGATTGTGGCGGTCAGCGCCGAAATCTGTTCGGCGTCAACGGCATAGCCGAACTCGGGTTCAAGTGTTCCATCGCGCTTTGTGTAGCCGAGACTGGAGCTGTCCACCTTGGTGCCATCGACTACGGCCAGATAGGGCAGCTCGCCTGCAAACTCCAAGCTTTCGCCTCTGGTATAGATCCTTCGAAACTCGCCCAGTTTGCCCTTGAACTGGGGGTAGAAGCTGGAGTTTTCAGACCACCACCGGGCAACGTCAGTGTCGAAAATCTGAGCGGATGCAAGTGACCGCATCAATTCAGCCGGGGGCGTCGGGAGCGAATAGATGTCGTGATTGAAACTGTAGCTTCCCTTCACGCTGACGCGGCCCTTTGACCGATCATCCGAAAATACAGCGAATGTCATCTGATCGACTGCTGCCCCGTCAGGAAGCGCCAATTCGACCGCGGTGCGCACCTCGGCCTCGGTCGGTTGCACTTTGGCGAAGAGCAACATTGATGCTACGGCCACAACCATAGCGAGCAGTGCCATGCCGCCGCCTATCAGAATCGTCTTTGACATCAAGTCCTCGGGGCAAAACACTACAATTACAGTAGGTTCTGTCACCTAGTGCATATGTCAAGAAGATTTCGTTGCGACCTTCGCCGTCGCAACCTCCCTCCGTCGTACCGCGACGTCGCAATAGACCGGGTCCAGTTCCACTGCGCTGCAGCGCCACCCTGTGCGTTCTGCGGCGATCAGTTGGGCGCCGAAGCCGTAGAGGAGTTTGAAGACCAGGTCGCCGGAAGCGGTGAAGGTCTCCAGCACCGCGCCGACCAGCGCCACGGGAAATACAGTCGGGGCGATCTGGCGGCGCCCATACGGCCCTTGTGACGCATGATCCGGAGCACGGAATCGGGGATGCGGTGGCTCTGGATTGCGTTGCCGAAGCCGGTCGTGCTTTGGACCGTGCCGTCGGTCCCGTGCAACCCGCCGCCGCCAAGCGTTTCGCCCACGTGCTTGCTCTCGGCCGTCTTGTTGGGTTTGTGGGGCTGGAGGCCAAAGTGGAAGATGACCCGTGCGAGGGCACCAGCCGTCCGTTCCAGTCGCCGGGCCGGGTGGGCCCCTCCCTTGTGCCAGACATACCAGCTGAAGCGCCGCCACCCCTGCGCGCGCATCCCCACCGATCGTTAGGACCGCAAGATGTGTGGGGCGAGCTTCGGGAATGGCTACAGCAGCGTCAGGTGGAGGTGCCGGACATGCTCCCCATCGATCCGATCAGCTGAGCAGGTCACTTGCGGTTCAACAGTGCGCGGTTTTCCTTGGCCCCAGCCGCCAAAGCGTCGATGTCCGCTGATAGCAACTCCCATTTCAGGAGGCACGTTCCTACTCGGGTGGCGCACTGATCGATCAAGAAGCTCGATATGAACGGCACGGTAGGAACCTTCAAACCTTCCGCTTCCTTGAAGAGCTGCTTGGCTCGCGTTCGAAGCTCTTCGGCCGCTTGCTGCTTTTGCACCATGGCGCCGCTCTGAAACATCCCTCTCGCCGCAAGCACAGCCTTCCACTGCTGATCAGCATCGGTGATACGCTCCTCTGCGCCGGCGAGTCCTGTCAGGATCCGCACTTTATCTTTTCGAGCCTGCACTGACATGTCTCGAGTCCGGTGTGATCCAACCTGGTAGAGCGCGAGCAAACTGAGGCCGATGGCAACCGTCGACGCTATATCAGCGTAGCTGAGTGTCATAGAAAGAATCCCAAAGCAGGTGCGCCCTCCGCTCCCCTTTCACTTAATGATCCCGATTTGTCCGTGGGCTGTCAAACGGGCAACCCGCTGTCCCACCAAGCTCTTGATCGGAGTAAAAGGCCTCTATTCAAAGTTGGAAGCGCCCGCCGTAACTCATTGATATCGTATGGGGCAAAGAGTTGGAGAAATCCGGCACAAGCCATTGATTTTGCGAGATTGTGTAGTGTCCTCCCGGGATCGCCAGTGGCGCGGCAAACGGTTGGTATACATCAATCGGGAGCGTTTCTTCGCGCCGGTTCAGCGTTTCGCCGTACCGCTATTCTGCAGCGTCGGGTCGGAAGGGTTCTGGCCGCGTTCTTCGATACATGTCGCAAAGAACCGCAACGGCGAAGATCGTCGTGAGAAAACTAAGGGTGCGATAGACGGTATTCAGCGTCAAGTTCGCTAGGGCAATGTCGGACAGGCCCGAGCGGTCAAAGGCGAATGAGCTTAGGATTGCGAGGACGAACAGAATCATGCCGACCAGTCCCGGCCCGAGCAAGAGACGCCATATGGTCTGAAAAAATGCGCCGGTGCCTTGTGAAAGCTTGTAGGTTCCGTCGCGCGCAACGGTTGCGGGAAGCGCAGTTCCGAACAGGCTTAGGATCACAAGATAAATCGAAAGCACGACCACCAGAAAGATGAGCGGTGGGAAGCTGAAGGCACCTGCGATTGCCGCAAGAACGATTGTCAGGACGAGCAAACCAGCAGCGACCAGCAGGAACAGCCCGAATTTCTGCGGCGGTGAGCCCTCTGCTGTTTTGTTGTTCTTCAGCCCCAGCTGCTCGCCGAAGAGGAAATGGCGATGAAAGAAATAGGCGATGAGCAACGTAGTGCCCGATGCCACTGTCTCATTCGTCGAGCCGGTCAACCAGAAAGCTATTTCGATCATGGCGCCAAACAGGATCAAGGCAGGAAGTGAAGCCAGAAAGAAACGGAAAGAGTCTCGGTAGATCTTTGACACGCGGCGCTCCGACAGGTGTTTGGAAAACTGGATGAGCCATCCTGATAGGAAGCGACCAGCACTCTGTAAACAAACTGTGAAGCATCTTTGTGAGGAGAGGAAGAGCAGGGCGCGGCCGTTTTGTGGCCACGCAGGTCATGGGCGATGGGGCGCACATGTCGCCCGGCATTGGGGGCATCCTTCGATGGTGGGGAAAGAGACTGGGCCGCTATTCGCTGGTGACGCCGTCGAAGACTTCGCTTGAGGTTTCGGCCTCGGCCTTGGTTTTTTCAACCAGTTTGTCGACATGGTTGGGTGGGCCGTAGATCGTGTAGAGCCGCAGGGGTTTGTCACCGGTGTTGATCAGATTGTGCTTCGCCCCGGCGGGAATGATCAGGCCGTCGCCGCCCTTGATCTTGTGGCGAAGCCCGTCGATTACGACCTCGCCATGGCCCTTTTCGATGCGGAAGAACTGGTCATGCGTTGCATGGGTTTCCATGCCGATGTCCTGACCGGGGGTCAGTGCCATGAGCACCAGTTGCAGGTTGTGCCCGGTATAGAGCACCTGCCGGAAGGCCGTGTTCTTTTCGGTCAGCGTTTCGATATTGGCGAGATAGCCCTTCATGGCGGCATCCTTTCGGGTCAGGGGTGGGATCAGTTGTTGCGGCAGCCCGGGACGTTCAGGTCACGGCAGAAATATCCGGCCGCACCGCCGACCACGGCACCGGTCAACGGACTTCCCCCTGTGGCGCCACCGATCACCACACCACCGGCGGCCCCGGCAAGGCCGCGTTCGGCGTCGCTGGCGAGGCAGCCGGACAAGGAAAGACAGAGGGTTGAAAACAGCAGGACGGACCGTATCGGCATGGTGAAATCACTTCTGAAAAGGGTTTGGGTGGCCATGACGGCTTGGCGCGGATCGCGTCCGGGCCGGGTGGCCCTTGGCGATGCTGGAACAGGATGCGCGGGTTCCGCGACGGGTGTGCTGCCCCAGATCAGCGGGCCGCGTGTATTTCGGACCTAAGGGCCAGGGCTGCCGACATGTTGCGTTGTACTGCCCAGCGCCAGATCGGCTTGAGCAGTTCCAGTGCGACAAGGACGGACAGGCCTGCCAGCGGCGGTACGGCCAGATGCACCGGTTCGAGAGCGGCAAAGCCGAAGATGTCACGGGCGGTGGGCCAGAACAGGGTCACGGCCAGCAGGGCGGCCACGATGGCCAGCACCACGGCCAGTGCCCGGTTCGGGCGGGTGATCGCCGTGAACACGGATGACGAGCGCGACCTGTCCACCAGAATGAGGGAAACGATGGCGAAGATGAGGGCGGCAAAGGTCATCCCGCGCACCTGATCGGTTGACATCCCGTAGCCAGGGGCGAGGGCAAAGATCGTTGCTGTCACGGCCAGCACCAGCGCGCCTTGCACAAGGCTCCACAGGACAGTGGGGCCGGAAAAGAGCGGCTCGGCTGGCGGGCGCGGGGGGCGGGACATGATGCCCTCTTCTTCGGACTCGGCCTCAAAGGCGAGGGAGCAGACCGGGTCGATCACCATTTCAAGAAAGGCGATGTGCATGGGGCCGAAGAGCAGCGGCATGCCGAAGAGCAGGGGCATCAACGCCAGTCCGGCGATGGGGACGTGAACAGCGAGGATGAAGCTCATCGCCTTGCGCAGGTTGTCGTAGATGCGACGGCCAAGGCGGACTGTGGTGACGATGGAGCCGAAATCATCGTCCAGAAGCACGATGGAGGCGGCTTCGCGCGCGACATCGGTTCCGCGACCGCCCATGGCGATGCCGATATGGGCGGCCTTGAGCGAAGGGGCGTCGTTCACGCCATCCCCGGTCATCGCGACCACGGCGCCGGCGGCCTTCAGCGCGGCGACGATGCGCAGTTTCTGTTCGGGCATGATGCGGGCGAAGATTGTGACGTCCTTGACCGCCATAGCCAGTTCGCCATCTGTCATGGTGGCAAGGTCCGGCCCGGTCACGACCCGGTCCCCCTGCAACCCCGTCTCGGCTGCGATGGCCTGTGCGGTGGCGGGGTAGTCGCCGGTGATCATGATGACCCGGATCCCGGCGCTGCGGCACTGGGCCACGGCAGCGGGAACTGAGGCGCGGAGGGGATCGGCCAGGCCCACAAGGCCCAGAAACCGAAAGCGGAAATCGCGGGGGTCATCGGGCAGGGTGCCTTGTTCTGCGGCCTCGGCAACGCCCAGCACGCGCAGGCCCGCGCTGGCCATCTGATCGACCTGCGCCGTGAGCGTGGCGCGCGTCGAATCGTCGAGGCGGCAGAGGACCATCATCGCTTCGGGTGCGCCCTTGGCGGCGATCTGCCAGCCATTGCCCGCCTTCCACGCTTGCGACATTGCCAGCAGCGCAGGCGACAGGGGGTAGCTGCGCACCAGATGCCGCCCGGCGCCGGGCGGGGTTTCTCCGTCGCGCAGGTCGGCCTTGGCCAGCGCGTGAAAGGCCTTTTCCATCGGGTCGAAGGGTTCGGGGGCCGAAGCCATCACCCCCGCCGCCGCAAGTTCGCGGAAAGCGTCCGGCAAGACCGTGCCTGCCTTGGCTGCCGTGCCATCGGGCAGGCGCAATTCGGCAATGCCCATGCGGTTTTCGGTCAGGGTCCCGGTCTTGTCGGTGCAAAGGACGGAGGCCGCGCCCAGCGTTTCAATGGCCGATGCGCGGCGCGTCAGCACCCTTGCCTTTGAGATGCGCCACGCCCCCATCGCCATGAACACGGCCAGCACCATCGGAAATTCCTCGGGCAGCATCGACATGCCGACGGCAATCCCGGCCAGCACGCCATCCAGCCAGCCGTCCCGCAAGACCCCATAGAGCACCACCACCGCCACGCTGACGGCCAGACCCACGGCGGCGAAGATGATGACCAGCCTGCGCATCTGGCGTTGCAGGTGGGGGGTTTCGGTTTCCAGTTGGCCCAGCGACGTGCCGATCCGGCCGATCTCGCTGTCTTTGCCGGTGGCGGTGACGCAAGCCATCCCTGTGCCCCGCACGATCAGGCTGCCGGAATAGACCATCGGTTGATCTTCGCCGCCCGGTCGGGCCTCTGTCGCCGCGCCCGCGCGTTTGCGCACCGGGACGGCCTCGCCTGTCAGCAAGGATTCATCGGCCGACAGGTCCTGTGCCGTGATCAGGGCGGCATCGGCGGAAACACGGTCCCCTTCGGCCAGCACGATTACATCACCGCGTGCCACATCGCGGCCGGCTATCCGCTGGCGTTGGCCGTCGCGGATGACCAGCGCGCGCGGACTGGTCAGGTCGCGCAGGGCTTCCAGCACCCGTTCTGTCCGGGCCTCTTGCACCGCGGTGATCCCGACCGACAGACAAGCGAAGGCCAGCAAGATCAGTGCCTCTTCCCGGTTGCCCAGAAGCAGGTAGACGATGCCCCCGGCAAGGAGCAGCGCCAGCATCGGCTCGCGCAGCACATCGAAGATGATCCGCAGGGGCGACCGTCGCCGGGCCTTTGGCAACTCGTTCGGGCCTTCGGCTGCAAGGCGTGCGGTGGCTTCGGCCTGGGTCAGGCCGAAAGGAGGGGAGGAGGCAGGATCGGCCATGGGTGCTTTCGGCAGAGCGGGACAGGGAATGCGCCAGACACCATCGCATGGCCCGGGTGACCCTTGCCTTGACCTGCATCAGTGATGGGGAAAGGCGATCGGAAAGCCCTTTGCCGATGCGGCCCCGCCTTGTTGCGACGCTGATCCGGATCATGCTGTCCGGATGCATAACCGCAGGGCATCTGTGACCGGCTTGTCGCCGCCACAGCCCGGCGGGGTGAGGCCACGCGGAAGGGGCCAAAACCGTGTCGCAGGCGAGGGTTGCGCCAGAGATGGCGGGGGGCGGTGGCGGGGGGCCTACCTGCCCGCCGCGCGCCAGCCGAAACGAGGAGGGCCGCTGATCTGTGGCAGCGCGCGCCGACCGGTTCTGAAGTAATCGGGCGGAGCCTGACGCATCGCAAGCGCGAGGCTCTGATGATGGTGGTGGCCGGATACCCCGGCAATACCATCGCCGCCAAGCTGGGAATCAGCCAGCGGACGGTTGAAAACCACCGGGCTGCGATCATGTGGCGCAAACCGGTGATTGCAAGGCCGGCGTGACATGCGATTCTTCCTGACCTGACGCCCTCATACCCCGGAAAATGCCCAATGCCCCAAAGTGAAACCGTCAACCGAAGATTCATCCTTGCCGAACGCCCCAAAGGCGAACCGACGCTGGACACCCTGAGACTTGAGACGGGAGCGATGCCGGTGCCGGGGCCGGGCCAGATGTTGCTGCGCACGGAATACCTGTCGCTTGACCCCTATATGCGCGGACGGATGAGCGATGCGCCCTCTTATGCAGCGCCGGTGGCACTGGGTGCGGTGATGGAAGGCGGGACGGTGGCGCTGGTCGTCACGTCGCAACTTGCCGGCTTCGATCCCGGCGACTGGGTGCTTTGCTTCAATGGCTGGCAGGATTACGCGTTGTCCGATGGCGCAGGGGTCACACCGCTTGGTCCGAAACCGGATCACCCGTCCTGGGCGCTGGGGATCATGGGGATGCCGGGGTTCACGGCCTGGGCGGGGCTGACGCAGATCGGCCAGCCCAAGAAGGGTGAGACGGTGTGTGTTGCGGCTGCGACTGGCCCGGTCGGCGCGACGGTGGGCCAGATCGCGCGCCTGATGGGCTGTCATGTGGTGGGCATCGCCGGAGGTCCTGAGAAATGCGCTCATGCCGTGGGCAACTTGGGCTTTGATGCCTGTATTGACCACAAGTCGGCGGACTTTGCCGACAAGCTGAAGGCGGCGGCCCCAAAGGGCATTGACGTCTATTTCGAGAATGTAGGGGGCGCGGTGTTCGACGCCGTCCTGCCGCTGTTGAATCCCGGTGCGCGGGTGCCGGTTTGCGGGCTGATTTCGCAATACAACGTCACGGCAGCACCAGAGGGACCGGATCGCCTGTCCTCGGTGATGTGGCAGGTGTTGCGCAAACGGATTACCCTGCGTGGCTTCATCATCTTTCAGGACTTTGCCCCCCTTTACCCGACCTTCGCCAAGGCCATGACGGCGTGGCTGGCCGCGGGGGATATCGTTTATCGTGAAGATATGGTGGATGGGCTGGAACAGGCACCGCGCGCCTTTATCGGCCTGTTGCGGGGTGAGAATTTTGGCAAGCTGGTGGTCCGTGTCGGCACCGCCGCAATAGGAGCATCCGATGCCCGCCCTTCCCTTTGATGTGACAGAGATCGAGGAACTTGTGCTGCGGCTTAACGCTGTGACGGCAAAGGAAGGGACCGATGTCCCTGACCTTGGCGGTAACGCCACGGATGACGCGGTGGCTGAGAGCTTGCAGGAGGTGAAGGGCGATCTGAGCCGGGATGAAATCTCGCAGGCCATCGAGAGCATGAATGACGAACAGAAGGACGCGCTGGTCGCCCTTTTCTGAATCGGTCGCGGCGATTCTGGCCCCGAGGAGTGGGAGGAAACAAAAGCCCTGGCCCGGCAGCAGCATGAGGGGCTGGTCAGCCGCTATCTGCTTGGCCAGCCGGATGCCGGGGAGTTCCTGACCGAGGGGCTGGAGAAGATGCTGGCCTTTGGTCTGGACTAGGGTTCGAGGCTTGCCGTCCGATTGAGGGAAAGGCGCGCCGCGATGTGAGGCGCGGATCGCCCGGCTTTCAGGTTTCGCCGGCGCCCGATAGTCCGTTCGGGCGTGATGGCGGCAGGCGGAAAGGGCGATTAGATCGCGGCGCCGAGGTGCGGTTCACCCTGTTTTCGAGATTGGTTTTCTGTCCCGTCGACAGCTGCCAAAGCCACCAATCCCTGAACAGGCCGCCCCTGCTGTCATTTCAGCTTGATGCAGAAGTGTTTGCGGACGGGTTTTTCGATCTTCCACGTGCCCTTGAACGTGGGTTCGACCGCAAAGGCATCGCCGGGGTGCAGGGTGACGGGGGTGCCACCATCGGGGGTGATGGTGATCTGGCCTTCGATCAGGTGGACGAATTCATAAAAGCTGTAGCTGGCATGCCATGTGCCGGTCGTCGCCTCCCAGGTGCCGCTGATCACGCTGCCGTCGGCAGAGGTGTGCTGCACCCAGGTCTTCATCGTGGGGTTGCCGTCGATCTTGGTCCAGCCGTCGAGATCGGTCACCATCGGATCAGGGCCGGGGGCGGGAAAGCGGAAAACGGTGTCGGCCATGGGAGTCGCTCCAACTGTCTTTGGCATAGTGGTAGGGGGCGAGCCCGGGGCTGGCAAGCCGGAATGGCCTTGGGGGCTTGCCTGATGCGGGCGGATCGGTCAGGGAAAAGGCAGGTCTGGGCGGGGAAGGGCGAGCATGTTGATCCGGGGCGCGACGGCGGCGGATGCCGCACATCTGGTGCGGTTCATCAATATGGCGGCGGATGATCTGCCGCTTCATTTCTGGAAGAAATCGGTGGGGCCGGGAGGGGATCCCTGGGCTTATGGCCGGGAGCGTGCGGCGCGGGAGAGCGGGAGTTTTTCCTACGGCAATGCCTGGCTGGCCGAGGTGGAGGGGCAGGTGGCGGCCTGTCTGCTGGGCTATCCGGCCGAGGATGAGCCTGCGCCGATTGACCCGGAGACGCCTGCGATCTTTGTGCCGCTGCTGGAGTTGGAGGCTTTGGCACCGGGATCATGGTATCTGAACGTGCTGGCGACGTATGACGGGTTCCGGGGGCAGGGCTGCGGTTCCGCGCTGCTGGCCCATGCCGAAGGGGTAGCGCGGGGGCTGGGGCGGGGGGCGATCAGCCTGATCGCCGCCGACACGCATCTTGAGGCGCTGCGGCTCTATGCGGCGAAGGGATATCGTGAGGTGGCCCGCCGCCCTGTGGTGAAGGGCGACTGGGCGGTGGATGCGCGGGAGTGGATCCTGTTCATCAAGACGCTGTGAGTTTGCGGGGGGCTTGTGGCCCCCCGTGCGCCATCAGGTCTTGTGCGGCAGGGTGCTGGGGGCTCCGCCCTCGAACCGGTTGCCGTGGCGATAGTCGCAGGGGGCCTCTTGCATCTGCAGGTGCAGGCCGGTGCCGGTGAAAGGATGGGCGCGGGCGACGTCTTCGTCAAAGTCGATCCCCAGACCAGGGGCATCTGACGGGATGATATAGCCATCCTCCCATTTGATCGAATTCCTGATCAGTTTCAGGTGGAAGGCGCCACCCGTCTCGATCGTTTCGGCGATCAGCAGGTTGGGGATGGAAGCGGCGAAATGCACATTGGCCGCCCATTCCACGGGACCAGCATAGAGATGCGGGGCCATTTCGGCGTTGAAGATTTCGGCCATGGCGGCGATCTTCTTTGCCTCCCATATTCCCCCCACGCGACCGAGGGCCGGTTGCAGGATCTTGACCCCGCCCGCGCGCAGAAGGGTGCCGAATTCAGCCTTGGTGGTGAGGCGTTCGCCGGTGGCGAGGGGGACGCGCACGGATTTCGCGACCTCGGCGAATTCGAGCAGGTTGTCCGGCGGAATCGGTTCTTCGTACCAGAGCGGGTTGTAGGGTTCCAATTCCCGCCCCATGCGGATGGCACCGGGGGTGGTGAACTGGCCATGGGTGCCGAACAGAAGATCGGCGCGGTCGCCTACGGCTTCGCGGATCGCCTTGCAGAAGGCGACGGAGCGGGTGATGTCGGACATGGCGGGCTCATGGCCACCGCGGATGGTGTAGGGACCGGCGGGATCGAATTTCACCGCCGTGAAGCCCATGTTCACAAAGCGCAGCGCGGCCTCGGCCGCGGCATCCGGGTCCACCCAGAATTCGGCGCTTTCGTTGCCGGGTTCGGGGTAGAGATAGGTGTAGCTGCGGATGCGGTCATTCATCTTGCCGCCCAGCAGGGCGTGGACGGGGCGGTTGCGCGCCTTGCCAAGGATATCCCAGCAGGCGATCTCAAGCCCCGAGAAGGCCCCCATGACCGTGGGATCGGGGCGCTGGGTGAAGCCTGCGGAATAGGCGCGGCGGAACATCAGTTCGATGTTTTCGGGGTTTTCGCCCTGCATGTGCCGCTCAAAGACATCCTCGATCACCGCCTTCATCGCCTTGGGGCCGACGGTGGAGGCGTAACATTCGCCGTATCCCACAATGCCGTTGTCGGTGGTGAGTTTCGGGAAAATCCAGTAGCGCCCGCCCCAGCCCGGGAAGGGCGGCGCGACGACGAAAATTTCCAGATCCTTGAGCTTCATGGTTGCCTCCCGCCTGTGGCTTACGTCGGACCGGGGGTTTTGCACCCCGTCAGCCATCGGTCCTTGAACCGATGGCGAACCGATGGCTGACCCCCGCAGGGTATTTTTGCCAAGATGAAGGGGGGAAGGCGGAAGGTCGTGGCCGTTTGCGACCTGTGGGCGACGGATTCAGGCCTTGGTTTTGCCTGTCACATGAAGCGCAAGGCAGACAACCATCAAGACCGAGGCCAGCAGGAAGGGTGCTCCGGGGGAAAAGACCGGGGCCGAGGGCGCGGTGAAGGCCGAGAAGGTGGCGGTCATCAAGAGCGGCGAGGTGATCATCGCGATGGCGTTGAGCGAAGCGAGGACGCCCTGCAATTCGCCCTGCGAATCGGCGGGTGCAGCGCGGCTTGCCAGTGCCTGAAGCGCGGGGGTGACGACGCCCCCCAGCGCGGTGATGGGGGTGATGATGAGGGCATGCGCCCCTTGGGTGACAAGACCCAGCGCGGCCAGCGTGGTGATGTCCACCCACATGCCATAATGCGCGGCGCGGTGTTCGCCGAAGCGGCGGATCAGGGGGCCGACGAGAACCGCCTGTCCCACGGCGAAGCTGATGCCGTAAAGCGCGAGGGAGAGGCCCACCATCGTGCTGTCCCAGCCGAAGCGGGCCTGCCCGTAATAGGCCCAGATCGCCGGGTAGACGTTCATCGCGATGCCGAGGATCAGGAAGCAGGTCAGCACCCGCTTTACGCCGGGGAGTTTCGACACCGCGCGCAGCGCGCCCAGCGGGTTGGCGCGGGCAAGGCGGAAGGGGCGGCGGGTGGCATCGGTCACCGTTTCGGGCAGGACGAAGTAGCCGAAGATCATATTGGCCAGCGCCAGCGCGGCGGCGGCATAGAAGGGCGCGTGCAGATCAATCGAGGCCAGGAGCCCCCCGATCAGCGGGCCCGCCACGAAGCCCACACCGAAACAGGCCCCGATCAGGCCAAAGCGCGCACCGCGTTTTTCGGGGGGCGTGATGTCGGCGATGAAGGCGGTGGCGGTGGAATAGGTGGCAGCCGTGATCCCCGCCACAACGCGGGCTGCCAAAAGCAGCCAGATCGTGGGCGCCATGGCCATCACGAGGTAATCCAGCGACATGACAAAGAGCGAGATCAGCAGGATCGGCCGCCTGCCGAAGCGATCGGAGAGCGAGCCGATGATCGGGCCGAACAGGAATTGCATCACGGCATAGGAGGTGGACAGAAGCCCGCCCCAGAGCGCGGCCTGTGACAGGCTGCCGCCGGTGACGCTTTCGATCAGGTCGGGCATGACCGGGAAGATCAGGCCGATGCCGATGGCATCGATGGTGATCGTCAGCAGGATGAAGGTCAGGGCGAGCTTTTCGCGGCGGTCGGACATGCAGGTTCCCGGCCCGTGGGTCGGGCGCATGGCGCGACGCTAGCGCCTGTCAGGCGCGCTTGACAGGGGTAGTTGCGCGATGGCGTGGATCTTTTGGGCCAGTGCTTCGGGGGCCGCGAAGAAGGGGGAGTGGGAGGTGGCGAGATCGTGGATATGGCCGGGGGGCAGGCGGGCGGCCATGGTGGCCTGATATTCCGGCGGGATCGCGCGGTCGTCGGTGCAGAGGATGTAGTGGCGGGGTAGTGCCTCGGCGCGTGAGGTATCTGGGATGGGGGTTTCCTGCGGGCGGATCGCTTGCGCGCAAAGGCGGCGGCGGGCGAGGGCCACGTCATCAGCCGGGCAGTCGTGGTAGAAAAGGGCGGGCGACTGGTCTGGGTCGAAGGAAAAGGTGGCGCGGGCGGCGTCGATCCGGAAGGCCCCGGCGAGGGGTTGTCGCGGACCTGCGCGGCGCATTTCGGCCAAGGTGACGCCGGGGAGAGGCAGATAGGCGCAGAGGTAGATCAGCGCGGTGAAACGTTCGGGGGCAAGCTGGGCGGCGGCGGTGATGGGAAAGCCGCCCATGGAGTGTCCGACAAGGAGGGTGGGGCCGCGGGTCGCGTTCAGGATGGCTTGGGCGTAGCTGTCGAGCGTGACCTCAGCCGGATCGGTGGTGTCATCGCCATGCGAGGGCAGGTCGATGGCGCGGGCGTGGTGGCCCAGAGCGGCAAGGGCCGGGATGACGCGGTGCCAGCACCATGCGCCATGCGCTGCGCCGTGGATAAGGAGGATGTCAGGCTGACCTTCAGACATGGGCGATATCCGTGAGGAATTGGGAGATGAGGGCCGCGTATTCGGCGGGTTTCTCGACGGGGGGGATATGGCCTGTGCCGCGCATCAGGGCAAAGCGGTGGCCCCGGATGAGGGCGGCGGTTTCGCGCAGAAGATCGGGCGGGGTGGAGCCGTCATTGGCCCCCGCGATGGCGAGGGTGGGCAGGGTAAGCGTGGCGGTGGTTTCAAAGAAATCCGTGCCCGAGATGGCAGCGGCGCACCCCATCCAGCCTTCGGGATCGGTGGCGAGGAAGGTCTTTCGTAGCGAGGGCAGGGCGGGGTGGTCGCGCCATTTGCGGCCCAGCCAGCGTTCCATCGTGGCGTCGGCGAGTGATTCCATCCCTGTGGCGCGAATGGCGGCGATGCGGGCCTGCCACTGTTCCGGGCGGCCGATGCGGGCGGCGGTGTTCGACAGGATCATCGCGCGGATCAGATCAAGCCGCTTGACGGCCAGCCCCTGCGCAATGAGGCCACCGATGGAGAGGCCGAGGATGACGGCATCCGTCACTGCGAAATGATCCATCAGGCGTTCGGTATCGCGGATCAGCGTGCCCATGTTGTAAGGCGCGGGCGGCACGTCGGATGCGCCATGGCCGCGCAGATCAAAGCGCAGGATGCGCAGGCCGGGAGGGAGAAGGGGGAGCACCTCATCCCAGATGCCCAGATCGGTGCCGAGGGCATGGATCAGCACGAGGGGCGGGCCGGAGGGCGGGCCGCTGATTTCGGCGTTCAGGCGCAAGTCTGGCAGGAAGACGAGGGGCATGTTCGATTCTGAAATCTGAGAGGGGGTTCTGGCAGTGAGAACCGGGTGGAAAGGTTTGGAAAGGGCAGTCAGGCGGCGAAACGGTCCAGTGCGAGGCGGAAGGTGCCGGGATCGACATTGCCGCCGGAGGCGGTGCAGATCACGGTATCGGGCAGATCGTCGCGGAACAGGGCGGCAGCCAGCGCGATCGCCCCGCCCGGTTCCAGCACAAGGCGCAAATGGGTGAAGGCCAGCGCCATGGCATGCAGCGCCTCATCATCCGTGGCGGTGAGGCCCGGGCCGCAAAGGCGGTGCAGGATCGGGAAGGTGAGGGTGCCGGGTGCGGGGGTGAGGATCGCGTCGCAGATGGAGCCGGTCATGGCGGCGTTGCGTTCGATGCGCCCAGAGGCGAGGGAGCGGGCGGCATCGTCAAACCCGGCGGGTTCGGCGGTGCGGACGGTCAGGCCGGGCGCGCGCGCCTCCAGCGCCAACGCGATGCCTGCGGTCAGGCCACCGCCACCGCAGCAGGTCATGACGGTGGCGGTGTCGATCCCGGCCTCGGCGGCCTGAGCCGCGATTTCAAGGCCGGTGGTGCCCTGGCCTGCGATGACCTGCGCGTCGTCGAAGGGTTTGATCAGGGTCAGGCCACGTTCCGCCGTCAGGCGCGCGCCGATGGCATCGCGATCCTCGGTCGCGCGGTCATAGAGGATGACCGTTGCCCCATATGCGCGGGTGTTGGCGATTTTCACCTGCGGGGCGTCGGCGGGCATGATGATGGTGGCGGGAATACCGTGGCGCTGGGCGGCAAGGGCAACGCCCTGTGCATGGTTGCCCGAGGAATAGGCCAGCACGCCGCGCGCGCGGGTGGCGGGGTCGAGGGCAGAGATGGCGGACCAGCCGCCCCGGAATTTGAACGAGCCGGTAAGTTGCAGGGATTCGGCCTTGACGAAGATGCGGCGGCCAAAGGCGGCATCCAGCAGCGGCGCGTTCAGCAGGGGGGTGACGCGGGCATGGCCGTAAAGGCGGGCGGCGGCGGCGTCGATCAGGGTGATGTCGGTCATGCGCCGCAGGCTTTCAGGAAGGCATGAATCGCGGTCAGGCTTTCGGGTTCATCGAGGAAGGGGATATGGGCGCGATCCAGCACCTCGGCAAAGATCATGTCGGGGCGGCGGCGGTGCATCTCGGCCGTGGTTTCGGATGTGAGGAGGTCGGAGTTTGCGCCCCGGATCAGGGCGAGCGGCAAGCCCGTGCAGGCGTCAAAAAGCGGCCAGAGGTCGGCGGGAGGGCCGTCGAACCCGGCGAGGAAGGCGTCACGAAGCGTGGGATCATAGGTGATCTTCAGCCCGCTATCGGTGGCGGCGTAGTGCAGCCGCGCTTCGGCCAACCAGCGATCAGCCGGAACATTGGCAAAGCCGGGCATGTTGCGGGGCAGGGCGGCGGCGAGGGTTTCGTGATCTTTGGAGGCTGGGTTGCGGCCTACATAATCGAAAATGCGGGTCAGGCCGGGGCGGTGAATCTCGGGCCCGATATCGTTGAGGCATAGGCCGATCAGGCGGGGCTTGGCCAGCGCTGCCAGCAGCATCCCGATCAACCCGCCGCGCGAGGTACCGAGGAGGGCGGCCTGTTCCACACCCAGATGATCGAGCAGGTCGAGCGCATCCTTCGCCTCTTGCGGGACGGTATAGGTGGCGGCACCGGTCCATTGGCTCGCCCCGCGCCCCCGGTAATCCATGCGGATCAGCCGGAGGGGGGGCAGGTGGGGGCGGAGATAATCGAAATCCGCCATCGTGCGGGTGAGGCCGGGCAGGCAGAGAAGCGGCAGGCCTGTACCCTCATCGCGATAGGCGATGCGGGTGCCATCGGGGGTGGTGAAGTCCTGTGTCATGCGATCAGCCGGGGCAAATGAGTGAGGTCGGGGATTTCGTGAAGCGGGCCTTGGGGCAGGCGGTCCTGCGGTGCCCCTGCGCGATTGATCCAGGCGGTGCGAAAGCCGAAGCGGGCGGCGCCTGCGATGTCCCACCCGTTGGACGAGACGAACAGCACGTTCTGCGGCCTTGCACCGGTATGCGCTTGAACCAGGGCATAGACGCTGGCATGCGGTTTGTAGATGCGGACAGACTCGACCGACAGAGTGGTGTCGATCAACCCTGTCAGGCCTGCGGCGGCTTGGGCAGAGGCGAGCATCGCGGGCGTGCCGTTGGACAGGATGGCAAGGTGCAGGCCGGTGGATTTCATCCGGTGCAGCGTTTCGGCAACCTCGGGGAAGGCGTCAAGTTCATCGTAGAGCGCCAGCAGATCGCGGCGCAGGGCCGGATCGGTGAGGTCATGCGCAGCCATCGCCCAATCGAGCGCGTCGGCGGTCACCTGCGCGAAGTCGGCATAGGCGCCGGTGATGGTGCGCAACCATGTGTATTCAAGCTGCTTGCGCCGCCAGTCATCTGACAGCTTTGGCCAGATTGCCGCAAGCGCGGGGCGGTCGGCGGCGGCCCGGCGGGCCGGGGCGGCGATGTCGAACAGCGTGCCATAAGCATCGAAGACAAGCGTTGTGACGGGCATGTGATCCCCTTTCGCTTTAATCTGGCACAGGCGGTGGAAGGGTGTAAGGGGGGGCGCGACCATCGGGGTGCTTGCCCCGCAGCGGGGCATTGCCTAAACCCCAGAAGCGTTAAGCAGGGAAGAGACATGGCAAAGGACGACAGTGCAGAGATGCGCGCAAGCTCAAAGCAGGTGGGCGCGCTGCGTGGGCTTGCGCCCTTTCTGCGGCCCTATCGGGGGATGACGGCCCTTGCCATTGCGGCATTGGTGCTGACGGCGGGCATGAGTTTGCTGCTGCCGCTGGCCGTGCGACGGGTGGTCGACGGGTTCAACGAGGATGTGGCCATCCTTGACCAGTATTTCGGTGCGGCGCTGGGCATTGCGGCGCTGCTCGCGATCGGCACGGGGGTGCGGTATTACCTTGTGACCAAGCTGGGCGAGCGGGTGGTCGCGGATATCCGCCGCGCCGTGTTCGACCGGGTGATGGGGCTGAGCCCGGCGTTTTTCGAGAAGCTACTGACCGGCGAGGTGCTGAGCCGGATCACCACGGATACGACGTTGATCTTGTCACTGATCGGATCGTCGGTTTCCGTGGCGCTGCGCAATATCCTGATGCTGGTGGGGGGGATGGTGCTGTTGTTCCTGACCTCGGCCAAGCTGTCGGGGCTGGTTCTGCTGATCGTGCCGGCGGTGGTGGTGCCGATCATCGTGCTGGGGCGGCGGTTGCGAGGCCTGAGCCGCGAAACGCAGGACTGGATCGCCAATTCATCCGGCACGGCGTCGGAGGCGTTGATGTCGGTGCAGACGGTGCAGGCATTCACGCATGAGGCGCGGACGCGGGCATCTTTTGCCGAAGTGACGGAAAAATCCTATGGCGCGGCGCAGACCCGCACGCGGGTGCGGGCGCTGATGACGGTGATCGTGATTTTCCTGACCTTTACCGGGATTGTCGGGGTCATGTGGATCGGCGCGCGCGATGTGCGGGCGGGCGTCATGACGCCGGGCGAGTTGGTGCAGTTCGTGATCTATGCGGTGATCGTGGCCGGGGCTGTGGGTGCGCTGTCAGAGATTTGGGGCGAAGTGCAGCGCGCGGCGGGGGCGACGGAGCGGCTGGTGGAACTGCTGGGCGCGGTGGACCCGGTGATGGACCCGGCCATGCCTGTGGCGCTGCCCCGCCCGGTGCGGGGGGATATTGCCTTTGAGAATGTGACCTTCCGCTATCCTGCGCGACCGGAGGTGTCGGCGCTGAACGGGGTCAGCCTGCGGGTGGCCCCCGGCGAGACGGTGGCGCTGGTGGGGCCATCGGGGGCGGGCAAGACAACGATCCTGCAACTTCTGATGCGGTTCTATGACCCGCAAGAGGGCGCGGTGCGGATGGACGGGGTTGACCTGCGCGACATGGCGCGGGGTGATTTCCGCCGTGCGATTGCTCTGGTGCCGCAGGACCCGGTGATCTTTGCCGCGTCGGCCCGGGAAAACATCCGCTTTGGCCGCCCGGACGCCACGGATGCCGAAGTTGAGGCCGCGGCAACGGCGGCGGCGGCGCATGATTTTCTGATGGCGTTGCCGCAGGGTTATGACACCTGGCTGGGCGAGCGGGGGGTGATGCTGTCGGGTGGGCAAAAGCAGCGCATCGCCATTGCGCGGGCGATCCTGCGCGATGCGCGGGTGCTGCTGCTGGACGAGGCGACATCGGCGCTGGATGCGGAATCCGAGCGCGCGGTGCAGGCGGCGGTGGAAAGCCTGTCCGAAGGGCGGACAGTGCTGGTCGTGGCGCACAGGCTGGCCACGGTGAAGCGGGCGGACCGGATCGTGGTGTTCGACAAGGGCCAGATCGTGGCCGAGGGCACGCATGAGGCGCTGGTGGCTGAGGGCGGGCTTTATGCCCGTCTGGCGCGGCTGCAATTCACCGACGGGCAGGCGTGATCCCGCTTTGACGTAGCGTATTGCGTGTTGCTGCGTCTTGCGGGGCCGGACGCGAGCCATCATCCTTGTGCGACAAACCGCCCTGCGGGAGGACAACGGGGGGCGGGGCAGGGAGGATGACATGGGTGAATTCGCAAATCTCGCGGATATGAAGGCGATTGAGGCAGAGATGCCTTGGGAGGCGCGCGGGATGGCGCGGACGATGCATGAATTCCTGAGCCGCGCAAAAGCCGCCCATGGAACGCGCCCTGCCATCAGTTATCAGATCCTGTCAGGGCTGAAGGAAAAGTCGGAAACGCTGACGTGGAACGCCTTGCACGGCAAGGTGACGCAGGCGGCGAACCTGTTCCGGAGCCTTGGGATCGGCGAGCGGGATGTGGTGGCCTATGTGATGCCCAACAGCCTTGAAACTGCGATCACCCTGCTGGGCGGGGCGGTGGCGGGGATCGTGAACCCGATCAACCCGCTGCTGGAGGCCGAACAGATCAGCGCCATCCTGCGGGAAACCGGGGCCAAGGTAGTGGTGACGCTGAAGGCATTCCCCAAGACCGACGTGCCGCAGAAGGTGGCCGAGGCGGTGAAGCACGCGCCATCCGTCAAGACAGTGCTTGAAGTGGATCTTGTGCGCTATCTGGCGCCGCCGAAATCATGGATCGTGCCGCTGATCCGGCCCAAGAACCCGGTGTCGCATCTGGCCAATGTCAAAAGCTTTGCCTCAGAGATGGCGCGCCAACCGGCGGATCGGCTGACATTCGAGGATCGCAAGGAAGACCGGGTGGCGGCCTATTTCCACACCGGCGGCACCACGGGGATGCCCAAGGTGGCGCAGCACAAGGTTTCCGGCATGGTCTATAATGGCTGGCTGGGGCAGCGGCTTTTGTTCAAGGAAAACGACTGCGTGATGTGCCCGCTGCCGCTGTTCCATGTGTTCGCGGCCTATCCGATACTGATGTCGATGATCGCATCGGGGGCGCATGTGGTGTTTCCCACGCCTGCGGGATACCGGGGCGAGGGGGTGTTCGACAATCTGTGGAAGCTGATCGAACGCTGGAAATGCACCTATCTGGTCACCGTGCCCACGGCGCTGGCCGCGTTGATGCAACGGCCGATTGATGCCGATATCTCCAGCCTGCGCAGCGCTTTTTCGGGATCGGCCCCGTTGCCGGTGGAGCTTTACAACAAGTTTCTCAAGGCGACAGGGGTGGAAATCATCGAAGGTTACGGGCTGACGGAATGCACCTGTCTGGTATCCGTCAACCCGTCCGAGGGGACGAAGAAGATCGGGTCGGTCGGTCTGCCGTTTCCGCATACGCATGTGCGTATCCTGTTGCAGGCGGGTGAGGGCTTTCGTGACTGCGGGGTGGATGAGGTGGGCGAGATTTGCGTCGCCAATCCCGGCGTGTTCGAGGGATCGACCTATACCGAGGTGGACAAGAACAAGGGTCTGTTTGCCGAGGGCCGCTTTTTGCGAACGGGCGATCTGGGGCGGATTGATGCGGATGGATACCTGTTCATCACCGGGCGGGCGAAGGACCTGATCATCCGGGGCGGGCATAACATTGACCCGGCGGTGATCGAGGAAGGGTTGATGAAGCATGACGCGGTGGCCTTTGTGGGCGCGATCGGGCAGCCGGATGTCCATTCGGGCGAATTGCCCTGCGCCTATGTGGAGTTGATAAAGGGCAAGGACGTGAGGGTGGAGGATCTGATGGCCTATGCCCAGACCCATATCCATGAACGGGCGGCAATCCCGAAGTATATTGAAATCCTTGATGAACTGCCGAAAACGGCGGTGGGCAAGGTGTTCAAGCCAGATCTGCGGCGGCTGGCGATCACCCGTATCTATGATGCCGCGCTGACCGAGGCCGGGGTCGCTGCGCATGTGGCCGAGGTGGTGGAGGACAAGAAGCGCGGTCTGGTCGCGCGGCTTGTGCGGAATGGACCGGTGGATGAGGCGAAGGTGGCCGAGTTGCTGGGCGGGTTCACCGGGCCTTGGGAATGGACGGACTGACGTTCAAGAATTGATGTGCAAGAACTGAGGCGGGAGGGCCTCAGACCTCCATCCAGATCGTCACGGGCCCGTCATTGTTGAGGCTGACATCCATGTCGGCCCCGAAGATGCCGTTGGCGGTGGGGATGCCTTCGGCCTGCACTCTGGCCGTGAAGTATTCGTAAAGGCGCTTGCCCTCATCCGGTTTTGCGGCGGTGGAGAAGCCGGGGCGGTTGCCGCGCAGATCGGCGGCGAGGGTGAATTGCGACACGATCAGCGCCGCACCGCCAATATCGCGGATGGAGAGGTTCATCTTGCCCTGATCATCCTTGAAAATCCGCAGCTTGGCGATTTTGGCGGCGAGCTGGTCGGCCTGTGCCGTGGTGTCACCTTCCATTGCGCAGATCAGGATCAGGAGGCCCGCGCCAATTTCGCCCGTCACGGTGCCATCGACGGTGACAGATGCACGGCTGACGCGTTGGAGGACCGCCCTCACAATTCGTGCCGCCAGGGCGGGTTGGCGCCGGGGCGGGAGACGGTGACGGCGGCGGCGCGGGTGCCGAGCGTCAGGGCGGCGTCCAGCGTTGCGTCCGACAGGGTGGTCAGCGCGGATTTCGTGAGCGCGCCCGCCTCGTGCAAAGCGGCCAAGGCCCCCGCGTTGAAGGTGTCGCCAGCGCCGACGGTATCGGCCACGGTCACGCGAGTGGCGGCGACAAAGCGGTTCTGCGTCGCGGTGATGGCCCGTGCGCCGGACGCGCCTTCGGTGATGAAGACGAGTTTCGGCCCCTTTTCAAGCACTTGGCGGGCGAGGGCGGAGATGTCGCCGGGGCCGAGCAGCCAGTGCAGATCCTCATCCGACAGTTTCACGATATCGGCGCGGGCGATCATGCCTTCGATCCGGGCGCGGTATTGTGGTTCCTTGCCGGCGATGAAGCCGGGGCGGATGTTGGGGTCGATCATGGTGACGCGGGTGGGGGCCTCGCGCGCTTGCAGGGCGGCGTAGGTGTTGGCGGCGGGGTCGTTCACGAGGGAGATGCCGCCGAAGAACAGGGTGGTGATCGAGGGCGGCAGGGTGGGGAGTTCGTCTTGTGACAGCAGGCGGCCTGCGGTGCCTTCATCGTAGAAGGCATAGGTGGCCTGACCATCGACCAGTTTCACGAAGGCCACGGTGGTGGGCCTGTCAGAGCGGGCGCAGTATTGCGTGTCGACCTTGGAGGCTTCGAGCGTTTCGGTCAGGATCTGACCCAGCATGTCATTGGAAATACCCGAGAAAAACGCCGATGGTGCGCCGAGGCGGCCAAGGGCGATGGCGGTGTTGAACACCGCCCCCCCGGCATAGGGGGAAAAGGCGGGTTCACCCAACGTGGTGGTGCGGGGGAGCATGTCGATCAGGGCTTCGCCACAGCTGAGAATCATTCCGGCCTCCTTCGATTGGCAGTGACCTTAGCGGATTGCGCTGTGTTAGCGCAAACATTCAGCTGGTGAACCACGGGGTAAGGTTGGCGCGGATACGGGCGAGGGGGGTATCGCCGGTCGTGTCGGGCTGAAATGGTTGGCCGGTGATCGCCTGATAGGCGTCGATATAGACCTGAGCGGTGTGCTGGATCATCTCGGCCGGGATTTCGGGGATCGGGTCGGTATAGGGATCGCAGCGGGCAGCGACCCAGGCGCGGATCACGTCCTTGTCGAAGCTGGGGGGGCGGGTGCCGGACTCAAAAGCCTGCGGATAGCCGGAGGCGAGCCAGTAGCGGCTGGAATCGGGGGTGTGGATTTCGTCGGCCAGCAGGATGTTGCCATCCGCGTCGGTGCCGAATTCGTATTTGGTGTCGACAAGGATCAGGCCGCGCTGGGCCGCCATGGCTTGCCCGCGGGCGAAGAGGGCGAGGGCTTTTGTGGAGACTTCATCCCATTGAGCCTGCGTGAGAAGCCCTTGGGAAACAATATCTTGCGCGGTCAGCGGTTCGTCATGGCCGCCATCGAAGGCCTTGGATGTGGGGGTGATGATGGGGGCGGGCAGGGCCTGATTGTCGCGCAGGCCATCGGGCAGGGTGTGGCCATACATGGCGCGCTGGCCCTGTTTGTAGAGCGTGAGGATGGAGGTGCCGGTGGTGCCCGCAAGGTAGCCGCGCACGACGATTTCGACGGGCAGGATGGTCAGGCGTTTGCCGATGACGACATTGGGGTCGGGGTAGGAGATCACGTGGTTGGGGCAGATGTCGGCGGTCGCGTCAAACCAGAATCTTGCCGTCTGGGTAAGGACTTGGCCCTTGAACGGGATGGCGGCGAGGATGCGGTCGAAGGCGGATATCCGGTCGGAGGAGATGAGGATGCGGGTGCCATCGGGCAGGTCATAACAATCGCGGACCTTGCCGAAATAGGGGTTCGGGAGTTCCGGGATATGGGCCTGTGACAGGATGCGGGTGAGGTCGGTCATCAGGGCCCCCTGTGATGCGGTTGGGGGGGTGATGCGGCGGGGCGGGGGCGGTGTCAAGCGGTGGGGCGGTGGGGACGGGTAAGGTGTTGCGGGCGCGGGATTAATTTGGACGTTGGGGCCGGTTTGGCGGTGCCGCTGGCGGTGCAGTGCGTGGTGCAGACGGCTGTGCATACGCGCGGTGGGGTTTCACGCCGTTAACCATCGGGTGAGTCGGGGTGGAAGGGGCGATTTCTGGCGCAGAAATCGCGGCGGAAATTGACGCAATTTCCGCTGATGGGGCGTGGTGTGGGTACGCGATTTCTGCGTGCAGAAATCGTGACGGAAATTGAGGCAGTTTCCGCGGATGGGCGCGTGGCGCGGGGATACGATTTCTGCGTGCAGAAATCGTGACGGAAATTGATGCAATTTCCGGGGAGCGGGTTCTGGGAGGGTGGCCTGCTGGGGTTGGGGTGAATTGGGTATTTGGGCCAAGGTGAGGGGAGAGCGGCGGTGCCTGGGACGTGCCGGGCTGGGTGCCGTTGGGGGGCTGTCACGGCGGATGGGTTGCTTTTGGGCGACCGCTTCGGTGGCATCGGGGAGGGACGTCCCGGGTCAAGCCCGGGACGGGTGTTTCGGGTTGCCGCGTTCAGCGCGATTGCGTTACCGCAAGAACGATGCCCGCGACGATGAGGCCCGCGAGGATGGCGAAGGCGATCTTCCACGCGCTCCACGGGCGTTCGCCCTGCACCTTGCCGGTCTGGCCGTTGACGACGAAGCGGTAGCTTTTGCCATTGTATTTGTAGGCGGCCATCCAGATTGGCAGGAGGATGTGCTTGAAGGTTTCCGCGCTCCAGTCTGTATCGACATCCTCGACGCGCTGTTCATCGCCGCCGATATCCTGACGGACATCCTGATGGATGACGCCTGACATCACCTCGCGCCCCATGGCATGGCCATCTGCAAGGGTCACGGTATAGCCTTCGGCCGTGAAGCCGGCGAGGAAGTCCTTTTGCCAGGGTTGCAGGGCAGAGAGATCCCAAGGGGCGAGATTGTCAGTGTAGGCGCGCGGCAGGCTTTGGCTGGCGAGGATCAGCACATCATCGAAGCGGCGGCTGACCCAGCCGGAACGCGACGACCAGCGGGTGCGGCGGACCTGTTCGGTGGTCCGCTTGCCATCGCGGGTGACGGTGCGCGTCTCATAGTAGTGATCGCCGCGCTGGCCGCGGTACTGCGAGCGGGTGGCGGCATCAAACGTCCAGTAGGGGACGTAGAGGCCGTTCAGCGCGCGGCCCTTTCGGGCGTATTCCTGCAGGCCGTTTGGAGCGAACCACAGGCTGCCCAGCCAGTTGGTCATGGCGGCGCGGGCCTGTTTTTCATCGAGGACGAAGGGCAGGACGGCCTGCGGTTTGATCCGGCGTTCCTCGCCCGTGCCGATGACCACCGGGGTGGCGCAGAAGGGGCATTCGGTGGCATGGGTCGCGCCCTGGAATTCCACCTGCGCGCCGCAGGAAGGGCAGGGCGTGATGCGGACCTGTTCCATCTGGGTGGCGGGCAGATCATCCGCCAGACCGCGGGCGAGGTCGATCTCGTTCAGGGTGCGGGAGCGGGCGGCGGGCAGGTCGGGGATGGGTTGGCGCGCGCCGCAATGGTCGCAGACCAGTTCGGTGGCCCCGGGCGCATAGCGAAGGTCGGCCCCGCATTGATTGCAGGGCCAGTGCTGGCGATCGTCAGGCATGGGTCACGCCCCGGGCGGCGGCGGCGGGGGCATCTGCGCAAAGAGGCGCGCGAGATCCGTCTCGGCGGCGGGTTTCCAGCCATCCATCCCGGCGGCCCAGACATGGGTGGTGCGGGTAAGGGTGCCATTTGCGATGAGGGCGGCGAGGTCGGTTTCCGCGAAGGGGCCTTTGGTCGCGCCGTTTTCGGCCAAGTGCCATTGCTTGCCCGCAGGGGGCGGGGGCGGCGGAGGTGGGGCGGCGGCCCCGGCGGGGGTGCCCCATGGACCCATGTTCTGGGCCATGGACATGCCCATGGCGGCGCCGATCCCGGCAGTCATGGCATCACCGCCGCCGCTGCCGGGTTTTCCCAGCGCCTCGGCCGCGGAAAACTGCATGTATTTGTTGAGGTCGCCCGCGATGCCCACCGAGGTACGCTTGTCGAGCGCCTTTTCCACCTCTTCGGGCAGGGAGATGTTTTCGATGTAGAATTCCGGCAGGGTCAGGCCGTAATTGGCGACCAAGGGCGCGATGGCGGTGGTAATAAGCTTGCCCAGATCGGCGGTGTTGGCGGCCATGTCGAGGACCGGGATGCCGGAGCCTGCGATGACGCGGCTGAATTCCTGGATGATGATGTTGCGGATCTGGAAGCTGATTTCATCGGCGGTGAATTCGCCATCGGTGCCGACGATTTCCAGCATGAACTTGCCCGGATCGCCGACGCGCATGGAATAGGTGCCGAAGGCGCGGATGCGGACGGGGCCGAATTCCGGATCGCGACACATGATCGGGTTCTTGGTTCCCCATTTCAGATCGTTGAAGCGGGTGGTGGAGATGAAATAGACCTCGGCCTTGAAGGGCGAGTTGAAGCCGTGATCCCAGTGCTGAAGCGTGGTCATGACCGGCATGTTGTTGGTTTCAAGCATGTAGAGGCCGGGGCCGAAGACATCGGCCAACTGCCCTTCATGGATGAAAACGGCGGCCTGACCTTCGCGGACGGTCAGCTTGGCGCCGTATTTGATGGCGTTGCCGCGGCGTTCAAAGCGCCAGACCATCGTATCGCGGGTGTCATCGGTCCAGTCGATGACATCGATGAATTCGCCCTTGAGGAAATCGAAGACCATCTTTCACACTCCATACCGATGCGCCGCTGACCATTGGGCTGGCGCTTTGGATCAACTTTCGCCGCCCACCAGCCGCGCTGCAAGCGATTCCACGACGGGGCGGGCCTGCGCCTCGGTCATGCCGGGGCGGAGGGCGGGATTGTAGAGCATCCGCAGCATCAATTCATCCTGCCGGGTGAGGAGGGCGAATTCCTCGTCATCGTTGAAGATGGAGGGGCGGGCGGTGGGGCTGTCATTGGCGAGGCCAAGGCCTTGGGCGATTTCTTCGTGCAGGCAGGAGAGGCGCAGGAGATCGGGGTGTTCGGCGCGGATCACGGCGAAGGCGCGGGTGTAGGTGGCGCCGTCGGGGGCGGACATGGCGTAGACGAGGCAATAGGTGGAGCGCGGCATGTCGGTGATGGCGGCAACCTCGGAGCCGGAGAGGCCGGGGAGGGCGGCGCGGATCTGGGGGCCCAGTGCGCGGCGTTCGTCTTCCGAGACGATATGGATGAAGAAGTTGGGCGCGCGGTCGTCCAGCCCGATGGGGTGGCCCGTGGCGCGGGAGAGGCGTTGCAGGAGCGAGGAGATGCGGGCGGCATCCGCTGCGCGGCGATCGGGCGGGGTGGAGGGGCCGAAGCGCAGCCCCACGCGGACCGGGGCCTGCCATTTGCGGATGCGGCTGGTTGTCATCCGTTGCACGGGGCCGGAGACGGTGCGGGTGTATTCATCAAAGAGCGCGATGCGGATGAAGTTTTCGGCCAGCATCCGGTCGGTGAAGGGGGTGTCGCGGCCGCCGCCATCGGTGCGCAGCAGGCCCTGCGACAGAAGCTGTGCCTGCACGCGGGCATAGTGCTGACGCGCGGCGGCCGAGGCCTGCGTTTCCAGCGCCGGACCGGCGGGCTGGCCTGCGGGTTGCGGCGCGGCGGGGGCCACCACGCGGGTGGTGGACGTGGTCGGTGTGCAGGCGGTGAGCCCTGCCAGCGCGAGGGCGGCGAGGGTCTTGGCGACGTTCATGTTCTTGGCCGATGCGGGCTGGAGGGGCTGGTCAGGTGGTGGTTGCGTCTGGCGCGGCTGTGCTGCGGGCGCGGGCGGAGGAGAGGGTGTCGCGCAGGTCCGCTTCCATCTTTTGCAACTCGATTTCGGCATTTGCGCGGCGGGACTTGCCTTCATCGGCGATGCGCAGGCTGTCTTCGATGGTGGCGATCAGGGTTTCATTGGCTTCGCGGACGGATTCGATGTCGAAGACGCCGCGTTCCATTTCCTCGCGCACGACCTTGTTGGCTTCTTGCAGGTTGGTGGCGTTGGATTTCAGAAGCTCGTTGGTCAGATCGTTGGCTTCGCGGACGGCCTCGGCGGCCTCGCGCGAGCGCTGGATGGTGACGGCCTGAGCAAGCTGAGTTTCCCACAGTGGCACGGTGTTGACGAGTGTGGAGTTGATCTTGGTGACGAGGCTTTTGTCGTTTTCCTGCACGAGGCGGATCGAGGGCAGGGATTGCATGGTGACCTGACGGGTGAGTTTCAGGTCATGCACCCGGCGTTCCAGATCATCGCGGGCGGCGCGCAGGTCGCGCAGTTCCTGGGCGACCTTGACCTTGTCCATTTCGGGGGCGGCATCGACGGCCGCCACTTTTGAGGGGATGTCGGTCGCGTCGGTTGCCGCCAGCTTTGCCTCGCCCGCTGCGATGTAGAGGGCAAGTTCATCATAGAAGCGCAGCGTTTTCTCGTAGAGCAGGTCGAGCGACTTGATGTCTTTCAGCAGCGTGTGTTCGTGTTTCAGCAGGTTTTCGGTGATCTTGTCGATCTGGGACTGCACCTCTTCGTAGCGGGCCACGAATTTGGCAAGGGGTGCTGCCTGACCGGTGAGCTTGTCCCACCAGCTGCGTTCGCGGCTGACATCCAGTTCCTCGGACGCGAAGCCACGGATGGTGGTGACGATCTCGCGCAGGGCATCGCCTGCGGGGCCGACATCCTTGTTCTTCACGCCGGCCAGCATGTCCTGCGAGATGACCTGCAATTCGGCCTGGGCGGAGGAGCCGAAGGCGATGATGGATTGCGTGTTGTGCAGGTCCACCTCGGCCATGCGGCGACGAATCTCGTCGGCCTTGTCGGCGGGGGCGGCGTCGAGCAGGACAATCTCTGCCACCGGCACGGGAAGGATGGCGGTGGTCAGCGCCTCGACCTCGGCCAGGGCTTTTTCGGCATCTTCGCGGACGGTGGTCGACATGGGGGTATCCTTGTTGCTCGGCGGTTGGGTCGGGCAGCGCTTAGGTGATGAAATGGAGCGGGCCGATTGCTGCCGCGCAGGTTGCGACAGGTTGGCCGGATTTTCCAGAGTGGTTTTGATACGGCCGTGCAGAAAAGCGTGATGACGCCGGGGAAAGGGGGCGGGGTCAGCCTGCGGCGGGCATCACAGGGCGCGGGGGCTGCGGCGCAGGGGTGGCGCGGGGGGTATCGGTGCGGGTGGACAGGCGGGCGAGTTGCGTGGTGACCCGGGTCAGGTTGGCTGTCAGTTCGGGGGCGGCGGTTGGGGTTGGCGTGGTCAGCCAGTGCTGGCGGAAATTTTCGCAGACGTCGACCAGCGCGGGCAGCCAGAGGGCGAGGGCGCGATGTGCCTGAGCTTGGGCCTGGGTCTGGGCCTGCGTGGCAGGGTCGCGGTCGACCTGCGCTGCCAGGGCCA
Source organism: Rhodobacter maris (assembly GCA_943369275.1). Lineage (GTDB taxonomy): Bacteria > Pseudomonadota > Alphaproteobacteria > Rhodobacterales > Rhodobacteraceae > Paragemmobacter > Paragemmobacter maris_A. The sequence goes on along the minus strand of CALRMS020000025.1, from coordinate 30,328 downwards.
GCGCTTCGCGCCGCATGGCGCGGGCGGCAACGTGAAGATGCGGGTCGCGGCAGGGGGCGAGGGCGGTGATGATGCGGGCGAGATGGATTTCCGTTTGCGCGGTGATCTGCGCGGCCTGCGCTGTGGTGCGGGTGGGGCGTGCTGTGGGTCCAAAGGCCGCGATATGCAGGGCGGCAGCGAGAGCACCGCAGAGCAGAGCCGCCGGAAGATCGGCGCTGTCACGGGCGAGCGCCGCACCGAGGGCGAGGCCCATCAGCGCAGAAAGGACCGGGGCGAGGTTTGCCTTGGCCCGGGGGAATTGGGCGCGGAGGGGAACCAGCCGGTCTGCGAAGACCCAGATCAGCGCTGTGAGGGCGAGGAAGGTGAGCAGGATGGCAAGCAGGAGCAAGCCGAATTGCGCACCGACAACCGCCAGGCCGCAGCCAAGGCCGAAAAGGGCGGCAAGGGTGAAGAGGGCGGTCTTCATGCAATCCTGTCCCGTTCTGGTGGGATCAGGATGGGCAGGCGCCATGGCGGGAATGGGGCCATGGCGTGGAAATGCGCGGGCGGCGACGCCCTGTCAGTGGTCGCGTTGAAGGCGTTCGCGCAGGACGCCGATTTCGACATCCAGGTCGGAGCGGTTGTCGTTCAGCAGCAGTTGGGTGCGTGAGGCGAAGTTGGTTTCCAGATCGGTGAGCAGTGATTCGTAATCGGCGCGGACCGATGGATCGCGGTTCTGGCGGTAGAGATCGGCGAACTTGACCGTCGCGTCGCGGGCCCCTGTCAGGTAGACGGACAGATATTTGCGCGCGGCGGTGAGATCGCGGGGATCGGCCTCGATCGTGCGGAACATGGCGCGGGCGGTGGTGACGAAACGATCGACCCGCGTCTCCAGCGCGCGGTCACCGGCGCGCAGGATGGCGTCTTTCATGCCTTCGAGCAGCTTTTCGGCATCTTCCACGGCGCGGGCGACGCGGTCTGTCTGGAAGGTATCAATCCCTTCGGCCCCTTTGTCGCGCAGGGGATCGGGGCCGAAGGCCATGAGGTGCAGCAGGCCGCCTGCGATGGCAAAGCCGAGGGGGGCAAGGCCGGGCTGGCTGATGGAGGCGCCAAGGGCAAGGCCTGCGCCGGTGAGGACGGAGGCAAAGAGCTTGCGCGGGATGGCCGGGCGGCGCGCGATGCGGCGGTCATCATATTCCTGATGCGCGCGGGTGCCTTCGCGGGTGAGCCATGCGGCGAAAAGGAGGAGCGCGGTGGCACCGAGACCAGCAAACAGCGCATCGGACCCGCCGGTGAAGGCGGGAACCAGCATGGTGAGCGAGGCGAAGAAGAACATGTTGACGCGTGCGCCCGCGCGGTGGGGGCGTTTGCCATCAAAGCGGTGGGGCGGGATCGGAGCGGGTTGGCCCTTGCCCGTGGCAGGGGGGCGGCTGTCGCCATTGGGGCTGAATTTTCCGCCAAACCGTTGGGCCATGTCACTGCACCCCGCTGCCGGCTGTGTAGAGGATCAATGCGAGAAGGACGAAATAGGACAGTGTCTGTAGTCCCTTGCCCGACATGTGCCCGCCCCTTTTGCCTGCCTTGGCCGGAGTATAGGCGATGGGGGCGGGGCGGGGCAATGGCGGGTGGATGTCGTTTCCATCAGCGCGGGCGGCGCGGCGGCTGGGGCGGGCGGGGGCCAGATTTGGGGCCAGATTTGGGGCCGGATTTGGGGGCAGGCTTCGGGCCTGTCGGGCGGGGCGAAGGGCCGGCTTTGCCGGTGCTGCCGGCCGCGGGTTTGGCGAAGGGTTTGCCGCCGCGGCGGGGGGTGGGCGAATCCAGCAGGGTTGCGCCGCGCGGAACAGCGGGTTTGGCGCCGGATCTGGACGTGGTCTTGACGATGGGCTTGGAACCGGTGCGGGGGCCGGGTCGCTCAGACGCGGCGGGGGCGGGGCCATGTGCGCCGCGGGGGGCGGTTTTGTTGGGACGCGTATCTGGGCGCGTTTCTGGGCGCGGGGGGCGACCGGGTTGGCGGGGGGCATCGCCATCGGAGGCTTCGCCCGTAAGGCCAAGCTGATCGCGCAGGACTTTGGGGCGAACCTCTTCGACCTCGCCGGGTTGCAGTTCGTTCAGGCGGAAGGGGCCATAGCTGATGCGGATCAGGCGGTTCACGGTCAGGCCGATGGCCGACATGGCACGGCGGATTTCGCGGTTCTTGCCTTCGCGGAGGCCGACGGTGAGCCAGGCGTTGGCACCCTGATGGCGGTCGAGGACGACCTGCATGGGCTGAAAATCCTCGCCCTCGACCGTGATGCCGCGGCGCAGGGGTTCAAGATCGGGGTCGGTCGGGTTGCCCTTGACGCGGACGCGGTATTTGCGGAGCCAGCCGGTGGAGGGAAGCTCCAGCCGGCGCTTGAGTTCGCCGTCATTGGTCAGGAGAAGCAGGCCTTCGGAATTGAGGTCGAGCCGGCCGATGGACATGACGCGGGGCAGGTCTTCGGGGAGGTGGTCGAAGATCGTGTCGCGGCCTTTCTCATCGGCGTTGGAGGTGACCAGACCTTCGGGTTTGTAATAGAGCCAGAGCCGCGCGGGTTCGGGCGCGGCAAGCGGCTGGCCGTTCACGGTGATGCGGTCCCGGGGGCCGACGTTCAGGGCCGGGCTGTCGATGACCTTGCCGTTGACCGTGACTTCGCCTGCCTCGATCATCCGTTCCGCCTCGCGCCGGGAAGCGATGCCCGCGCGGGAGAGCACCTTGGCGATGCGGTCGCCTTCGGGGGCGGTTGTGGGCCCCGTCGTGGGCGCAGCGGGCGGCGTGGTTCTGGGGGGGCGGGTCATGGGCTGTCCTTTGCGCGTCAGATAGCGTGCCTAACGGAAGCGGGGTGCGTTTTCTACCCCCGGTGCTGTGCCGATGCTTTGGCGGAGGCCGGGCAGGGGGTATTTGGGCCAAGATGGAGGGCAGGGGGCTTTTGTTCGGGCGCGTGGTGCCTGTGGAGAGGGCGGAGTTGGGTATTTGGGCCAAGATGAAGGGGCAAGGTTGCGCCTTTGCCTGCGGCGGGGCAGGAAGGGGCATGGAATTTCGGTCTTTCATGGATGTGGCGCTGGAGGAGGCGCGGGCGGCGGGCGCGCGGGGCGAGGTGCCTGTGGGCGCTGTAATTGTGGCTGAGGGGGTAGTGGTGGCGCGGGCGGGGAACCGGACGCGCGAGTTGTGTGACCCGACGGCGCATGCGGAGGTGCTGGCGATCCGGGCGGCCTGCGCGGCGGCGGGGTCGGAGCGGCTGGTGGGGCATGATCTTTATGTGACGCTGGAGCCTTGCCCGATGTGTGCGGCGGCGATTGCGGCGGCGCGGGTGGCGCGGCTGTATTACGGCGCGGCGGACCCCAAGAGCGGGGGGGTGGCGGTTGGCGCGCGGGTCTTCGCGCATCCGCAATGCCATCATGTGCCGGAGGTCTATGACGGGATCGGCGCGATGGAGGCGGAGGCGCTGCTGAAGGCGTTCTTTGCGGCGAAACGGCCGGGGTAGGGTGTGAGGTGGGGGCGGGATGCCCGCCACCCCCCGGTTTTACAGCGTGATCGGTTCCAGCACCTGCGGTTCGATCACGTTCACGCCCGGCAGGGCCGCGATCATGGCGGTGGCGTCCTGTTCCAGCGCGCCGAAGGTGCGGTAGTGGCAGGGGATCACGGTCTTGAAGTTGAAATAGCGCTTTGCCGCCCATGCCGCGCGTTCCATATCCATCGTGTAATGCCCGCCTGCGGCGAGGATGCCGATATTGGGGGCGTGCAATTCGCCCATCCATTGCATGTCGGCCATGATGTCGGTGTCGCCTGAGACGTAGATGCGATGCCCGCTGCCCGCGATCATGAAGCCCGCCTCGGACCCGATGGCGACGGGGCCGGTGTCGGTGGATAGGGTGGAGGAATGGCAGGCATTGACCAGCGTGACCTTGGCCCCGCCCAGATCGACGGTGCCGCCCTTGTTGAAGCCGATGGTGGCGATGCCGTCTTTGGATTCGAACCAGCTTGTCAGGTCATAGATGCCGACGAGCGGGATCGAGAGTTCCTTGCAGATCGCCACGGCATCGGCGGAATGGTCGCCATGACCATGGGTCAAGAGGACATGGGTGGCGCCACGGATCGCATCGGCGCGGCGGTCGGCGGGGAACATCGGGTTTCCGGTCAGCCAAGGATCGATGAGGAGGGTGGCGTTTTCGATTTCGAGGCGGAAGCCGGAATGGCCGAGCCAGGTGATCTGCATGAGGATGCTCCTTGTGTCTGTGCGGGCAATGTCCCTTGGCAGGGATGGTAGCGGTCGATGCAGGTTAAGGAATAGGAGCAAGGGCGCAGAGCCTGTGCGCGGCGGGAAGTTGCCGGGCGGGGAGGTGCGTCGATGCCCTGCTGTGCCGCGCCATCGGCGTGCAGGGGGGGGCCTTGCGAGACGGGGGGCCTTGCGAGACGGGGGGCGCGGGGCTAAACGGGCTGGGATCAGAACAGGGAAGTGCTATCGCCCATGTCCATTGACATCGACACCGCCCGCCGCGTGGCAAAGCTGGCCCGGATCCGGGTTGAGGAGGCCGATCTTCCGGCGCTGGCCGGGGAGCTTTCGGGGATCCTGACATTCATGGAGCAGCTGAACGAAGTGGATGTCACGGGGGTGGAGCCGATGACATCGGTCACGCCGATGCGCCTGAAGCGGCGCGAGGATGTGGTGACGGATGGCAATATCCAGGCGCAGGTCTTGAAGAATGCGCCGGATGCGCGCGAGGGGTTCTTTGCCGTGCCGAAGGTGGTGGAATGAGCGCGAACAGCTGGACGATTGCCGCGGCGCGGGATGCGCTGCGCAAGGGTGAGATCACGGCGACGGACCTGACGATGGCCTGTCTGACAGCGATGGATGCGGGCGATGCGCTGGGCGCCTTTGTCTACAAGACGCCCGAGATCGCGCTGGAGCAGGCGCGGGCGGCGGATGCGCGGATCAAGGCGGGCGACGCGCCCGCGATGTGCGGGATTCCCTTGGGGATCAAGGATCTGTTCTGCACCAAGGGTGTACCGTCGCAGGCGGCATCGAATATCCTGCGTGGGTTCAAGCCGGAATATGAATCGACGGTGACGACCAAGCTGTTCGATGCGGGCGCGGTTATGCTGGGCAAGCTGAACATGGACGAATTTGCCATGGGGTCGAGCAACGAGACATCCTGCTATGGCAATGCGGTCAACCCGTGGAAGGTTGATGATCGGAAGCTGACGCCGGGCGGTTCGTCGGGCGGATCGGCGGCGGCGGTGGCGGCGGACCTGTGTCTGGGTGCCACGGGCACCGATACGGGCGGATCGATCCGCCAGCCTGCGGCATTCACCGGGATCGTGGGCATAAAGCCCACCTATGGGCGGGTGAGCCGTTGGGGGGTGGTGGCCTTTGCCTCCTCCCTCGATCAGGCGGGGCCGATGACCAAGACGGTGCGGGATGCGGCGATTTTCCTGCAGGCGATGGCGGGGCATGATCCGAAGGATTCCACATCCGCCGATCTGGCGGTGCCGGATTTCGAGGCGGCGCTGACCGGGGATATCCGGGGCAAGAAGATCGGCCTGCCGCGCGAATACCGGATGGACGGGATGCCTGCGGAGATTGACAAGCTGTGGTCGGATGGTGCGGCGATGCTGCGCGATGCAGGGGCGGAGATTGTCGATATCTCGCTGCCCCACACCAAATACGCGCTGCCTGCCTATTACGTGATCGCGCCAGCGGAGGCGTCTTCGAACCTGGCCCGTTATGACGGGGTGCGCTATGGGCATCGGGCGAAGCTTTCGGCGGGCGACGGCATCACCGAGATGTATGAGAAGACCCGTGCCGAAGGCTTTGGCAAGGAAGTGCAGCGCCGGGTGATGATCGGCACCTATGTGCTGTCGGCGGGTTTCTATGACGCCTATTATAACCGGGCGCGCAAGGTGCGGGCGCTGATCAAGCGCGATTTCGAGCAGGTGTTTGCTGCCGGGGTGGACGCGATTCTGACGCCTGCCACGCCGAGCGCGGCCTTCGGGCTGGGCGAGATGTCCAGCGCCGATCCGATCGAGATGTATCTGAACGACGTGTTCACCGTGACTGTGAACCTAGCCGGGTTGCCCGGGGTTGCGGTGCCGGTCGGGCTGAGCGCGCAGGGGTTGCCGCTGGGGTTGCAGCTGATCGGGCGGCCCTGGGATGAGGGTGGTCTGCTGAATCACGCTTATGTGCTGGAGCGTGCTGCGGGCTTTGTGGCAAAGCCTGCGAAATGGTGGTAGTCCCCCGTCCCAACGAAACCGAGGCGTGATGATGCGTATTGCAGTGATGCTTGCCCTGACGGCTGGAGTGGCGGCCTGTACTCAGAGCGTGCCGGATAGTGGCGCGGGTGTGGGGTTTCAGGATTACAACAGCTATCTGCGCGAGCAGGCGGCAGCGGCCCCGCGTGCCGCCACGCCGGTGACGCCGGTTGCGCCCTTTGGTACGGCGATTGCGCCCGCGGCCCCGGCGGGCGGGTTCTCGCCTGATCTGGCGTCGGCGGCGATTGACCGGGCGAGCGGAACGGGGCCTGCAACGGGCAACGTGATCGGTGCGCCGCTTTCGGCTACGGCGCCGGTGACGTTCCCCGCGCCTTTGGCGCAGCCGTCGACCGCGACTGCGGCTTTTGATCCAAATGATCCCAATCGCCCGCGCGGCAATGCGCCCGCAACCATCCAGCCGCAATCGGGCGAGATGGCGGCGGTGGGCGGCGGTATTTCCGACGAGCAGGATTTTGATGCCGTGGCCGCGCGGGAAACCATCGAGAGTGACGCGGAGCGGATCGCGCGCAACAAGGCGCAGTATACGGTGATCCAGCCGACAGCGGTGCCGGAGCGGGCCACGACCGGGCCGAACATCGTGCAATTTGCGCTGTCGACCACCCATGCGCCGGGCACGCAGATGTATAGCCGGTCTTCGCTGCGCTTTACCGATCCGCAGGCGGCCTGTGCGCGCTATTCTTCGTCCGATCTGGCGCAGGAGGCGTTTCTGGCGGCGGGCGGGCCTGAGCGGGACCGTCGTGGGCTGGACCCGGATGGCGACGGCTTCGCCTGTTCCTGGGATCCGCGGCCTTTCCGCCTGCAGTGAGCTTTGCGTCGCCGAATTGCGGCGAACGGCGCGGCGGGGCGCGGCCTGATCTGATTGTCATCCATTACACGGCCATGGCCAGTGCGGCGGAGGCGCGGGCGCGGCTGTGCGACCCGGCCTTCGAGGTATCGGCGCATTGGCTTATATCGGAGCAGGGCGGGGCGGAGCAGCTGGTGGATGAGGCGCTGCGGGCCTGGCATGCGGGCGCGGGGGCCTGGGGTGCGGTGAGCGACGTCAATTCCCGATCCATCGGCATCGAGCTGGCCAATACCGGGGCCGCGCCGTTCCCGGAGGCGCAGATGGTGGCGCTGGAGGGGGTGCTGGCGGGGATCATGGGGCGCTGGGGCATGGGGCCGGAGCGGGTGATCGCCCATTCCGACATGGCGCCTGCGCGGAAGTCCGATCCGGGGCCGCGGTTTGACTGGCGGCGGTTGGCGCGGGCGGGGCTGTCGGTCTGGCCATCTGTTGCGGCGGGGGGGCGAAGCGGCGGTCGGCCGGTCGCGTTCCGCGACCATGCGCGCCGCTTCGGTTACCCGGATGTGGAGGAGGCGCTGATCCTGCGGGCGTTCCGGCTGCGGTTCCGGCCCTGGGCCGAGGGACCCGCTGATGCGCTGGATGCGGCGATGGCGGAGGATCTGGCGCGGCGCTTCCCGGTTGACGGCGGCGGTGCCGGGGCGTAAGCCGCCCCTCGCGCGGATGGCTGGATGACCGCGGGGCGCAAGTTCCGAGGAAAGTCCGGACTCCATGAAGCAAGGGTGCCGGGTAACCCCCGGCGGGGGCAACCCCAGGGAAAGCGCCACAGAGAAGAGTCTGCCTTGCATGCAAGGTGATGGTGAAACGGTGGGGTAAGAGCCCACCGCGGACCGGGCAACCGGGACGGCACGGCAAGCCCCACCCGGAGCAATGCCGAATAGGGGCCTCGCGCGGAAAGGTCTGCATCCTGCAGAGACCTCCGCAGGGACGCTTCAGCCCAGAGGCCCGGGTTGGCAGCTTGACCGCCGCGGTAACGCGTGCGGCAGAGGAATGGTCATCCATGGGGGGAGACCCCCGGGACAGAATCCGGCTTATAGGCCATCCGCGCGTTTTCCACTGAGAATGAAGCCAGAAGGGGGCCTTGCCCCCGCGCCGCCGTTGGCGGCACTCCCCCAGGGTATTTGGGCCAAGATGAAGCCGATGCCGCCTCACCTTGGCGCAAATACCCGATCCGGAGCCAAGCGGCGCAGGCCGCGCAGGCGACCTGAAAGACTTGCGCCGCATGGCGCGCGATTTGATTGTGCCCCGGTGGTTTGGCTGTTGACTCTGCCGGTTCCCCAAGTAAAAGGCGGGCTTCAAGAGATTTCGCGGGGGCCGTGCGTTTCCCCGATGCAGGAGAGACGACTATGGCGAAACCGACGACGATCAAGATCCGTCTGAACTCGACGGCGGGGACCGGGCATTTCTACGTGACCAAGAAGAACGCCCGCACCATGACCGAAAAGATGGTCGTGAAGAAGTACGACCCCGTCAAGCGCGAGCACGTGGAATACAAGGAAGGCAAGATCAAGTAAGATCTGCCTTTCGTCAGGGTTGCAGGCCGTCCTTCGGGGCGGCCTTTTCCATTTGTGGTTTGGATCCCTGGCGGGCCGGTATTCAGGGCGTTCTATCCGGGCGGGAAGGGTGGTAGGCTTTGCCATGGATCACAGCCTGACCCTGCGGCGTGCGCGGCCATCGGACCTGAAAGCGGTCGATCAGCTGCTGCAGCGGAGCTATCCGCGGCTGCTGCGGCCAGATTATCCGCCGTCGGTCATGGTGCTTGCGATGCCGATCATTGCGCGGGCGCGGCCGGAATTGCTGGCGTCGGGGCGGTATTTCGTGGTGCAGGCGGAGGATGGGGAAATCCTTGGCGCGGGCGGGTGGAGCATGGGCGCACCGCAGGCGCCTGCTGCGACGGATTGGCAGGAACAGACCGGGATGGGCCATGTGCGCCATGTGGCAGTGGACCCGGAGCGTGTGCGGGGCGGCGTGGGCAGGGCGATCATGGGCGAGGTGATCGTCGATGCGCTGCGCCATGGGGTGCGATGGCTGGACTGCCTGTCGACGCGCACGGCCGTGCCGTTCTATGCGGCGCTGGGGTTTCGGGAGCTTCACCCGGTGGAGGTGGGGCTGGCACCGGGTATCGCATTTCCGGCCATTCGCATGATGCGGCAGATCGTGCCCTGAGGAGCGACAGAAAAAAGGGCCGGTCTTGCGACCGGCCCTTTTGATGTCTGGTGTCAGGCTGCGCTCAGCGCCGCGTCATTCGCGGTTGCCGAGGAACTGCAGCAGGAACATGAAGATGTTGATGAAGTTCATGTAGAGGCTCAGCGCGCCCATGATGGCGGATTTGCCGAGCCATTCTTCATCGCCGTACTGCGCATGCTGCAGGTAGGTGTTCTTGATGTTCTGCGTGTCAAAGGCTGTCAGACCCGCGAAGATCAGCAGGCCGATCACCGAGATTGCGAAGGCAAGCGCGCCAGAGCCCAGGAACAGGTTCACGATCGAGGCGACGATCAGGCCGATCAGACCCATCATCAGGAAGGTGCCCATGCCCGACAGATCGCGCTTGGTGGTGTAGCCCCAGAGCGAGAGACCCGCGAAGGAGATCGCGGTGACGAGGAAGGTCTGCGCGATCGACACGCCGGTGAAGGCCGCGAAGATCCAGGCAATGGAAAGGCCCATCACCGCCGCGAAGGCGTAGAAGAAAAGCTGGGCTGCAGCCTGCGACAGGCGGTTGATTGCCGCGCCAAAGGCGAAGACCATCAGCAGGGGCGCGAACATCACCACCCAGCCGAGGATGTTCGGCGACAGAGTGACGGGATCGCGGAAGATGGACAGCAGCGCGTCCGACGTGCCGACAGCCCAGGCCACGCCGCCGGTCAGCAGCATGCCCACGGACATCAGGCCGTAGACCTTGTTCATATGGGCGCGAAGCCCGGCGTCGATCTCAGCGGTCCGGGCGCCTGCTGCGCCGACCGGCCGGATCGTCTGATAGTCAGCCATGTGAAGCCTCCGAAGTTGAGCCAACGGCTGCGGGTTTACGCCCCACAGGCCGGATGCAAGCAATATCGGGATGCGGGCCCTGCATTTCAAGTGATAAGTCCGGGAAACGGTGCAGCCAAAATGTTGCTTTTCCGTGTCCGGTTCGCGCGCCTATTCCCGCCAATGGGCAGGGGCATCCCAGATCGGGCGATCTGCCTCGGTCAGCGCCTGTTCGGGGGTGAGGCCGATGTCGCGCAGGAGGTGGTCATCCAGCTGTGCCAGGTTCCTGCGTTGGCGGCGGAGCGACAGGAGGAGAGGCAAACGGCGCAGGAGAGACAGCCCGCGCGAAAGGGCGGGCCGATGCAGAGGTGCGGAGGTGGAAACCGTGCGGAACATAAGCGTGGCTTTCATGTGATATGGTGATGAGTTGGTTTGGTTGCATCAGGATGCTTGAAATATGCAGCCGGGCATGGCATTTGTGAAATGAATGATTGTTGGACTATGCATCAGGAGACGTGATGATGGCGCGCACGCTGGATCTGGTGGCCCTGCGGTCCTTTGTGGCGGTGGTGGATGCGGGCGGGGTGACGCGGGCGGCGAGCTTGCTGAACCTGACGCAATCGGCGGTTTCGATGCAGTTGAAGCGGCTTGAGGAGTCGCTGAACCTTGGGTTGTTTGCGCGTGCGGCGCGCAAGCTGACGCTGACGCCCGAGGGGGAACAACTGATCGGGTTCGCGCGCAAGATGCTGGCCTTGAACGATGAGGCGCTGGCCCGGCTGACGTCTTCGGCCTTTGAGGGGGAGATCCGGCTGGGGGTGCCGCATGACATTGTCTATCCGGCCATTCCTGGCATTTTGAAACGGCTGTCGGGGCAGTTTCCGCGGATGCGGATCAATCTGGTGTCATCCTTCACCATCCTGCTGAAGGAACAGTTCCAGCGGGGTGAACTGGACCTGATCCTGACCACCGAGGATATGCCGGGGGCGGGGGCCGAGGAGTTGGCGTCGCGCCCGCTGGTCTGGGTTGGGGCCGAAGACGGGAAGATCTGGCAGAAGCGGCCGTTGCGCATCGGGTTCAAGGATACCTGCATCTTTCGACGCAAGACGGTGACGGCGCTGGACACGGCGGGGGTGGCCTGGGAACTGGCGGTTGATGGCGAAAGCGAGCAGGCGATCGAGGCGATGGTTGCGGCAGATCTGGCGGTCACGGCGCGGCTGACAAATGCCATGCCGCAGGGGCTTTATGAAATTGATACCAAGGGGTTGCTGCCTGATCTGGGAGAGCAGACGATTTGCCTTTATGTCGCGCCCACGCTGAAGGGCGAGGCGGCGGCACTGCTGATGCAGGAGTTGCGTAACGCCTATTGCGGCTGATCCATCTCGATCACCACCTTGCCGGTGGCCACGCGGGAGCGCAGCAGATCGAGCCCTTCGGCGAGGCGGTCCATCGGCAAGCGGTGCGAGATGTGGGGGTGCAGTTCGCCCTTGCCATACCAATCGAGCAAGGTGGCGAGGCTGTCGCGCAGGAGATGCGGTGCGAAGGCGAGATAGCCGCCCCACCAGAAGCCGATGACGGTGATGTTCTTGACCAGCAACAGGTTCGCCGCGACCTGCGGCACGCTGCCCGAGGCGAAGCCGATGGCGAGGATGCGGCCATCAGGGCGGGTGGCGCGCAGGGCGGCGTCAAAAGATGGGCCGCCGACCGGATCAAAGACGACATCGACGCCGCCCAGCGCCTTGAGGGCGGACTTCAGATCGGGGTGGTCGCTGTCGATCACCTCATCCGCGCCTGCGGCGGTGGCGATGGCGAGTTTCTCATGGCCGCGTGCGCAGGCGATGACGCGGGCGCCCATGCGTTTGCCCACCTCGACCGCGGTGAGGCCCACGCCGCCTGCCGCGCCGAGGACGAGGAGCGTTTCGCCGGGTTGCAGGCGGGCCTTGTGCGCGAGGGCCAGATGAGCGGTGCCGTAGGCGATCTGGAAGCCCGCCGCCTCGGCAAAGGACATGGCGGGGGGCAGGGGAAGCAGGCTTTCGACGGCGAAGCAGCCCTGTTCGGCCAGCCCGCCCTGACCGCCATAGACCGCGACGCGGGTGCCGGGGGCAGGGCCCTGCGTGCCGGGGCCGAGGTCGATGACGGTGCCTGCCAGTTCCAGACCGGGGGTGAAGGGGAGTGTCGGTTTTTCCTGATATTTGCCGTCGGCCATCAGCAGATCTGCGAAGTTCAGGCCGCAGGCATGGATGGCCACGCGCGCCTGGCCCGGTGCGGGGACGGGATCGGGCAGTTGGCGCAGGGATGCGGGGCTGCCGAAAGTGTCGATCTGCCAGGCGCGCATTTGAGGGTCTTTCTGCCTTTGCGTGTCCCCGACGCAGGGAGTGCGCGGGGGAGGGTGTATCCATAGTCAAGATCATTGCAAAACGAAAAACGGACGGCAAAAACGTTGCAAAATGCATTGCAAAATGAAAAACATCCTTAGGAGGAAAATCTCTTTTGCAGGTTCCGCCTAGGGTATTGCGGGACTTTGGTCGGACGCTTCTTCTCCGGATGTATAATGGGACGTATCCAAAAAGATAGGTTTACGCATCTTTCTTTCGATTTCTGTGGATATTTTCAAACCTTGTGACTTTGGCACGGTAATTGCTTATATAATCACAGGGACGATGTCCGAGGAGTACAAGATGAAGCATCCTGTTGACGCCCATGTGGGAAAACGCATCCGCCATCGGCGTTGGATGGTGGGCATGACCCAGCAGCAGTTGGCGGACAAGGTTGGGATCAAGTTCCAGCAGATCCAGAAATATGAAACGGGGATGAACCGGGTCTCGGCCTCGCGTCTGTGGGATGTCGCGGATGCGCTGGGCGTGACGATCGGGTTCTTCTTCGAGGGGTTGGACGACAACCGCGAGAACGCGCAGGCGGCTGAGGGCGATTTTATGGCCGACAAGGAAGCGCTGGAACTGGTGCGGTCCTACTATGCCATTCCCGAAGCGCAGCGCCGCCGTCTGTTCGATCTGGCGCGCGTGCTGAGCGACGCGGCCTGAGCAAGCTTTCGCCCGGCGGACGCCTCCGCCGCTGGGCTTGACCCTGTCCCCCCGTGCGGATAGCGCGGGGGGACAGTCTATTTCGGGGGGCGGAAGATGCGGGTTTCGGCAACGGTCGCGGATGAGATCATCGCAACAGCGGCGGAACTGGCGGATGCGGCGCGCGAGGCGACTCTGCTGCATTTCCGGCGGGCCGATCTGACCGCAGACACCAAAGAAGCAGAGCGATTCGATCCGGTGACGGTGGCGGACCGGCTGTCGGAAGAGCGGATGCGCGCGATCCTGAAGCGCCGCCGTCCGCAGGATGGGATACTGGGCGAGGAGTTCGGGTCCGAGGCGGGGACAAGCGGGCTGACCTGGGTGCTCGATCCGATCGACGGGACGCGGGGATATCTGTCGGGCACGCCCACATGGGGGGTGCTGATTTCCGTGCGCGACGAGGTGGGGCCGATCTATGGCATCATCGACCAGCCCTATATCCGTGAGCGGTTCGAGGGCGGGCTGGGCCGGGCCGAGGTGAACGGGCCGTCGGGGCGGGCGAGCTTGCGCTGCCGCCCGGCGCGGCCTTTGTCGCAGGCCATCATGTTTTCAACATTTCCCGAGGTGGGGACAGCCGAGGAGGGCGCGGCGTTCCGGCGCGTGGTGCCGGAGGTGCGGCTGACGCGCTATGGCACGGATTGCTATGGCTATGCGCTGATCGCGGCGGGGATGGTCGATCTGGTGATCGAGGCGGGGTTGCAGGCCTATGACGTGCAGGCCCCGATCGCGGTGATCGAGGCGGCGGGGGGCATCGTGACCGATTGGGAGGGGCGACCCTGTCTTGACGGCGGCCGGGTGCTGGCCGCAGCGAACCGCGAGGTGCATGCGGTGGCGATGGCCTTGCTGCGGGGATAGACCGGCGGCGGAGCGCGGGATGGCCGGCGTCGCATGGGTATTTTTGCCAAGATGAAGCCGGCACAGGCAGGTCAGGCAGGGCTTGGCCTGCGATGGGGATGTGGCTAATCTGATTCTGTCCCGGCCGAGTCCTTTCCCCTTCTGTCGCCGGGCGTTTCCCGATCCACCGAAGGGTCAAGCCACCAAGAGGGTGGGCGCGAGGGGAGCATTTTCATGTCTGACATTGGGCCAGAGACGGAGGTTCTGATCCGGGGTGCGGCGGCGGTTGTCACGATGAATGACGCGCGGCGCGAGATTGCCGGGGGGGATGTGCTGATCCGGGGGGGCGTGATTGCCGCGGTGGGGCAGGGGCTTGCGACGCGCGGCGCGGTGGTGGAGGCGGCGGGCTGCGTGGTGACGCCGGGATTGGTGAACACGCATCACCATCTGTACCAAACGCTGACGCGGGCGGTGCCGGGGGGGCAGGACGCGCTGCTGTTCGGGTGGCTGAAGACGCTCTATCCGATCTGGGCGCGGTTCGGGCCGGAAGAGATGTTCGTCTCGGCGCAGGTGGGGCTGGCGGAGCTGGCGCTGTCGGGCTGTTCGCTGACATCGGATCACCTGTATCTGTATCCCAATGGGGCGCGGCTGGAGGATACGATCGCGGCGGCGGCGGAGGTGGGGTTGCGGTTCCATCCGACGCGGGGCGCGATGAGCATCGGGGAAAGCGCGGGCGGGTTGCCGCCCGACAGTCTGGTGGAAGCGGAGGCGGCGATCCTTGAGGATTGCATCCGGGTGGTGGATGCGTTTCACGATGCCCGACCGGGGGCGATGGTGCGGGTGGGGCTGGCGCCCTGTTCGCCGTTTTCCGTGAGCCGTGACCTGATGCGCGAGGCGGCGCTGCTGGCGCGGGACAAGGGGGTGATGCTGCACACCCATCTGGCCGAGAATGACGAGGATATCGCCTATTCGCTGGCGCAGTTCGGCTGCCGTCCGGGGCAATATGCCGAGGATTTGGGCTGGACGGGCGATGATGTGTGGCATGCGCATTGCGTGAAGCTGGATGGTTCGGAAATTGAACTTTTTGCGCGGTCCCGGACGGGGGTTTCGCATTGCCCCTGTTCGAATTGTCGCCTTGGGTCGGGGATTGCCCCGGTGCGGGCCATGCGGGATGCGGGGGTGAAGGTGGGGCTGGGGGTGGATGGATCGGCCAGCAATGATGCGGGCAATCTGGTGGCCGAGGCGCGACAGGCGATGCTGTTGCAGCGGGTGGCGCGCGGGGCGGATGCGATGGGGGTTCGCGAGGCGCTGGAGATTGCGACGCTGGGCGGCGCACGGGTGCTTGGGCGCGATGATTGCGGCGCGCTGGTGCCGGGGATGCGGGCGGATGTGGCGGTGTGGGACATGACGGGGGTGGAGAGCGCGGGGGTCTGGGACCCGGTGGCGGCGCTGCTGCTCTGTGGGCCGATGCGGGTGCGCGATCTGTTTGTCGAGGGAAAACAGGTGGTTCGGGATGGCGGGATGGTGACGATAGACCTGCCGCGCGTGGTGGAACGGCAGAACCGTCTGGCGGCGCGGTTGATGGAATGATAGGGGGCGGATATGTCACACAACTTTGAAGCCCAGCGACGCGACACCTTTGCCACCTTCAAGGGGGTGAAGAACCTGCCCAAGGAATCGGTGATCGATTTCATGTTTTTCGTCGAGGAAACCGATGCGAACTGGAACGCGTTTGAAAAGGCGCTGAAGGTGCGGGGGTTCAAGCCGCGGCGGGTGGGCGACAATGAGACGGTGATCGCCAGTTTCGGGCCGATCCCGGTGACGCCGGAAGCGATCTGGGACAAGGAGCGCGTGGCGACTGAGATCGCTCTGGCGCATGATTTCTATCCGGACGGGTGGGAACTGGCGGAGTAGACAGCCGCTGCTGCGATAGCCTGCGATGTGCGGCGGGTTCCCCTTTTGTACAACAGGAGGAGGGGTGTCATGCAGGGACCGACAGATGCCTACAGACCAGCCGAGATTGCCGCGCTGATCGAGACGGCGGGGGTGGCCAAGGCGGCGCTGCCCGCTGGCCGGATGCTGGTGCTTGCGGTGCTTGCGGGGTGTTTCATCGGGTTCGGCGCGGCGGTTTGGTGCGTGGCCATGGCGGGGGTGGATCCCGGTTTCGGGCCGGCGCGGGTGCTGGGGGGCGCGGCCTTTGCGCTGGGCCTGATCCTTGTGGTGGTGGGCGGAGCAGAACTGTTCACCGGGAATGCGCTGATGGTGATGGCGGCGGTGGATGGGCGGATCACGCCGGGGGCCTTGCTGCGGAATTGGGCGATTGTCTGGCTGGGCAACCTTATCGGGGCAGCGGGGCTGGCGCTGGCCTTTGGGGCGAGCGGGCTTATGGATGGGCCGATGGGGGCCGTGGCGGTGCGGGCGGCGGAGGCGAAGGCCGGGCTGGGGCCTTGGGAGGCGGTGATCCGGGGCGCGCTGTGCAATGCGCTGGTCTGTCTGGCGGTCTGGCTGAGTTTTGCGGCGCGATCGGTGACGGACCGGGTACTGGCGGTGCTGTGGCCCGTGATGGCATTCGTGGCGCTTGGGCTGGAGCATTCGGTCGCCAACATGTTCCTGTTGCCGCTGGGCTGGCTGGCGGGGGGCGATGTGCCTTTGGCCGGGGCGGCGGGGAACCTGCTTTGGGTGAGCCTTGGCAATGTGATCGGCGGTGCGGGGGGCGTGGCGCTGGCCTATCGCTTTGCCTTTCCGGCGATGGCGGGGAAGTGAAGGGTCGGGGGTTGTTTTGGCCCCCCTGTTGGCGCTGCGCGGCGATTAACCCCCTGAGGGTATTTCTTGCCAAGATTAAAAGGTGGTGGGGCGTTAAGGTTAACAGATTGAAATTTATATGATTTGTTCGGATTGGGGCCCTGGTCTGAGCTTTCTTCTGGTTCGGAGGCGGGGGCGGCGCTCGGGGTGGGGCGCAGCATCGTCGGGGTTGGTGCGACGCGGACAGGCCTCGCGTGGTTTTGCGAAGGGAAAGGGGCGTTCCGCCCCCTCTTGGCGCGTGCCGCGCCAATTCACCCCCTGAGGGTATTTTTGCCAAGATGAAGCCGGGGGGCGTTAAGGTTAACGTATTGTTTTTGTTTGATGTGTTCTGTTTGGGGCCAAAGTTTAGGCCAGAGTTGAGGCCAGAGTTGGGAACGGGCTGGCTGGGGTTCGGCGTTAACGCTGAATTGCGGCGAGTTCGCAAGACGGCGCTGCGCCTTTGGTTGGTGGATCATCCCCCATTGATGGAGCGCGGTCAGCGCAGGGGTTTGCCGCCGATCCAGAGGCCGCGGATGGCGCGGTCATCGCCCATCATGATCGTGGGGAAGAGCGCCTCCCATACTGTTTCGGCCCGGGCGCTGGCTTGGGCGATGGCGGGGGTGGAGGCGAGGTCGAGGATCGTGAGGTCGGCTTCCATCCCCGGGGCGATGTTGCCGATGCGATGTTCGGCCCGCAGGGCGCGGGCGGAGCCTACGGTGGCGAGCCAGATCAGCTGCGCGGGGTGCAGTGCCTGACCGCGCAGCTGCGCCACCTCATAGGCGGCGGCCATGGTGTGGAGCATGGAGAAGGACGAACCGCCGCCGGTATCGGTGGCAAGCCCCACGCGCAGGTGGTGCGCAAGGCCCATGTCGAAGAGGCCCGAGCCGATGAAGGTATTGGAAGTGGGGCAATGCACGAGGCTGGCCCCGGCTTCGATGAGGCGGGACTTTTCCCGCTCGGTCAGGTGGATGGCGTGGCCGTATACAGCGCCTTCGCGCAAGAGGCCCTGGGCTTCGTAGGTATCCAGATAGTCGCGCGATTGGGGAAAGAGGTCGCGGACCCAGGCGATTTCATCGGTCTGTTCGGAGAGGTGGGTCTGCATCAGGCAATCGGGGTATTCGCGCCAGAGACTGCCCAGGGCGGCAAGCTGTTCGGGTGTGGATGTGGGCGAGAAGCGGGGGGTGATGACGTAGGAGAGCCGGTCCACCCCGTGCCATTTTTCCAGCAGGGCCTTGCTGTCATCATAGGCGGATTGAGCGGTGTCGCGCAGGCCTTCGGGGGCGTTCCGGTCCATGCAGGTTTTTCCGGCGTAAAGGCGCATGCCGCGGGATTGGGCGGCGTTGAAGATGGCGTCCACCGATGCCGGGTGAATGGTGGCATAGGTGCAGACTGTGGTGGTGCCATGGGCGGTGGCAAGGTCCAGGTAGCGGTCGGCGATCAGGGCGGCATAGGCGGGATCGGCAAAGCGCATCTCTTCGGGGAAGGTATAGAGGTTCAGCCAGTCGATCAGCCGTTTTCCCCAAGAGGCGATGATTGCGGTCTGCGGGTAGTGGACATGGGCATCGATGAAGCCTGCAGTGATGAGGGCGCGGCCGTAGTCGTGCAGGCGGGCCTGCGGGTGGCGGCGGCGCAGGTCATCGGCGGGGCCAGTGGCGGTGATCCGGCCATTTTCGACGAGGATGGCGCCGTGGCTTTCGTGACGGGCGGCGGTTTCGCCCGCGGTGAAGGGATCGGCGTTGAAGGACAGCACCTGCCCCAGAAGAAGATCGGCCATGTCAAACCCTTGCCTGCGCCGGGGATGGCGCGTCATGCTTTGCTTGCAAAGCTATGATCTTTTGGCGCATGGGTAAATTTCCCCTTGGCCCCGGTTTCACAGAAACAGCTTTCGCCGGGGTGCGGGTAATCGGGCAGGGTGCGACATGGCGGAAAACGAGGCAGGGATCGAAGAGGTCGAGTTGGATGGCGCCCGCGTCGAGGCGATCCGCGCGGCGGTCGAGGCGGGTGACCATGCGCTTGTCCTGCGGTTGATGGAGCCGTTGCATGCGGCCGATATCGCCGACTTTCTGGAACAGATCGACCAGCGCGAGCGGCGGGAATTTCTGGCCATCTATGCCGGCGAGATCGACGGCGATCTTTTGTCAGAGATCGACGAGACGATCCGCGAAGAGGTGATCGAGAGCCTGCCTGCATCGGTGGTGGCCGAGGCGGTGCGCGATCTGGATACCGATGACGTGGTCGACATTCTGGAAGATCTGGAGGCCCCGGCGCAGGGGCGGATTCTGGATGCGCTGGATCTGGCCGACCGGGTGGCGGTGGAACAGGCGATGGCCTATCCGGAAGGATCGGCAGGGCGCCTGATGCAGCGCGAGGTGGTGGTGGCCCCCGAACATTGGACGGTGGGGGATGCCATCGATCACATGCGCGGCGATGTGGTGCTGCCCGATCAGTTCTATCACGTGATCCTTGTCGATCCCCGGATGAAGCCGCAGGGCTATGTCACGCTGGGGCGCATCCTTTCGGCGCGGCGCGAGGTGGCGCTGCGCGATCTGACGGAGGAGAGTTTTCGCACCGTCGAGGCGGCCGAGGATGAAGAGGAGATCGCCTATATCTTCAACCAGTATCACCTGATTTCCTGCCCGGTGGTCGATGCGGCGGGGCGGCTGGTCGGGGTGATCACCATCGACGATGCGATGAACGTGCTGGACGAGGCGCATGAGGAAGATATGCTGCGTCTGGCGGGCGTGGGGCAAGAGGCGAGCGTGCTGGACGGGCCCTTTGCCACCGTGCGGCAGCGGTTGCCCTGGCTGGTGGTGAACCTGTTCACGGCGTCGATTTCGGCCTTTGTCATCTCGCGCTTTGAGGCGACGATCACGGCCATCGTGGCGCTGGCGGCCTTGATGCCGATCGTGGCCTCGACCGGGGGGGTGGCGGGGACGCAATCGCTGGCCGTGGCGGTGCGGGCCTTGGCGGCGCGCGACCTGACCGCCAGCAACGCGCGGCGGGTGGTCCTGCGGGAACTGGCAACGGGGGCGATGAACGGGGTGGCGCTGGCGCTGGTGATCGGGCTGGCGGGCTGGGGGTTGTTTGGTGATCCGTGGATCGGGGCGGTGCTGGCGGCGGCGATGGTCGTGAACCAGATCGTGGCGGCGCTGGGCGGTGTGCTGGTGCCCCTGACGATGGACCGGATGGGGCTTGACCCTGCGCTGGCCTCGGGGACCTTTGTCACCACGCTGACGGATGTGATGGGGTTTCTGGCTTTCCTCGGCTTTGCCACGCTGGTGCTGCTATGAGCGTGGATCTGGACAAGGCCGCGGCGCGGAAAGTGGCCTTTGCGGCGCGCAAGGTGGCTTTTGCGCGGGGGCAGGGGCAGGCGGCGGAACTGCTGGCCGATCTGTTGGCCGCGTATCGGGGGCGCGCGCTGGCCGGTTACATGGCAATGCGGACAGAGATCGACCCGACGGCGGCGATGGCGGCGCATCAGGGGACGGTGGGGGTTCCGGTCATCCTCGGGCCGGGGCAGGCGCTGCGGTTTCGCGAATGGTCACCCGGTTGCGCGATGGTGGAGGGCGAATTCGGCGCGCGCATCCCGGCCGAGGGGGCCTGGGTGGAGCCGGAGGTGGTGATCGTGCCCCTGGTGGGCTTTGACGCGCGGGGGTATCGGCTGGGCTATGGCGGCGGGTTCTATGACCGGACGCTGGCGGGCTTGCGCGCGCGGCATCCGGTGCTGGCGGTGGGCTTTGCCTTTGCGGCGCAGGAATTGCCGGAAGTGCCGATTGACCAGTTTGACCAGCGGCTGGATGTGATCGTGACGGAAGAGGGTGTCCGCCACTTCCCTTAAGCCTGCTTCATCTTGGTGACAAATACCCCGGGGGTCCGGGGGCTGGCCCCCGGTCCTGCACGCTCAAGATGCGCAAGGTCCGGGATTACTTGGCGATCTTTTCGTCGCGGACAAACATGTTGGCCCAGGCGCGGTCGATCAGGTCGGGGGTCATCTGATAGGGGATGCCTTCGAAATCGCAGATGGAGATCATCTGGTCGATCAGGAAGACCGGCTGATAGTTGGCGTAGATGTTGTTGATCGTGGGGTATTTCACCTTGAGCAGGTGGACGAGGGATTTCTCGTCCAGCGGCATCTTCTTCTTGCGCGCCACGAGGGCGAAGATCTTCAGGAAGTTTTCCTGATTGGGGCCGTCGATCTTGATCTTGAAAAAGATACGCCGCAGGGCCGCGCCGTCGAAGATTTCGTTGGGGTGGAAGTTGGTGGAGAAGATCACCAGCGTGTCGAAGGGGACGGTGAATTTCTCGCCCGATTGGAGGGCAAGGATGTCGCGGCTTTCTTCCAGCGGCACGATCCAGCGGTTGACGATCTTTTGCGGCGGCTCGGACTGGCGGCCAAGGTCGTCGATGATGAAGATGCCGCCCGTCGCCTTTAACTGCAGGGAGGCGTTGTAGGTGCGGGCGGTGGGGTTGTATTTCAGATCGAGCATGTCGAGCGTGAGTTCACCGCCGGTGATCACCGAGGGGCGTTCGCAGCGGATGTAGCGCGCGTCGTAGCGGTTGCCGAGGCGGCGCAGGCTGTTCGGATCGTCGACCTGTTCTTCGGCGGCGGAATGGACGATAGGGTCATAGACCGTGATGATCTGGCCGGAATATTCGATGGCGCGGGGGACATAGATCTTGTCGCCCAGCGCATCGCGGATGCCGTTCGAGATGGAGGATTTGCCGTTGCCGGGGGGACCATACATCAGGATGGACCGGCCCGAGGTGACGGCGGGGCCGAGATTGTCGATCAGGTCGGGGGGCAGGATCAGGTGGCCCATGCCCTTGAGCAGTTCCTGCCGGGTCAGCATGATGTTGCGGACCGACTGGCGCTTGACCTGTTCCTTGTATTTGTCGAGCGGGACCGGGGCCGCGCCGTAATATTCGGATTGTGACAGCGCATCGAGCGCGCGGGCCTTGCCGGAATCGGTGAGCCGATAGCCCATCTCGTTGCTGGAGGTGGCGTGCAGGGTGCCTGTCGCCTCGATGAACCTTTGGGTGCGGGCGCTGTCGACCAGTTCCTGAACAAGGGTCAGCGGCAGGGCGATGATGCGCGAGATGTCGGTGACATATTCGAGGTTCATGCGGAACATCGTCTTGAGCAGCAGATCGCGCAGCAGAACGGAAGAGAGCCCTGTTTCCGCAAGGGATTTTGGCTGCGGCGGCGGCGTGACTGCCGGGGTCGGAGCAGCGGCGGCCTGTGTCAGCGGTGCGGAAGGGGCGTTCATGCCTGTGGCTCTCCGGTCGGGTGCGGGATCTTTACCCGCCCGGATTAGCCTTCATTCATGGAGAAATTCGGGCAGAGATGAGGAGACCGAGCAGAAAATAGAAACTGAGCGTGCCCGACAGCGCGAGGCCCATGGGGAATTTGCGATGGGTCCAGCTGGCCCAGTCGGCGGTGGCGGCGCGAAAGGGGGGGACAAGGCGCATCAGGCGATGCGCGAAGAAGGCGGCGAGCAGGCAGACAGAGAACAGCACGAAGACCAAGGCCGGGCTGGATTCGGCAAAGAAGGGGGCCATGGCGGCGGCGAATTTGGAATCACCCGCTCCCACCATCCGCAACGCCGAGGCGACAAAGCCGGCGACCAGCGTGATCACGCCGAGCGCAAGCCCCCAGAGATAGCTGTCGAAGGGCAGGGCGATGGGGCCGATCACGATGAACACACCAGCAAGCGCCAGAACGGCGGTGTTGGGGATTTTCATGAATTTCATGTCGGACCAGGACACCCAGATGCTGATGGCAAGCACCGGCAGCAGGAACCACAGCGTGGACCAGAGCGAAGGCAGTTCGTCGAGACGCATGAAGGATCAGGCCTCGAGCGCGGCAAGGCTGCGGACGGCGGCCTCGAAATGCTGGGGATGGGTGGAGATGGCGTCCTGCAGCAGGGCCTTGCCCACGGCGACATCGCCTTTCTTGATGGCGGTGAGCGCGAGGGTGTAGATGAGTTCGGCCTTTTCCGTCTGGGTCACGGTGATGACGGGCAGGTCATATTTGCGCTGTGCACCGCGGGCCATGACGAGGTTGTTCTTGGCCGTGAAAAGGGTGTTGTCGAAGGTCAGCGCCTGCGTGAACAGCCGTTCGGCACCGGCATAATCGGCGCGGCTGAGTTTGGAGAAGCCCCAGTTATTGTAGACGCCTGCGGGTTTCGTGGTCATGCCCGCCGCGATTTCGTAAAAGCTGTCGGCCTTTTTCCAATCCTTGCGGCTGTCGGCGACCATCGCCTCCAGGCGGTAGCGTTCAAAGGTTTCGTGGGTGGGTGGGATGCGGTTCAACTCGGCCTCGGCCTTGTCCCATTCGTTCATGCGGATATAGGCATCGGCGAGGGCCACGCGATCTTCGGGCGCGCCTTCGGGGGAATTGGCAACGGCGGCCCAGACGGTCGCGGCCTCGGCCGGGCGGTTGGCGCGGATCAGGGATTTGCCAAGGCCACGCTTGAGATCGACGCGGTCGGGTTGATCGGTGACGGCCTTGTTGAAATAGGCCACGGCTTCATCCGGATCGCCCACGGTGAGCATGATGTCATTGAGGTTCGTCTCATCGATGACATTGACGCTTTGAATGGCGCGCTGCACCTCGGCATCCGAGGATTTCTGACAGGCGGAGAGGGCCACCGTGCCGGTGAGGCACAGGGCAACCAGGACAGGGTGGCGCATGTTGCTGCGTCCTTTTTGCTGCTCGATCCTTTGGCCCCCCTAGAGCTGCGAAAGCAGGACAAACTGGCCCTGACCGCGCCGCACGAGGGAGAAATTCGGTTCTTCTTGGGGTTCTTGTATCACGTTTGCTTCGCTTTGTGCGATAGCGAGACGCAGATTTTCGCGAATGGAGTCCGTTTCGCCACTGTCCTGGGCGAAGGCGCGCTGGAAGATCAGCCGGGCTTCTGCCGGTTTGCCCTGTTCCATCAGCACGACGCCCAGATTGTTGAGCGCGGGGACAGAGGTCTGGTCTTCCTTGATGGCGCGGCGGAGGATCTGTTCGGCCTGGCCGAGGCGGCCAAGACGCAGGTTGGCGGAGCCGATGGCCGACAGAACATCGGCATTGATGCCAACCTCGCCCGCTGCGCGCATATAGGCCCTGAGCGCCAGTTCATATTCGCCCGATTCCATCAGGCGGTGGCCGACGATCAGGCCATCCTCGCCATCGGCGCGGGCGTTGACGCCGGGAGCGGCGCGGGTGTCGGATGCGCCAAGGCCGCCGGTCGGTTG
This sequence comes from Rhodobacter maris, assembly GCA_943369275.1. GTDB lineage: Bacteria > Pseudomonadota > Alphaproteobacteria > Rhodobacterales > Rhodobacteraceae > Paragemmobacter > Paragemmobacter maris_A. The sequence goes on along the minus strand of CALRMS020000025.1, from coordinate 6,327 downwards.
ACAGGCGGCCAGAAGCGAGAGTCCCGCGAACGCGGTCAGGTAACGCCGTATCAAGTTGGGCTCAGCCCCCTCCGAATGCCTTCATGACGCCGTGGATGGATGGCCCGATCAGGATCACCATCAAGGGCGGCACAGTAAAGAGCATTGTGCCGAGGGTCAGCTTCGTGGGCAAGGTGTTTGCCTTTTCTTCGGCACGCATCACACGCTTGTCACGCATTTCGTTGGAATAGACGCGCAGCGCTTCGGCGATGGAGGTACCGAAAGTGGCGGATTGGATCATGGTGGTGACGAAAGAGGTGATATCGTTCAACCCCACGCGTTCCGACATGTCGCGCAGCACGGCAACGCGCTCCTTGCCGGCGCGGACCTCTTGGCTGACGATGTCGAATTCTTCGGCCAGTTCGGGATGGGCCGCGCCGATTTCCTTGGCCACGCGGGCGATGGATTGGTCAAGCGATTGGCCCGCCTCAACGCAGACAAGCATCATGTCGAGCGCATCGGGGAAACCTTCGGTGATCGCCTCCTGGCGGGTCTGAAGGCGGCGCTGTACCCAATAGGTGGGCAGGTAATAGCCAGCGGCGGCGGGCAGCAGGGTGGACATGGCCATGGCCTGCATATCCAGCGTCTGGGTGCGGCTGACGAGGAACGTATAGACCATCCCGACCAGCAGCAGGCCGATGCCAAGCAGGAACTGCATGGCGTGGAACATCCGGACGGAGTTCTTGCCACGATAGCCGGCGCGCAGCATCTTGAGCCGGGCGGCGGACATCTGCTCCTTGTCTTGCGGTTCCAGGAAATGCGCGAACTTGTTGAGCTTGTCGTTGCGATCCGAGGCGCGGCGCAGGTCGCCGTCGCGGGCGGCGCGTTCCTTGTCACGGTCGGGGGCGCGGTTCTGCTGTTTGAGCTTTTCAAAGGGTTCCGGTTCCTTGCGGAGCAGGAATGGCACAGTGACAAGGATCAGCAGCAAGCCAAGCCCGCCCGCAAGCAGGAGCGGGCCGGTTTCACCCATGCGTTCGACAATGTAGGCGTTCAGCGAAGCGAGCATGGCTCAGACCTTGATATTGACCATTATCTTCATGAAGATAACGTTGACCACGAGGAAGGCGCAGACGCCCAGGGCGACGGGGACGAATATATCGGTATCCTTCACGCCGTCGTAATAGTCGGGCTTGAGCATCTGGATCATCACCAGTGCCCCGATGGGGAAGGCCGACAGGAACATTCCGGACCATTTCGCTTCGGCCGTGATGGCGCGGACGCGGCGAAACAGTTTGAACCGGGCGCGGATCACCTTGGCCAGACCATCGAGGATTTCTGCAAGGTTGCCGCCTGACTGCTGTTGGATCGACACGGCAACGGCGAGGAAGTGGAGATCCTGATTGTCCATCCGGGCGGCGAAGGAGCGCAAGCTTTCCGCGATATCGCGGCCATAGGTCGCCTCGTCCGCGATCAGGCCGAATTCAGTGCCCAGCGGATCGGCCACCTCTTTGGACACGATGGCGACTGCGGCGGAGAACGGGTGGCCCACGCGCAGCGAGCGGACCATGAGTTCCACCGCATCGGGAAGCTGTTCTTCCAAGAGCGACATCCGCTTTTTGGCTTTGCGCGAGACCCAGACATAGACGCCGCCCACGCCCATCACGGCGGCAAGCGCGATGCGGACGGTGGTTTCGGCCTCGGTGCCGACGGTCAGGCCGACATAGGCAAAGGCGCCCAGCAGGACCATGATCCCGATGAGTTGCTGGGGCGAGAAGGCGATGTTGGCCTTCTGTGCCTTGGACGCCAAGACCTTGTAGAGCGGGATGCCCTTGGCGTTGATGTGCTGCGACATTTCCTTGCGGAGCTGTTCGAGCACCTGTTCGCGGTTCTGGTTCTTTTCCAGCAGCGCCAGACGGCGGCTGACGCGGGAGTTGAGACTGATCGACTTGCCGAAGACGGTCAGATACAGCCCCTCGACCAGCACCACGACGGCCACGAAGATCAGGATGTAGATGACGGGGGCTGCACTGAATTCCATGTAAGGCGGTCCTGATCAGATGATGGGTTCATAGATGGACGCCGGGAGATCATAGCCCCACTGGCGGAAGCGGTCGGAATAGTGCGAACGCACGCCGGTGGCGTTGAAGCGGCCGATGATCTTGCCCGAGGGTTCGACGCCGAGGCGCTCGTAGCGGAAGATTTCCTGCATCGAGATGACGTCGCCTTCCATCCCGGTGATTTCGGTGATCGACACCATGCGACGCGAGCCGTCCTGAAGGCGGGAGGCCTGCACGATGAGGTTGACGGCGGAGGAGATCTGCGAGCGCACAGCCTTGAGCGGCATTTCGATGCCGGCCATGGCGACCATGTTTTCCAGACGCGAGATGCCGTCGCGGGCGTTGTTGGCGTGGATCGTGGTCATCGATCCGTCATGGCCGGTGTTCATGGCCTGCAGCATGTCGATGACTTCCTCGCCGCGGGTTTCGCCCACGATGATGCGGTCGGGGCGCATGCGCAGCGCGTTGCGCAGGCAGTCGCGCTGGGTGACGGCGCCCTTGCCTTCGACGTTGGCGGGGCGGCTTTCCATGCGGCCCACATGGACCTGCTGGAGTTGCAGTTCGGCGGTATCCTCGATCGTCAGCACCCGTTCGGTGTTGTCGATGAAGGAGGAGAGCGCGTTGAGCGTGGTGGTTTTCCCGGAACCTGTACCGCCCGACACGATGATGTTGAGGCGGGTGGACACGGCGGCCTGAAGGTATGCGGCCATTTCTTCGGTGAAGGCACCGAAGCGGACAAGATCGCCTACGCCCAGCTTTTCCTTCTTGAATTTCCGGATGGAGACGAGCGAGCCGTCCACCGCCACCGGCGGGACCATGCAGTTGAAGCGTGACCCATCGGCAAGGCGGGCGTCGCAATAGGGGTTGGATTCGTCAACCCGGCGGCCCACGGCGGAGACGATCTTGTCGATGATCCGCAGGAGGTGGCGTTCATCCTTGAAGGTGATGTCGGTCAGCGTGAGTTTGCCGCCGCGTTCCACAAAGATGCGCTGCGGGCCGTTGACGAGAATATCGGAAACGCTGTCGTCCTTCAGCAAGGGTTCCAGCGGACCAAGACCCATGACTTCGTCATAGAGTTCCTGGTTGAGGGTGGCGCGGTCGTCCTTGTTCAGGGCGACGGACATTTCCGACAGGGCCTCGGAGGTGATATCGGCGATTTCCGAGCGGAGGTTCGCCTCTGTCGCGTGTTCGAGTGCGCCGAGGTTGAGGCTTTCGAGGAGCTTCTTGTGAAGCTCCACCTTCAGCTCCATCAAGCGTTCCTTGCGCTTTTTTTCCTTGTCGGCGGCAGCGGCCTCGGGTGTGGCGGGCACGGTCGTGGGACGCCCGCCTAGCACCGGTTTGGGTGGTGCGACCACGGCCTTGGGCGGCGCGGCAGGGTTGGCGGACGGTTGCGGCGTGGCAGCGCCGGGCGCCGCCTGCGCCACGGGGCGCAGGGCGGGTTTCGGATCAGTTCCGTCAGGTTTCTTGAAGCGTGAAAACATCAGATAGGCCCCCCAGGCCAAGGCAGTCTGATCGGGTTACGGTTACTTGCGCGCGGTTTCGACAGCGCGGTTCAGGTCGAACAAGGATTTGGCAAGCTTTTGAACTTCCTTGCGGACCGGGTTCTTTGGCGCGCTGGCAGACAGGGGGTGACCGTGGTCATTGGCCTGTGTCACCTGTGCGCCGCCGTCCGGGATCTGCACTTCGAGCCGGATGTCGAGGCTTTCAGACATGCGCTTCACCCGGCTCTTGGCAGAGAGATCGGTGAATTTGGGCGCGCGGTTTAGGACGTAGCGGAGTTTCTCATGTGGCAGCGTTTCGGCCTTGAGAGCGCGCACAAGGCGCAAGACGTTTTGCGCCGAGCGCAGATCAAGGTCCATCGTGGCGAAGTAGACATGCGCGCGCGACAGAACGGTTTCCGTCCAGGCGACGATGGTTTTCGGCATGTCGATGATGACGAAATCGAAATTCGTCTGCGCCATGTCGATGATGCGGGCGATATCTTCGGGTGCCACGATATCGAGCGGCAGCATGTCGGCGGGTGCCGTCAGGACGTGCAGCTTTTCGTTATAGGTCAGCATCGCCTCGAGAAAGGCGTCGCTGTCGGCGGCGGCGGTGTCGGAGAGGAGTTCGAACACCGATTCCTTGCGCGGCAGGTCGAGATAGGTGGCGACCGAGCCATACTGGAAATCGAAATCCAGCAGGCAGACGCGGGGCGGATTGGTCTTGTCGATCGTGGCCAGTTCCCAGGCCAGGTTGACCGCGAAGGTCGATGCCCCTGAGCCGCCCGACAGGCCATGCACGGGCAGGACCACACCGTCGCGGTCGCCCTTGGCCTTGAAGGCGGGGGTGTGCGGAGCGGTATCCGGAACGGCATGCAGATGGGTGACGGAAGCCGTGGGTGCCGCAGGAGGCGTGGCCTGAACCGGGGCGGGTTTGCGGATGCGTTCGATGGCCTCTTTCAAGGCGCCATCGGGCAGGGGGTAGGGAACAAAGTCATCGGCGCCGAGGCGGAGCAGCTGGTGCAGGCCTGCCGGGCTGATCTGATCGGCGATCAGGATCACCTTGATGTGGCGTTCGGTGGCGGATTTGATGATTTCCGTGATACGGGACAGGTCGCCCTCATCTTCGGCATTCACGGCGATGGCCACGAATTCGAGACTTTCAGCATCAGGCTGGATGAGGAAATCGCGGGCATCTTCGAAGGTGAGATCGCCCCAGCTTTCGCCAAGCTCCAGTTCCATGTCGTCGATCAGAAGATCGAAATTCTGGATATCCCGCGAAATGGTGCAGGCCAGAATTGGTGCGGGATCCGGCATCATGTTGGCAGCAGTGCTCATCGCCTCTTGTCCTTCCTCGTCAGGGTGGCGATGGCTGGCTGTGCCCGGCCCGGAAACGGGCAGGCGCGCAAGACCACCGGTCAGCCCCGCACGGCACGCTTGCCGTGAGATTGTTCCCAGTCACGGTGGAAGCTGGGGGGGAATGGTGGCGATTCTTGGGCTAGAAAGGCGTGATTGTTTGAAATCTGGCGACTTTACCCGGGCAGGGGGGCGGAGTGTCGCGATCCGGTGCGTGGCCGGGGGCCATCTGGAGGGGAGTGTCAGAAATGACGCGGGCGGGGAACATGGTTCCCCGCCCGTTGTCAGACGCTGGTCTGGCGATCAGGGCGCGGCACCTGCGGGCGGCGCCGCACCGGGAGCGCCCGCGCCTTCGGCGCCCGTGGTGATGGTCGGCGCCGATACCGCGCTTTCGATATAGCTGCGGTAGATGATGTCGGCATATTTGCCGTCGAGGATGTTCGGGTGGCGTTTCACGAAGCCCGACACTTCCGTCACGGTGCGGCGGTTCGCCTCTTCCGGGCCGGGGGTTGCGATGACGGGCCGGGTTTCGCCGAAGGAGACCAGCGCCTCGAGCCGCGAGCGCGACAGGCCGCGCGAGGCGAAATAGGCGACGACCGCTTCGGCGCGGCGTTGACCCAGCGCGCGGTTATAGCCGCCGGAACCCACCAGATCGGTGTGGCCGTAGACGCGGAAGCGGACTTCGGGGAATTGGCGGATGAAGTTCGCCTGACGGTCCAGCACGGCGCGCGCCTCGGGGGTGAGCTCGGCGCTGTTGAAGGGGAAGGTGATGGTGTTGGGCACTTCGCGGGCGAAGCGTTCGCCCAGCGCTTGCACCGGGTCGATCTGGCCGGTGGCAACCATGAAGTTGTTCATGGTGGAATTGCCGAAACCGCCTTCGTCGACATCGGAGCCGACTACCTTGCTTTCACAAGCGGCGAGCGCGAAGAGCGCGGTCAGGGCAAAGGCTGCGGATTTCATGGCCATCCCCTTATTCCATCACATAGCCGTAGGAGCCGGTGAAATCCTGCCGGGCGACTTCGCCAGCAGCACCGGTGGTGGCGGCCTTGCCAACTTCGCCGAACAGGAACAATTCGCGTTCGGTGGGCAGGCGGACCCGGTCGGTTGGCAGGGCCAGCGCCTCGCCCCGCGTGGGGGATACGAGGTGCGGGGTGACGATGATGACCAGTTCGGACTGGGCCTGCTGATATTCGGCCGAGCGGAACAGGGTGCCGAGGATCGGGATATCACCCAGCCATGGCACCTGACCGTTCAGATCGCGGAAGTCATCCTGCAACAGGCCTGCGATGGCGAAGCTTTCGCCGTCGCGCATTTCGACGGTGGTGGATGTTTCGCGGCGTTTGAAGGCGGCAAGCTGGATACCTTCGCTTTCCTGCGTCACGGTGCCGTCGATCGATGAGACAGAGGCGTTGATCTGCAGATTGATGAGGTCGCCATCCACCACAGTGGGGGTG
>CALRMS020000024.1:0-61793 GCA_943369275.1 Rhodobacter maris | reverse complement strand
GCTGAGCAAGGTGGCCACGCTGATGCCGCAGGCGGGGATTGAGGCGGAGGGTTAGACGCAGTCAGCGGCTGACGGGAAAGACGAAACAGCGGTCGCGGCGGATCATCAGCCAGAGCGCGGTGCCGGGTTTGGGCAGGAACACGCCGGGGACGGAGGCGGTGAGGATCGACCCGTCATGGTCCATCCGGAAATCGACAAGGCTTTCGCGGCCCAGATAGCGGGCGCGTTGCAGGGTGCCGCGGGCGGGCGTGCCATCCTGCGCGGTGGGATTGGGGCCGCGACCACCACGGTCGAAGTCGATCTTCAGGTGCTGGGGACGAATGATGATTTCCACCTCGGCCCCATCCGGGTAACCGGGGGTCAGGAAGGCGCCGAAGGGTGTATCCGTCAGCGCACCGCGGCAGGTGCCGCGGATCACGTTGATATCCGAGAAGAAGGCGGCGGCGGCCTTGTCCACCGGAGCGTTGTAGATGTTGTAGGGCGCGCCACGCTGGACGATCCGACCGCCACGCATAAGGGCGATTTCATCGGCCATGCGCATCGCCTCATCCGGTTCATGGGTGACCAGAAGGACGGCGGTGCCTTCTTCTTTCAGCACCTCAAGCGTGGTGTCGCGGATGCCATCGCGCAGCCGGTTGTCGAGCCCGGAAAAGGGTTCGTCCATCAGCATGACCTTGGGGCGCGGGGCAAGCGCGCGGGCCAGCGCCACGCGCTGCTGTTCGCCGCCTGACAGCTGATGCGGGTGTTTGGGGCCGTAACCGGAGAGATTGACCCGGTCGAGGAGTTCGTCCACGCGGCGTGCTTTGGCCGCGCGATCGCCTGACAGGCCGAAAGCCACATTCTGGGCCACGGTCAGATGCGGGAACAGTGCGAAATCCTGAAACATCAACCCGACGGACCGCGCCTCGGGCGGGACCAGCACGCCATCGCCGCAGACGGTGCGGCCGTCGATCCGGATGGTGCCGGCATCGGGGCGTTCGACGCCTGCGATCATCCGCAGGGTGGTGGATTTTCCGCAGCCAGAGGGGCCTAGCAGGCAAGTTACCTGCCCTGCCGCCACCTCCAGCGACACGTCATCCACCACCGGCGCACCGCCGAAAGACCGGCTCAGTCCGGTGGCGAAAAGGCGGGGGGGCGGCGTGTCGGGCATGGGTTCCCTAGCGAATTTATCGGAATTGTCCCTAGCAGGCAGGCCGGGCGGGGGCAAGCACCCCCTCCCCTTTCGTCACGGCGGCGCGATCAGAGCGTGGCCACTGTCTGGCCACCGTCGAGCAGGATGTTCTGCCCCACGATGAACGCGGCCTGTTGCGAGCAGAGAAAGGCGCAGGCCGCGCCGAAATCGCCCGGGTCGCCATAACGGCGGGCGGGGATGGAGGATTCGCGCCGGGCGCGGGCTTCGTCCATGCTGAGGCCTTCGGCCTTCATCACGCCCTGATCGAGCGAGGTCGCACGGTCGGTCGCATGGATGCCGGGCAGCAGGTTGTTGATGGTCACTCCAAACGGTGCGACCTGGCGCGAGGTTCCGGCGACATAGCCGGTCAGCCCGGCGCGGGCGGAATTGGACAGGCCAAGCTGTGGGATCGGGGCCTTGACGGATTGCGAGGTGATGTTGACCACCCTGCCCCATTTCCGTTCGATCATGCCTGGCAAGAGCGCCTTCATCAGCGCGATGGGGGTGAGCATATTGGCATCCAGTGCCCGGATGAAATCGTCGCGGGTCCAGTCGGACCAGATGCCGGGGGGCGGGCCGCCTGCATTGGTGACGAGGATATCCACCCCGGCGGCAGCCTGCAGCACACGGTCGCGACCTTCGTCGGTGGTGATGTCGGCGGCGATTGTGGTGACGTTCACGTTATGGCGGGCGCGGATGGCGGCGGCGGTGGCCTCCAGCGCCTCGGCCCCGCGGGCGTTCAGGATCAGATCAACCCCGGCTTCGGCCAGCGCCTCGGCGCAGCCCTTGCCAAGACCTTTGGAGGAAGCGCAGACAAGTGCGCGTTTTCCCCTGATGCCCAGATCCATGTCATCCCCCCTTTTGCCTGTTCCCTACATGGGTAGCGCCCACAGCGGGGGGCAGCAAGGCAAAGCGGGCCAGTGGACGCGCCGCGCACTTTGGGCTAGATGCCCGTCATGCTGGACAATCGCCCCACCCTTCCGCCCGAAATCGCCCGTCGCCGGACGTTCGCCATCATCGCGCACCCCGATGCGGGCAAGACCACGCTGACCGAAAAGTTCCTGCTGTTCGGCGGGGCGATCCAGATGGCAGGCCAAGTGCGCGCCAAGGGCGAAGCGCGTCGGACGCGATCGGACTTCATCAAGATGGAGCAGGAGCGCGGGATTTCGGTTTCCGCCAGCGCCATGTCATTCGATTTCGGCACCTATCGGTTCAATCTGGTTGATACGCCCGGCCACAGCGATTTTTCCGAGGACACCTATCGCACGCTGACCGCCGTGGATTGCGCCGTGATGGTGATCGACGGGGCCAAGGGGGTGGAAAGCCAGACGCGCAAGCTGTTCGAGGTGTGCCGCCTGCGTGACCTGCCGATCCTGACCTTTTGCAACAAGATGGACCGCGAGGCGCGGGACACGTTCGAGATCATCGACGAAATTCAGGAAAATCTGGCCATCGACGTATCGCCCGCCAGTTGGCCAATCGGTCAGGGGCGTGAGTTTCTGGGGTGTTATGACATCCTGAATGACAGGCTGGAGCTGATGGACCGCGCCGACCGCAACCGGGTGGCGGAAACCATCCAGATCAACGGGCTGGATGATCCGAAGCTTGCGCAGCATGTGCCGGCCGACCTACTGGCGAAGCTGCGCGACGAGTTGGAGATGGCGCGCGAGTTGCTGCCTGCCTTTGACCGCAACGCCCTGCTGAACGGGTCGATGACGCCGATCTGGTTCGGGTCGGCGATCAATTCGTTCGGGGTGAAGGAGTTGATGGACGGGATCGGCAAGTATGGCCCCGAACCCCAGCCGCAGCCCACCGCCACCCGGAAGGTGGCCCCGGAAGAACAGGCCGTGACCGGCGTGGTGTTCAAGGTGCAGGCCAATATGGACCCCAAGCATCGCGACCGGGTCGCCTTTGTGCGCCTTGCATCGGGGCATTTCGAGCGCGGGATGAAACTGCTGCATGTGCGGTCGAAAAAGCCGATGGCGGTATCGAACCCGGTGCTGTTTCTGGCCGCCGACCGCGAATTGGCCGAAGAGGCCTGGGCAGGCGACATCATCGGCATCCCGAACCACGGCCAATTGCGGATCGGCGATGCGTTGACGGAAGGCGAGGCGCTGCGGTTCACAGGCATCCCGTCTTTTGCGCCGGAATTGCTGCAAGGGGTGCGGGCGGGCGATCCGATGAAGGCCAAGCATCTGGAAAAGGCGCTGATGCAATTCGCCGAGGAAGGTGCCGCCAAGGTGTTCAAGCCGATGATCGGATCGGGGTTCATCGTGGGCGTGGTCGGTGCGCTGCAATTCGAGGTTCTGGCCAGCCGGATCGAACAGGAATACAGCCTGCCCGTGCGGTTTGAACCGTCACAGTTCACCAGCGCGCGCTGGGTATCGGGCCCGAAGGACGAGGTGGAGCGCTTCGTCAACGTCAACAAGGGCCATATCGGCACCGACAATGACGGCGACATGGTTTATCTGACGCGGCTGAAATGGGACATCGACCGGGTGGAGCGGGATTATCCGCTGCTGCGGCTTACGGCGACCAAGGAGATGATGGCCTGATCCTTGGTCCGGGGTGGCATGCAAAGGTGGCTAAGGCCCGCTCAGCTTGACCCAGAAGGTAAATTCAGTTACACGCGCGACAGGTGGCTTGACCACCCTTGACGCCGGGACGCCCGGACAGCAGCGTCCCTTCATCTTTGCGGGCCGATCCCGCATCTACAAGGACGCTTATGACCAAATTCTCCGATCTCGCGCTGGACCCGCGCGTACTTCAGGCCGTTGCAGAAGCAGGCTATGAAACCCCCACGCCCATTCAGGCGCAGGCCATTCCCCACGCCCTGCAAGGCCGCGATGTTCTGGGCATTGCCCAGACCGGCACAGGCAAAACCGCCAGCTTCGTGCTGCCGATGATCACGCTGCTGGGCCAGGGCCGCGCCCGCGCCCGCATGCCGCGCAGCCTTGTGCTTGCGCCCACGCGCGAGTTGGCCGCACAGGTGGCGGAGAACTTTGACACCTATGCCAAGCATACCAAGCTGACCAAGGCGCTGCTGATCGGCGGCGTGTCCTTTGGCGAACAGGACAAGCTGATCGACCGGGGCGTGGACGTGCTGATCGCAACGCCCGGCCGCCTGCTGGACCATTTCGAGCGTGGCAAACTGCTGTTGACCGGCGTGCAGATCATGGTGGTGGACGAGGCCGACCGGATGCTGGACATGGGGTTCATCCCCGATATCGAACGTATCTTCCAGCTGACCCCCTTCACCCGCCAGACCCTGTTCTTCAGCGCCACGATGGCGCCCGAGATCGAGCGGATCACCAACACCTTCCTGTCGAACCCGGCAAAGATCGAAGTGGCGCGGCAATCGACCGCCTCGACCACCATCGAGCAGAAACTGATCCAGTTCACGCCATCGCGCAAGGATCGCAGCTTTACCGAAAAGCGCGCCGTGCTGCGGGCGCTGATCAAGGCCGAGGGCGAAAGCTGCACCAACGCCATCGTCTTCTGCAACCGCAAGATGGATGTGGATGTCGTGGCAAAGTCGCTCAAGTCGCATGGGTTCAACGCCTCGCCCATTCATGGGGATCTGGACCAGTCGGTCCGTACCCGCACGCTGGACGGGTTCCGGGACGGGTCGGTGCATCTGCTGATCGCGTCGGATGTGGCGGCGCGGGGCTTGGATATTCCGGCGGTCAGCCATGTGTTCAATTTCGACGTGCCGAGCCATCCGGAGGATTATGTCCACCGCATCGGCCGCACGGGGCGGGCCGGGCGTCTGGGCAAGGCCTACACGATTGCCGTGCCGTCGGATGAAAAGTACCTGACGGCCATCGAAAGCCTGGTGAAGATGCCGATCCCGCGCGGGGAGTTGCCCGAAGGACTGGACCTTGCCAGCGAAGGGTCTGACCGGCCGCGCGAAGAGCGCAGCTCGCGCGGGGGCCGTGACCGCAACGAAGGACGGGAGCGGGGCCGCAGTGGCGGCGGGCGTGCAGAGCGCGCGCCGCGTGAGACACCCGTTGAAGCGCCCGTCGCAGTCGCCCAGCCGGAACCGGTGCAGGCAGAGGCCCCTGCCCCGCAGCCGCGCCGCGAAGAGCGCCCGCGTCGCGAAGACGAGCGGCGGTCCGAGGGGCGCAGCGATGAACGCCGTGGCGAAGATCGGCGCGAACGCCGGGATGATCGGCGCGACGACCGTCGGGGTGGATATCGGGATGATCGTGGCGGCCCGCCGGTGGTTGGCATGGGCGATCACGTGCCGGATTTCATCCTGCGCAGCTTCAAGATCGCCAGCGCCCCTGTGGATGAGACCGAAGAAGATATGGCCGTGAGCGGCACTGAAGGCTAAGGCAGCAAAGATCGCGCGCCCGGAGATTTGCAAAAAGGCCCCGCACTGCGGGGCCTTTTTCATTGCGCGCGCGATAACTCTTCTGCGAAGAATTTTCGGCGAAAAATCTTTGGCTTATTCGGCCATCAGGCGGCTGACGACAACCGTCACCTCGGGTTTCTTGCCGATCTCTTCCATTGACACTTGCCGCACGATGCGGCGCAGCGCCTCGTCCAGTTTGTCATCGTCGCGCAGGATCTTGCGTCCGGCCCCGTTCAGGAATTCGGCCAGATCGGCCTCCATCGTTTCGGCCAGCGGGCCGGAACGGCCCTTTGTCGACAGACCCATGATCTCGACCCAGGCGTCGCCCAGCACTTCGGCATCGTCATCGAGGATAACGGTCACCATGACATGCCCGTTCAGCGCCATGCGGATACGGTCGCGGATCACGCCTTCCAGCGCGCCGACCTGCACATTGCCATCCAGATACACCCGGCCCGTTTCGATATGGCCGACCACGCTGGGGGATTCACCGCTCAGGTCAACCATCATGCCATTTGTCACTACGGCGGTGGACAGGCCCGCCTCGGCCCCGATGCGGGCGTGTTCCCTCAGATGGCGATGTTCGCCGTGCATGGGGATCAGGATATCGGGCAGCAGCAGGCGGTGGACATGTTCCAGATCGGGCCGGTTGGCATGACCCGACACGTGATAGCGCCCGCCACCATCATCCATCACGTCGACGCCCATTTCCGAGAAGTTGTTGACGATGCGCAGCACCTCACGCTCATTCCCCGGAATTGTCTTGGAGGAGAAGAGGAACAGATCGCCCTTCTTCATCTCCATCCCGAGATACTTGCCACGCGACAGTTGCGCGCTGGCGGCGCGGCGTTCGCCCTGCGATCCGGTGACGATCAGCATCAGATTGCCGCGTGGCACGCTGGCGGCATCTTCGGGGCTGACGGTGCGGGGAAAATCGGTCAGGACGCCGGATTGTTCGGCCGCCGCCACCATGCGCTTCATCGCGCGGCCCATCAGGCAGACGGACCGGTCAGCCGCGCGGGCGGCCTCGGCCAGGGTGCGCAGACGGGCAACGTTGGAGGCAAAGGTGGTCGCCACGACCAGACCGCCGCGCCCGGCCACCAATTCGCGGATCGGTTCGCGGATGGAGCTTTCCGACCGGCCGGGATGCAAGGAAAAGACGTTGGTGGAATCGCACATCAGCGCCTTGACCGGGCGTTCGGCGGCAATCTCGGCAAAGCGGGCGTCATCCCAGGCCTCGCCCACGATGGGGTTGTGATCGAGCTTGAAATCGCCCGAATGCACGATGCGGCCTGCGGGTGTGTCGATCACCAGCGCGGCGCTTTCGGGGATGGAATGGCTGACGGGCACGAACTGCACCTTGAACGGACCGGCGGTCACCGTTTCCGGGCGCGGCAGAACGGTGCGGATCATCTCAACCGGCAGGCCCTGCTCTTCGAACTTCAGCCGGCCGATGGTGGCGGTAAAGCGGCGGGCATAGACGGGCTTTTGCAATTTGGGCCAGAGGTGGCCCAATGCGCCGATATGGTCTTCATGGGCGTGGGTGATGAAGATCGCTTCCAGACGGTCGAGATTGTCTTCAAGCCAGCCCAGATCGGGAAGGATGAGGTCCACACCCGGCGTTGAATCCATGTCCGGAAAGGTTACACCCATGTCGACAAGGATCAGTCGTTCCTTGCCGGCGGGGCCGTAGCCATAGACATAGGCGTTCATGCCGATCTCCCCGGCACCGCCGAGGGGAAGATAGATCAGCCGGTTTGCAGTCATGCGGTTTCCATTTCCTTGTTGTAACGGTCGATGAGCATGAGCCCATGCATGGTCAGGTCGTCTTCGACGCTGTCAAATAGTTCAGTATCCTGCGCGAACAGGGAGGCGAGGCCCCCGGTTGCGATAACCTTCATCGGGCGGTCGCGTTCCTTGCGCACTTCGCGCACGATGCCTTCGACCAGGCCGATATAGCCCCAGTATACGCCAGATTGCATGCAAGCCACCGTATTCGTTCCGATCGCGCGGACGGGGCGGCTGATATCGACATGCGGCAGGGCGGCGGCGGCCATGTGCAACGCCTCAAGCGACAGGTTCACACCGGGGGCGATGACGCCGCCGATATAGGCGCCGTCCAGATCGACCACGTCGAAGGTGGTGGCGGTGCCGAAATCCACCACGATCAGATCGCCGCCGTGGCGGTCATGCGCGCCGACGGTATTGACCAGGCGATCCGGGCCGACGGTGGTCCCCAGATCGACGCGGGGCATCACGGGCAGGCGACATTCGGGTTTGCCCACGACCAGCGGGCGGCAGTCGAAATATCGGTTGCACAGGACGCGCAGGTTGAACACCACGCGCGGCACGGTGGAAGAGATGATCGCGCTGTCGATGTTGGCTTCGGTCTTGGTCAGCATCATCAGGGATGACAGCCAGACAAAGTATTCATCCGCCGTGCGTTTGTGATCGGTGGCGATGCGCCATGTGGCGATGAAGCGCGCGCCGTCCCAGATGGAAAAGACGGTGTTGGTGTTGCCGCAATCGATGGCGAGGAGCATGTGGTTTCCCCGTTGTCAGAAGAACACTTCCGCCGCCGGAATGGCGACAGAGCCGTGGGATTGGCGCAAAATCAATGCGCCGGTCTCGTCGATGCTGTCGAATATGCCTTCCCGGGTTTCCGTCCCCGTCCGGGCGCGGATCGGTTCGCCCAGCCGTGCGGCATGGTCCAGCCAAGCGCGGCGAAGGGGGGCGAAGCCTTGTTGCGTGAAGGTCTGCTCCCAAGCGGCATAGGCGGGGGCGAGGGCGTTGAGGAACGCCTCGGGTGTGACGCGCAGACCGGTTTCCGCCAGCAGCGATACGGGCGGCAAGGCGCCGGGTTCCACTTGTGATGCATCAGGCGCGGCGATGAGGTTCACGCCGATCCCGATGGCAAGTTGCGCCACCCCCTGCCCTGCGCCCGCGCTTTCCAGCAGGATGCCCGCAACCTTGCCGCAGTTCAGCAGCACGTCATTGGGCCATTTCAGCGCGAAGGCCCCCGGAAGATCCGTGAGCGCGACAAACGCATCGCGCAGCGCCAGTGCGGCGGCGAAGGACCGCAGAGCGACGGTGGCGGCGGGTTCGGCCGGGTGAAGCAGAAGCGTGCCGTGGAAGTTTCCACGCGGGCTGGCCCAGGCGCGGGCGCGGCGGCCCCGGCCTGCGGTCTGTTCACCTGCAAGATACCAGCACGGCCCCGGCTGGTGCGGGGCCATGCGGAAGGCATGGGCATTGGTGCTGTCGACCGTGTCGAGGAGGTGGCGACCCACACCCTCGGGCCAAGGGCCGTTACCGGACAAGGGCTTCCGCCGCGATGGCGGCTGCGGGTTCGATGCCGAACAGGTTCACGATCCCGGCCACCATGATCACGGCCACGGCCACCAGCATGGCCCATTGTGCCGGGGCCATGCGGGATTCCATGCCGTCACTCTCTTTGCCGAAATACATGAAGAACACGATCCGCAGATAGTAGAAGGCCCCGATGACCGAGGCCACCGCGCCCGCCAGCGCCAGCCAGGCCATATCGGCATCGACCGCCGCCTGCAGCACGTAAAACTTGCCAAAGAAGCCCACCATCGGCGGCACACCTGCAAGGCTGAACATCAGAACCAGCATGGCCAGCGCCTTCATCGGTTCCTTCTTGGCAAAGCTGTTCAGGCTGTCGATCGAGGTGACGGGGCGGCCATCCTTTTCCATCGACAGGATGAAGGCAAAGGTGCCCACGTTCATGGTGACGTAGATCGCCATGTAGATCAGCATGGCCTGCACGCCTTCGGCTGTGCCTGCGGCAAGGCCCACCAGCGCATAGCCCATGTGGGCGATGGAGGAATAGGCCATCAGACGTTTGATATCGCGCTGGCCGATGGCGGCCACGGCACCGAGGAACATCGAGATCACGGCGAAGGCCGCCAGAACCTGCGACCAATCGCCGGGAATTGTGCCGAAGGCATCCCATGTCAGCCGCGCGACCAGTGCCATGGCGGCCACCTTGGGTGCCGTGGCGAAGAAGGCGGTAACCGGGGTTGGCGCACCTTCATAGACATCCGGTGTCCACATGTGGAAGGGCGCGGCAGAGATCTTGAAGGCCAGACCGGCCAGCATGAACACCAACCCGAACAGCAGCCCCAGCGGTGCGCCTTCTTCCAGCGTGGACAGGATGCCCGAGAAAAGCGTGGTTCCCGCATAGCCATAGGTCAGCGACGCGCCATAGAGCAGGATGCCCGAGGACAGCGCGCCAAGGACAAAGTATTTCAACCCGGCCTCGGTGGATTTCACACTGTCGCGGCGGATTGCGGCGACGACGTAAAGCGCCAGCGATTGCAGTTCGAGGCCCAGATAAAGCGCCATCAGATCGCCCGCCGAGACCATCATCATCATGCCCACGACGGCAAGCGCCAGCAGGATGGGGTATTCAAAGCGCAGCAGATCGCGGCGGATCATGTAATCCTGGCTCATGATCAGCACGGCGGCGGCAGAGACAAGGATCATCACCTTGGCAAAGCGGGCGAAGGGGTCGTCGATGAACATGCCGCCAAAGGCGCTGCGTTCACCTTCGCCGCCGACGCCGATCCAAAGGGCCAGGGCAAGGAACAGGCCTGCGGTGGCCCAGCTGATCAAGGGCGCGACCTTGTCCTTGCTGGTATAGACGCCGAACATCAGCGCGCCCATGGCAAAGAGGGCCAGCACGACCTCGGGCAGGACGGTGGAGAAATCTTGCGGGGTCATCTGACGCGTCCCTTCAGTTATTCGCAAGCTGCGTATCGCCCACTTCAGTGGGGATCGCAGCCTGATAGTCGGTGACCAGCGCCTCGACCGAGGGGCCGATGATATCGGTGACCAGCGCGGGGTAGACGCCCAAGAGCAGCGTCATCACCACAAGTGGGGCGAAGATCGCCTTTTCGCGGCGGGTCATATCGGTGATCGACTTGAGCGCTTCCTTGATCAGATCGCCCATCACCACGCGGCGATAGAGCCAGAGCGCATAGGCGGCCGACAGGATCACCCCGGTGGTGGCAACGGCGGCGACCCAGGTGTTGACCTGGAACACGCCCATCAGGGTGAGGAATTCCCCGATGAAGCCGGACGTACCGGGCAAGCCCACATTCGCCATGGTGAAGAACATGAAGATCAGCGCATAGGCCGGCATCCGGTTCACGAGGCCGCCATAGGCATCGATCTCGCGCGTGTGCATCCGATCATAGATCACGCCCACACAGAGGAACAGCGCACCCGAGATGAAGCCATGGCTGATCATCTGGAAGATCGCACCGTCGATCCCCTGCTGGTTGGCGGCAAAGATGCCCATGGTCACGTAACCCATGTGCGCGACCGAGGAATAGGCGATCAGCTTTTTCATGTCGCTCTGCGCCAGTGCGACCAGTGAGGTGTAGACGATGGCGATGGCCGACATCCACAGCACCAGAGGGGCGAGCAGGTCCGACGCCACCGGGAACATCGGCAGGCTGAAGCGCAGGAAGCCATAGCCGCCCATCTTCAGCAGAATTGCGGCCAGGACGACCGATCCTGCGGTGGGGGCCTGAACGTGGGCGTCGGGCAGCCAGGTATGCACCGGCCACATCGGCATCTTGACCGCGAAACTGGCGAAAAAGGCCAGCCAAAGCAGCGTCTGCAGGCCACCCACGACATGGATGCCCAGCACCTGCATATCCTCGGACCCGAAGTTATGCACCAGAAGCGACGGGATGTCGGTGGTGCCCGCATCCATATACATCGCGATCATGGCGACCAGCATCAGCACCGAGCCGAGGAAGGTATAGAGGAAGAACTTGAACGCCGCGTAGATGCGTTCCTTTCCGCCCCAGATGCCGATGATCAGGAACATCGGGATCAGACCTGCTTCGAAGAACAGGTAGAACAGCACCAGATCCAGCGCGCAGAACACGCCCAGCATCAGCGTTTCCAGCATCAGGAAGGCGATCATGTATTCCTTGACGCGGGTTTTCACATCCCAGCAGGAGGCGATCGTCAGCGGCATCAGGAAAGTGGTCAGCATCACGAACAGCACCGAGATGCCATCGACGCCCATCTTGTATTTCAGGCCAAGGATCCAGTCGTACTCTTCGACGAACTGAAAGCCGGTATCCTGCGGATCAAAGCCGAACAGCACGAAAAGCGAGACAAGGAAGGTGGCCGTGGTCGCCAAGAGCGCCAGCCATTTGGCATTGCGCTGCGCCGCCGCATCATCGCCGCGCAGGAACAGCGCAAGGATGCCAGCCGCAACCGCCGGGATGAAGGTGATGATGGAGAGCAGGTTATCCATATCAGTTCGCGCCCCCCAAGAGCGTCATCCAGGTGATCAGGGCGGCGATGCCCAGAACCATGGCAAAGGCGTAGTGGAACAGGTAGCCGGACTGCGCGCGGGACGCGAGCCGGGTGAAGAAGGGGATGATCCCCATGGCAATGCCGTTGATCGTGCCGTCAATCACCGTGCCATCGCCTTTTTTCCAGAGGAAGCCGCCCAGCCATTTCGCAGGGCGCACGAAGACCCAGTCATACAGTTCGTCGAAATACCATTTGTTCAGCAGGAACAGGTAAAGCGGGCGCTGCTGTTCGGCCAGTTTGCCCGGAAGGTCGGGGCGGCGGATGTAGAACTGGAAGGCCAGCAGGAAGCCCAGCACCATGGCGACGAAGGGGGAAACCTTTACCCATTTGGGCACCAGATGCGCCTCATGCAGGACGTTGTTTTCGGGACCGATGAAGATTGCCCCCTGCCCCGGCAGCGGCTGCGGGAAGGCGTGCGCCTCACCATGTTCGCCCTCAGCCGCAGCATGACCTTCGGTCGTGCCTTCGGTCGGGGCCGTTTCCGTGCTGTGGGTGGTGTCGGCAGCCGTTTCGCCATGCGCCGCGTCCGTGGTGGCGGAGTGTTCCGCGACCGGCAGGCCGAACCATGCGCGGACTTTGCCCTCATCCCCAAAGAATACATTGTACCAGATCATGCCCGAAAAGACCGCGCCCAGCGCCAGCACGCCCAGCGGTATCAGCATGACAGTGGGGCTTTCATGGGGTTCGTGGTGTTGATCATCGTCATGGCCATGTGCGCCATGACCATGGCCATGCCCATGCGCGCGGCTTTCGCCGTAGAACGTCATGAACATCAGGCGCCACGAATAGAAGCTGGTCAGCCCCGCCGCCACCACCAAGAGCCAGAAGGCGTAATCGCTGCCAACATAAGCGGATTCGATGACCGCATCCTTCGACAGGAACCCGGCAAAACCGTAATACGTCAGCGGGATGCCCACGCCGGTGATGGCAAGTGTGCCGATCATCATCGCCCAGAAGGTGAAGGGGATCTTCTTCCGCAATCCCCCGTAATTCCGCATATCCTGTTCGTGATGCGTGGCATGGATCACCGAGCCTGCGCCAAGGAACAGCATCGCCTTGAAGAAGGCATGGGTGAACAAATGGAACATCGCAACTGAATAGACGCCCACCCCCGCCGCCACGAACATGTAGCCAAGCTGCGACATCGTGGAATAGGCGATCACCCGTTTGATGTCGTTCTGCACGAGGCCGATCGTCGCCGCAACAAAGGCCGTGGTGGCCCCCAGTACCGTGATAAAGGCGCTCGCATCCGGCGCATATTCATACAGCGGCGACATGCGGCAAACCAGGAACACCCCCGCCGTCACCATCGTGGCCGCGTGGATCAGGGCGGAAACGGGTGTTGGCCCCTCCATCGCGTCAGGCAACCAGGTGTGCAGGAACAGCTGCGCCGATTTCCCCATTGCCCCGATGAACAGCAGCACCCCGATCAGGTTTGCCGCGTTCCATTCCCCCCAAAGGAAGGTGAGGTTGGTTTCCGCCAGTTCCGGCACCTTGGCAAAGATTACATCAAAGCTGACGGAGTCGGTCAGGAAGTAGAGCGCGAAGATACCAAGCGCGAAGCCGAAATCGCCCACGCGGTTCACGACAAAAGCCTTGATTGCGGCGGCATTGGCGGAGGGCTTTTTGTAGTAGAAGCCGATCAGCAGATAGGATGCGACCCCCACACCTTCCCAGCCGAAGAACATCTGGATCAGGTTGTCCGATGTCACCAGCATGAGCATGGCGAAGGTGAAGAAGGACAGATAGGCGAAGAACCGGGCGCGGTAGGGTTCATCGTCGCGCCAGTTGTCATCATGCGCCATGTACCCAAAGCTGTAGAGATGGACGAGCGCCGAGACGGAGTTGATGACCACCAGCATGATCGCGGTCAGCCGGTCCAGCCGGATCGACCAGTCGCTGGTCAGCGTGCCGCTTTCGATCCAGCGCATTAGCACGATCTGTTCGGTCACGCCATCATGCGTCAGGAAGATGACCCAGGACAGGATGGCAGCAAGGAACACCAGCGCCGTGGTGATGATCTGCCCGGCCTTTTCACCGATGAAGCGCCAGCCGAAGCCGCAGATCAGCGCGCCGATCAGCGGCGCAAAGAGGATGATCGTTGCCATTCGGTTCAGCCCTTCATCACGTTGACGTCTTCCACGTCGATCGTTCCGCGGTTGCGGAAGAACACGACGAGGATGGCAAGGCCGATGGCGGCCTCGGCGGCGGCGACGGTCAGGACGAACATGGTGAAGACCTGCCCGACCAGATCGCCCAGATAGGACGAGAACGCCACGAGGTTGATGTTCACGGCCAGCAGCATCAGCTCGATCGACATCAGGATGACGATGACATTCTTCCGGTTCAGGAAGATGCCGAAGATCCCGATGACAAACAGCGTCGCAGCGACTGCCAGGTAATGTTCAAGTCCAACCATCGTCTTTGTCCCTCAAGGCGCGTGCTGCGCCATCAGTTCGTTTGGGCCGCCGAGGCGGCCAGAGTTGTGCATTGTTCCGCGCCCTGTCCGGGCAACGGGGTGACCGGCACGCCCGCTGCGCGCAGGGCGGCCTCGGTGCCGGCAAGATCGGTAAGGCCCACACGCAAGCGCAGGCGGGCCTGTTCCACGGTGGCGGTGTTGTTGTAATCCGCGCCGCGGCGGGCCTGATCGGCGCTGGAACGGGTGACGCCCGCGCGCAGGGTCGTGGTGCTGCGGCAATCGATCAGGTCCAGCGTTGTCTCGGAAAAACTGTCGCGGCGGGGGCCTTTGCAAACCTCGGTATTGGCGCGGGTGACGTAGCGGCCTGCGGGATCGCCCAGTTTGGCCACCACCCCATCGGCATCGCATTTCGTGGCAAGGCCCATATCGACGGCCTGATCATCGGAAATGCAGCCCGACAGCGCGAGGAGCGCGGCACAGCCGAAGGCAGCCGCCCAGAGGCGCGCCTTTCCGTTTCCTTCCATCCACTGTCCAACCATTTTCGGTTCCTTCGGGCCTTTGGCCACTTATTTCCTTTGGTGGGGCCTGTGCCCCGGGTTCAGAGCCCCTGCCCCGGCTTCACATCCTTGAGTTCCATGGCCTTTGCCGGGTCGCGCCACATCTGCTGCAGCACGTTCTGGCGTTTCACATCCTTGCGGTGGCGCAGGGTCAGAAGGATCGCGCCAATCATTGCGACCAACAGCACCAGACCCGAGGCTTGGAACAGGTAGATGTATTTGTCATAGATCAGCAGACCCAGCGCCTTGGTGTTTTCCACCTGTGCGGCATCCGGGGCAACGGCCTGCCGCAGGCCCAGCGCGCCTTCGGCCTGCACCCAGGCCCCGACGCCCAGCGTCAGTTGCATCAGCAGGATCACCCCGATCAGCAAACCAAGCGGCATGTATTTCGCCATCTCGCCCTTCAGTTCGGCGAAGTCGATGTCGAGCATCATGACCACGAAAAGAAACAGCACAGCGACCGCGCCGACATAGACGATGATCAGCAGCATCGCCACGAATTCCGCGCCCAGCAGCACGAACAGCCCGGCCGAGGACAGGAAAGCAAGGATCAGCCACAGCACCGAATGCACCGGGTTGCGGCTAATGGTGACCAGAAGCCCGGCCGTCACTGCCACGATGGCAAAGGCGTAAAAGGCATAGTCGGCGACGGTCATGCGTCTTTCTCCTCAACTTCCGCAAAGACGGACTGGGCAAGCTCCAGCGCCTTTTGCATGGCGGGCAGGCCGCCGAACATGCTCATCTGCCAGATCACCTCGGCGATCTCGCGTTGCGTTGCCCCCGCCTCAAGCGCGTGGCGGACGGCCAGTTTCAACTGCGGTTCCGCCTGTGCGCCCAGCACGGTCAGCGCCGCGATGGTGACCAGAAGCCGAGTCTTGGCGTCCAGACCTTCGCGGTTGAAGGTCTTGCCGAACCACATTTCCATCATGTCTTTCGACATGGTGGGGAAGAGGCTTTCAAAGCCTTTGACCTGAATGTTTTCCAGGTTGGGGTTGAAGGCGCGCACCATTTCCGTTCCACTCTTTACCATCGCCTCAAACATCTTGGCGAAATCGTCGGTCATTGGCTCTTTCCAATTCCGGGCGCGGGATGCGCCCGGTGGTTCAGGTCAGCGATAGGGGGCGTCAATTTCCAGATTGCGGGCAATTTCGGCCTCCCAGCGGGCGCCGTTTTCCAGAAGTTTGGTCTTGTCGTAGAACAGTTCTTCCCGTGTCTCGGTGCTGAATTCGAAGTTCGGGCCTTCGACGATAGCATCCACCGGGCAGGCCTCTTGGCAGAAGCCGCAATAGATGCATTTCGTCATGTCGATGTCATAGCGCGTGGTGCGGCGCGAGCCATCCTCGCGCGGTTCGGCATCGATGGTGATGGCCTGCGCGGGGCAGATCGCCTCGCAAAGTTTGCAGGCGATGCAGCGCTCTTCGCCATTCGGATAGCGGCGCAGCGCGTGTTCACCCCGGAAACGGGGGGAAAGCGGGCCCTTTTCATGCGGATAGTTCAGCGTGGCCTTGGGCGCGAAGAAGTACTTCATCCCAAGAGCAAAGCCCTTGAAGAAATCCTGCAGCAGGAAGTAGCGGGTCGCGCGGTTCCAGTCGATGTTCGACATCGGCTTCAGCCTCCAATCGTCCAGCGGGCCCAGAAGCCGCCGAAAACTTCGAATTTTGCCAGGAAGGCCACGATCACCACCCAAGCCAGCGAAAGCGGCAGGAAGACCTTCCAGCCAATCCGCATGAGTTGGTCGTAGCGATAGCGGGGTGTGATGGCTTTCACCATCGCAAACAGGAAGAAGAAGAAGGCCATCTTGGCGATCATCCACCACCAGCCATCGGCCAGCCCCGGAATGGGTGACAACCAGCCGCCGAAGAACAGAAGGCTCATCAGCGCGCACATCAGGTAGATGGCGATGTATTCGCCTGCCATGAACAGCAGGAAGGGGGTGGAGGAATATTCCACCATGAACCCGGCCACCAGTTCGGATTCCGCTTCGGGCAGGTCAAAGGGCGGGCGGTTGGTTTCAGCCAGCGCCGAGATGAAGAACAGCGCCACCATCGGCAGGTGAGGCAGCCAGTACCAGTTGAACAGGCCATAGTCCCCGTCCTGTGCCGCCACGATGGCGGACAGGTTCATCGAACCAGTGGACAGGATGATACCGATGATGATGAGGCCCAGCGACACTTCGTAGGAAATCATCTGCGCGGCAGAGCGGAGCGAGCCGAGGAACGGGTATTTGGAGTTGGACGCCCAGCCGCCCATGATGACGCCGTACACTTCAAGTGAGGACATGGCGAAGACAAACAGGATCGCCACGTTGATATTGGCCAGAACCCAGCCATCATCAAAGGGGATAACGGCCCAAGCCATCAGCGCCAGAACGAAAGACAGCATCGGTGCAAGGAAGAACACCGGACGGTCGGCCCCGGCGGGGATGACGATTTCCTTGAAGACGTATTTCGCGGCATCGGCCACGGTTTGCAGCAGGCCCCATGGCCCCACCACGTTGGGCCCGCGCCGCATCTGCACCGCGGCCCAGATCTTGCGGTCGCCATAGACGAGGAACAGCATCGACAGCATCACGAAGCCGACGAGCAGCAGCGTCTGCGCCGCCACCAGAACCGCCGTCCCCATACCTGTTGCAAAGAATTCGTTCATGATGCCTTTCCCTCAGACCGTCGGTATCCCGAGCGAGCCGCAATCGCGCACCGTCACCTCGGCGTCGATGGTTCTGAAGCCCTTCGGAAGGGCGGCAGAGATGGTATAGACCGCATCCCCCCGCCAGATTTCACCTGAGCGCGCCACTGTGGTGCGCACATGCCGCGCAAAACCCGCACCGCGGATCAGCGCATATTGGGCCGCCGCGCAGCGCGCATAGGCCTCGACATCCGCATTGTCCCGCGCGCCTTTCATGGCGACGCGGAAATTCACCAGATCGCCATCCAGAAGGATCGTCTCGATCCCTTGATAGCCCGGATTGAAACTGCCCATGCTGGACACGTCGGCACCGGGCGCGCAAGCGGCCAGTGCCGCTGCCGCGACCCCTGCCCTTGCCATGTTGCCTGCCATCCGTGCCATGCTGTGTTTCATTCCGCCGCAAGTGCCACGCGGGCACGGTCCGCCGCAAGGGCCGACAGTTCGCCCATGAGCGCAGACGCGCGGGCAATCGGGTTGGTGAGGTAGAAATCCCGGATCGCAAGGCGGAAATCGGCCTTGGCGGGGGCCTTCACCTCGAGCGCGGACCAGACATTCGCGGCGACCTCATCGATCCGGCCAAGATGCGGATGCGCCGTGACCAGCGCCTGCCGCAGGGCGGCCATGCTGTCCCAGGGCAACGTTGCGCCCAGTTCGGCCGACAAGGCGCGCAGGATGGCCCAGTTTTCCTTGGCCTCGCTCGGCGCGAAACCGGCCCGCAGGGCCAGTTGCGGGCGGCCTTCGGTGTTGACGAAAAGGCCGTTTTCTTCTGTCCACGCGGCGGCGGGAAGGATGATGTCGGCGCGCATCGCGCCCCTGTCGCCGTGGCTGCCTTGATAGATAACAAAGGGGCCGGGGGCGATTTCCACCTCATCCGCGCCAAGGTTGTAGATCACCTCGGCCCCATCGGTCGCGGCGGCAAGGCCGCCCTCGGTGACGGCGCCTACATCCATGGCGCCCACGCGGGACGCGGCGCTGTGCAGGATCAGCAGTTTCGCGCCAGAGACTTCGCACAGGGCCATGACTTGCGAGAGCACGGCTTCGCCGTCTGCCTCGTTCAATGCGCCTTGGCCGACGATCACTACAGCGGGTTTGCCATCCGGGCCGGCCTTCTTTGCCTCGGCCACCAGTGCCACCAAAGCGGCGCGGTCGGTGCCGGCATGGTGGTAATCATAGGTCAGATCGACCGCCGGCCCGACAACGGCCACAGCTGCACCGTGCAGCCAGGCCTTGCGGATGCGGGCGTTCAGAACAGCCGCCTCGACCCGCGGGTTGGTGCCGATCAGCAGGATGGATTTTGCGCTGTCGATATCCTCGATGGCAGCAGTCCCGACATAAGCCGAACGATTGCCAATCGGCAGGCGCGCGCCATCGGTGCGGGATTCCACTTTGCCGCCAAGCCCTTCGATCAGGGATTTAAGGCTATAGATCGCCTCGACCGGGGCCAGATCACCCACCAGACCGGCAACCTTTTTGCCCTTGATCGCAGACGCGGCGGCGACCAGCGCCTCGCCCCAGCCTGCCTTACGCAGTTTGCCGTTTTCGCGGATATAGGGCGTATCAAGTCGCTGGCGGCGCAGGCCGTCCCAGACAAAACGAGTCTTATCGGAAATCCATTCCTCGTTCACGCCGTCATGGTTGCGCGGCAGGATGCGCATGACTTCCCGCCCCTTGGTATCCACCCGGATGTTGGACCCCAGCGCATCCATCACATCGATGGTTTCCGTCTTGGTCAGTTCCCACGGGCGGGCGGTGAAGGCATAGGGCTTTGACGTCAGCGCGCCGACGGGGCAAAGGTCGATAATGTTGCCCTGCAGGTTCGAGGCCAGAGTTTCGTTCAGATAGCTGGTGATCTCGCTGTCCTCACCCCGGCCGGTCTGGCCCATCTGGGTGATGCCCGCGACTTCGGTGGTGAAACGGACGCAGCGTGTGCAAGAGATGCAGCGGGTCATCTTGGTGGCCACCAGCGGGCCGAGGTTCAGGTCATCGGACGCGCGCTTAGGTTCGCGGTAACGGCTGAAATCCACGCCGTAGGCCATGGCCTGATCCTGCAAATCACATTCGCCACCCTGATCGCAGATCGGGCAATCGAGCGGGTGGTTGATGAGCAGAAACTCCATCACCCCTTCGCGGGCCTTTTTGACCATGGGCGACTTGGTCTTGACCACCGGCGCCTCTCCGTTCGGGCCGGGGCGCAGGTCGCGGACCTGCATGGCGCAGGAGGCGGCGGGTTTGGGCGGGCCGCCCACAACCTCGACCAGACACATGCGGCAGTTCCCGGCGATGGTCAGACGTTCGTGGTAGCAGAAGCGCGGAATCTCCACCCCTGCCACTTCGGCGGCCTGAATGATGGTCATCGCGCCATCAACCTCGACCTCGATGCCGTCGATGCTGATTTTCTTGAGGTTAGACATGAGCCCGGTCCTTCCGCAGCAGCCCGTTGATCGCATCGCGCAGGCGGGCAATCAGCCCGGATTGCGGCGCGAGGGCGGCCTGTTTCGTCTTGTCCTGTTCGAATGACAGGTGTTTCACGCGCGCCTCGATATCGCGCATCGCGTATTTCGGGTCGAGATTGCCGTGGCACATGCCCGCTACTCCGCCGCCAATTGGGTGCAGCGGTGGGTTTTCCACAGCTGCGCCTCTTTCAGATATGTCCAGCCAAAGGCGTGGTCGCTGTCGCCCTGCGCCTGCAGATGGGCCAGACGTTCCAGCGCCTCGTCCAGCGTGGGGCGATGCCCGGCGGGCACCCACCACATGACGAAATGCATCTTTCCCAGCACCTCGAACCACTCGGCCCGCCGTTCGTAGAATTGACGGTGGACGGTGTTCCAGACGAAGCTTTCCAGCGTTTCCACGCTTTCCCAGACCGTCAAGTTCGAGACGAATTGCGGATCGCCGCCGATCTTTGCCTCGGTATTCCCGGTGCCCGGTTCGCCCGAGCCTTCCATCATCCAGACAAAGCCCGGCATCCGCTTGCCCATGCCATTGACGCGGTCCAGTGCGGCCATGAATTCGGCCACGCGCGGATCATCCGTCGGGGCCAGCAGGCGGCCCACGTTCAACTCTGCAAGGTGCATGGCGGGGGTTTGGGTCATTTCGTTGACCTCAGCAATGTGCCGATCAGGCTTTCCTTGGCGATTTCCGCCTCGCCGATCTGGCAATACACGTCTGCCTTGCCCGGTTCGGCCCCGCGTTCGGCCAGCCATGCCGCTGCCTCGGCCTTGCCGCGCGCCTTTTCCGTGTCGTCGGTCACAAAGGCGCGGACCTGAGCGGTGGTGTAGCCTTTGTCCAGCGCATAGACGCGCAGCTTGTTCAATTCGCCCAGCGCGCGGATTTTGCGCGGTTCGATCGAGGGGCAGTTGTCGGCGATGGCATCACCGATAAAGCCCTGCAACAGGATGTTGTTGATATGGGCTTCCTTGTTGATCGGCTCCAGCGCTTGGGCGGGGACAGCTGCCATCAGCGCGATCAGGGAAAGGGGTGCAAGTTTCATCAGGGCCTCCTTGGCATTCCATGCCAAGAAGATGGGGGCTGTGCGCACTGATATGCCATCACAAGGCCGGGTGCAGGCGGAGGTTATCGCATAGCAGGTCATGCGCAGCCCCCCGGATAGACCCAAGCGCCGGCCTCATACCGATCATAGATGCTGGGACGCAGGCTGCGGCCCAGGGCGGCACATTCCGCCTCGGCCTGACGGCGTGCGGCCGCGCCATCATAATTGGCAAAAGCCGCGCCATTGTTCGTGACGCGAAGGGGGCCAGCCGTAACCGCGACCCCGCCCGAAGGCGCGGTCTGCACGCAGCCAGAGGCTGCCATGCACAGGGTCAGGGCTGCGGCCATCCGCTTCACTCCGCCGCGACCGCCGAAAGGCGGCCCGTCTTTTTCGCCTTGATCCGATCTTCGATCTCATCCCGGAACGCGCGGACAAGGCCCTGGATGGGCCATGCAGCGGCGTCGCCAAGGGCACAGATCGTGTGGCCTTCGACCTGTTTGGTGACCGACAGCAGCATGTCGATCTCTTCCACCTCGGCCTCGCCGCGCACCAGACGGTCCATCACGCGCATCATCCAGCCCGTGCCTTCGCGGCAGGGCGTGCACTGGCCGCAGGATTCATGCTTGTAGAATTTGGACAGCCGCCAGATCGCCTTGATGACATCGGTCGACTGATCCATCACGATCACCGCCGCTGTACCGAGGCCGGAGCGTTGTTCACGCAGCCAGTCGAAATCCATGATCGCATCGTCGCATTGCGCCTGCGTCAGCAGCGGCACGGACGACCCGCCAGGGATGACGGCCTTGATATTCTTCCACCCGCCTCGCACGCCGCCGCAGTGACGATCCAGCAGTTCCTTGAGCGGGATCGACATCGCCTCTTCGACGACGCAGGGGTTGTTGACGTGGCCGGAGATACCAAACAGCTTTGTGCCCGCATTGTTCGGGCGACCGAAGCCTGCAAACCATTCCGGGCCACGACGCAGGATCGTCGGCACAACCGCGATGGATTCCACGTTGTTCACCGTGGTGGGGCAGCCGTAAAGCCCCGATCCTGCCGGGAACGGCGGCTTCATCCGGGGCATGCCCTTTTTGCCTTCGAGGCTTTCCAGAAGGGCGGTTTCTTCGCCGCAGATATAGGCCCCTGCCCCATGGTGGAGGTAGAGGTCGAAATCCCAGCCCGATTTCGCGGCGTTCTTGCCCAGAAGGCCCGCGTCATAGCATTCGTCTATGGCGGCCTGAAGCGCCTCACGCTCGCGGATGTATTCGCCGCGGATGTAGATATAGCAGGCATTGGCCTGCATCGCGAAGGACGCGATCAGGCAGCCTTCGATCAGGGTATGCGGGTCGTGGCGCATGATTTCCCGGTCTTTGCAGGTGCCGGGCTCAGACTCGTCGGCATTGACCACCAGATAGGACGGGCGACCATCCGACTGCTTGGGCATGAAAGACCATTTCAGGCCCGTGGGAAAACCCGCGCCGCCACGGCCGCGCAGGCCAGATGCCTTGACCTGTTCGATGATCGTGTCGCGGCCCCGCTTGATGATGTCGGCGGTGCCATCCCAATGGCCGCGCTTCTTCGCCCCCGCAAGGGTGCGGTCATGCATCCCGTAGAGGTTGGTGAAGATGCGGTCCTGATCCTTGAGCATGTCTTGCCCCTTAATTGCCCTGGCGTTTGCGCCAGATCCGGTAAGTCACGACCAGCGCCCAGATGAACGCGGCCATTGCGGCGAGGTCGAAGAGAAAGGCAAAGCGGGTTTCCCAGCCCAACCTTCCCCCAAGGAAGCTTGCCCCCATCCACAGGATCATGGTTCCCGCCAGAACAAAGGCCACTTGCCTTGTCTGTCTGGCGATTTCCTTTTCCTGCGGGGTGGGTTCGCGCATCCCCGCCTCAGTAATCGTTCGTCTTGGCGCGGCGGAGGAATTCCTCCAGCCCCACTTCGCCGATCAGTTTGGCCTGTGCCACCCATTTGTCGCGGGTGACGCGGCCCTTGAAGCCTTTCAGGTTGCCATCCATCCATTCGACCTCGGCCGGGCCCCAAGAGGCGATCTGGTCAAGGTGGAAGATGCCACCTTCGTTCAGCAGCTTTTCCATGGCCGGGCCGATGCCTTCGATGACCTTCAGATCATCCGCCACGCCCTTGCGCGCGGCCTTCAGCGCCTTTGGCTTGCTGCCGCCTTCGGGGGCGGGGACGGGTTCTGCCTTGGCCTTGGCGGCGGGCTTGGCGGCGGCTTTGGGTTCTGCCTCGGCCTTTGGTTTCGGTGCGGCCTTGGGTTTCGGTGCGGCAGCAGGAGCAGCCGGTTCTGCGACGAGGGCAGACGAGACCATCGGCGCGGCCATCAGGGGCGCCGCTTCGGCCATCGGCGCAACAGGTGCCGCGGGAGCAGCGACCGGTGCAGCCGCGGGGGCCGCTGCGGCGGCGTGACCGTGCTCAGCATCGACTTCTGGTTCGGGGAAGCGGTGAGCCACGCCCCAGGGCATGCCGATGACCAGACCGGCCAGACCAGCGATCACCGCGGCAAAGAAGCCCGAAGTGGTGTAATCAAAGCCGCCCACAACCTTTGCAATGACAAAGGCCAAAACCCCGGCTCCGGCTGCGATGATCCAACCGTTCAGCGAAGGGGCATTCAGATTGTCGACTCGTTTCATGCGCGTATCCCTGTTTGCGGGGCGTCAGGTTCGCCCCTTCCCTCAGTTGTCCGTCATTCGTCCTGTGTCTTCTTTGCGCGGCTCGCGCGCGGGGCTTTTGCGGTTACGTCCGGGGTGGCCTCCACCTTCGGCGCGGCGGGCTTTTTGGCGGCGGGTTTCTTCGGGGCAGCGGCGGTGGCCGACTTTCCCAGCCACGGAGTCAGGATCGGCACTTCGGTGCCGTCGATCCGCTTGACCGTGTCGCCGATATCGACGGCCAGTTGGGCCGAGGCGTTGTATTGCTTCTTGCCGGATTCGAAGTCTTTCAGCGTGGTCAGGCCCGACAGCGGTTCTGCCGCATAACGGCCGTTCTGCGGGCCGGGCACCGGAACCTCGCCCTTGGAAAAACGGGCGATCAGATCGCGCAGTTTCGCGGGCGTCAGGTCCTCATAGTAATCCTTGCCGATCTGGGCCATGGGGGCATTGGCGCAGGCGCCCATGCATTCCACCTCTTCCCAGCTGAACTTGCCATCCGCCGACAGGGTATGCGGCGCGGGCGCGATCAGTTCCTTGCAGACCTTGATCAGGTCCTCGGCCCCGCAGATCATGCAGGTGGTGGTGCCGCAGATCTGCACATGGGCGATGGAGCCCACGGGTTGCAGTTGGAACATGAAGTAGAAGGTCGCCACTTCCAACGCGCGGATATAGGCCATCCCCAGCATATCGGCGACGGTTTCAATCGCCTTGCGGGTGAGCCAGCCTTCCTGTTCCTGTGCGCGCCACAGAAGCGGAATGATGGCCGAGGCCTGACGACCCTCGGGGTATTTCGAGATCTGTCCCTTTGCCCATTCCAGATTGGCGGGGGTGAAGGTGAAGGAGTCCGGTTGGACAGGGTGCAGGCGGCGCAGCATTAGCGGTCGATCTCCCCGAACACGACATCCATCGTGCCGATGATGGCGGATACGTCGGCAAGCTGGTGGCCCTTGCAGATGTAATCCATGGATTGCAGGTGCAGATATCCCGGCGCGCGGATCTTGGCGCGATAGGGTTTATTGCTTCCGTCTGCCACCAGATAGACGCCGAACTCACCCTTGGGCGCCTCGACGCAGGCGTAAACTTCGCCCGCCGGGACGTGGAAGCCTTCGGTGTAGAGTTTGAAGTGATGGATCAGCGCCTCCATCGAGGTCTTCATCTCAGCCCGTTTTGGCGGCGTGATCTTGCCGCGCGCCAGCACGTCGCCCTTTTCCACCCGGAGTTTCGCAATGGCCTGCCGGATGATGCTGGTCGACTCGCGCATCTCAGCCATGCGGCAGAGATAGCGGTCATAGCAATCGCCGTTCTTCCCGACGGGGATCTTGAAGTCAAACTCGTCATAGCATTCGTAGGGCTGGCTGCGGCGCAGATCCCAGGCGAGGCCCGATCCGCGCACCATCACGCCGGAATAGCCCCATTTCTGGATGTCATCCTCTGTCACGATGCCGATATCGGCATTGCGCTGCTTGAAGATGCGGTTTTCCGTCAGCAGCGTGTCGATATCGTCAAGCACCTTGGGGAAATGATCGGCCCAGGCATCGATATCGTCCAGCAGCGACGGAGTCAGGTCGACATGCACGCCACCGGGGCGGAAATAGGCCGCATGCAGGCGCGCGCCGCAGGCCCGTTCGTAGAAGACCATAAGCTGTTCGCGTTCCTCGAACCCCCAGAGCGGCGGGGTCAGCGCGCCCACGTCCATCGCCTGCGTGGTGACGTTCAGAAGGTGGTTCAGCACGCGGCCGATTTCGGAAAACAGCACACGGATCAGGCTGGCCCGGCGCGGCACCTTTGTGCCCGTCAGCTTTTCGATAGCAAGGCACCAGGCATGTTCCTGGTTCATCGGTGCCACGTAATCCAGCCGGTCGAAATAGGGCAGGTTTTGCAGGTAGGTGCGGCTTTCCATCAGCTTTTCGGTGCCGCGATGCAAAAGGCCGATATGCGGATCGCAGCGTTCGACGATTTCGCCATCCAGTTCCAGCACGAGGCGCAGCACGCCATGCGCCGCCGGGTGCTGTGGCCCGAAGTTGATGTTGAAGTTGCGGATTTTCTGTTCGCCCGTCAGCGCGTCGTCGAAGGCACCGTCCATCATCCGTGAACCTCTGTCATGTTCTTGCGCCAGCTTGCCAGAAGGTCCGGCATCAGACGGGCGACATATTCATATTGCGGGCGCAAGGCCCTATGAGCACGGGCGCGCAGCAGGCGCATCTCTTCCGGCTTGGGCCAGCAGCGCATCGTGCCGGCCTCGGTGCTGTTGAAGAAATGCAGTTCCTTGATCGCGCGCAGATGACAGTCCGGATGCCCCAGCAGAATGCGGTAAAGCCAGGACGTGCCTGCCTTTGCCGCCCCGGTGCAGATCAGGAATGTCGGCTGTTGCGCCACGGATCAGCCCTTCTTCTCGTCGCCGGGAAGGATGTATTCCGCACCTTCCCAGGGCGACATGAAATCGAACTGGCGGTATTCCTGCACCAGCTTGACCGGTTCATAGACCACGCGCTTCTGCGCTTCGTCATAGCGAACTTCGGTATACCCTGTGGTCGGAAAATCCTTGCGCAGCGGAAAGCCACGGAAACCGTAATCCGTCAGGATGCGGCGCAGGTCGGTGTGGCCAGAGAACAGGATGCCGAACATGTCGAACACCTCGCGTTCAAACCAGTTGGCCGAAGGGTGCACCCCGGTGAGCGAGGGGACCATCTCCTCTTCGCCGATCGCCATCTTCAGCCGGATACGCTGGTTCTGGTACATCGACAGGAAGTGATAGACGAGATCAAAGCGTTCCGCCCGTTCGGGGTGATCCACGGCGGTGATGTCGACCAGGCTGGTGAAGCGGCAGGCGCTGTCGGTGCGCAGGAATTCGACCAGCGCTTCCAGCCGCTCCGGCACCACGTCCAGCGTCAGTTCGCCAAAGGCAACGGCACTTGAAAGCACCGCATCGGATTGCTTGAAGGCGATATGGGCCGCCAGTTCGTGCAAGGCGTCAGACATGCCGTATCTTCCTCAGCGGGTGATGGTGCCGGTGCGGCGGATTTTCCGCTGCAACTGCAGGATGCCGTAAAGCAGCGCCTCGGCCGTGGGAGGGCAGCCGGGCACGTAGATATCGACCGGAACGATCCGGTCACAGCCGCGCACGACAGAATAGGAATAGTGGTAATACCCGCCGCCATTGGCACAGGAGCCCATGCTGATCACATAGCGCGGCTCGGGCATCTGGTCATAGACCTTGCGCAGGGCCGGGGCCATCTTGTTGGTCAGCGTGCCCGCCACGATCATAAGGTCCGACTGGCGCGGAGAGGCACGAGGCGCGGTGCCGAAGCGTTCCAGATCATAGCGCGGCATCGAGGTATGCATCATCTCGACCGCGCAGCAGGCCAGACCAAAGGTCATCCAGTGCAACGACCCGATCCGCGCCCAGTTGATGATGTCCTCGGTCGAGGTGAGCAGAAACCCCTTGTCCTGCAATTCGCGGTTCAGGGCCTTGACGGCAACCTCATGGTCGCCGCCTGCTTGGTTGGGCGAGGTGCTCACTCCCATTCCAGGGCTCCCTTCTTCCATTCATAGGCAAAGCCGACGGTCAGCACGGCAAGGAACACGATCATTGACCAGAATCCTGTCATGCTCATTTCACCAAAGGCCACGGCCCAGGGGAACAGGAAGGCCACTTCCAGATCGAAGATGATGAACAGGATCGACACGAGGTAGAACCGGACGTCGAACTTCATCCGCGCGTCGTCAAAGGCGTTGAAGCCGCATTCGTAGGCCGACACCTTTTCCGGATCGGGATTGCGCACGGCGATAAGGGCGGCCGCCAGCAACAGCACAAGGCCAAGACCGATGGCAACGGCCAACAGGATAATAATGGGAAGATACTCTCGGAGAAGTGGGTCCACGAGGTGCTCCTTCGGCTGGCGACTGGCGAGCTGCTGCCTCGGATGGGCTGCTTTATCTCTTGGCCCTTCGTTTACCCCGCCCCCCGGTCTTGGTCAACCAATGGAGGGGGCAAAAGAAGGTGCTGCGACAACGCAATCCGCGCAATCTTCGCAAGTCCCTGCGACTTGTATACCACAGCACACCGACATTGTGCCGCAGCGCGGCAGGCCGTGAGCGAAGACAGGTCGTTGAGTCGCCGAAAGAAACCGCCGAGCGGCCCGTCGATTGCGGTTCCGGGCTGGTATCCGCGCGCCGCTTGCGCTTGACTGCATCCCGCCCCTGACCGGAGAAGCCGCCATGTCACGTCTGCCCCCGCTCGCCGCCGCGCTGTTCGCGCTTTCGCTCCTCCCCCGCGCTGCGTTGGCAGAGGAGGTGGGCACCGTCGGCGTGGACTGGATCGGCAATGACATCCTGATCGAAGCTCTGGCCGATCCCGATGTTGCAGGGGTGACCTGCCATCTGGCCTATTTCGACCGATCAACGCTGGATCGTCTGGTGCAGGGCAACTGGTTCGAGGACCCGTCGAATTCCTCCATCGCCTGCCGCCAGACCGGGCCGATCACGCTGGGCGAGATCGCGCGCGGACCGGAGGGCGAGGAGATTTTCTCGGAACGCCAGTCGCTGCTGCTGAAGACCTTGTCGGTCACCCGCATCTTTGACGGGCGCAACAACACGCTGATCTACGTGGCGCATGCTCGCGAGATAACGGAAGGATCGGCCAAGATGTCGATTTCCACCGTCCCGCTGTGGCAAGCGGCCCCGGCGCAGTGAGCCGCAGAATTTTCGGCGAAAATTCTGTCTGGGCGATTTTTCTGCGAAAAATCGCGATCCTTCGCAGAAGGATCGGATCGAAGAATTTTCGCAGGAAATTCTTCGTCCCTCAGTCGGCCAGAGGCACCGCCGCTTCGGCCTCATCCCCGCTTTGCTGCACGGCCAACACCTCGGCCCGGATGATGCGGGCGATGAGCGCGCAATCCTCAGGGACAAAGGTCAGAGGCACCCGCATGTCGATCAGGCCCGCCAGAAGGTGATCGGTCTGCGGCAGCGGCTCTGGGTTGGCATAGCGCCAGTGATCATAGCGGCTGGTAAATGCGACCGGGTCCGGCGCGCCGAACCATTTCAGTTCCACCCCGCGCGCGGCACAGCGCGCGATCAGGGCGCGGATGCGCCCTGCATGCCAGTCAGGCAGCAGAAACTGAAAGGACGACCCCACATAGACCTCGTGGTCCGGCCGGGGGATCAGGCGCAGTGCGGGCGTATCCGCAAGGCCTGTCTCCAATATGCGGTAGAGAGTGCCCCAGCGGGCCACGCGGTCTGACAGCAGCTTCAGTTGCGGACGCAGGATCGCAGCGCGCAGATTGTCCATCCGCCCCGAAATGTTGGGTGTGTCCAGCCGGATCCCGTCGAACGCCTCAGGCGGCGGTGCGGCGCGGTGCCGGGCGTAGAGCATGTAGGAGCCGGACAGCAGCACCGCGCGCGCGGCGATCTGCGGATCGTCGGTGATGATGAAACCCCCTTCGCCGGAATTGACATGCTTGTAGGTCTGCATCGAATAGCAGCCCACTTTCCCATGCCGTCCCGAAGGCACACCGCGCCAGGTGGCCCCCATCGTATGGGCGCAATCCTCGATCACCATGATCCCCAGCCGGTTACAGAGCGCCATCAGCGCTTCCATGTCGCAGACATGCCCGCGCATGTGCGACAACAGCAGGACGCGCGCCCCGGTCTCAATGGCCTTCACCTCAAGATGCGCGAGATCGATGGTCAGGTCGGGCGTCACCTCCACAAAGATCGGCCGCGCCCCAATCGAGGCGATGGCGCCGGGTACCGGGGCAAGCGTGAAAGCATTGGACAGCACAGGATCGCCCGCGCCCACGCCAATGGCGCGCAAGGCGCAGGCCATGGCATAGCCGCCCGATGCCACGGCAAGGCAGTAGCGCGCCCCTGTCAGGGCGGCGAATTCCTCTTCCAGAAGGGCGGTTTCCGCCACTTCGCCGGGGGCGGTGTTGTAGCGGTGCAGGCGACCATGGCGCAGCACGGCGATGGCGGCCTCGATCCCGTCTTCCGGGATCGGTTCCTGTTGCGTGAAGCTACCCGTGAATCGTTCCATCAGCGCACCAATCTTTCCGCCAGTTCCGGCAGATCGTCGAAATGGTTCAGCAGGGCATCAGGATCAAGGCGCGCGATGTCGCGCCCCTCGGGGCCAAAGGTCACCAGAGCGCAGGGCACACCTGCCGCGCGGGCGGTCTTGCGGTCGGTATCGGTATCGCCCACCAGCATGGAGCGCGCCACCTGCCCCCCCGCCCGTTCGACCGAGGCCGCATAGGGGGCCACGTCCGGTTTGCGCGTGGGCAGCGTATCCGCCCCGATCAGCGCATCGAACAGGGGGCGGATACCAAGGCGGCCGACCAGAGTTTCTGCCAGACCTTCGGGTTTGTTGGTGCAGATCGCGGTGGCAAAGCCCCTGCCCCGCAGCGCCTCGACCGCCGCGACAGCGCCGGGATACAGCCTGGTATGGGTGTCGATTCCATCGGCATAGGCCAGCAGCAGCCGGGGATATTGCGCATCGATCATCGCCTCTGACACGGCACCCAGCCGCGAAAAGCCAAGCCGTAACATGGCCCGGCCGCCGTGAAAGGCGGTCAACGTATCGGCAGGGGTCAGCATGTCGCCATGGCCCAGTTCACGGAAACAGGCATTGGCCGCGGCCAGCAGATCGGCAGAGGTATCCGCCAAAGTTCCGTCCAAATCAAAGACCACAGTCCGCATCGCTTGAAATACCCCGTAAACAGCCGTGAAGCGGGCAAGGCTTGCGGCCCGCCTTAATGGGGGTAAAACGGGCGCAACAAGAAGGAAAGGGGCAGTATGCCGGTCTCGCTTATCATTCTGGCCGCAGGCCAGGGCACGCGGATGAATTCCGACCTGCCCAAGGTGCTGCACAAGGTGGGGGCAGCCCCCCTGCTGCATCACGCCATGCAGGCCGGGCGCGCGCTGGAGCCTGTGGTGACGGTCGTGGTCACCGGACACGGTGCCGAGGCCGTGGCGAAATCTGCAAGGGCCCTTGATGAGGACGCCCTGACCGTGGTGCAGGCCGAACAGAAGGGCACGGCCCATGCGGTGTTGCAGGCGGCACCGCTGTTGCAGGGCGTAGCGGGGGATGCGCTTGTGCTTTACGGCGACACGCCCTTCATCCGCGCCGAAACCATGGAGGCGATGCTGGCCGCGCGCAAGCGCCATGCGGTGGTGGTGCTGGGCTTTCACGCCGCAGATCCGGGCCGCTATGGCCGCCTGATCGCGGAAGGTGCGACTCTGGAGCGGATCGTCGAGTGGAAAGACGCGACCGAGGCCGAAAGGGAGATCACCCTGTGCAATTCCGGCGTTGTCTGCGCCGATGCGGCCACCCTGCTGCGCCTGTGCGCGGCGGTGGGCAATGACAATGCGGCGGGCGAATACTACCTGCCCGATATCGTGGCGCTTGCCCGGGCCGAGGGGTTGTCGGCCGGCGTGATCTTGTGTGACGAGGCGGAAACGCTGGGCGTGAACACCCGCGCGCAACTGGCCGGGGCGGAGGCCGCCTTTCAGGCGCGCGCACGGGCAGAGGCACTGGAGAACGGCGTAACGCTGACCGCGCCAGAGACGGTGTTCTTTGCGCTGGATACAGTGGTGGGCCGGGATGCGGTGATCGGGCCGAATGTGATCTTTGGCCCCGGCGTGACGATCGAGAGCGAGGCCGAGGTCAAAGGATTCTGCCATCTGGAGGGCTGCCATATCAGCCGTGGCGCACAGGTCGGGCCGTTTGCCCGGCTGCGCCCCGGCGCGGAACTGGCCGAGGATGTGCATGTCGGAAACTTCGTCGAGATCAAGAATGCGATTCTTGATGAAGGGGTAAAGGTCGGACACCTGACCTATCTGGGCGATGCCCATGTGGGCGAGTTCACCAACATCGGCGCGGGCACGATCACCTGCAACTATGACGGGGTGATGAAGCACCGCACGGTGATCGGCAAACGCGCCTTCATCGGATCGGACACGATGCTGGTGGCCCCGGTCACGGTGGGCGATGGCGCGCTGACGGGATCGGGGTCGGTGATCACCGAAGACGTGCCTGCCGAGGCCGTGGCCATAGGGCGGGCCAAACAGGTGAACAAGCCGGGCCTTGCCACCAAATTGTTCGAAAAGTTAAAATCCATCAAGGCCAATGCGCCAAAAGGGCATTCATAATGTGTGGAATTGTAGGGGTCTTGGGTAATCACGAGGCGGCGCCTTTGCTGGTTGAGGCACTGAAACGGCTGGAATATCGCGGCTATGACAGCGCCGGGATTGCAACGGTGAACGGAGGCAAACTGGACCGCCGCCGCGCGGTGGGAAAGCTGGTGAACCTGTCCGATCTGCTGGTGCATGAGCCGCTGGCCGGAAAGGCGGGCATCGGTCATACCCGCTGGGCCACACATGGCGCGGCAACGGTTACCAATGCCCATCCTCACCGTGCGGGGCCGGTGGCCGTGGTGCATAACGGGATCATCGAGAATTTCCGTGAGTTGCGCGAAGAACTGGCGACAGCTGGCTATGTTCAGGAAAGCCAGACCGATACCGAGACCATCGCCCTGCTGGCGCAAATGCACATGGCGCGCGGGATGACCCCGGTCGAGGCCGCGCGCGAGACGCTGAAAAGGCTGCATGGGGCATTCGCGCTGTGCTTCCTGTTCGATGGTGAGGATGACCTGATGATCGCTGCCCGCAAGGGTAGCCCGCTGGCCATTGGCCATGGCACGGGCGAGATGTTCGTGGGATCGGATGCCATCGCGCTGGCGCCGATGACGGACCGGATCACCTATCTGGAAGAGGGCGACTGGGCGGTGATTTCCCGCAAAGGGGCCGAGATCTTTGACGCCGCCGACCGCCGCGCGAACCGGGCCGAGACACGTATCCAGATCGACCAAACCCGGATCGAGAAGGCGGGTTACAAGCATTTCATGGCAAAGGAGATTGCCGAGCAGCCGGTGGTGATCGCGGATGCGCTGAAGCACTATACGGGCGGCAGGGCGGTGCCTGCGCTGAACCTGCCGGAAGGGGTGGATTTCACCGGGGTCGACCGTGTGGTGATGGTTGCCTGCGGGACGGCGTCCTTTGCCTGCCATGTTGCGAAATACTGGTTCGAGCAGATCGCCGGATTGCCCGCCGAAATCGATATCGCGTCCGAGTTCCGGTATCGCGAACCGCCTTTGTCGGACAAGGGTTGGGCGATTTTTGTCAGCCAGTCGGGCGAGACAGCGGATACCCTGGCCGCCCTGCGCTATGCCAAGGAGAAGGTGGCAAAGGTCGTGTCGGTGGTGAACGTACCGACATCATCCATCGCGCGGGAAAGCGATCTGAGCCTGCCGATCCTGGCAGGGGTGGAGGTGGGCGTGGCATCCACCAAGGCCTTTACCTGCCAGTTGACGGTGCTGGCGCTGCTGGCCATCAAGGCCGGCCTGGACCGGGGGCGGCTGGATGCGGCGGGGGCGGCGGAATTGCTGGGCGGCTTGCGCAATCTGCCGGGGCTGATGAACCATGCGCTGGCCCTGTCGGCGCCGATTGCCGAGATCGCCGAGGAACTGGCCGAGGCGCAGGATGTGCTGTTCCTGGGGCGCGGGGCGATGTATCCGCTGGCGCTGGAAGGGGCGCTGAAACTGAAGGAAATCAGCTACATCCACGCCGAAGGTTACGCATCGGGCGAATTGAAGCATGGGCCTATCGCGCTGATCGATGCGCGCGTGCCGGTGATCGTGCTGGCCCCGCGGGACGCGCTGTTCGACAAGACCGTGTCGAACATGCAGGAGGTGATGGCGCGGCATGGCAAGGTGCTGCTGATTTCCGATGCGGCCGGTGTGGCCGAGGCGGGGGCGGGCACGTGGCGGACGCTGACCCTGCCCGAGGTGCCGGCGGCCTTTGCGCCGATCCTTTATGCGGTTCCGGCGCAATTGCTGGCCTATCACACGGCCATTGCGAAGGGCACGGATGTGGACCAGCCGCGCAATCTGGCAAAATCGGTGACGGTGGAATGATCCCTTCGGCACTGGCGCGGCTGGAAGCATTGGCCGATGCGGGCAAGGCCGCCGAGATGGCGGCCTATCACAAGGTGGCGCGGCCCTATCTGGGGGTGGGCGTGCCGCAGATTGAGGAACTGGTCGCGGAATGGCGGGCGGCGTTACCCATCGACGAGCGCGTGGCGCTGGCGGCGGGGCTGTGGGAGAGCGGCATCCATGAGGCGATGGTGGCGGCGGCCAAGCTGCTGGTGCAGGCGCGTATCCGGCCGGATGGGGCGGTGTGGGATCTGATCTGCACATGGGTGCCAGGGTTCGAGGGATGGGCGGTGGCGGACCATGCCACGATTGCCGCGCAGAAGCGTCTGGTGGCCGACCCCACGCGGATCGAGACGGTGGCGGGCTGGACGGTGAGTGAAAACATGTGGACGCGGCGCGCGGCGCTGGTGATCACCCTGCCCTATGCCAAGATGAATTTCCCGAAGGAACAAGAGCTTGTTATCCGTGAGCGGGCGCTGGGCTGGGCTGCGGATTATGTGGCGGATCGCGACTGGTTCATCCAAAAGGCAGTGGCTTGGTGGGTGCGTGACCTGTCCAAACATGATGCTGCGCGGGCGCGTGAGTTTCTGGAGGGCCCCGGTGCGGGGTTGAAGGCCTTTGCCCGCAAGGAAGGGGCGCGGTACTTGTAGGGGGTCTACTTGGTTGGCCCCGGGGGCCTTGCCCCCGGACCCCCAGGGTATCTTCACCAAGATGAAGACCGATTTCCTTCCGGGAGGCACGTTAACCTTAACACGCGATTAAGAGTGCGGGCGGACCGAAGGCACTTGTTGATTTATGCCAGAGGCTTAGCAGCAAGAATTGTGCAGATCGATTCTCCTGCACGACGCGCGATAGAGTTGACCCGCGACGAAGGTCTGACGCGGGCGGGACGGAAAGTGGCGCTTCGTGACTTGCGAGGGTGGGGGATAGTTCCTAACCTTGTGTTATGGATGCGCGCCCTGCCCCGCTGATCGACCCCTTTGCCCGACCGATCTCCTATCTGCGGGTATCGGTGACGGATCGATGTGATTTCCGCTGTGTCTATTGCATGTCGGAGAACATGACCTTTCTGCCCAAGGCGGATCTTCTGTCGCTGGAGGAGTTGGACAGGCTGTGTTCGGCCTTTGTGCGGCTGGGTGTGGAAAAGCTGCGGATCACCGGGGGGGAGCCCCTTGTTCGCAAGGGGATCATGACCTTTTTCCGGGCCATGTCGCGGCATCTGGAAAGTGGCGCGTTGAAGGAATTGACGCTGACGACCAATGGATCGCAATTGCGCAAGCATGCCGCCGAGCTGGCGGAATGCGGGGTGCGGCGGATCAATGTGTCGCTGGATACGCTGGATGCGGAGAAGTTCGCCAAGATCACCCGTTGGGGGCGGCTGGCGCAGGTGCTGGACGGGATCGAGGCCGCGAAAGAGGCGGGGCTGCGGGTGAAGATCAACACCGTGGCGCTGAAGGGTTTCAACGAAGACGAGCTTTTTCAACTGGTTGACTGGTGCGCCACCGAAGGGCACGACCTGACCTTCATCGAGGTCATGCCGATGGGTGATCTGGGCAATGAGGACCGGCTGGATCAGTACTGGTCGTTGAAGGACCTGCGCGCGCGGCTGGCGGAGCGGTTTGCCTTGACCGATCTGGCGGAGCGGTCGGGCGGGCCTGCGCGCTATGTCAGGCTGGGGGAGACGGGGCAAAAGGTGGGGTTCATCACGCCCTTGACGCATAACTTCTGCGAAAGCTGCAACAGGGTGCGGCTGACCTGCACGGGCGAGTTGTACATGTGCCTGGGGCAGGAGGACATGGCCGATCTTCGCGGGCCGCTGCGGGCGAGCCCGGAGGATGCGGTGGTGGAGGCGGCGATCCGGGCGGCGATCACGAAAAAGCCCAAGGGACATGACTTTGACTATTCCCGCGCCGGGGTGCAGGGGACGATGTCGCGGCATATGAGCCATACCGGCGGATAGGGCCGGACAATCCATCTAACCCATTGAGCGCGCTGGGTTTACGTTCCAGTTTTTGGCCGAATGGCGGTGCAGCGCTTGGTGCAGATGGTGGTGCAGACGGCTGTGCATACGCGCGCTGCACGATTTCTTTGTTAACCATGATGCAATCTGACAGGCTGTCGCATGGGGCAGCCCGTCGCATACCCCTCGAATC
Source organism: Rhodobacter maris (assembly GCA_943369275.1). Lineage (GTDB taxonomy): Bacteria > Pseudomonadota > Alphaproteobacteria > Rhodobacterales > Rhodobacteraceae > Paragemmobacter > Paragemmobacter maris_A. Next base: position 25,954 of record CALRMS020000024.1, on the reverse strand, counting down.
CCGCACCCTGACGCCTATCTCCGGAGCAGAAAAAAGGTGAGTCATGGATACCCTGATACTTTCGCGCATGCAGTTTGCGGCCAACATTTCGTTCCACATCCTGTTTCCGACCATCACCATCGCGCTGGGATGGGTTCTTCTGTTCTGCAAGCTGCGCTTTGCGCGCACGAAGGACCGGAAATGGATGGACCTGTACATGTTCTGGGTGAAGGTCTTTGCGCTGTCCTTTGCGTTGGGGGTGGTGTCGGGGATCACCATGTCGTTCCAGTTCGGCACAAACTGGCCGGGCTTCATGGAGACCGTAGGCAATGTCGCCGGGCCGCTGCTGGCTTATGAGGTGCTGACGGCATTCTTCCTTGAGGCCGTGTTCCTTGGGATCATGCTGTTCGGGGCAAGCCGGGTGCCGGGGTGGCTGCATACCTTGGCGACGTTCCTTGTGGCCTTTGGCACCACGATGAGCGCGTTCTGGATTTTGGTGCTGAACAGCTGGATGCATACGCCGGCGGGGTATGAGCTGCGCGACGGGATCGTGTTTGCGACCGACTGGTGGGCGATCATCTTCAACCCGTCGATGCCGTATCGGTTGGTGCATATGCTGTTGGCCAGTGGTCTGACCGTGGCCTTCCTGATTGCTGGTCTGTCCGCCTATCGCATGTTGCGCCGTGATCGCGATCCGGCCGTGGCGACAGGGCTGCGCGTGGGATTGATGATCGCCGCGGTGCTGATGCCCATCCAGATTCTGGCGGGCGACATGCACGGGCTGAACACGCTGGAGCATCAGCCGCAGAAGGTGGCGGCGATGGAGGGCAACTGGGAGACTCAGGGCAATGTGCCGCTCTTGCTGTTTGCCATCCCCGATGAGGAGGCGCGCGAAAACCGGTTCGAGATCGGGATCCCGTCGCTGGCATCGGTGATCCTGAAGCATGACCCGAACGGGGTGGTGCCGGGGCTGAATGATTTCGTGGCCGAGGATGGTACGGTGATGCATCCGCCCGTGAATGCCGTGTTCTGGTCGTTCCGGGTGATGGTGGCCATGGGAATGGCGATGCTGGTGGTGTCATGGGTCGGGATGTATCTGATCTGGCGGCGCGGGGCGGAGGCCCTGCCCCGGCCCTATCTCATGGGGGTGACGGCCATGACCTTTGCCGGGTGGCTGGCCACGCTGGCCGGGTGGTACACGACCGAGATCGGCCGTCAGCCCTGGCTGGTGCAGGGGGTGCTGACCACGAAGGAGGCGGTGGGTGACATCGCGGCCGGAATGGTGCTGTCCACGCTGCTGGCATACCTCGCGATCTATGTGGTGCTGCTGGCGGCCTATGTGGGCGTGATCTTTCATCTGGCGCGCAAGGGCGGGGTGCTGTCAGCCCCCGTCGCAAGCCCCGGCATGCAGCCTGCGGAGTGATGGCAATGTTTGATCCGCAAGTCCTGCCGTTGATCTTTGCCGCGCTGATGGGGGTGTCCATCCTGCTTTATGTGGTGCTGGACGGGTTCGATCTGGGGGTGGGCCTGCTGTTCCCCTTTGCCGATGAGGCGGAGCGGGATCGCATGATCGCGTCGATCGGGCCGTTCTGGGATGCGAACGAGACATGGCTGGTGCTGGCCATCGGGATCTTGCTGGTGGCATTTCCCGTGGCGCATGGCGATATCCTGACGGCGCTGTATCTGCCTGTGGCGGTGATGCTGATCGGGTTGATCCTGCGCGGGGTGGCGTTCGAGTTCCGCGCCAAGGCGCCCCTGGGGCATAAACGGCCCTGGGATGTGGCCTTCTGGGCGGGGTCGTTGATGACGGCGCTGTCGCAGGGGTTCATGCTGGGCATGTATGTGATGGGGCTGGAATGGACCTGGGCCAAGGTGGGTTTTGCCGCGCTGACGGCGGGGGCGCTGGCGGTGGCCTATTCTTTCATCGGGGCCGGCTGGGTGATCCTGAAGACCGATGGCGTCTTGCAGCGCAAGGCGGTGGAGTGGGCCAAGGGCGGCATCTGGGGAGTTGTACTGGGGATGGGGGCCGTGTCGGCTGCCACACCGCTGGTGTCGCAGCGCATCTTTGACAAGTGGTTCAGCTTTCCCGAAGTGGTGGCGCTGGCCCCGCTGCCGCTGATGTCAGGGCTCTTGGTGGCGCTTTTGTGGCTGGCCCTGCGGCGGTTGCCGACGGCGAATGACAGCTTCGCCTGGTTTCCCTTTGCCGGGGCGACGGTGCTGATGGTGCTGGGGTTCTTCGGGATGTCCTACAGCTTTTACCCCTATATCGTGCCGGAGAAGCTGACGATCTGGGAGGCGGCGTCCTCAACGGAGAGCCTGTCGATCATCCTTGTCGGCACGCTGTTCGTGTTGCCAGTCATCCTCGCCTATACGGTGCTGGCTTATTTCATCTTCCGCGGCAAGGCCACGAAGCTGAGCTATGATTGAGCGTGAGCGTTCCTGAGCGGGGTCAGGGGGCGGCACCGGATGGGAGCCGCCCCTTTTTGCATCAAGCGGCGGGCATCCGCGATTCCACCATCCCGGCATACCAGCTGCTGCCAAAGGGGATGACGTTGTCATCGAAATTGTAGGCGGGGTGATGCACCATCGCCGTGTCGCCGTTGCCCACGAAGATATAGGCGCCGGGGCGTTCGTTCAGCATGAAGCTGAAATCCTCGGCCCCCATCAGTGGCGCAGTGTCGGGGTCTACCTGACCAGAGACCTGACGCGCCACCTCGACCGCGTAATCGGTATTCTCGGGTGCGTTCACCGTGACGGGGTAGCCGCGGGTATAGTGCACCTCGGCCCGCGCGCCCAGCGCCATGGCGGTGCCATTGGCAATTTCGGCCAGCCGCTTTTCAACGAAATCCTGCACGCCATGATCCATGGTGCGCACGGTGCCCTTCATCTTCACCACCTGAGGGATGACGTTGTGGGCGGTCGAGTCCGTCTCGACAGTGCAGACGGAGACGACGACCTGTTTCAGCGGGTCCACATTCCGGCTGGCGATGGTTTGCAGCGCCACGATGATATGGGCGGCAACCACGGTGGTATCGACGCAATCATGCGGCTTGGCGGCATGGCCGCCCTTGCCGGTGACCACGATTTCAAACTGATCGGCGGCGGCCATCAGCGCGCCCTTGCGGATGGCAAAGTGGCCCACGGGGATGCCGGGCATGTTGTGCATGCCGTACACCTCTTGGATTCCCCAGCGGTCCATCATGCCGTCGGCGACCATCTCGCGCCCGCCACCGCCGCCCTCTTCGGCGGGCTGAAAGATCACGATGGTGGTGCCGTCGAAATTGCGCGTCTCGGCCAGATATTTGGCGGCGCCCAGCAGCATGGCGGTGTGGCCGTCATGGCCACAGGCATGCATCTTGCCGGAAGTCTTGGAGGCATAGGGAACCCCGGTCTGTTCCGTGATCGGCAGCGCATCCATATCGGCGCGCAGGCCCACGACGCGGCCGGTGCTATCGGTTTTCCCCTTGATCACACCCACCACGCCAGTGCGGCCGATGCCTTCGACCACCTCATCACAACCGAAGGCGCGCAGCAGGTCCGCCACACGGGCGGCGGTGCGATGCACATCGAACAGCAGTTCGGGATGTTCATGGAAATCGCGACGCCAGGCAGTGATTTCCGGCAGCAGTTCGGCGAAGCGGTTCTTGACGGGCATGGTGGTCTCCTTTGCCCGTCAGGGTAACGCAGCCGTCCCCCGGCGCAAGGCCCCCCGCGCAAAGCCCCCCGCGCAAAGCCCGTCAGGCGAAGCGGCGGCGGGCATCCAGCGCAAGGCCGGTCCCGACCGATCCCAGCATGTCACCCGTGGCCAGCCGCGCATGGGGCAAAGCAGCCGCCACCGTGGCGCGCAAAAGCGGCAATTGTGATGACCCGCCGGTCAGAAAGACCGTGGCGATGCGGTCGGGCGTTAGCCCGGCTTCCGTGATGGTGGCGCGGATCAGGTCGCGGATGCGGGCGACGGGGGCGGCGACGGCGTCTTCGAACCGGTCGCGCCGGGCCATGGGGTTGGGGCCACCCGTCAGCGCCGACAGGGCAAGGCGCGTCGCCTCCAGATCGGACAGGGCAATCTTGGCGCGTTCCACCTCCATCGCAAGGGCGTGGCCGTGGCGATGTTCGACCACCTGCATCATGCGGGCGATCAGATCGGGGTGGTCCGCGTCATGCCAGAGCGCCTTGAGATCGGCCGCTGTGCGCTGGGAATAAAGCGTGTTGATCCGGTGCCAGGTCGCCAGATCCAGCCAGTAATGGCGCGGCATGATCCCCTGCCCGCCCCGGCTGGAAGACAGATAGCCCAGATGCGGCATCACCTCGGCCAAGGACAGCAGACGGTCGAAATCCGTTCCCCCCACCCGGATTCCGCCATTGGCGAGGATATCGCCCATCCGATGCGCCGCGCGCGCCCGTTCCGGCGACAGGCGCAGCACCGACAGGTCGGATGTGCCACCGCCGATGTCGAAAACCAGCACGATCTCCTCTGCCGTCAGCCGCTGTTCATAATCCAGCGCGGCGGCCACGGGTTCGAACTGAAACTCCACCTCGCGAAAGCCGCAGGCGCGGGCGATATCTTCCAGCACGCCTTGTGCGGCGGCGTCGCCAGCCGGGTCATCATCCACGAAATGGACAGGCCGCCCGAACACCGCCTGCGTCAGGCCGGGCTGCACCGCATCCAGCCGCGCGCGCAGATGGGTGATGAAGCGCTGCACGATGTCGCGGAACGTGATGGCGCGATTGCCCACCACAGTGCGGTCATTGACCAGCCCAGACCCCAGCGTGGATTTCAAACCCCGCATCAGGCGGCCTTCGTCGCCCTCCAGATAGGCAGTCAGCGCGGCGCGGCCGAAATCGGGGGCCACGCCATCAGCGTGAAAGAACACCGCCGAAGGCAGCGTGACCTGTTCCCCTTCCAGCGCGATCAGCCGCGCGCCATCCGCATCCGCCAGCCCCACAGTCGAATTCGAGGTGCCAAAGTCGATCCCCGCAAATGCCGCGCCCATGCACCCTGCCCCCTGTTCAAGCCGGGCGACCTAGCCCGCCGCCGGAGGGAAGTAAAGCGCAACACCGCCCCTTCATCTTGGCCCAAATACCCCGGGGGTTTGGGGGCAGCGCCCCCATCAGCCGAGCCAAGCGCGTATGCGCGCAGGCGAGACAAAAGAAACGCGCAGCCCCCTTGGGGGCGCGCTCAATTCAATTAAAGCGATGGGCCGGGGGTCAGCGTCGACCCGTCGGTGAACCGCGACAGACGGAAGCGGGTCAGATCATGACCGGGATCATTGCCCGCCACCAGATCGGCCACCACGCGCCCCATGCCCGGGCCGATGCCGAAGCCGTGGCCGCTCATCCCCGTGGCGATGGTCAGGCCCGGCAGGGCCGCCACCCGGTCCACCACCGGCACGACATCGGGCATGGTGTCGATCATGCCGCCCCAGGCGGCGCGCAGGCGGGGGCGGCCCATCGCGGGGAAGGCCGCGGCAAAGGCAGACTGCACCTTGCCGATCCGGTCCATGTTCGGAGCCGGATTGAGCACTCGGACGGCTTCGAAGGGTGAAGCCTCATCCCCGCCCCAGCGGCGTTTCGTGCCCCAGGCATCGGGGTATCCCTTGGGGGCCATGGGGCGGAAGCTGGTGGCGCGGAAATCCTTTTTCAGCACGGGCAGATAGGTGCGCAGGTCGCGAAAGGCATCGGGGCCGATGAAGAAATCATGCCCCGATCCCGGCGCGATCGAATAGCCGCCATCCTGACGGCGGCGAAAGGCGAAGTCATCGTCGCAGGCATTGCCGGGGAAGATCTCGGCCATCGGTTCGGTCGCGGCAACCGAAGCGAGGACGGAAAGCTGCGGGATATTCACCCCCTCACTGCGTAGGAACAGCGCCGACCATGCGCCGCCAGCCACAACGACCTGATCACAGGCAATGCGGCCCTGTTCGGTGTGAACGCCCGTCACCCGGCCCGCCTGCACATCCAACCGCCGCACGGCGCAGTGTTCCACGACCACCGCACCGCGCGCGATGGCGCCTTCGACAAGGCGCGGCACGGCCTGCCAAGGCTCGCCCCGCGCATCAGACGGGGTGTGCAGGCCCGCCACCCAATTCTTCGCGCTGCCCTTCAGCTTTTCCGCCACTGCGCCTGCGGTCATCATGTGGGTGTCGACGCCGTGGGGTTTGGCATCCGCCAGCCATGCCTCGAACCGTCCCACCTCTCCTTCCGTCTTGGCGAGGTAGAGGACGCCTTCCTGACGGAAGCCGAGGGATTCCCCGAATTCCTGCGCCAGCGATTTCCACAGGCGCATGCTTTCCATCATGATGGGCAATTCGCCCATGTCGCGGCCCTGCTGGCGGATCCAGCCCCAGTTGCGGCTGGATTGTTCGCCCGCGATGCGGCCCTTTTCGCAGAGCGTGACCTTGAGGCCACGTTCGGCCAGGAACCATGCGGTCATCACCCCGATCACACCGCCACCCAGCACCACCACATCGCAGGCCGCGGGCGGCGGGCCGGGAAAGCGGATCGGCGAGGCGTCAGAGATCGGGAAGCGCATCATCGGGCCAGTTCGTCCAGCAGGCGCTGCATGAAGCGGTGGCCCGCTTGAAATTCGGATACGGCCAGCCATTCATCGGCCTGATGCGCCTGCGCGATATCGCCGGGCCCGCAGATGGCGGCGGAATAGCCGGCCTCTTGAAATTGCCCGGCCTCGGTGCCGTAGGACACAACGCCCGATGCGTTGTCGCCCGTCAGGCGGCGGGCCAGAGCCTCGGCTGCGCCACCCTCTTCCGGGATCAGGGCGGGGACGCCGAAGAAACGGTCCAGATGGATGGCGGATTCGGGTCGGACGGCCTGCATCGCGGCTTGCAGGCGCGCGGCCTCGGCGATGAAGGCCTTCGCGTGATCCTCCACCGTTTCACCGGGGACGACGCGCATTTCGAGGGCAAAGCGGCAATCGGCGGCGGTGATGTTATGGGCGGTTCCGCCCTGGATCATGCCGACATGGAGCGTGGTGAAGGGCGGATCGAAAGGCAGGGCTTCGGCGCTGCGGGGTTGGGATTGAATCCATGCGTTGCGGTCATTGGCCCACTGAACCAGCCGCGCGCCTTCCATGATGGCCGACACGCCATAGGGCAGCAGCGAGGAGTGGACCTCAAACCCCTTCACATGAACATGAAAGCCCGTTCCGCCCTTGTGGCCGTTGATGACCTTCATCAGCGACGGCTCGCCGATGATGGCGGCGGCGCCTTTGGGCAGAACGCCCTGCATCGCGGCGATCATCGGGGGGGCGCCAGTGCAGCCGATTTCCTCATCATAGGACAGGGCGATCTGGAGCGGGCGTCTGACGCCGCGCAGGTGCGCGTCGACCAGCGCCCAAATGGAGAGCGCATCGAACCCTTTCATATCGCAGGTACCGCGCCCGTAAAGGCGGCCGTCGCGTTCCGTCACCGTCCAGGGGTCGGAGGTCCAGCTTTGGCCATCCACGGGGACGACATCGGTATGGCCCGACAGCACGACCGCCCCTTCTTCCCATGGGCCCACATGGGCGAAAAGCGCGGCCTTGTTGCGGTCTTCGTTATAGTGGCGATGGGAGTCGATCCCCTGCAGGGCGAGGTAATCCTGCACCCAGTCGATGAGCGGGAGGTTGGTGTCGCGGCTGACCGTGGGGAATTTGACCAACTGATCAAGGATTTCGCGGGGCGAAAGAGGCGAGACGGCGGGCATTTGGCGCTTTCCTGTGCAGTGCGCCCAGAGTGGCGGCGGAATGCCGGGTGGTCAAGGCATCACCGGATGACGCAAGGTCAGGGCGAACAAGCGGCTTGCGGCATTGTGAAAAATCTCTAACACTCCCTTGGACACGCCGGGTGACAGCGCAAAGCTGCACCCGAAAAACAACAAAAATCCTGTGACCTTGGGGGGTCTTTATATGCCCGATGGGGCGGAACCTGTCCTCGACGTGCGGGGTCTAAAGACCGTTTTCAAAACGCGCGGTGGCGAGATTCATGCCGTGAATTCCGTGAGCTTTCACCTGCGGCCCGGCGAATTGCTGGGCGTTGTGGGGGAAAGCGGATCGGGCAAGTCGGTCACCATGATGTCGCTGATCGGGCTGCTGCCATCGCCCCCCGCCGAGGTGCGGGCGGGTGAGGTGTTGCTGGGCGGGCGGGACCTGCTGAAGCTTTCCCCGCGCGATTTGCAGGCGGTGCGGGGGGCGAAGGTGGGGTTTGTGTTCCAGGACCCGATGACGAGCCTGAACCCGGTGTTTTCGGTGGGCAACCAGATCATGGAACCCCTGATCAAGCATATGGGCATGACCAAAGCGCAGGCCGAGGATCGGGCCGCGGAATTGCTGGCGCTGGTGGGAATACCGGATGCGAAGAAGCGGTTGAAATCCTATCCGCATCAGTTTTCGGGCGGGATGCGGCAGCGGGTGATGATCGCGATTGCGTTGGCCTGTGACCCCGACGTGTTGATCGCAGATGAACCCACGACAGCGCTGGACGTGACGATTCAGGCGCAGATCATTGAACTGGTCAAGGAGTTGCGCCAGAAGCTGGGCATGGCGATTGTCTGGATCACGCATGATCTGGGTGTGATCGCGGGCATCGCGGACCGGGTGATGGTGATGTATGGCGGCCAGGTGGTGGAACAGGCCCCGGTGCGGGAATTGTTCGCCAATCCGCAGCATCCCTATACCCGCGCGCTGCTGAAAACCGTGCCGACCCTGACCGGGGAGCGCGCCGCGCGGCTGGAGGTGATTCAGGGTCAGCCGCCGATCCTGTCGGGTGCGCCTGTGGCCTGCCCGTTCCGGGCGCGCTGCGCCCATGTGCATGACCGCTGCGAAGCGGAAAATCCCTTGCGCCGCGCGGTGGATGGCAAGCCGGTGGGGCAAGGACATGACGTCGCCTGCCATTGGAGCCCGGAGGTGACCCATGGCTGATGGGGGGCGTATTCCGCAAGGCCAGCCACTGGTGCAGGTGCGCGATCTGAAGATGCATTTCCCGATCTACGCGGGGATTTTGCGCCGCAAGGTGGGCGCTGTGAAGGCCGTGGACGGTGTCAGCTTTGACATCATGGCGGGCGAGACGCTGGGCCTTGTTGGTGAATCCGGGTGTGGCAAATCCACTGTGGGGCGGGCGCTGCTTCGGCTGTATGAACTGACGGGCGGGTCCGTGGTGATCGACGGCGAGGATGTGGCGACGCTGTCGCCCGATGCGCTGCGCCGCAAGCGGCCGACGATGCAGATGGTGTTCCAGGACCCGCAGGCGAGTTTGAACCCGCGCATGACGCTGGCCGCGATCATCGGCGAGCCGCTGGATGAACATACCGACTGGCCCGCCGCGAAAAAGACCGCACGGGTGCATGAGTTGATGGATCAGGTCGGGCTGAACCGCCGTTTCGCCAACCGCTATCCGCATGAGTTTTCGGGTGGGCAGCGGCAGCGGATCGGGATTGCCCGCGCGCTGGCCCTGAACCCGAAATTCATCGTCTGCGATGAACCCATCGCGGCGCTGGACGTTTCCATTCAGGCGCAGGTGGTGAACCTGCTGGAGGATTTGCAGGACAGTCTGGGGCTGACCTATCTTTTCATCAGCCATGACCTGTCGATGGTGCGCCATATCGCGGACCGGGTGGCGGTGATGTATCTGGGCCAGATCGCGGAATTGTCCCCGCGCGAGGCGCTTTATGCGCGCCCGCTGCACCCCTATGCCAAGGCGCTGCTGTCTGCTGTGCCCGAAGCTGACCCGACATTGGAGGCGACGCGCCAACGCATCATCCTGACGGGGGATGTGCCATCGCCCGCGAACCCGCCCAAGGGATGCAATTTCTGCACGCGCTGCCCGGTGGTGATGCCGGTCTGCCGCGATGTCGAGCCGAAACTGACAGAGGTGGAGCCCGGGCGTTTTGTCGCCTGCCATCTGGTCAGCCCGAACAATGCCGGGGGGCATGCATCCCCCGGTGCCGAGGTGCGCGAGCACAACCAACAAGGAGAAGTGAAATGAAATTCAGAACCGCCCTTCTGGGCGCTGCGGCGGCCTTTGCGCTGGCCCCGGCGGCCCATGCCGAACGGGGCGCCGATGGCGAGGTCAAGGTATTCTATTACCAGGCCGTCTCGGTGCTGAATGCCTATCTGTCATCCGGGACCAAGGACGTTGAGGCCGGGTCGCTGGTGCTGGAGCCGCTGGCGGGCTTTGACCAGGACGGCCAGATGTTCCCGCGCCTTGCGGCAGAGATCCCGACGGTCGAAAATGGTGGCGTGGCTGCCGATCTGACGTCGATCACCTGGAAGCTGAAGGAAGGTCTGCTGTGGTCGGATGGCACGCCGGTCACCAGCGCGGATGTTAAATTCACCTGGGAATATTGCACCCATCCCGAAGGCGGCTGCGCGCAGGGCGCAAAGTATGAAGGCGTGGCATCGATCGACACGCCGGATGACCTGACGGTGGTGGTGAAGTTCGAAGGGCCGAAGCCCTATCCCTATCAGCCGTTCACGGGCGGCACCGCGCCGATCCTGCAAAAGGCGCAGTTCGAGGCCTGCCTAGGTGCGGCGGCGGCAAGCTGCACCGAGCAAAATTCCAAGCCCATCGGCACCGGGCCCTTCATTGTCACCGATTTCAAGGTGAATGACGTGGTGACGCTAGAAGCAAACCCGAACTATCGCGACCCGGCCAAGCCCGCCTTTGCCAAGGTCACGCTGAAAGGCGGCGGCGATGCGCTGGCGGCGGCTTCGGCCGTGATGGAAACCGGCGAATTCGATTACGCCTGGAACACCCAGATCAACCCCGAACAGCAGGCCCAGATGGAAGCCGGCGGCAAGGGCACCTTCGTCAATGCCTTCGGCACGCTGGTCGAGCGGATCGAGATCAACCTGACCAACCCCGACCCGGCCCTGCCGGAAGGCGAGCGGTCCACGGTCAAGCATCCGCACCCGATCCTGTCGGATGCGAATGTGCGCAAGGCGCTCTCGATGGCGATTGATCGGCAGACGCTGGTCGATGTGGGCTATGGCGGCGCAGGCCGCCCGACTTGCAACCTCGTCCCTGCCCCGGCCTTCCAGGCATCGGACAACACCGGCTGCCTCACGCAGGACATGGATGGTGCCAAGGCCCTGCTGGAAGGCGCGGGCTGGACCGACAGCGATGGCGACGGCATCCGCGACAAGGACGGCAAGAAGCTGAGCCTGGTCTATCAGACCACCGTCAACCCCGTGCGTCAGGATTTTCAGGCTCTGGTCAAGGGCTGGTGGAACGAACTGGGCGTGGAAGTGGAGCTGAAGGCGATTGATCCTTCGGTGTTCTTCGGCGGGGATGCGGCATCGCCCGACACCTTCCAGAAATTCTATGCCGACGTGGAAATGTACGCCAACAACTTCGATGGCACCGATGCCGAGCCCTATATGGCGCAGTATTTGTGCGACAAGATCCCGGGACCGGAAAACCAGTGGCAGGGCGAGAACATCAACCGCTTCTGCGACCCGGCCTATGACGCGCTGCTGAAGGAACTGTCGGGCACGGCAGGGATCGAGGCGCGCGGTGCGTTGGTCATGAAAATGAACGACATGCTGACCAAGGATACGAATGTCATCATCCCACTGGTGGATCGCGGCCGTTTCTCGGCCAAGTCCAACACGCTGGACGGCTTTGTGATGAACTCGTGGGACACCGAACTGTGGAACGCGCAGGACTGGAGCCGCGTGAAATAAGCGGATCATGATCTGGGGTGCGGCGGGGTCTTCCCTGCCGCGCCCTTCGCTTACCTTGCGTTTCCTCGGGCCCAGCGGACAGGACGTTCATGCTTTCATTCACCATCCGGCGGTTGCTTGCGGCGATACCCACGCTCTTGTTGATCAGCCTTGTGATCTTTCTGCTGGTCGATCTGGCGCCGGGAAGCCCGCTGTCCGACGTTCCGCTGACCGTGCCGCCCGAAGTGCGCCAGAAGATGCTGGAGGCGATGGGCGCGGACCAGCCGGTGATGGTGCGCTATTTCCTTTGGTTGAAGCAGTTCTTCTGGATCGAGCCGCTTTATGGCATCGACGCGCTGTTCGGCACGGATTTCGCCCAAGGTGCGCAGCGGATCATAAGCTGGCAATCCAAGGTGCCGGTGTTCCAGATCATCGGGGAACGCCTGCCCCAGACGCTGACCGTGGTGGGCACTGCCTATCTGATCGGGGTGCTGATCGCGCTGCCCATCGGCATCTATTCCGCCTATCGCCAGTATTCGTGGTTCGATCAGGCCGGCACATTCTTTGCGATGGCGGGGTTTTCCGTGCCCACCTTCTTTACCGGCAATATCCTGATCCTGATCTTTGCGGTGAACCTTGGCTGGTTCCCGACGATCTATGATACCAACCTGACGGTGACGGATTGGGCCAGCCTGAAGACCATGCTGTTGCAAATGGCGCTGCCCGTGACGGTGCTGGCGCTGTTCAACGCAGCCGAGATCAGCCGCTATACCCGGTCTTCGGTGCTGGAAAACCTTGGCCAGGATTATGTGCGCACGGCGCGGGCCAAGGGGATGGGCGAGGGCAAGGTCGTTATGAAACACGTGCTGCGCAATTCGCTTATCCCGGTGGTGACGGTCATCGCTCTGGGCCTGCCCACGGTGTTCGGCGGGGCCATCGTGACCGAGCAGATCTTCAAGATCAACGGCATCGGGGCGGCGCTGATCGGGGCGATCAACGTATCCGACCTGCCCACGGTGCAGACGGTGACCTTTATCTTTGCGGTGCTGATTGTGATGTTCAACCTGATTGCCGATATCCTGTACGGCATCCTTGACCCGAGGATCCGCTATGACTGACCCGGCACCGGAGATGGCGACAGCGGCGGTGATGCGGGCCGAGCGGGTGCGCGGACCCTGGGCCGATGTCTGGGCGCAGTTCCGCAAGCACAAGGGCGCCATGATGGCGCTGGTGATGCTGGGGACATTGGCGCTGGTCTGTCTGGTGGGGCCGCTGGTCTGGAGGATTGACCCGAACTTCATCGAAAGCGACACGGTGAAGATGTTCAAGATGCGCAATCAGGGGCCGTCCTTGGCGCATCCGCTTGGGACGGACCAGTTGGGGCGCGACATGCTGGCCCGGATGATGTTCGGGGGGCGTATTTCGCTGGCCGTGGGGATGGTGGCGATGCTGGTAGCGATTTTCATCGGCACGGCTGTGGGCGTGATCGCGGGCTATTTCCGGCGGATGGACGGGCTTTTGATGCGGTTGACGGACCTGTTCCTTGCCCTGCCGCTGCTGCCCTTGCTGCTGGTGATGATCTTTCTGTTCCGCGACAGTGTGGCGGGGGTGCTGGGGCCGCGGCTGGGGACATTCCTGCTGATCGTGATGGCGATCGGACTGACCAGCTGGATGCAGGCCGCGCGTGTGGTGCGAGGCGAGGTGCTGGCGCTGAAGGAACGGGAATTCGTGCTGGCGGCGCGGTCCATCGGCACGCCGTCGCGCCGGATCATCACGCGGCATATCCTGCCCAATGTGCTGTCGCCCGTGCTGGTGGCGGCGACGCTGGGGATTGCAGCGGCGATCATCACGGAATCGGTGCTGTCCTTCCTCGGCCTCGGCTTTCCGCCGGATTTCCCGACCTGGGGGCGGCTGCTGTTTGACGGGATTGCCGAGATCCGCACCTATCCGGAACGGGTGATGTGGCCGGGGCTGGCGATTTCGCTGACGGTGCTGAGCGTGAATTACATCGGCGATGGTCTGCGCGATGCGCTGGATCCGCGAATTCGCGGGCGGTAAGGCCTAGTCGTAGTGCAGGGCCGTGACGCGGCCCTGCCAATAGGGTTTGCGGCCCTGTGGGAGCACCCAAGCCACCTCGCCCGCCGTGGGCACCAGCATGCCATCGCGCCTTTCATAGCCCCACCAGCGCCCTTCCCAGGGGGTAGGGATCATCTGCCCCGCCACAGTGCGACTGCGTGCCTCGGCCCGGATGGTGGTGATCAGATCATCCGGCCCGAAGGTGAAGGTCAGCTCAACGCGCACCGCCCCGTCGTTGACCGTTGCCCGCGCACTGTGATCATCGATCGCGGTCCAAGACACCGCGCCGCCCGGCAGCAGCGCCGTGGGATACCATGGGGTTTCGGCAAGCCAACGCAACAACTCGCCTTCGGCAATGGTGCCGCCGCCTTCCAGCCGGGTGAGCGGGATCAGCCCCAAGATGGCGGGCAGAAGCAGGCCTTCGCCCGCCACATAGGCATCGATCACTCGCACCGGCAGTCCGGGGGCCATGGCGATGCGGCCGTCCCAGACAAAGCCCGGCCGCGCCACGGTGACACTCTGGGTGGAGGTGAAAGGTTTCCAGTTGTCGGCCCCCTCGCCCATGTTGAACAGCCCCTCATGCGCCATGTCCGCCCTGCGGATGCGCGGCTGGCCGGGGGGCAGCACCGCGCGCAGATAGCGGGCGACGGGCGCAGGCAGGCCGTCAAGATGCGCCGGATCATGGGACGCGTCGGGAGGGTTCTGTTCTGCCGCCGCGAGCCTGCGCTGCATTTCGGCCATGCGCTGTGGCCAGAGCCAAGCGCCCAGCATGGCCAGACTGCCCCAGAGAAAGAGGACAGTGGCCAGACCAATGCCGATGAATTTCACCCAGATCATGCGCGCCCCCCGGATTTCCACTGCGGCCATATTGGCGCAGCGGGTGGGGGCAGTCCTTGATCCTGCGCAAGCCTTGGGCGGTCAGTCGAAATGGTTGCGGATGCGGCGCACCATGAGCCAGACGCCCACAAGGACGATGGGAGTCAGGATCGCCAGCAGCGCGCCATGGGACAGATGCACCCGATGCGCCAGCGGTTCCAGCGCATAGGCGGCAAGGTTGACGGCGTAATAGCTGATGGCCACCGTTGACAGGCCTTCGACCGTGCGTTGCAGGCGCAATTGCAGATCGGCGCGTTTGTCCATGCTTTCGAGCAGTTTCTGGTTTTGCGCACTGCGTTCCACATCGACGCGGGTGCGCAGCAGTTCCGCCGCGCGCTGCGCCCGTTCGGCCATGCTTTTCAACCGCGCTTCGGCTGATTTCACGGTCCGCATGGCGGGATCGTAGCGGCGCATCATGAATTCGCCAAAGGTCTGGCGGCCGTGGATGCGTTGTTCGCGCATCACCTCGATCCGCTGGTTCACGATGGCCTCATAGGCCGCGGTCGCGCCGAAGCGGAAGGAGAATTGCACGGCGAGGCTTTCCAGTTCCGAGGAAATGGTCAGCAGTTCGTGCAGAGCCGCCTCGGGCGAGCGCTCGGACGTATCGAGGGCCGAGACAAGCTCCATCAGTTGCGGGTCAAGCGCGTTCAGGCGGCCCGTCAGTTGGCGGGCGCGCATCAGGCCCAGCATGGACATGGAGCGGTAGGTTTCCACTTCGCACAGGCGTTGCACGATGCGGCCCACGCGGCGCGAGCCGGTGCCGGGGCGGACAAAGACGGCAAAGCGCATGTGACCGGCGGGGTCGATGCGGAAATCGCCCGCCACGATGGCCGCGCCATCAACCACGCGGCTGACGGCGAGGCTTTCGGGAACGAACCAGTTTTCCAGCTTGGCTATGACCGCCTCGTCATCCTCGGGCAGTTCTTCGACCCGGATCAGGACGGAACAGATCCGCTTGCCGGGCGCCGTGGCGAGCCAGTCATCGGGGAAAACCTCGGCCTCGGCCGGGTCGAAGGGGCGGGCCGAGAGGCCGGGGCCGAAAGCGGAATAGGTGACGAACTCGGTATGGCTTTCCCATTTCAGATCGGACCGCCCGATGGGGCCGGAGAAATGGGTGGCATCGGGCTGGGGATGGGCGGAGGCGTGACGATCCAGCAGATCGAGCAGATGCGCGCGGTCGCGGGTGCGGTCGCGGTTGGCGGCGTCGAGCGGTTCCTTGAAGGCCATGTAGACGGCGTGACAGGGCACCTCAAGCGCGGGAAAGGGCCGCGCGTGCAATTCGTTCACGAGGGAATAGCGAAGCGGGTGGTCCATCGAAGCGGGCATGTGCATCCTGTCAGTCTTTCCAGCGAGGTAGGATGGCGGGGGCGACGCTTCCAGAGATTTGCAGGAATACGCGGGTATGCAAGGCGGATGTTGCAGAAAAGCCCGTTGCTTGGGCGGGCGCGGGTGATTTGCGGGCAGTGTGAGGGCACACCCCGGCCCGGGCTTGACCCGGGACTGGCTGCACGCGGATCAAAAGGCAAAAGCCCCGGTCCTGCGACCGGGGCTTTGCTGATGCAGGTCTGTAGGGTGTGCGCTTGGCGCGCACCACCGTCAGTCGATCATCGGAAGAAGTGCGTCGATGCTCTTCTTGGCGTCGCCATAGAACATACGGGTATTTTCCTTGAAGAACAGCGGGTTTTCGATCCCCGAATAGCCCGTGCCCTGCCCGCGCTTGGAGACAAACACCTGTTTCGCCTTCCAGCATTCCAGCACAGGCATGCCGGCGATGGGGCTGTTGGGGTCTTCTTGTGCAGCAGGGTTCACGATGTCATTCGAGCCGATAACGATGGCAACATCGGTTTCGGGGAAATCGTCGTTGATCTCGTCCATCTCCAGCACGATGTCATAGGGCACCTTCGCCTCGGCCAAGAGCACGTTCATGTGGCCGGGCAAGCGGCCGGCAACGGGGTGGATGGCGAAGCGGACGTTCTTGCCCTTGGCCCGCAGCTTGCGCGTCAGTTCCGACACCGATTGCTGCGCCTGTGCCACCGCCATGCCGTAGCCCGGGATGATGATGACCGAGTCCGCATCGTTGAGGGCTGCGGCCACGCCTTCGGCATCGATGGCGATCTGTTCGCCGGTGACTTCCATCGCGGGGCCGGTGGTGCCGCCAAAACCGCCCAAGATCACGCTGATGAAGGAGCGGTTCATCGCCTTGCACATGATGTAGGACAGGATGGCACCCGAGGAGCCCACCAGCGCGCCCACCACGATCAGGAGGTCATTGGAGAGCGAGAAGCCGATCGCCGCTGCCGCCCAGCCGGAATAGCTGTTCAGCATCGACACGACGACGGGCATGTCCGCGCCACCGATGCCCATGATGAGGTGATAGCCGATGAAGAAGGCGGCCAGCGTCATCAGGATCAGCGCCCAGCTGCCAGCGCCCTGGAAATACATCACCAACAGGATCAGCGACAGGATCGCAGCACCGGCGTTCAGCACATGGCCGCCGGGCAGTTTCTTGGCCTTGCCGTCCACCTTGCCTGCCAGTTTGCCATAAGCAATGACCGACCCGGTGAAGGTGACCGCGCCGATGAAGACGCCGAGGAAGACCTCGATCTTGAGGATGTTGGTCTCGGTCGCCGATTTTTCGGCGACTTTCTGCGCGAAACCCGTCAGCGCGTTCAGGCCATCGGCATCGCCTGCGGCGATGAGGGCGGCGATGCGGACCATCTCAATCTCGGCGTTGAAGCCGATGAAGACGGCCGCAAGGCCAACAAGCGAGTGCATCGCGGCCACTAGCTGCGGCATTTCGGTCATTTGCACGCGCTGTGCCACGACCCAGCCGATGGCGCCGCCGACGGCGATCATCACGGCCGAGATGAGCCAGTTGCCCGCGCCGGGCCCCATGAGCGTGGCGACAACCGCCAGACCCATGCCGAAGATGCCATACCAGACCGCGCGCTTGGCGCTTTCCTGGCCGGACAGCCCGCCCAGGGATTGAATGATGAGAACAGCCGCAACGACATAGGCGGCGGTGGTGAATCCGTATTCCATCGCGCGCTACTCCTTACGACTTCTGGAACATGGCGAGCATGCGCCGGGTGACCATGAAGCCACCGAAAATGTTGATCCCCGCCATGAAGACCGACAGGGCGGCAAGGATCACGACAAGCCAGCTGCCCGACCCGATCTGCATCAGCGCGCCGAGGATGATGATGGAGGAGATCGCGTTGGTGATCGCCATCAGCGGCGTGTGCAGGCTGTGCGAGACGTTCCAGATGACCTGAACGCCCACATAGACCGACAGCACGAAGACGATGAAATGCGACATGAAGCTGGCGGGGGTATAGATGCCCGCGAGCAGGATCAGCGCACCGCCACCCAAAAGCATCCCAACCTGATTGCGGGTCTGGGTCTTGAAGGCGGCAACTTCCTTGGCCCGCTTTTCCTCGGGCGTCAGTTCCTTGACCTTTTCCTTGGGCTTGGCGGCCGCGATGGCCGCGATCTTGGGCGGTGGCGGCGGATAGGTCACCGCGCCTTCATGCGCCACGGTCGCGCCGCGGATCACGTCATCTTCCATGTTGTGGTGGATGACGCCATCTTTCTTGGGGGTCAGGTCCGTCAGCATGTGGCGGATGTTGGTGGCGTAAAGCGTCGAAGACTGCGTCGCCATCCGGCTGGGGAAATCGGTATAACCCACGATGGTGACGCCGTTTTCGCTGACGATCTTCTGATCGGCCACGGTCAGGTCGCAGTTGCCGCCGCGCTCTGCCGCAAGGTCGATGATGACCGAGCCGGGTTTCATCATCGCGACCATGTCCGCCGTCCACAGCTTGGGCGCGGGGCGGCCCGGGATCAGGGCGGTGGTGATGACGATGTCCATTTCCGGCGCGAGTTCGCGGAATTTGGCAAGCTGCTTTGCGGCAAAGGCCGGGCTGGAGGGCGCGGCATAGCCGCCCGTCGCGGCCCCGTCGGGCAGTTCGGAGGCGTCGAATTCCAGATAGACAAAGCTCGCGCCCATCGATTCGATCTGTTCGGCCACTTCGGGGCGCACGTCGAAGGCGTTGACGATGGCGCCGAGCGAGACGGAGGTGCCGATGGCGGCAAGACCCGCCACACCCGCGCCCACGATCAGGACCTTGGCCGGGGGCACCTTGCCCGCTGCCGTGACCTGACCGGTGAAGAAGCGGCCGAAGTTGTTCCCCGCCTCGATCACCGCGCGGTAACCTGCGATATTGGCCATGGACGACAGGGCGTCCATTTTCTGCGCGCGGCTGATGCGCGGGACCATGTCCATGGCGACGACGGTCGCACCGGCATCGGCGACTTGCTTCAGCAGCGCCTCGTTCTGGGCGGGCCAGAAGAAACTGATCAGGGTCTGGCCGCGCTTGAGCAGCGCCGCCTCGGACGGTTCGGGTCCGCGCACCTTGACCACCACATCGGCGGCGTCAAAGACGGCCTTGGCGTCGGGCAGGACTTCGGCCCCGGCGGCTGCGTAGGCGGCGTCGGAAAAGCCCGCCTTGGCCCCTGCCCCGGATTGAACCACGGATGTGTGGCCCAGCTTGGCCAGTGCGATCACGGAATCGGGGGTCATCGCCACCCGGTTCTCGCCTTCGAATATCTCTCTCGGTGCCCCGATCTTCACGTTTTTTCCCCCGTCTGTCGCTGCCAATGCAGCATCCGGTTGCTCAACCTTGCGCCATCTATCACCGCGCAACAATATTTCAAAGCCCCCGCCGCAACTTTTCCGACTGTTGCCGAAAATTCCATCGGGTGCCTTAAAGCCAGCGCCGCACGCGGGCGGACCAATCATCGAACGCCGCGCCGAAGCCTGCGCGCAGGCGCGCCTCCTCCTGCCTTATGAACCGGTTACGGATCAGGATCATGAAGGCCGGCACCAGCGGCAGCGCCTGCGGCACGTCCCACCACAGGATCGCAGCCAGAAGAAAGGCCGCATCGCCGAGGTAGATCGGGTTGCGGCTGAGGCGGAACACGCCGGATGTGACCAGCGCCTGCGGGATGCGATGCGGGATAATGGTGGTCTTTGCCCGCGCCATGGCCCGGATCGCCCCGCCGAACAGCCCTGCGCCGATCAGGGCCAACCCTCCGGCCAGCATGTCGCCCAGCGCGCCGAACAGGTTGAACGGCAAAAGCCGGTCAATCCCCCAGACCGCCGCCAGAAAGGCGGCGAGCCAGATCGGTGGCAGGTCGATCAGTTTCGACACGGGCGGTTTGCCTCCTGAAGCGTTGCGCGATTTGTTCCGTTCCGCGCCGGGAATGGCAAGCCCTAATGGCCAGTCTTCGACGGTTCGCTGTTCAGATCCGGCTGGCTGCCCGCGTGGGTGGGGGGTGGTGGGCGGCTTGTGCCGGGCGCGGTGACGCGGCTATTCTGCGCCCAATTGTAGGGAGACTGCCATGACCACCGATTTCGCGGCCACGCGGGCGGCTTTTGTGCTGCCTGAGGGGATCATCTATCTGGACGGCAATTCGCTGGGGCCATTGCCCAAGGCTGCCGCTGCGCGCGTGGCGCAGGCGGTGGAGGCGGAATGGGGTCAGATGCTGATCACCGGCTGGAACAAGGCCGGGTGGATGGAGCAGCCCGCCCGTGTGGGCGACCGGATTGCGCGGCTGATCGGGGCGGAACCCGGCACGGTGGTGATGGGGGACACGCTGTCGATCAAGGTCTATCAGGCGCTGGCATCAGCGCTTGAGATGAACCCGACACGGCGGGTGATCCTGTCGGATACCGGGAATTTCCCGTCTGACCTGTACATGGCCGATGGGTTGGTGCGGACTTTGGGGGACGGGTATTCCCTGCGGACGGTTGCGCCGGAAGAGGTGCTGGATGCGATTGATGACACCGTGGCGGTGACGCTGATCACCGAGGTGGATTACCGCACAGGCCGCAAGCATGACATGGCGGCGATCACCGCAAAGGCCCATGCGAAGGGGGCGCTGGCGATCTGGGATCTGGCGCACTCTGCCGGGGCGGTGCCGGTTGATCTGGCCGGGGTGGGCGCGGATTTCGCGGTGGGTTGCACCTATAAGTATCTGAATTCCGGCCCCGGTGGCCCGGCCTTTATCTATGTTGCCCCGCGCCATGCGGACCTTGCGCGGCCTGCGCTGTCGGGGTGGCTGGGCCACGAGTCCCCCTTTGCCTTTGACCTTGGCTATCGCCCCGGTCGCGGGGTGGAGCGGATGCGCGTGGGCACGCCGCCCGTGCTGCAACTGGCCGCGCTGGAGGCGGCGCTGGATGTCTGGGACATGACCAACATGGCCGATGTGCGCGCGCAGTCGATCGAGTTGACGGAAGCCTTCATCAAAGGGGTAGAGGCCGCCTGCCCTGCCCTGACGCTGGCCAGTCCGCGCGATGCGGGCTTGCGCGGATCGCAGGTCAGTTTCCGCCATCCCGAGGGGTATGCCATCATGCAGGCGCTGATTGCGCGGGGTGTGATCGGCGATTTCCGCGCGCCGGATATCCTGCGCTTTGGTTTCACGCCGCTTTACACCAGCTTTGACGATGTGGCGGGCGCAGTGAAGGTGCTGGCCGAAGTGATGGACAAGGCGCTGTGGGACAGGCCAGAATACAAGACCAAGGCCCGCGTCACCTGACGCAAAACAAAAAGGCCACGTCACCTGACGCATGGGAGGACCGCCATGACCACCATCCGCCGCTGGAACCCCGAAGGCATTGCCGCGCCCGCGTCGCGCTATGCCCATGCTGTGCTGGTGGAGGGGGCGGCGCGCTGGCTGCATCTGGCGGGACAGGTCGGCACCCATCCCGATGGCCGCGTGGCCGAGGGGTTGGCGGCGCAGCTGGATGCCTGTTTTGCCAATGTGGATACGGGGCTGGCGGCGGCGGGGATGACGCGGGAGCATCTTGTGAAAGTCACGGTCTATCTGACCGTGAACACGCCCGACGCCGTGGCCACATACCGCGCTCGCCGGGATGCCTGGATCGGGGATGGTCCGCTGCCTGCGGCGACGTTGTTGATCGTGGCAGGCCTTGCTTCGCCTGCGCTGCTGGCCGAGGTGGATGCCTATGCGGCCAGCTAGGCTTGGCCTTGCGCTTGCGGCATTGCTGGCTCTGGGCGCGCAGCGCCCGGTGGCGGCGGAGACGCCTGATCTAGCGCGCGGTCTGAACCTTGAGATCTGGGTGGAGTGGCTGGCTGTCGATGACATGCTGGCGCGTGAGGGGTTTCTGACGCCCTATCCCGATTGGCGGCGGTTCGTGGGGCAAGACGACCTTGAACGCTATCGCACCGACGGATTCGATTTCCTGCGGATGCCGTTTGATCCCGGCCCGATGCTGGCGCTTGGCCCCGGCCCGGCGCAGGATGCGCTGATCGCCGATATCCGCGCTGCGGCCGAGATGGGGCATGAGGCCGGATTGACGGTGATCGTGGACCTGCATTCCATCCCCCGCCCGGATGAGGTTTGGGGCACTGATGATGTGGTGGGCCGCCTGTGGCCGGAGTATTTGCCGCTGGTGGGGCGTGTGGCGGCGGCGCTGGACGGATTGCCGCCCGAGCGGACGCTGTTCGAGCCGCTGAATGAGCCGACGCTGGATTGTGACGCGATCTGGAACGACAGCGCGGATGCGCCGCCCGAACGCTGGCCCGACATGCTGGCCGAGATGCACGCAGTGGCCCGTGCTGCCGCGCCGGACCTGCCGCTGGTGTTGTCTGGGGCGTGTTGGGGCGGGATTGATGGGCTGGAGCGGGTCGATCCGGGGCGGATCGCGGATGAGAACGTGGTCTGGTCCTATCACAGCTATGACCCGTTTCCCTTTACCCACCAGTCTGCCAACTGGACGGGGTCGCCCTTGAAATACATCTCGCGCCTGCCCTATCCGCCGTCGACACTGGATGATGTGACGGCGATGGAGCGGGCCGCCGCGGCCGCCCTGCGGATGCAGGCGGCGGAGGGGGCGGCAGACCCTGCGGCGATTGCCGCCGAGATTGCGGCCTATCGCGCGATGCCCGATGACATCGGCCCTGCGGTCAGCGCCCGCGCGGCGGCCTGGGCGGCGCGGCATGGCATCCCGGTGGGGCGGCTGATCCTTGGGGAATTCGGGGCCATCCATACCGACCCGGACGGCCGCTTTCCGGGCGACGACGCCCTGCGCTATATCGCCGATCAGCGAGCCGGGGCCGAGCGGGTGGGGATTGCCTGGGCGGTCTGGTCGCTGACGGGTGAGATGGCGGTCACCCTGCCCGATGATCCCCGCCGCGTGATGGACCCGGCCGCATGTGCCGCCCTTGGCCTTGTGGGGTGTGCGCCGTGACGCCGCCGCTGCCCCGCGCCTTGCCGCCTGTCTGCCGCCCGCAGGGATGGGCCGCGCTGTGGCGGCGCATGGGCAATCTTTCCGTTCTGAATTGCAGGGAAGCCCTCTCGTCCTGAAACCTTTTCCCGAACAGGAGACAGAGAGATGACCACCTGCCCTTTCAACCCATCCGATGACGGTGCGCAAATGTCCTTTGACGGGCGCATGTCCTATGGCGACTACCTGCAGATCGACAAGATCCTGAACGCCCAGAATTGCCTGACCGAGGCCCATGACGAGATGCTGTTCATCATCCAGCACCAGACATCCGAATTGTGGATGCGGCTGGCGCTGCATGAACTGGACGCCGCGCGGCGGATGATCAGCGCCGACCGCGCGCGCGAGGCGTTCAAGATGCTGGCCCGCGTGTCGCGGATCTTTGAACAGCTCAATTCCGCATGGGATGTGCTGCGCACCATGACGCCGTCAGATTATTCGACGTTCCGCGATGATCTGGGACAGTCGTCGGGGTTTCAAAGCTGGCAATACCGTCTGATCGAATATGCGGTGGGCAATCGCAACGGGGCCATGCTGCGCCCCCATGCGCATCGACCCGACCTGATGGCCAAGCTGCAGGCCGAACTGGCGCGGCCATCGCTTTATGATGCGGCGCTGGCCCATGTCGCGCGGCTTGGCTTGGCGGTGCCGGAGGCGGTGCTGGGGCGCGACATCGCCGCGCCTTGGGTGGCCGATGATGGCGTGCGGGCGATGTGGGAGACCGTTTATCGCGATCCGGAACAGCATTGGCAGGCCTATGAGCTGGCCGAGAAGCTTGTGGATTTCGAGGATTACTTCCGCCGCTGGCGATTCAACCATGTGACAACGGTGGAACGGGTGATCGGGTTCAAGCGCGGCACGGGGGGCACGTCAGGTGTGGCCTATCTGCGACGGATGCTGGAGGTTCAGCTGTTCCCCGAGCTTTGGCAGGTGCGGACCACGCTTTGACTCTTTGACGCAAGACGCCACAGCGGATAGATTAATCGCCGAAACATGCGCAGGCGCTGCTCGCCTTGCGGAACATATGGACCGATAGATTGATGCGCCTGTCATTTCACAGCCTTGTCCGTTTCATGATTGTCGGCATTTTTGCCGGGTTGATGTCTGCCTGCGTTCCGCATGGCGAAGGCATGTCCACATCGAACGGCACGGCCAAGCCCGGTGCCGCGAAAGAGATCGAGGGGGCCTATCTGGCCACCAAGGATGCCAATATCGACATCCCCGCCCTGCCGATCGAGGAAATCCCCCAGCAGTTCCGCCGTCAGTCGGTCTATTTCGAAACGAATGAGGCGCCGGGGACGATCGTCATCAACCCTTCGCAGCGCGTGCTTCACTATGTGACCGGCAAGAATCAGGCGATCCGCTATGGCATTTCCGTGGGCCGGGCCGGTTTTGAATGGTCCGGCACCGCGATTGTCAGCGAAAAGAAGCCTTGGCCGACCTGGACCCCGCCGGCCGAGATGATCGCCCGTGATCCGAAGCTGGCAAAGTGGAAGAACGGCCAGCCCGGTGGCCCGTCCAACCCGCTGGGCGCGCGTGCGATCTACCTGACCACCAATGGCGTGGATTACGGATATCGCATCCATGGCACGCCGGAATGGCGGTCGATCGGGCGCAATGCCTCATCCGGGTGCATCCGCATGATCAATCAGGATGTGATGGACCTCTATAGCCGCATCAAGGGTGGCGAAAAGGTGGTCGTGCTGAACCGCGATGGCAGCTATCCCACCCGTCTGGTCCTGCCGCCCCCCGCGCCGAAGCCCAAGGTTGCTCCGGCCCCGGTTGTGGTGCCAGCGGCAATGCCGACCTTTACCCCGCAACTGCAGGGCGTGCCTGCGGCGTTGCAGGCCCCGCCTGCGGCGGGATGATGTGAGGGATATGCAAAAAAGGCGCGACGGGAAACCGTCGCGCCCTTTTTCATGGCGGCCCTTATGGCGGCCCGTGTGATGGACAGTCAGGCGAGCCAGCGGTCGTAATCGGCGACCAGCAGATGGGTGGGGGCGACGTCTTCCTCGATCTCGGAGAAGCGGCCGATCTTTTTCGACACGAAGACGTTGTCGGTGACGTCGTCATTGACGGTCGACACTTCGCCGATCAGCACATCGCCGCCTTCGCCCCAGAAGGCGTGCCAGTCGCCCGGCAGCAGCGTGACGCTTTCCCCAGGGGATAGCAGGATCACCTCGCCGCCCTTGAAGGCGCGCGGAACGCCATCGCAATAGACTGTGCCGCCCTGTGTTTCGGAAAAGCTGCCATCGGGGTTGGATCCGTTGAGCCGCACGGCCAGTTTTGCGCCGCCGCGGTTGATGATGTCCTCGGCCTTGATCACATGGGTGTGGCAGGGCGAATGCTGATCCTTGCGCGAGATCAGCAGCTTTTCGGCATAGCACATGCCGCCGCCGCGCTGCAGATCGGCCAGCTTGCCGTTGCGCAGCGTGAAAAGGAACAGGCCCAGTTCATCGAAGGCACCTTGGCCGTAATCGGTGATGTCCCAACCCATGCGGGCAGAGATGATCGCTTGCGCGTCGGCCTTGCGGGCCTTGAATTCGTCCGGGCTCCAATAAGCGAAGGGCGGAAGGACAAAGCCGTAATGGCGGATCATGTCATCCGCCGCTGCCATGATGTCGTTGATGCGCGACCGTTTCATCCGCCCCTCCCCCGTTGCGTGACCTTGGGCGTATCTAGACCGATGGTGTTTGCGCCAACAAGTGCGTTTTGCGCTGGAAGCGCCAGGTCAGAGCGGCACCCGCACCTGCAAGCGCCACGATGAACCCCGCCCAGATGCCTGCCGGACCCATGCCAAGGTGATGCGCAAAGACAAAACCCAGCGGCAGCGATACCGCCCAATAGGCAATGGCCGACACGGCGGCGGGCCACATCGTATCGGACAGGCCGCGCAACGCACCCAGCATGGCCGATTGCACCCCGTCGGAGATCTGCATCGGTGCGAAGGCAAGGAAGATCGCCGCCGCCACGGCGACAACGTCCGCGTCATCGGTAATCAGCCGCGCGATGGGCGCGCCCTGGGTGGCCAGCACCAGCGCCGCCCCGACAAGCCAGAC
>CALRMS020000023.1:0-61910 GCA_943369275.1 Rhodobacter maris | reverse complement strand
ACATAGGCCGGGATGCCGAGGGTGAGGTTGAAGGGGAAGGTGATCCCCAGCGACAGGGTTAGGTAGATCGACGGGTTCGCATCCGGCAAGGCCACGCGCATGGCGGCAGGCACGGCGATGTAGGAGGCGGAGGCGCAGAGCGTCATCATCAGCGCGGTGCCGCCGGGGGACAGGCCCAGGACGAGGGCCGCGGCAAGGCCCGCAGCTGCCCCGACAACGGGCATCAGGATGCCGAAGGCAAGGGTTCCGGCAGTGAGGACACCCCGCGCACCGCGCAGACCGCGCCCGGCGACAAGGCCCATGTCCAGAAGGAACAGGCACAGCACGCCCTGGAAGGGCGAGACGATGAAACTTTCGATGCGCGCCATGCCTTCGGCTCCGGTGATGAGGCCGATGGCGAAGGAGCCGACCAGGAGCACGATGGAGCCGTTGAGCAGAATTTCGCGCCAGAGTTCGGCATCCATGCCTTCGCTGCGGCCGCCCGCGCGGGTGACGATGAAGAGGGCGGAGATGATGGCCGGGGCCTCCATCGCGGCGGCGACGGCGACCATGTAGCCTTCGGCCGCGATGCCCTGCGATTGCAGGACGGAGGTGGCGGTGACGAAGGTGACGATGGAGATGGAGCCGTAATGCGCGGCGACGGCGGCGGCATCGGTGACCGAAAGCCGGGTGAGTGTCTTCAGGAGCGCGAAGGCCGCGAAGGGCAGGGCGAAGGACAGGATCACCCCGGCGACGAGGGCCGCGACAAGATTGCCGTCCAGCCCGTGATCGGCGACGGCAACGCCGCCTTTGAAGCCGATGGCGAAGAGAAGGTAGATCGACAGCGCCTTGGCGGCAGCCTCGGGGACCGAGAGTTCGGACCGGGCAAGGGCCGCGGCCAGACCCAATGCAAAGCACAGGATCATCGGCGTCAGCAGGTTCGCGGCTGCCAGCGTCAGGATGTCTTGCATGGATCGGCCCCCTTTTGGTTGGCGCGAGTATAGGCCCGTTCACAGCGCTGTGAAGATGCTGCGCTGCGGAAATTTTGGCGGCTGTGCCGGAAGCGCGGCGCGGGTGGTTGGGGCAGAATGGGTATTTGGGCCAAGATGAATGGGCAGGTGTGGCGCAAGGGGGGTGGGTGTCGGCTAGACCGGGACGAATCCGTCACGAGTGGGATCGAACTGTTCCAGGCCGCCTTCGCCCGTATCCGTCCAGAGGCCGTGCAGGGTGAGGCGGTCATCCTCGACCGCGGCGCGCACGAAGGGGAAGGTCATCAGGTTTTCAAGGCTGATGAGGACGGCCTGTTTTTCAAGCGCGCGGAGGGGGTCTTCGGGTTTGGTCAGGGTGACGCGTTCGTAGCCGGGGCGGAGGATATCCATCCAGCGGCCGACGAAGGAGGATTTCATCTCAAGCTCCGGGGCGTGGCCCGAACACATGTCATGGCAGCCCTTGACGCCGCCGCAGTTGGAATGGCCCAGCACGACGATATGAGCGACGCCGAGTGAGGTGACGGCGTATTCCACCGCCGCCGAGGTGCCGTGATATTCGCCATCGGGGTTATAGGGCGGCACGAGGTTGGCGACGTTGCGGTGGATGAAGAATTCGCCCTCATCCGCGCCGAAGATTGAGGTGACGTGCACGCGGCTATCGCAGCAGGAGATCACCATCGCGCGGGGATGCTGGCCGCTTTGCGCGAGGCGGCGGAACCAGGCCTTGTTGTCCTGATAGGTCGTGGCCCGCCAGCCATGGAACCGGCTGATCAGATAGGCGGGAAGGGGCCGGGCCTGTTGCATGGGGCATCCCTTGTGCACTGCGTCGAGCGGCCTTGGTAGGACGAAGTATAGGAAAATTCGAGTGTTTATTTCCTTGGCCGGCAACCTTTTGTTCAATGGCATGAAACATGCTGTCCGTGGGTGTGATGTGCGTGGGGGACGGGATGACGAGCGGGGTGGTGACCTTGCATCCGCAGGAGCGGGTGGATGAGGATGAGGGGGCGATCCTTGCGATCTTTGATCGGCTGGGCCCGGACCCCGGCGCAAAGCTGGTGACGCGGGCGGTCGGGGAACTTGCGATGGCGGTCACCGTGATGTGCGCGCAGGTGGAGCGGCATGAACTGGACAGCTTGCCGCGTTCGCTCAAGCGGATGCAGGCGATGGCGACGGGGGTGGGGCTGGTGAGTCTTGCGCAGGTGGCCGAGGATGCGCGGGAGGTGCTGTTGCGCGGGGATGCCACGGCCTTTGCTGCCGTCTGGGCGCGGCTGGTGCGGGTTGCGGAGCGGTCTTTGGTGCGCTGAGCGGGACATCAGGCGGCTTTCGCGGGGAAGGCTGCGTTGATGGGCGCAGCGTCATCAAGGGAAGTGTCTGACGGGCTGTGACTGCCCTTGCGGGGGCGCGGCGGCATTCATAGGGTTCGGGGGATAGAACCTTTGGAACCGATGCCATGAGCGATGATGCACTGCCCTATCTGACGCCTGCTTTTGCCGACCCCGCTGCGGCGGCGTTGCCCTTGCATGTGGTGCCCGCAGACGGGATTGACGCGATCAAGGCGCAGTTGGGGCCGGAGGCGGCGGGGTGGCTGGCGGCGACCGGGTTCAAGGGGGATCTGGGCGAGGTGCGGCTATTGCCTGCGGCGGGCGGCGGGCTGGCCGGGGCGGTGGCGGGTTATGGCACGGCCAAGGCGCGGCGGCGGATGCGGTTCGGGCTGGCCAAGGCGGTGGCGGGTTTGCCTTTCGGGGCGTGGCGACTGCAGGGCGATCTGTCGCTGGCCGAGCGGGAGGAGGCGGCGCTGGGCTGGGTGCTGACGCAGTATCGATTTGGCCGCTATCGCACAGCGAAGACGGAGGCCGGGGCGCTGCTGGTTTGCCCGGAAGGTGTGGATGCGGCGCGGGTGATTGCCATGGCGCGCGGGGAGTTTCTGACGCGCGACCTGATCAACACGCCCGCGCAGGATATGGGGCCGGGGGAATTGGAGGCGGCCTTTGCCGCGCTGGGCGCGCGGTTTGGGGCAGCGGTTTCGGTGGTGCGGGGGGAGGATCTGCTGACCGAAGGGTTCCCGATGGTGCATGCCGTGGGGCGGGCCAGCCCGCGCGTGCCGCGCATCATGGAGATGCGGTGGGGGGATGCGGGGCCTGCGCTGACGCTGGTGGGCAAGGGGGTTTGCTTCGATACCGGGGGGCTGAACCTGAAGCCGTCATCGGGGATGAACCTGATGAAGAAGGATATGGGGGGTGCGGCCACGGTGATGGGGCTGGCGCAGATGATCATGGAGCTGGGGTTGCCAGTGCGGCTGCGGGTGATTGTGCCTGCGGTGGAGAATGTGATTTCGGGCAATGCGCTGAAGCCCAAGGATATTTTGACTAGCCGCAAGGGATTGACGGTGGAGGTGAATGACACCGATGCCGAGGGGCGGCTGGTGCTGGGCGATGCGCTGGCCTGGGCGGGAGAGGAAGATTGCGATCTGCTGGTGTCGATGGCCACGTTGACCGGGGCGGCGCGGGTGGCGGTGGGGCCGGATCTGGCGCCCTATTACAGCGATGATGCGGAATTGGTGGCGGCGCTGGAGGCGGGGGCGGTGGCGGGGTTTGATCCGGTGTGGCGGTTGCCGTTCCATGACGCCTATGAGTCGGTGATCGAGCCGGGGATTGCCGATCTGGACAATGCGCCGGGCTTTGGCTTTGCCGGATCGATCACGGCGGCGCTGTTCCTGCGGCGGTTTGCGGGTCACCCGCGCTATGTGCATTTCGACATTTACGGCCACACGCCGAGTGATGCGCCGGGGCGGCCCAAGGGCGGGGTCGGGCAGGGGGCGCGGGCCATGCTGTGCGGGCTGCCCGCGATGCTGGGGCTGTGATGGACCGGCGATTGACGGCCTTTTCCGGGCGGGTGGCGTTGGAGAGCCTGCGCGGGGTGGCGGCGGCGGAGGCGTTCGTAGCGGGTGAGCCGGGGGCCGTGGCGGTGCCGCTGGCCGATCTGTGTGACGCGCCGCAGGGCGCGCGCGACCGGCAGGTGGCGTTTGGCGCGGCGCTGGTGGTAGTAGAACGGCGGGACGATGCGGTTTTCGTGCGGATGGACCGTGATGGCTATTGCGGTTGGCTGGCGGCCGGGGCGGTGGGGCCTGCGGTGACGCCGTCGCATTGGGTGGCGGCGGTGGGGACGCATCTTTACCCCGAGCCGCGGGTCCAGGCGCGGGAGCGTGCGGCGCTGCCGTTTGGCGCGCGGGTGGCGGTGCTGGACGACGATGGGAAATGGGCGCGGGTCACGGAGGGGTATCTGCCATCAATGCATCTGCGGCGGATGGGTGACTGGTTCGACGATCCGGTAACGGTGGCGGAGATGTTCTTGGGGACACCCTACCTTTGGGGGGGGAACAGTCGGAGCGGGATTGATTGTTCGGGTTTGGTGCAGGCGGCGTGGCTGGCCTGTGGGCGGGCCTGTCCGGGCGACAGTGACATGCAGCAAGGGCTGAGTGTGTCGATGGACGTGGGGGAGGCGCTGCGGCGGGGCGATCTGATCTTCTGGAAGGGGCATGTGGCGATGGTGGTGGATGCCGATCGTCTCATCCATGCCAATGGCCATAGCATGGATGTGCGGCATGAGGGGATAACGGCCGCCATCGCGCGCATCGCGGCGCAGGGGGGCGGGCCGGTGGTGGCGCGGCGGCGGGGGTGAGGCTTGCCCGTGGTTGTGATGGCGGGATATGGTCGCCGCCTGTGAAAGGTGGTCGGGATGGATGAAGCGGGCCAGCATGTCCGGGCGGAACCTGCGCGTGATGCGCAGATCCGGCGGGGGCGGAAATTCGATCAGGTGCTGGCGGGTGCGCGCGAGGTGTTCCTGCGTGACGGGTTCGAGGGGGCGTCGGTCGATGACATCGCGCGCGAGGCGGGGGTCAGCAAGGCGACGCTCTACAGCTATTTCCCGGACAAGCGGTTGTTGTTTCAGGAGGTGGCGCGGGCCGAGTGTCGCCGCGCGGCGGATGAGGCGGAGGCGCTGATCGACGATCAGGCCCCGGTGGCCGAGGTGCTGCGGCTGGCGGGAGAGCGGATCGTGGGGTTCGCGCAATCGGATTTCGGGCAGCGGATGTTTCGCATGTGCGTGGCCGAAAGTGACCGGTTCCCGGCGCTGGGGGCGGCATTCTATGAGAGCGGGCCGCTGCTGATCCGGGAGCGGCTGGCGATCTATCTGGCCAAGGCGGTGGCGCGGGGGGAGGTGCGGATCGACGATCTGAACCTTGCTGCCGACCAGTTCGCGCAACTGTGCAAGGCCGACCTGCATGACCGGGCCGTGTTCGGCATCGACGCCGCCCGCCAACCGCGCGAGGTGGCGCGGGTGGTGGACGGGGCGGTGGCGATGTTCATTGCGCGGTATGGGGTGTGAGGGGCGAACTCACTTCTTCAGGCGTACCCGCGCCAGCGGTCCCTTCGGATCGCAAAGGAAATGCTCTGGGCGGGCGCGCAGCCATGCGCGCCAGTTCTTTTCTGGTTCTTGCGAGATTCTGATGCCCTGACGGTGCAGCAGAGGATTGAGCGCCTCGATAGTGATGCCGTCTGGGCCACCATGCCCCTTGATTGCGGCGCGGACCTTGGCGAGGAGCGTGCTTGTGGCTGGGTCTGCGGTTGCAGGAGCGGCGGGATGGGGCGGTGCAAACTGCACCGGCGCAACGGGTTTGGGCGCAGGTGGCGGCGCCAGTGTCTTGATTTGGCTGGCGGTGCATCCCATACGGCGGAGGTGGCGGGTAAGCGGTTCGAAATCCCGGTCGTTCGATGCGATCAGGAAGGCGGTAGCCAGCCCACGATAGGCGAGGTCCAGCGCTGCGATGCAGAGCGACATGTCGGCGCTATTCTTGCCGGGGCGGCCCTTGCAATGGGTCACATCGATCCCGGTTTCCGAGACCCAGTCGGGCCGGAGCGAGAGATCGCAGAAAAGCTGCGTCGATATCTGGTCGCCGAGTTTGGCCGCCTCGCGCGAGATCGTGATGCGGAAAGACGCCGGAATGTGGTCGCCATCGATCAGCACGGCAACACGGGTCGTGGTCTGGGACGGGACGGGGGAAAAGGCGGTCATCGGAAAAAGCTCGTGCGAAATTGTTATGCGAGCCTTCCCGACGATTGGGGCGCAAGTTTGGCTGGGGCGGGGTGGGGCGATTTTTCTGCGAAAAATCGGAGTGTTCGGGGAACACTCTTGGCGGGTGGATGCGGTTGGGGCGTGACGGTCGGAGGATCAGCCGTTTTCGCGCAGGATGTGGCCCGCCAGGTAGAGCGAGCCGCAGATCAGGACGCGGGCCTGGGGATCGGTGGCGGTAATGGTGGCCAGCGCATCAGTGACGGAGGCGGCGGTGGTGGCGTCGATGCCTGCGGTGCGGGCGGCGTCACGCGTCGCCTCAGCCGGGAGGGTGTTCTTTTCGCCGGGGATGGAGACGGCGTGCAAGTGGGTGACCTGGGGCGCGAGGGGGCGCATGTAGCCCGTCACGTCCTTGGTGTTGAGCATGCCGCAGATCAGATGCGTGGGGCGGGCGGGCATGCGGGCCAGCGTGGCGGCGATGGCCTCGCCCCCGGCGGGGTTGTGGCCGCCATCGAGCCAAAGCTCCACCTGCGGTGCCAAGTCCACCAAGGGGCCTTGGCGCAGGCGTTGCATCCGGGCGGGCCATTCGGCGCGGGTGACGGCGGCCTCGCACGCGGCCTCACTATAGCCGAGGTGGCGCAGGGCGGTGATGGCGGCGCCGGCGTTCTGGATCTGATGCGGGCCGGGCAGGTTGGGGAGGGGCAGGTCGAGCAGGCCGGACTCGTCCTGATAGATCAGGCGGCCGCGTTCTTCCCAGACATGCCAGTGCTGGCCATAGGCGAGGATCGGTGCGCCGAGGCGGGCTGCGGTGGATTCGATCACCGCCATCCCGTCGGGGTGCTGGGGGCCGATGATGACGGGGATGCCGCGCTTGATGATCCCGGCCTTTTCTGCGGCAATCTTGGCGACGGTGTCGCCGAGGAAAGATTCATGATCCATCGAGACAGGGGTGATGATCGACAGGCGCGGGGTGATGACGTTGGTGGCATCAAGGCGGCCACCGAGGCCCACTTCGAGAAGCGTCCAGTCGGCGGGGGTGCGGGCGAAGGCGGCGAAGGCGGCGCAGGTGGTGATTTCGAAAAACGTGATCTCATCCGGGCCGTTCTTTGCGACGCATTCATCGAGCAGCGCGGTGAGGGCGGGTTCGGAGATCAGGTGGCCTGCGAGGCGGATGCGTTCATGGAAGCGGGCGAGGTGGGGGGAGGTGTAGGCGTGAACCTTTTGCCCCGCCTGTTCCAGCCCGGCGCGGACCATGGCCTGTGTGCTGCCCTTGCCATTTGTGCCTGCAATGTGGATCGCGGGGGGGATGGCGCGTTCGGGGTTGCCCAGCAAGCCCAGCAGGCGGTGGACACGGTCCAGCGTCAGGTCGATGACCTTGGGGTGCAGGGTCATCATCCGGTCAAGGAGCGCGTCGGAGGTGAGGGCGGGCATGCTTGAGGGTTCTGCGGATCAGGCTTCGACGGGCTGGGCGGTCAGTTCGCCCTTGATGGCCGGAGGTTGACCGGTGAGCAGGCGGATGATCGTGACCAACTCTTCGCGCAGGGCCTTGCGGTGGGTGACGCGGTCCAGCATCCCGTGATCGAGCAGGTATTCGGCGCGTTGGAACCCTTCGGGCAATTTCTCGCGGATCGTCTGTTCGATGACGCGGGGGCCGGCAAAGCAGATCAGCGCGTTGGGTTCGGCCAGTTGCACATCACCCAGCATGGCATAGGAGGCGGTGACGCCACCCGTGGTGGGGTGGGTGAGGACGACGATATAAGGAAGGTGCGCCTCGCGCAGCATCTGCACGGCGACGGTGGTGCGGGGCATCTGCATCAGCGACAGGATGCCTTCCTGCATGCGCGCGCCACCAGCGGCGGAGAAGAGGACGAGGGGGCGTTTCATCTTTACTGCGCGTTCGGCCGCGGCGAGGATGGCGTTGCCCACATACATGCCCATCGATCCGGCCATGAAGGAGAAATCCTGAGCGACGGCGACGATGGGGGTCTTGGCGATTTCGCCTTCGGCGACGAGCATCGCCTCTTTCTCTCCGGTCGCCTTTTGGGCGGCTTTCAGGCGTTCGGGGTATTTCTTCTGGTCGCGGAAATGCAGCGGGTCGGTGACCGCGTCGGGGACCTTTACCTCGGTGAAGATGCCGCCGTCGAACAGGGCGGAAAAGCGGTCACGCGGGCTGATGGCCATGTGGTGATCGCAGGAGGTGCAGACGTTCAGGTTCGCGGCAAGCTCGCGGTGGAAGAGCATCGTCCCGCATTCGGGGCATTTCGTCCAAAGGTTTTCTGGCACTTCCCGGCGGGAGAAGAGCGAGTTGATCTTGGGGCGGACGTAGTTGGAGATCCAGTTCATGCGGGCGTGGCCTTTGCGGGTCGCGTCGGTTGGCAGAGAGATATGCCGGGGGGGTGGGAAATGCAATCACCGGGGAGGCGTCAGGCGTTGCGGTGGCGTGGTTTGGCCGTGTGGCGCCATCCTGGGGCGTGGTGCCTGTGGCATGAGCGGAGTGGGTATTTGGGCCAAGATGAAACGGCGGGGCCAGTTTCAGGTGGCCAGTTTCAGGTGGTGGGGAGGGAGTAAAGGATGAAGGGGGTGCGGGGGGCGTAGCTGTCATAGAGGGTGCGGGCGGTGGTGTTGTCTTCGGCCGTGAGCCAGCGGACGTTGGGCAGGCCGTGGCTGCGGGCGAAGGCGAGGACGTGGTCTATGAGTGCGCGGCCGGTGCCCTGCCCCCGGGCGGCGGGGGTGGTGAAGAGGTCCGAAAGGTAGCAGACCATGGAGCCGCCGAGGGAGCGGTGCATGAGTTGGTATTGCACGAAGCCAAGGGGTGTGCCGGTGGCATCAAGCGCGAGGTCGCACCAGAAGGGGTTGGCGGGATCGTGGATCCAGGACCAGACGGTATCGAGCGTCCGGGGGGTGATGGGGGTGTTGTAGAAGGCGGCATAGCCTTCGAACAGCGGCTGCCAAAGGGCGCGGTCATCTGGGGTGGCGGGGCGGATGCTTGTCTGAGTGGGGGGCATGGGGATCAGACCGTGAAGCTGTGGGTGGGCAGGCGTATCAGGAGATTGGGGTCGGGGCTGATGTCGGACCAGACATCGCGCAGGCTGACATGACCCACACCAAAGAAATTGCCGCCTGTCTGGGCCAGAAGATCGGTGATGATCTGGAAATGGATATGCGGGGCCCAGCCGCCGTTTTCCGGCCAGTCGCCGAGATGGGCGATGATCTGGCCAGCCTCTACGGTTCCGGTGGGGTGAAGGCCGGGCAGGGTGGCGGCGAGGTGGCCGTAGAGGGTGTGGAAGATGTGACCGTTCAGGTCGTGTTCGAGGATCAGGGTGTGGCCGTAATCCAGCGGGTCGGCGTTGTAGGTGAGGTGTTTCACCCGGCCCGGCAGCGGGGCGTGGACGGGGGTGCCTGCGGGGGCGAAGACATCGATGCCGAGGTGGATGGTGCGCCGTTCGGGGCTTGCGGCATCGGCGAATTGCGGGGTGGCATAGACGGTGCGGTTTTCGCCGTAGAGGCCAAGGCCGTAGCGGATGCCTTGAGATTGGTGGCCGGCGAACCAGCGGTCGAAGGCGGGGTCGGAGAAGGCGGGCATGTCGGGGCGTTGGCCGGTGGTGGGCAGGGCCATGGTGGCGCCTGTGGCCGGATCGGGCAGGAACAGGGGATGGGCGGGGGTGGTGGCGAGGGTTTCGCGCAGGGCGCTCGCACCGGGGGTGGCCTCGCCCGTGAGGGCCTTGCGCGCAATGGCGGCGAGGAGGCCTGCATCGACACGTTCCAGCCGGGCGCGGGTGGGCGCGTCGGTTGCGACGATGAGGGCGGGGATGTCAGGGGCGGGGTCGCCGGGGGTGAGGGACTGACGCAGGGCGGTGTAGAGATCGGGCTGCCCGTTCAGGCGGGCGGCGAGGTCTGGAAGGCGGGTCATGCGGGGCCTTGGGTTCAGATGTGGCGTTGCGTGGAGTGAAACGGTTTGGCGGGGCGGATGCAATGGGCGCTTGGCGCGCTGTTGGGCGGGGTCGCGCCTTTGGGGGGCGGAGCGGTGGACGGTGGCGGGTGGGGGCGCTATGCAACCGGTTCAGGCTGGACTGACACAGGGGGTGGGTTTTGGGGACGGGCGTGAAGAGTTTGGGGTTGATCGGTGTCCTGCTGCTGGCCGGATGTGTGGCGACGCAAGGTGGGGGCATACGGCAAGTGGCGCTGCTGGACGGGGCAGTGGTGGCAGCGGCCCCGGCGGGCTATTGCATCGCGCCGGGGGCAGGGCAGCGTCAGGCTGACAGCGCTGTGGTGATCATGGGCCGCTGTTCGGCGGCTGGCACGGCGGAGCCTGCGGTGGTGACGCTGACAGTGGGGCAGGCGGGATCGGCGGGCGCGATGGTGGGTGGCGGCGCGGCGCTGGCGGAGTTCTTTACATCGGAGGCGGGGCGGACGGCGCTGAGCCGGTCGGGACAGGCGGCGGATGTGCAGGTGCTGTCGGCGGCGGGGGTGGATGATGCCTTTGTGATGCAGGTGCGCGACCGGCTGGTGGGGGATTACTGGCGCGGGATTGCCGGGTTGCGGGGGCGGCTGGTGACGGTGACGGCGACGGGACCTGCAGAGGACGCACCGCTGTCTGCGGAAAAGGGGCGTGCTCTGGTGCAGGCGACGCTGGCGGCGCTGCGGCGGGCCAATGCGGGTGAGGCGGTGGCGCGTGCTAACCAGACCGGGATCGGCGGGTGAGAACTTCGCTTTTGAGGTGAAAAGTCGGTGGCGCGGTGCGGCCTTTCCGGCAATAGATAGGCGGTGTGGTCCGCGCCTTTGCGCGGGGCATCAGACGGTATTCGGGACGCGGAATGGTGGGCAAGATCGAAGGTGTGCTGGACAAGCTGCTGCAGAAGCGGGTCGTCCGGCGCTGGGAAGAGATCGCGGAGGCGGCGGCTGTCGCCGAACTTGATGTGCTGCGCGGCTGGCGGTCACGGGCGCGGTCGCTGCGGCGGCAACTGGACCGGGTGATCCATCAGGCGGAACACAGGCTGGCGCTGCCGATCATCGGATCGAACGCGATGCGCAAACCGCTGGGAACGGATTGGGCGTGGCGGCCTGATCTGTGGCGTGGGCCGATGCCGGTGCCGGGGCAGGCGTCGGTGCAGAACAGGATGCTGTTCTGCGACGGGGCGACGGTGTTCCATGACTGCCGGGTGAGCGAGTTGACGGTGCGCCAGATCCGCAACGCGCGGGAAAGCGACGTGGCACCGTTCGGGTTTCGCATGGATGTGTTCCGGTTTGACGGATCTTTCCTGTCGCTGGTGATCGACCTGCCGGATGAGGCGGCGCGGGGGTTGAAGCTGCGCCATTTGCTGCGGCTGGATGTGATCGTGGAGTTGGAAAAACCGCTGGAGATCTTTGCCCGGCTGAACGTGAAGCACGGGCCGAATACCGAGCAGATCGTGCTGGAGCTGCCCATTGGGGCGGAAGAGGTGATGGTGGAGTTTGACCTGACCTATACCAAGATCAACGAGAAGCGGATCGAGAAGCTGTGGATCGACCTCATCTTCGAGGGGCCGGAGATGAACCAGATCATCCTGCGCGACGTGACGGTGAGCCGCAGGCCGCGGGCGGAGATGTGAGGGCATGATGGACGGGGTAAAGCTGACCAAGACGCGCATCCGGGCCGGGGTTTGGGAAGGGGTGCTGTCGGGGACCGAGAAACCGGCGCTGGAGGTGCGGCATCTGGAAGCCGAGGTGCCGGGGGTGACGGTGACGGCGATCCCGGACCGCGCGGGCGAATGGGCCGTGCGGGTGCCTGTGCCGGTGGCGGCCTTGAGCGAAGGGGTGCAGACCTTCCTGTTCCGGCAGCGCGACACGGGCGAGACGCTGGCGCATTTCACCATCATCACCGGGGTGCCGATGGAGGATGACCTGCGCGCCGAGGTGGATCTGTTGCGGGCGGAGCTGGACATGCTGAAGCGCGCGTTCCGGCGGCATTGCGTGGAAACGCTGGGGTAGCGGTGCACCTATGGGCTGCGTTGCAGGGGGCGTTCCGCCCCCTCGGCGCTGCGCGCCTCACCCCCTGAGGATATTTGGGCAGAGAAGAATGGGCGGGGTGGGGGTGCGGGTTTGCGCGCATGACGCTGCGTTGCCCGTGACAGGGGCGCGGTGCTGCGGCAGTGTCGCGGGCCGGAGGACCATCATGACGCTTTATCCCAATCTGCTGTCGCCGCTGACCCTTGGCCATGTCACGCTGCCGAACCGCGTGCTGATGGGGTCGATGCATACGGGGCTTGAGGAGCGGGGGGATTGGAACCGGGTGGCCGAGTTCTATGCCGACCGCGCGCGGGGCGGGGTGGCGCTGATGGTGACCGGGGGGATGGCGCCGAACGCGGAGGGTGGTGTGTTTCCCGGCGCGGCGGGGCTGTATACGGCGCTGGATATCGCCAATCACCGGGTGGTGACGGAACGCGTGCATGATGCGGGCGGGTTGATCGCGATGCAGATTTTGCATGCGGGGCGCTATGCCTATGGCAAGGACTGCGTGGCGCCGAGCGCGATCCGGTCGCCGATTTCACCCTTTGCGCCGCGGGAATTGGATGCGGTGGGGATCGAGAAGCAGATTTCTGACATCGTGACGGCAGCGGTGCGCGCGCGCGAGGCGGGGTATGATGGCGTGGAGGTAATGGGGAGCGAGGGGTATTTCCTGAACCAGTTCCTTGTCGCCCATACCAACCGCCGCGACGATGAGTGGGGCGGGAATTACGAGAACCGGATGCGCCTGCCTGTCGAGGTGGTGCGCCGGGTGCGGGCGGCGGTGGGGGCGGATTTCATCGTCATCTATCGCATCAGCCTGATCGATCTGGTGCCTGATGGCAGCACCTGGGATGAGGTTGTGCTGTTGGCGAAGGCGGTCGAGGCAGCGGGGGCGTCGATCCTGAACACCGGGATCGGCTGGCATGAGGCGCGGGTGCCGACGATTGCCACATCGGTGCCGCGCGCGGCATTCGCGCATCTGACCGGGCGGTTGCGGGGGGAGGTGGCGATCCCTGTGATCACATCAAACCGCATCAATACGCCGGACGTGGCCGAGGGGCTGCTGGCCGAGGGGATGGCGGATATGGTCAGCATGGCGCGGCCGTTTCTGGCGGATGCGGATTTCGTGGCCAAGGCGGCGGCGGGGCGGGCGGAGGAGATTGCGCCCTGCATCGCCTGCAATCAGGCCTGCCTGGACCACACGTTCAGCGGCAAGCTGACAAGCTGTCTGGTGAACCCGCGCGCTTGCCATGAGGTTGAGCTTACCTATGACCCGGTGACGGTGGTGAAATCGGTGGCCGTGGTGGGTGCGGGGCCTGCGGGATTGATGGCGGCAGCGGTGGCGGCGGAGCGGGGGCATCGCGTCACGCTGTTTGATCGCGCGGATCGGATCGGCGGGCAGTTGAACCTGGCCAAGCAGGTGCCGGGGAAGGAAGAGTTTCACGGGCTGGTGCGGTGGTTCGCGGCGCGGGTGGCGCGGGCGGATGTGGAGCTGCGGCTGGGGGCGGAGGTGGGCGTGGATGACCTGCGCGGGTTTGATGAGGTGATCGTGGCGACGGGGGTGATCCCGCGCGATCCGGGGATACCTGGGCAGGAGGCGGCGCTTGGGTATATCGACGTGCTGAATGGCGCGCCGGTGGGCAAGCGTGTGGCCATCGTGGGGGCGGGCGGCATCGGGTTTGATGTGGCGGAGTATCTGGCCCATCGGGGGGTGAGCCCGACGCTGGATGCAGAACTTTGGCGGCGCGAATGGGGTGTGGGTGATCCGGCCGAGGTGCGCGGCGGGCTGGTGGCACCGGAGCCGGAGCCGCCGGCGCGCGAAGTCTGGCTGTTGCAGCGCAAGGCGGAAAAGCCGGGGCGTGGATTGGGCAAGACGACGGGATGGATCCACCGCGCCGCGCTGGCAGCGAAGGGGGTGAAGATGATCGGCGGGGTCAGCTATGAGCGGATCGGGCCGGAGGGGTTGGTCGTGTCGCGCGATGGGGTGGAAGTGGTGATCGCGGTCGATTCGGTGGTGCTGTGCGCGGGGCAGGTGCCCGCGCGGGGATTGGCGGATGAACTGGCGGCGGCGGGCATCGGGTGCCATGTGATCGGCGGGGCGGATGTTGCGGCGGAACTGGATGCGAAACGCGCAATCGATCAGGGTGCAAGGCTGGCGGCGCGGCTTTGAGGCGAGTGCCGAGGCGGAGATTTATGTTTCCCTGATATCAACGATCCGGTGGAAAACCCCGGATCGGCCCCGTCTGCGCCCCGATCCTGCCTGAATTCGCGGTCAATCCTCGGTCATTCGACCTCATAGCTTGCCAGAGGGTAACAATGGACCGACTGACGGAAATGGAAGCCTTTGCTATGGTCGTTGACCAGGGCGGCTTTACCGATGCGGCCAAGAAGATGGGAATATCGAAGTCGGCGGTGTCAAAACACGTCTCGGCTCTGGAGGCGCGGCTGGGGGCCCGCCTGTTGAACCGGACGACCCGCCGCGTTTCGCCCACCGAGATTGGCCTTGCCTATTACGACCGCGCCCGCCGCGTGCTGAATGACGCAGGTGAGGCGGATGCGCTGGTCACATCGATGCAGTCGGCCCCTTCGGGCCTGTTGCGGATCAGTGTCGCGACCGATTTCGGGGTGAACCTGCTGTCGCCGATTTTGGGGGATTTCCTGCTGGAATACCCCGATATCACGGTGAACATGGTGCTGAACAACCGCTATGTCGAGTTGATCAGCGAAGGGTTCGACATGGCGATCCGGGTGGGGGATCTGGAGGATTCCAGCCTGCGCGCCCGGAAGCTGACCGAGACGACGAAGCGGATGATCGCGTCGCCCAACTATTTCCAGAAATACGGTCGGCCGATGAAGATCGACGATCTGAACGAACACAAGCTGCTGCATTATTCGAATCAGGCCAATGGCAACGTGTGGAAGATCACCGCGCCGTCGGGGGAAAAGCGGCAGGTTCGGTCGGTTGGCTGGTTGACGGTGAATGACGGGCAATCGCTGTTGAATGCCGCGATTTCGGGGCTGGGCATCGCCTATCTGCCGAGCTTCCTCTATGCCGACGCGATGAAGCAGGGTCTGGTGGAAGAGGCCATTCCGGGGCTTCCGACGGAAAGCCTGGGCATCTATGCGGTCTATCCGCCGGGGCGGTTCACACAGCCCAAGGTGCGGGCGTTCATCGATTTTCTGGCGCGGCAACTGATCGACAAAGGGCCGGACAGCTGGTGATTTCGCCGGTTTCCCGCAAGGGGGACCGCCTACTCCTGGGGGAGTTCAGAGGGTCGGGGTCGCCAAGACCTCGACCCTTCGGTTTTGGGCGCGACCTTCGGCGGTTTCGTTCGTGGCGACGGGCTCAAGCGGGCCTGCGCCGCGCGTGGTGATTCGGGCGGGGTCGATGCCGAATTGCGCGATCAGGGCGTCGCGGGTGGCCTCGGCACGGGCCAGCGAGAGGGCGGTGTTGGCCTGCGCGTTACCCGAGGCATCGGTATGGCCCACAAGTTCAATCATCGCAGTGGGATTGGCGGTCAGCCAATCGGCCAGCCGCGCGAGCGAGGGGTAGCTGCCGGGGGCAAGCTCGGCCTGAGCAGAGGGGAAGATGAGATCGGCAAGAGTGGCGGGCTGACCGGCGGTCAGGGCGGCGGTCAGGTCATCCTGCGGCAGCGCGGTGGGCAGGGTGTTGGCAAGCGGTGCGGGTGGGGTGGGTGAGAAGGTCGATTTCGATGAGACGCTGAGATCGGGGACACCGGGGATTTCCGCGCCGATCCGGGTGAGTTGCACAAAGCCGGTATCGGCAGAGCGGCTGACCAAGAGGGTAAGCCAGTCGGTACCATCCGGGCCGTCGCGGCGGGCGGCGAGGAAGCGGAAATCACCAAGATCGACATGCATCTGCGGTTCGGGAAGAATGTCGGTGCCATAGCGGAAATCGAACCCGCC
The DNA here is from genome assembly GCA_943369275.1 of Rhodobacter maris. Taxonomy (GTDB): domain Bacteria; phylum Pseudomonadota; class Alphaproteobacteria; order Rhodobacterales; family Rhodobacteraceae; genus Paragemmobacter; species Paragemmobacter maris_A. The sequence goes on along the minus strand of CALRMS020000023.1, from coordinate 45,963 downwards.
GCAGGCCGAGGTGGCACATTCGAACACGGTTTCGAACCCCTGTTCGGCGACCTGCGCACGCAGCGGTTGCAGAATTTGCAGGGTGGAGAGATCGGCGGCGTCGATCTTCCATGCAGTTTGGGCGAAGGCACCTTCGGCGGTGGTGGTGGGGATGACCCCGGCCTGCCACGGACCGGTGGGAATGTTGTAGGAGGTGACCGCCTCGCGCCGTTCGCCGGAGGTGGCGGCGGGTGCGGTGAAGCGCAGGTCCAGCGCCTGCGCGGGCAGGGCAACGGTCAGGATCAGCGCAGCCAAGGCGATGGGGCGGCCAAGCCGGTGACTGTGTTGCGGGCGCGGGTCTGTCAACTGCTCAGCCTTCTGCGGGGCCATGTTTCCGATAGTGGTAGTGTCCCACAACGGCGAAGTTCAAGGAAGCGTAGAGCGCGCGGGCGGCGGTGTTTCGCTCAGTCACCAGAACGGAAAGCGTGTCGGCCCCGTGATCGCGGGCCCAGATGGCGGCAGCCCGCAAGATGTTGTGTGCGCAGCCCTTTCTGCGCTGGTCGGGTGCAGTTTCGAGCGCGTGAAGCATTGCAACATTGCGGTGGATTGCCGTGAAGGCGGTGCCTGCGGCGCGGTCGCCGGTGCGGCCGAGGATTGCGGTTTTGGGGCCGGTGACGCGGTTCATCACGGCGATGCGGGCGGGGCCGATTCCGCCCTGTTCCCAGATCTGGCACGCGACGGCGAGGGGGGGCCAATGCGGAAAGCTGGTGAGGAAGGGCGGTTCGGACGCGGCCAGATCGGCCACCGGGGCGGCATAGGCGACGACAGGGTCGTGATGGAGGTAGCCACGGGCGGCGAGGGCCGTATCTAGCGCGGCGTCTGTGGGGCGCAGGACAAAGAGGGGGGGGCTGGCCCAGGGCGCGCATGGCGGCTTCGGCCGTGGGGATGTCTGCTTCGGTCCAGTTGCCGGTGGCGGAGGCGGCGGAGACGCGCTGGCCGCCGCCCTGGCCTTCGCGGATAAGCCAGGGGCCGTGGCGATGGGTGGCGGCGGGGGGCCATGTCGCCTCGGTCACTTCTGCCAGCAGGTCGGGTGCGAAGCTGTCTGGCGTCATGGGAACATCGCGGCGAGGAGGGTCATGGCGGCGTCGATCCGGGCGGGATCGGTGCCACGGATGACGAGGTTGGTGCCATAGACACCATTGGTGTTGAACGGGTAGCTGCCCATAGACAGATCGGGGAAATCGGCAGCAAGCGCGCCGAATTCGGCGGCAATTTCGCCTTCGCCACGGTTGACGCGCAGGGATTGCGACAATAGTGGCGCGCCGCCGGTGAGCGTGGGGAGAAGGCCCGCGAGCATGGCTTCGAATATGCTGGGGACGCCTGCCATGACATGGACATTGCCAAGGGTGAATCCCGGCGCGGTGGAGATGGGGTTTTCGATCAGGATCGCGCCATCGGGGATGCGGGCCATGCGCTGGCGCGCGTCGTTGAAGGGCAGACCGGCGCGGTCGTAATGCGCCTGTAGCAGGGCCATCGCATCGGCGCGGTGGGTGATGGGGGTGGCAAAGGCGGCGGCGATGGCATCTGCGGTGATGTCATCATGGGTGGGGCCTATGCCGCCAGAGGTGAAGAGGTGATCGTATCGCGCGCGCAGGTCGTTGACAGCGGCGATGATGGCGGGTTGTTCATCGGCCACCACCCGCGCCTCGGCCAACTGGATGCCGTGTTCCGTCAGGCGCTGGGCGAGGTGGTGCATGTTTGAATCGCGCGTGCGGCCGGACAGGATTTCATCGCCGATCACCAGCATGGCGGCTGTGGGATTTGGCATGGGTGGCTCCTTATTGGGCAGGTGGATGGGGTATAGGCCGCGCGGCAGCGGTTTCAAAGGGGGCGCTGCCGGGCAGGTCTGGCCTTTGCGGGCGGCTATGCTTATTTAGGCGGGAAATCGAGAAGGAAGGTCGGGCGGTGGACGAAATGCGCGGACGCATCACCAGAGACGGTATCCGCATCCATGAGGACGCGGATTTCCCGGGCATGGCCCGTGCGGGCCGGGTGGCGGCAGAGATACTGGATGCCGTGGGGCCGCTGGTCGTGCCGGGGGCGACGACAGGCGAGATCGACGCCTTCATCACCGCCGAGGTGGAGCGCCACGGGGTGACATCGGCCACCATCGGCTACAAGGGATACAAGCACGCGTCGTGCATCAGTGTGAACCATGTTGTCTGCCACGGGATACCGGGGGCCAAGATTCCGGGACGCAGCAGTGATGTGTTGCAGGCGGCTGATATCCTGAATGTGGATGTGACGGTGGTTGTGGATGGCTGGTTTGGCGATAGCAGCCGGATGTATGTGGCGGGCACCGCCAAGCCCTTTGCACAACGGCTGATCAACGTCACGCATGAGGCGCTGATGCGCGGGATCGCGGCGGTGAAGCCGGGAAACACCTTTGGCGATATCGGTCATGCGATCCAGAGCTATGTGGAAAGCCAGCGGATGAGCGTGGTGCGCGATTTCTGCGGCCATGGTCTGGGCCGGGTGTTCCATTCGCCGCCGAATGTGCTGCATTACGGGCGGCCCGGATCGGGGCCGGTGCTGGAAGAAGGCATGTTCTTTACCATCGAGCCGATGGTGAACCTTGGGCGGCCCGAGACAAAGGTGCTGGCCGATGACTGGACGGCGATCACGCGGGACAAGTCGCTGAGCGCGCAGTTCGAGCATTCGGTGGGCGTGACGGCCGTAGGGTGCGAGATCTTTACCGCCTCGCCCGCGGGGAAGTTCCATTCGACGCAATAGGCGGGGGGCAAGACCCCCAGCACCCCCCAGCACGCCTGCCACCCGCCGTGGTGCCCTGCGCACAGGTCGAATTGGGTATTTGGGCCAAGATGAAAGGGCAGCGGGTTGCATCCTTTTGCGGGGCATGGAACCTTGGCCAACACAGATGCGAGGTGCGTGATGAAGACCCTTTCCGAGAACCGTGCTTTTGGCGGCGTGCAGGGGGTTTACACCCATCCGTCCGACGTCTGCGGCACCGACATGACATTCGGGCTGTTCCTGCCGGAACAGGCCGAGGATGGGCCGGTGCCGGTGTTGTGGTATCTGTCGGGGCTGACCTGCACGCATGAGAATGCGATGGTGAAGGCGGGCGCGCAGCGCTGGGCGGCAGAGGCGGGGATTGCGCTGGTGTTCCCCGACACATCGCCGCGCGGGGAGGGTGTGGCGAATGACCCGGCCTTTGATCTGGGCCAAGGGGCGGGGTTCTATGTCAACGCGACCGAGGCACCCTGGGCGCCCCATTTCCAGATGTGGGATTACATCACGGATGAATTGCCAGATGTGCTGTTTTCCGCCTTTCCGCTGGCCGAGGCTGCGCAGGCGATCACGGGCCATTCGATGGGGGGGCATGGTGCGCTGACGATTGCGATGAGCTTTCCGGGGCGGTTCCGGTCGGTTTCGGCCTTTGCGCCGATCTGCAATCCGGTGGCGAGCGAGTGGGGGCGCAAGCAGTTCGCCGCTTATATGGGCAAGGATGAAACCGTCTGGGCGGGCTATGATGCGACGCTTCTGATGCGGCGGTACGGGTTTGACGGGCCGATGCTGATTGATCAGGGGACGGCGGATCAGTTCCTTGATCTGCTGAAGCCCGAAGCGCTGGCCGAGGCGATGGCGGTGCGGCGGCAGGGTGGGGCGTTCCGGATGCAGAAGGGCTATGACCACAGCTATTTCTTTGTGTCGACCTTCATGGAAGAGCATGTGGCGTTCCATGCGGCGGCGCTTCATGGCTAGGATATTCGTCGATGCAGATGCCTGCCCGGTGAAGGAAGAAACCGAACGGGTGGCGGTGCGGCACGGGTTGCGGATGCTGATGGTATCCAATGGCGGGATCAGGCCGAGCCAGAACCCGCTGGTGGAAAGCGTGTTCGTGGCCGCCGGGCCGGATGAGGCGGACAAGTGGATCGCCGATCAGGCGGGGCCGGGCGATGTGGTGGTGACGGGGGATATCCCGCTGGCAGCGCGCGTGATCGCGGGCGGGGCGGTTGTGGTCAAGCACAATGGCGAGGTGTTGAGCGACCGCAACATCGGCAATGTGCTGGCGACGCGTGATCTGATGAGCGACCTGCGCAGCGCCGATCCGTTCCGGCAAGGTGGCGGGCGGCCTTATTCCAAGGCGGACCGGTCGCGGTATCTTGAGGCGCTGGAGCGGGTGGTGCGCGCGGCGGTGGCGGCGGGCTGAACGGGCGGCGTTGGCGGGCGGGACAATCCGCCATGGCGATGTCGCGGGCGGGATAGAACGGATGTGGCGGCAGGGGTTTGCTGCACCCATGACGACCGAGCCCCAAGCGCGCAGCGCCCTGACCGGCATCCTTCTGGCCATCGGCGGCAGTGCCATGCTGTCGATCAACGACGTGGCGATCAAGTTCCTGTCGGGCGAATATGCGCTGCATCAGGTGATCCTGATCCGGGCGGGCGTGGGGATGATCTTTTTGCTGGGGTTGATGCATTTCTCCGGCACCGGTTTCCGGCAGATTCTGACACGACGGCGGCGGGATCATCTGATCCGCGTGGGGTTCGTGATGGTGTCGAATGTCTGTTATTTCCTTGGGCTGGCGGCGCTGCCTTTGGCGGACGCGGTGGCGATTGCCTTCATCTCGCCCTTGCTGGTGACGCTTTTGTCGGTTGTCGTGCTGGGTGAGGTGGTGGGGCCCCGGCGATGGGCGGCGGTGGCGGTGGGGATGCTGGGCGTGGTGGTGATGCTGCGGCCAGGCAGCGGGGTTATCCAGCCGGCGGCGATTTTGGTGCTGGTATCGGCCTTTTGCTATGCGTCGAGCCATATGATGACGCGGCGGATGAAGGATACGGAAAGCGCCATGACGCTTTCGTTCTATGTGCAATGCGGGTTCATCGTGGTGAGTTCGACGATGGGGCTGTTGGTAGGCGACGGGCATCTGGCGGGGTCGTCGGATGCATCGCTGGCCTTTCTGTTTCGGACATGGGTCTGGCCGCCGGTTGCGGATTGGCCGTGGTTTCTGGCGACGGGGCTGTCGGTGGCCATCGGTGGGCTGATGGTGAGCCAGGCCTATCGGACGCTGGAGGCGGCGCTGGTGGCGCCGTTCGAGTATTCGGCCATGCCTTTGGCAATCCTGTGGGGGGTGGTGGTGTTTGGCACCTGGCCGGATATCTGGGCGGCGCTGGGGATTGCGCTGATCTGCGGGGCGGGACTGTATACCCTGTGGCGCGAGACGGTGCGGCGGAAGAAGGATGTGACAGGTGATCCCAGAAGCGGTGGTCTTTGACATCGGCAATGTGCTGCTGGAATGGCAGCCGGAGCGGTTTTATGACCGGGTGATCGGGCCGGAGGCGCGGGCGCGGCTGTTTGCCGAGGTCGATCTGGCGGGGATGAATGCGGGGGTGGATCTGGGTGATCCCTTTGCCGCGTCGGTCGAGGCGCTGGCTGTGGCGCATCCCGAATGGGGGGCAGAGATTCGCATGTGGCAGGAGCGGTGGTTCGAGATTGCCCATCCGCCCATCGACGGGTCGATCCGGTTGTTGCGGGCGTTGCGGGCGCGCGGGGTGCCGGTGCTGGCGCTGACGAATTTCGGGCGCGAGACGTTTGATGCGGCGGTGGTGCGGTTGCCCTTCATGGCAGAGTTCGACCGGGCCTGGGTTTCGGGGAAGATGGGCGTGATGAAGCCGGACCCGGCGATCTATGCGGCGTTGGAGGCGGAAAGCGGGTTTGCGCCGGGGCGGTTGCTGTTTGCCGATGACAGGACTGAGAACATCGCGGCGGCGGCAGCGCGGGGGTGGCGGACGCATCTGTTCGACGGCTGGGAAGGTTGGGCGCAGCGGTTGGTGGATGAGGGATTGCTGGATCGTGGGGAGGCGGGGCTGTGAGCATTGATTTCGTGCCATATGAGGCGGAGCGGCTGCTGGATTGGAAAGGGTTGCTCGCGGCTTTTGAGGCGGGGCATCGGCTGCCCAAGCCCGATATCAAGGACCTGTTCTGTTATCGCGGGGCGGATACGATCCTTGACCGGGCGACGTGGATCGATGGGCTGGGGGCGCTGGTGAAGGTGGCCACGGTGGTGCCGGGCAATGTGGCCATCGGCAAGCCCACGGTGAACGGGTCGGTCACGCTGTATGATGATCGGACGGGGGAACTGACGGGGCTGGTGGATTTCCATCTGGTGACCAAGTGGAAGACGGCGGGGGACAGTCTTTTTGCGGCATCCCGCCTTGTGCGGCCGGGGGCGCGGCGGTTCTTGCTGGTGGGGGCGGGGAAGGTGGCGCAGTCGATGGTGGAGGCCTATGGGGCGGTGTTTCCAGAGGCGGAGTTCACTGTCTGGAGCCGCAGCCGGGCGAGTGCCGAGGCGATGGGGTTGCCGGTGGCGGATGATCTGGAGGCGGCGGTGCGGGGGGCGGATGTGATCTGCACCGCAACGATGGCGACCGCGCCGCTGATCAAGGGCGAGTGGTTGCAGCCGGGCCAGCATCTGGACCTGATCGGGGCCTACAAGCCTGGTATGCGCGAGGTGGATGATGCGGCGATGGCGCGGGCGCGGGTGTTCGTGGATGCGTGGGGGACGACGATCCATCACATCGGCGAATTGATCGATCCGCTGGCATCGGGGGCGATCACCGAGGGCGACATCGTGGCGGATTACTATGACGATCCGGCGCTGTTCCGGCGGCAATCGGAGGGGGAGATCACGATTGCCAAGAATGGCGGCGGCGCGCATCTGGACCTGATGACGGCGATGTATATCCAGCGGGCCTGGGCCGGGCGATAGAACGGTCTTTTCCTGATGACAGGCTGATCTGCATTTCCGATACTCGGGCCGTGCCTGCGCGAGGCGGGGCTGGTGTGAGGGTTTTGGTCCATGTCATATGCGTCGCTTCCGGATGAGTGCTTCTGGCGGCGTTGCCTGTCAGCCCCGGATTTCCGTCTGACCGATCTGTATCGGCCAAGCGTCATGATCGGGCGGGACGATGCCGTGGCTACGGCGGGAAGCTGTTTCGCGCAGAAGATCGGGCGGGAACTGCGCCGATCGACAGCGCGGTTCCTTGATCTGGAGCCGGTGCCGCATGGCATGTCCGACGCGACGGCGGCAGGGCTGGGATTTGGCCTGTTTTCGGCCCGGTACGGGAACATCTACAGCACGGCGCAGATGGTGCAGCTGGCCGAAGATGCGCTGACCGGGCACCTGCGGGACGAGGCGTTCTGGGAAAAGGACGGCAGGTGGTATGACGGGCTGCGCCCACGGCTGGAGCCGGGGGGCTTTGCCACGCGGGACATGGCCGGGGCGGCGCGGCTGGCGCATCTGGCACAGGTGCGGCGGCTGTTTGCCGAGGCGCGCGTGTTCATCTTTACGCTGGGCCTGACCGAGCGGTGGGAGGATGGGCAAAGCGGGACGGTCTATCCGCTGTGTCCGGCGGCGGTGGACCCTGCCTTTGGCGATGCGGCGCATCGGTTTCACAATGCGCGGGTGGGTGAGGTGGTGGAGGAGCTGAACCGTATGGTTGCGCTGCTGCGGCAGGGCAACCCGGATCTGCGGTTCATCTTCACCGTGTCGCCTGTGCCCCTGATGGCGACGGCCACGGGCGGGCATGTGCTGGGTGCGACGGCCCGGTCAAAGGCGGTGCTGCGTGCGGCGGTGGATGAGGTGATTACCCTGCTGCCGGGATGCGACTATTTCCCGTCCTATGAGATCGCGACGCAGAATCCGCTGATGCGGGATGCCTTTGGACCCGATCAGCGCGAGGTGCGGGACGAGGTGGTGGAGACGATCATGCAGGTCTTTTTTGCCGGGCAGAGCGCCATTCTGCGCGACGGGCGGGGTGCTGCGGCGCCGGAGGACAAGGGCAACGAGGTGTGTGACGAGACGCTCTTGGATGCGGCGCGCGGATGAAGGTTCTGGTTTTCGGCAATTCGCATGCGGCCTGTCTGATGGAGGCCTGTCGCGAAGGGGAAGTGGCGGCGGGGCATGATGTGGCCTTTTTCGTGCGGTCGGGCAGCGGGGTGACGGATTATGCGCTGGAAGGAACCCGGATCGTGGCCTCGGTGGGGATGGCGTCTTTCCTGAACCGGCTGGGGCTGGCGGTGGAGCAGGAGCTTGCCGATTTCGACGCGCTGGTGGTTGTGGCCAGCGAGGTGAGCATGTTCCCGCTGGTGCAGGTGTTGAACACCTATCGGGTGCTGGAGTGGCCGGAGGGATCGCGGGCGGAGCGGCCTGCACTGACCGAGGCGGTGCTGCGGATCGCCCTGTCCGAGGCGTTGATGGGCACAAGCGCGGCACGGTTGATGGCGAACCTGCGGGCGGTGCCCGGGCTGGCGGACCGGCCTATCCACCTGCTGCCACAACCCTTTCCGTCCGAACGGCTGATGCAGATGGGGCGCAATCCGGCCGGGGCCGGGTTTCGGCGGTTGCTGCGAGAGGGGCTGGGGGCGCAGGCGGCGGCTGTCTATGGCGAGGAATTGGCCCGTTTCGCGGCGACGGTCGGGGCGGTGCTGCATCTCCAGCCCGCCGAGACCATCACGCGCGATTGCCTGACGGCGCAGGCCTATTCCACCAAGGCGCGCAGGCTGTTCGACCTGAACCGGTATCAGCCGCAGGAGGACATCCTGCATGCCAATCTGGCCTATGGACGGTTGGCGCTGGCGCAGGTTCTGGGGTGAGCGACCGGCGAAAAACCGTAGCATTTTCATAGATTTGTAGGATCATTGTGCGCCCCTTTCCCGGGTGCGGGCAACCTTCTGGTTACCTAAGGGATGGCAGCATCGCCGGATAATCCGGAGGTGACCATGCCCAACATCTATATCATCGCGGGACAGAGCAATGCGACCGCCATGACCGCCGCCCTGCGCAGCCAGTTGCAGGCGCGCGATCCGGGGGCCATCGTCATTGCTGTCAGCAGCGCAGGCGCACCGCTGACCTGGGGCCGCCGTGGGGAGGACTGGTTTCAACCCGGCGATATGCAGGCGCGGGTGGTGACCGAGGTGGCCCGTGTGATGCAGGCCAATCCCGGCGCGCTGTTGCAGGGCATGATCTGGGTGCAGGGCGAGGCGGACACGTATGATTTCGCCCGCGCGCCCAGTTATGCGAGCCAGTTTCAATCCTTGCTTGCGGGAATCGATGCGGGCCTGCGCGCAGCGCTTCCCGGTGCGGCGCGGTCGGCGCTGGAGTTCGACGTGGTGATTTCGAACCTTTCAGCGGTGGCGCCTGCGGCGCCGGGGCGGGTGTTCTGGGAGACGATCATCGACCAGCAGCGCCGACTGGATGCCGGATCGGACCGGATCAGCGGGGTGGACCCGGACGCGGTGGCACGGGCGGGCGGGTTTTCCGCATCCGGGATGTTCGGGGATTCACTGCATTATTCGGAAGGCTTCATGGGGCGTCTGGCCGCGGCGCTGGTGGACCGGGTGGTGCCCGCAGTGGCGGGCGTGCCGCCGCAGGCGCTGGTGCTGCAGGGCAGCGCTGCCGCAGAGGTGCTGACCGGGCGGGATGCCGATGACCTGATCCGCGGGGGGAATGGCGCGGACAGCATCTTTGGCGGGGCGGGCAATGACAGCATCAGCGGCGGCTGGGGCGACGACCTGATCTTTGGCGGCGGGGGCCAGAACAGCCTTTGGGGTGTGAACGGAGATGACACGATCACCGGGGGGGCGGATCGGGACATGATCTGGGGCGGGGCGGGGCGCGACCTGATCATGGGGGGTGCGGGTGATGATGTGATCGAAGGGGGCGATGCGGGCGATGTGATTTTCGGCGGTGCGGGGCGGGATCGGCTTGTGGGCGGGGGTGGCGCGGACACCATCACTGGCGGGGCCGGTCGGGATACGATGGTTGGGGGGGCGGGGGCGGATGTCTTTGTCTTTGCCAGCGCGGCGGATATCGGGATCGGGGCCGGGAGGGACAGGATCGCCGATTTCGTGACGGGCGAGGATCAGATCGATCTGCGCGGCATGGGGCTGATCTTTTCCGCCACCGGTTTCGCGGGGGGCGGGCGGGCATCCGTGACCTTCGATCCTGGGCGTGGATTGCTGCTTGGTGACAGCAATGGCGACCGGGTGGCAGACTGGATGCTGGATCTTGCCGGTGTGGATCAACTGGGGCCGCGTGATTTGATCCTGTAACCGCCTGCGGGCACCCGCCCTTGTGTGATGCGTGTATCGTTCGGGTTGCCCGCGGCGCCCTGTCTGGCCTAGACAGCAGCAGGGGCAGGGGGCTGGCAACATGGACATACGCTGGTTGCAGGATTTTCTGGCGCTGGCCGAGTTGCGGAATTTCACCCGCGCCGCCGAATTTCGCAATCTGTCGCAGGCGGCGTTTTCACGGCGCATCCAGTCGCTGGAGCAGTGGGTGGGGACGGGGCTGGTGGTGAAGGGGTCGCAGCCCGTGCGGCTGACGGAGGCGGGCGAGCAGTTCCGCGAAGGGGCGGGCGCATCCGTGGAGCGGCTTCTGGAGACGCGGGCAGCGATCCGGGGCAGCCAGTTCGAGGTGATGAGCCAGATCCGGCTGGCGATGCCCAATGTGCTGGCGCGCAGCGATTTCCGGCGGATATTGGCGGCCATCGGGCCAAAGGTGCGCAGTTCCTTTTCGGTGATCGTCGGCACGACGGCCGAGGTGACGGCGCGCTATCTGGCGGGGGATGCGGATATCCTGCTGGCGCATGATTGCCCGGCGCTGCCCAGCCATGAGGCGCTGGCCACGCAAGAGCGGGTGGTGCTGCGGGCGGACCGGTTCCTGCCCTATGCGGCGCGGGGGCAGGATTTCGGATTTCCCGGCACGCCGAAGGCGCCGTTCCCCCTGATTGCCTATGCGCAGCGCGCCTATTTCGCGCGGCTGTTCGAGCATGTGATCGAACGGGGTGGCGGGGTGCTGTCCTATCGGCTGGCGGTGCAATGCGACATGTCGGATGTGCTGAAGGAGGTGATTGCGGCGGGGCATGGCGTGGGCTGGCTGCCGGAAAGCGCGGTGGAGGTCGGGGCGGGGATCGTGCCGCTGGGCGGGGCAGAGTGGGAATTACCGCTGGAGATCTGTGCCTTTCGTCCGCGCCGCGCGGCGGGGCCAAAGCTTGATGCGCTGTGGGCGGCGTTGAAGGCGTAAGTGTGGCCTGCATGGGTCATGCAGGATTTGCATTGGACCTGAGAGCGGGATGGGGGGCAGGTGACAGGCCAGAGCCATGGCCAGAGGACCAGCCCGATGATGATGCACGACATGCGCCGCGAAGAAGACAGTCTTGGCACGATGGACCTGCCGCGCACCTGTCTGTGGGGCATCCATACCCAGCGGGCGATCGAGAATTTCCCCATCTCGGGGATTCCGCTGTCGCTGTTTCCGGAATTCATCCGGTCGCTGGCCTGGGTGAAGAAGGCGGCGGCGCGGGCCAATCTGGCGCTGGGCGTGCTGTCGGCGGAAAAGGCGCGGGTGATCGAGGAGGTTTGCGACGAGATCATTGCAGGGCGCTGGCATGATGCGTTCCGCGTGGACATGATCCAGGGGGGCGCTGGCACATCGACCAACATGAACGCCAATGAGGTGATCGCCAATCTTGGCCTGTTGAAGATGGGCCATCGCGCGGGGGATTACGCGCATCTGCACCCGAATGATGATGTGAACCGGTCGCAATCGACCAATGATGTCTATCCCACGGCGATGCGGCTGGCGATTGTCAGCCAGTGTGAGGCGTTCCGCGCGGCGCAGTCGCGGCTGGCGGATGCCTTTGGTGAGCGGGCAGTGGCCTTTGCACAGGTGCGCAAGATCGGGCGGACGCAGTTGCAGGATGCGGTGCCCATGACGCTGGGCCAGGAATTCGCGGGCTTTGCCGTGACGATCCGCGAAGATGTGGAAATCATCGGGCGGCTGTCTAACCTGCTTCTGGAGGTGAACCTTGGCGGCACGGCGATCGGGACGCGGGTGAACACGCCCGGTGGCTATGCCGAGGCGGTGGTGGCCGAACTGGCGCGGGTGGCGGGGCTGCCGGTGAAGCTGGCGGGGGATCTGATCGAGGCGAGCAGCGATTGCGGGGCCTATGTCACCTTTTCCGGTGTGCTGAAGCGGATTGCGGTGAAGCTGTCGAAGATCTGCAACGACCTGCGGCTCTTGTCATCGGGGCCACGGTCGGGGTTCAACGAGATCCGGCTTCCGGCGGTGCAGGCGGGATCGTCGATCATGCCGGGCAAGATCAACCCTGTGATCCCGGAGGTGGTGAATCAGGTCGCGTTTCAAGTGATCGGCAATGATCTGACGGTGACGATGGCTGCGGAGGCCGGGCAGTTGCAGTTGAACGCATTCGAGCCTGTGATCGTGCTGAACCTGCTGCAATCCATGCGCATCCTGATGCAGGCGATGGACACGCTGGCCACGCGCTGTGTCGCGGGGATCGAGGCGAATGTCGCGCAATGCGAGGGGGCGCTGGAGAACAGTCTGGTGCTGGCCACGATGCTGGTGCCGCATATCGGGTATGGCAAGGCGGCTTTGGTGGCCAAGACCGCGCTGTCAGAGGGTGCGTCTGTCGCGGCGACCGTCGTCAAGCTGGGCTTTGCGGATGAGGCCGGGGTGGCGGCCATGCTGGCCGATGCGGGCTGAGCATTTGGTGTGAGGGGCGGGGGGGCGGCGCTTTCCTGCCCGCCGGTCTGGCGGCTGGCTAGAGGCATTCCCCGCCGTCGATGACCAACGCGTGGCCTGTCATGAAGGCGGACCGGTCCGAGGCGAGGTAGACGATGCTTTCTGCGATCTCGGTTTCTGATGCCCAGCGCCCCATCGGGATGGATTGGGCGACATAGGATTCCAGCGCAGTGCGCCCGCCCATCTGCGCCTCGAACCCGCGGTTGAAGGGCGTGTCCACGAAGCCGGGGCAAAGCGCGTTGCAGCGGATGTTGTCGGCGGCGTAGTCCACGGCGATCTGGCGGGCCATGGCGATGACGGCGTGTTTTGTCGTGCAATAGGCGATCATCCCACGGTCATATTGCACGCCGGAATTCGATGCGGTGATGATGATGGACCCCTTTTTCTGCCGCTGCATCTGCGGCATGGCCGCGCGGGCGGCCACGAAATGGGCGCGCACATTCAGCCGCCACGAGGCATCCATGGCATCGGGTCCGATCTCGGTCAGGCGGCCGGGAAGCTGAAACCCGGCATGGGAATGGAGGATGTCGAGCTGGCCGCGCGCAGCGACGGCCCCGATGGCCGCGGTGACGGCGGCATCATCGCCCGCATCAAGGGCAAGGCCTTCGGCCGTGCCACCGGCGGCGCGGATTTCATCGGCCACGGCGCGGGCGCGCGTTCCATCCAGATCGGTGACGGTAAGGATGGCCCCTTCGCGCGCCAAGGCGAGCGCGCCCGCCCGCCCGATGCCGGACCCTGCCCCCGTCAGAAAGGCGACCCGTCCTGCTAGCTGCATCACCTGCCGTCCTTTCTGGTGCCACTGCGCAGGATCAACTGCGCGGCCACCAGCAGCAGCAGTGATCCGGCAAGCACCATGGTGCCGATGGCGTTGATCTCGGGCGTCACGCCGCGGCGGATGGAGGAGAAGACATAGATGGGAAGCGTCGTCTCGGACCCGGCGACGAAGAAGGCGATGATGAAATCATCGAAGCTGAAGGTGAAGCTGAGCAGGAAGCCCGCAAGGATGCCCGGAAAGATCAAGGGCAGCGTGACCTGTCGGAAGGTGGCGAAGGGGGGCGCGTAAAGATCGGCCGAAGCTTCGAGAAGGCTGCGGTCCATGCCTGACAGGCGGGCGCGCAGGATGATGATGACAAGCGCCATCGAGAAGAGGGCATGGGCGGCAATCAGCGAACCATATCCCATCGACAGTTGGGGCGCCTGCCCTTCGGGGGCCAGCTGGGCCAGCAGGGGGTTGATCCAGCCAAACAGGGTGACCAGCGCGATCAGCGTGGCGATCCCGATGACGATGCCCGGTACCATGATGGCGACATAGATCAGCGCATCCGCAACCGCGCGCAGGCGGCCTTTCATGCCTTGCAGGGCAAGGGCTGCCATGGTGCCGAAGACGCTGGCGATCAGGGCCGAGCTGAGCGCGACGATGAAGCTGGTCCAGAGTGCCTCCATCACGAAGGGGTTGGAGAGCGCCTTGCCATACCATTGGACGGAGAAGCCCGTGAATTGGCTGGCATGACGGCCTGCGTTGAAGCTGAAGATCGCGATGATGGCGATGGGCAGATACAGGAAGGCGTAAACGGCAAAGGCGTAAAGGCGCATGGGTCTGTCCTACATCAGGGCCACATCATCGCGCTGGCCCCCCATGCGGCGCATCAGCCACATGTAGACCGTCACGGTGACGAGCATGATGACGACCAGCGTCACGGCGACGGCGGCCCCGAAGGCCCAGTTGCGCGATTGCAGGAAAAGATCGACCAGCGCGTTGCCGATGAAGAATACCTTGCCGCCGCCCAGCATGGCGGGGATCAGGAATTCGCCCATCAGCAGGATGAACACGAGCAGGCACCCTGTGGCCACGCCCGGCAGCGACAGCGGCAGCGTCACTTGAAGGAAGCTGCGCAGGGGGGGCGCGCCAAGATCGGCCGATGCCTCCAGCAGCCGTTTGTCCAGCCGTTCAAGGCTGACATAGATCGGCAGCACCATCAGCGGCAGATAGCCGTAGACGATGCCTGTCAGCACTGCAAAGGGGGTGTTGATCAGCCGGACCGACCCGAGGCCCAGCCATTCGAGCACCGCAGGCAGGCCCTGACCGCCGAGGATAAAGATCCACGCATAGCTGCGGATCAGGATAGAGGTCCAGAAGGGCACGATCACAAGGATCAGCAGCAGCGTCCGCCATTTCGGATCGGCGCGCATCGCAAGGAAATAGGCCAGCGGATAGGCGATCAGCAGCGAGAGGGCCGTGCCCAGCGGGGCGAGCAGCAGGGTGTTCAGGAAGGCCGTCCCGCGTGCGGGCAGATTGGCGTATTGTTCGAAGGTGAAGGCAGGCACATAGCCGCCCGCCGGGGCCCTCTCGCCAAAGCTGAACACCAGAACGAAGCACAGCGGCAGCACGAGCATGACCGCAAACCACACCCCGGCGGGTGCGAGAAGAAGCCATGATGCGCGCTGCCGCTGCATGGTGTCAGGCCGACTTGAAGCGGGCCATCAGCTCGGCCCGGTTCGGATCGGTGAGCGTTGCCGCCGCGCCGAATTCCAGCGCGTTCAGCAGATCGGCAGCGGGGTAGAGGATCGGGTCGTTCAGAATTTCGGCAGGCAGCAGGGCATCAACGCGGCTGTCCGCCACCGGGTAGCCGTGGAAGAGCGCCTCTTTGGCGTTCACCTCGGGCGCGAGCAGGTAGTTGATCAGCGCATAGGCCGCATCGCGATGCGGCGCGCCCTTGGGGATGGCATAGAAATCCGACCACAGCTCGCCGCCTTCGCGGCCAAGCACAAAGGCGATTTCCGGCATGTCGCGGTTCAACTGCTTGCCGTCGCCGGTCCAGCAGATCGTCATCCAGGCATCGCCCGACCGCATGGAGGGCTGGTAGTCCGAGCTGATCGCGAAGAGATGCGGCTTGGCGGCCATGAGCAGTTCTTCGGCCTTGGCCAGTTCTGCCGGGTCGATCGAGTTGAAGGAATAGCCATAGTATTTCAGCGCATTGCCGATGGTTGTCAGCTGATAGTCATGCACCATCGTGCGGCCGGAGAAGGTGGTCTGGGTCAGATCCCAGAATTCCTTCCATGTGGTGGGTGTGGTGCCTTCGGTGTGGTTGGTGTTGACCGCAAAGCCCGTGGTGCCCCAGTTCTTTGGCACGGCATAGAGTTTGCCGTCTACCGTTCCCGGCCCGGCAAAGCGGGGATCGAAACTCGCCGCGTCGTAATTCGGCAGGAGCGAGAGATCGAGCGGCTCGATCAGGTCTTGTTCGACATAGGTGGTGATCGTGTAATTCGTCGGGACGAACACATCCCAGCCGCTGCCGCCGGCCTGCAGTTTGGCCAGCATCTCTTCGTTTGATCCGAACACGTTCACCTGCACCGCCGCGCCGGTCTCGGCTGTGAAGGCGTCGAAGTTTGCCACGTCGTGATAGTTGGGCCAGGTCGCGAGGGCGACGCGATCCCCGATCGCGGTCTGTGCGCGGGCGGCGCGGGGCAGAAGGCCGGGCATGGCCGCACCCAAAACAGCGGTCGCCGCCCCGAGGCCGGTGACCCCAAGGAAATGCCGCCGCGTCACCGATCCTTTCTGGTAGCGCCGCAGTTCCTCGATGAATTTCTGACGTGAGATGTGGTCGATCTTGTCGGTCATTGCTGAGGTCTCCCGGTTGGTTTTTTCTGTGTTCAGTCTTGCGCAAGTATCAGGCCGGCGTCCGGCGCCCATGTCACGAACCCCCCATCGCCGGGGCCGAAGCTGCCTTCGGCTGCTTCGGCCTGGCGGGCGACGAGCACCAGAAGATCGCCCAGGGCCGCATGGCGGACGAGGTATTCGGTGTGTTCGCCCAGGAAGATGCGGTTGACCACGACGACCGGCTCTGCCCCGTCACGCGGCTGGTGGGCGAGTTCGATCTGTTCGGGCCGGATGCTGAGCGACACTTTCTCGCCCGGTGCCAAAGGCCCGGATGCCCGCCCCGGGAAGCCCGGCCCGGCGGTGGTTTCGATCCGACCTGTCGCGCCGGAGAGCGCGGTCAGGGTGCCGTCGATGAAGTTCGACTTGCCGACGAAATCCGCGACGTAGCGGCTGACGGGTTGGTCATAGAGGGCGTTGGGCGATCCGGATTGCACGATCCGCCCGCCGCGCATGACGCAGATGCGATCCGACATCGACAGCGCTTCTTCCTGATCATGGGTGACCAGAACGAAGGTGATGCCAAGCTGGCGTTGCAGGGTCTGCAATTCGATCTGCATCTCGCGGCGCAGCTTTCGGTCCAGTGCGGCCAGCGGTTCATCCAGAAGCAGGACCTTGGGTTCGTTTACGATAGCGCGGGCCAGTGCCACGCGCTGCTGCTGGCCGCCCGACATTTCCCAGATGCGGCGGCGGCCAAAACCCGAAAGGCGCACCATTTCAAGCGCGCGGTCCACCTTGCGCGCCACCACGCCCCGATCCGGCCGAGGGCGGCGCTGCATCAGGCCATAGGCGATGTTGTCGGCCACGGTCAGGTGCGGAAACAGGGCGTAGTGTTGAAACACCATGTTGACCGGGCGCTGGTGGGCGGGAACGTCGGTCACCCTTTCGCCGTCCAGAAAGACATCGCCCGATGTCGGGGTTTCAAATCCGGCCAGCATCCGCAGCGCCGTTGTCTTGCCGCAGCCGGAGGGGCCGAGGAAGGAGAGAAACTCGCCCCGCCCGATCCCGAAGGTCAGCGCATCGGCCGCCAGAACATCGCCATAGCGTTTCGTGGCGGCGCGGAATTCGGCGATCAGTGGTCTGCCGCCCTGTTCGCCCGTTTCGCCATGGTCAAGGAGGCTGTGCATGGGATCGCATCTATCCTATGAAACATGCCAAAGCGTAGGGGAGGGCCTGCTGGCTGTATAGATCACAAATGGGGTATTTCCGCGCCGATGGACTGGCGGATGATCCCATCCAGATGGGTTTTGCTTGCGGTGGCGGTGGCGGTGGTGGCCGCTGGATCAGCGGTTTGACCGGATGCTGGTGCAGCCCTTGGCGGGGCGTAGGCAGCGGTGAAGGGCGGGCCTGATCAGTCGGCCCACCGATAGTCGGGGAAAATGCTGCCGATCCAGTCAAGCTGGGTCGAGACGCGGCTGAAGCCCGAGATGGAGCCGTAGACCGCATCATCGCCCCAGGTGTTTGTCCCGGCGATGGCCCAGCCCGAGGTGGTTTCGATCCAGGCCGGGCCGCCGCTGTCGCCGCTGCCGAGGATGCCTTCGAGCGGGTCGATGGGGGTGGCATCGCCCATCACGTTGCTTTCGCCATCTTCGCTGTCCAAATCGACGATCAGGTTGTTTTCGCCGTTTTCGCCATCAACCTCGTCCACCATATTGCGGGCGGCGGCGGGGGTTTCGCCGTCAAAGTCGTAATAGGCGTCTTCTTCGCCCACCGACCCGATCCCTCGCGAGCCGTAGCCGACCATGGTCAGCACAGCGCCGAGTTCGTCGGTGCCTGCATAGAGTTTCGGGGCGGGGCCTGCGTCGGTGACGGGGGCGTCCAGCACGACTATGGCCATGTCATAACCTGAGGTGCTGTCATCTTCCGGGTCGTAGCCCGGGTGGATGTAGATTTCGACCCCCTGGTAACCGGTTCCGGCGCGCGACCAGTAGGTCCATTTGCCGGGATCGGGGTCGGCGTCGAAGTTGTGGGCGGCGGTGAGGATATAGCCGTAGCCATCGGCGTCATTGCCGATCCAGGTGCCGGAGCCGCCATAGCTGTCGCCATCGTGCAGGCCGAAGATGGCAGCGAATTGCGGCTGTTCGGCCAGGGCGACATGGGCATCGAAGCCCGCGGATTCGGCGCCCTCAGCCCCGCCGTTTTCGGACCATGTGGAATCGAGGATCACCACGGCATGCACGGGCAGGGGCAGGGCAAGGCTGGCGGTGATGGCAAACAGGGCAACAGTCGGGTGCAATGGCATGAACAGGTCCGGAAAGGGGGGGGCAGTGACTTGGTATGCCGCATGTTTGGCAGGCAGTGATGGCGGGTCCAAGGCCCGGTTGGGGTTGCTGTGCGGCATGGATGGGAATTGTCGGGATTTGGTCGGAGCGAGAGGATTCGAACCTCCGACCCCCTGCTCCCGAAGCAGGTGCGCTACCAGACTGCGCTACGCTCCGACCATTGCGGGGTGGGTTACAGCCCCGTGGCGGCATTTGCAAGGGGCATGGTCGGCGAAGGTGACGGGAATCAATCCTGCCGTTCAGGGATGCCCATTCGGCGCATCATCACGCTGACACGGGGCATGGCACCGGTTTCGGGGCGGCTTTTGGTGGCCAGCACGGGGCGGTTCTCAGAGACGCTGGGCGTGCCTTCGCGCAGGACGATGTAGATGCCCGAGGCGATGATGATGGCGCTGCCGATGGCGGTGTAGAGATCGACCGTTTCGTTGAATAGAACCGAGCCGAAGAAGGCAGCCCAGAGGATCTGGGAATACTGCATGGGGGCAACGATGATGGCAGGCGCGGTGCGGTAGGCCTTGATCACCAGAAGCCCGGCCACAAAGCCGAACAGCGCGATGATGCCCATCAGCCCCAGATGGGCCACCGGCATGGGGACATAGACGAAGGGCAAGACGGCCCCCATTGCCAGCACGTTGCCCAGCATCGGAAAGAGCATCAGCACGGCAGAGCGTTCGACGGCACCGATCTTTCGCACGATGACCGAGGTGAGCGCCCCGGTGACTGCGGCAGAGAGGGCGGCGAGGTGGCCAAGGCTGAGTTCGGCCTCGCCGGGCCGAAGAACGACAAACACACCGATCAGGCCCACGACGACGGCGATTCCGCGACGCAGACCCACGCGTTCGCCCAGCATCGGAATGGCCATCAGCGTGATCAGAAGCGGCATGGCGAAGAAGATGGCATAGGCCTGCGCCAGGGGCAGCTGCGAGAAGGCGAAGAAGCCCGCCACCCCGGTCAGCACGGCAGAGACGGCGCGGGCAAGGCTCCACCACGGGTGGCGTGGGACGAGGTTTTCGTCCCGCTTGTCGCCAAGGAGCATCACGGTGACCAACGGAAAGCTGAGGAGGCCCGAGAAGAAGATGATCTGCACGGCAGAATAGTCGCTGCCCAGAAACTTCACCACCACGTCATGTGTGGCGTAGATGCCGAAGGCCGCGAGCGAGAGAAGCGCGCCGCGCAGATTGGGGGACATGGGGCAGAATCCTTGGGGTCGCGCGGGGACGAAAAGAGATGGCTGGGATGATGGCCGTAGTGTCGCGCGAAGCGCGTGCAGGCGCAAGGCGGGAAGGGAATCAGGTCGGCACAGTTGGGGGGGTGGCGGGAACGGCCTTGTCCTGACGCGCGACCACGATGATCCCTGCCAGTGCAATCAGGACGCTGCCGATCAGGGTGCGGCTGTCGATGGCTTCGTTGAACAAAAGGTTGCCGAAGATGGAGGCCCAGAGGATTTGCGAATACTGCATCGGGGCCACGATGATGGCGGCGGCGCGGCGATAGGCTTCGACGATGGCGACCATGCCGATCATCAGCACGGCGGCCATCAGGGCCGAGATGCCAAGGTCAGTTGCAGGCATGGGACGCGCGACCCAAGGCATGGCGGCGGCGACCACGGCAAAAAGCACGATCTGCGGCCAGAGCAGCATGACGGCGGTGTTTTCGACAGCACCCGTCTTGCGGATCAGGACATAGTTCATCGCCCCCACCAGCGCGCCGGTCAGGGCAAGGGCATGGCCGATGCCCAAGGGTGTGGCGACGGGGTCAAGCGCCACGATCACGCCTGCCAGACCCAGCAGCACGGCGATGCCGCGCACGGGATCGAAGCGTTCGCCCAGCACCGGCACGGCCAGCAGCGCGATGAAAAGGGGCATGGTGAAGAAGATCACATAAGCCTCGGCCAGCGGCAGCATGGTGAAGGCGGAAACGCCTGCGATGAAATTCACCACGGTGCCCGCGCAGCGCAGGGCCATCAGGCCGGGGCGGTTGGGCCAGAGGCGGCGGGCGCTGCCGGTGAAAAGGATGTAAAGTCCAAGCAGCGGCAAAGTCAGCGCGCCTGCGGCAAAGATGATCTGCAAGGGGTGGTAGGCGGCCCCCAGCACCTTGGCCGAAATGTCATAGGCGGCATAGGCCCCGAAGGCGAGAAGTCCCAAAGCTGCGCCTGTCAGATTGGGGGAAAGCGCCATGGCGGGGTATCCGGGCGGGGCGGGCGGCGCGGGATGCGCCACCCCGGGCAAGGGGTGCGGGCGGCGCGGTGTGCGCCGCCGCGCGGATGTCAGAGGCTGGCGTCGAGGGCAGCGATGACCGCATCGCCCATCTGGCTGGTCGAGACGGGAACCCCGCCTTCGGGGCCCATCAGATCGGCGGTGCGGACGCCATCGGCCAGAACCTTTTCCACGGCCTTTTCGACGCGGGTGGCATCATCGCCCATGTCAAAGCTGTAGCGCAGCGCCATCGCGAAGGACAGAATGCAGGCGATGGGGTTGGCCTTGCCCTGACCGGCGATATCGGGGGCCGAGCCGTGGACGGGTTCATACAGCGCCTTGGGGCGGCCATTGGCCATCGGCAGGCCAAGGCTGGCCGAGGGCAGCATGCCAAGCGAACCGGTCAGCATGGCAGCCATGTCGGACAGCACATCGCCAAAGAGGTTGTCGGTGACAATGACGTCAAACTGCTTGGGCCAGCGGCAGAGCTGCATCGCGCCGTTGTCGGCATACATATGGGTCAGCGCGACATCGGGGTATTCCTTGTCATGCACTTCCTGCACGACCTGACGCCACAGGATGCCGGATTCCATGACGTTGGCCTTCTCCATCGAGCAGACCTTGTTGTTGCGGCGGCGCGCAAGTTCAAAGGCCGACCGCGCGACGCGGGCGATTTCGGATTCGGTGTAACGCTGCGTGTTGATGCCGACGCGTTCGTTGCCTTCGGTGAAGATGCCGCGCGGTTCGCCGAAATAGACCCCGCTGGTCAGTTCGCGGACGATGACGATATCAAGGCCCGCCACCACATCGCGTTTCAGCGACGAGAAATCGGCCAGCGCGTCAAAGCACTGGGCCGGGCGCAGGTTGGAGAACAGGTCCATTTCCTTGCGCAGGCGCAGAAGGCCGCGTTCGGGTTTGACGCTGAAATCGAGGTTGTCATATTGCGGGCCGCCGACAGCACCCAGCAGCACGGCATCGACAGCCTGCGCCTTGGCCATGGTGTCATCATGCAGGGGGGTGCCGTGCTTGTCATAGGCGCAGCCGCCGACGAGGTCTTCGCTGACATCGAAATGGACGCCGCGCTTGGCGCCGAACCAGCCGATGATCTTTTTCACCTCGGCCATGACTTCGGGGCCGATGCCATCGCCGGCGAGGATGAGAAGGGAGGGATTGGCCAAGGCAGTGCTCCTGACAGGCAAGGAAAATCTTGGTCGTTGGCCTAGCGGCTTGGTCAGGGCTGGTCAAGCGGGCAGGGGCAGCCTAAAGGCATGCGCAACTATACTGGCGGATAGTTGTTTGTTCCTTTGTTCAAGGCCTTATTTACACCGAAACGCGACATGCCCTATCTTGGTGATAATATCTAAGGTGTGCGTGTCAGTGATTACGGTTGAATAGTTTATGCCTGAATTGAAGGATCAGCCCGTGCATACCGGGCAGGTCGGCCCTGAACAGGGTGGGCCTGCATTGGAATTGCGACTGCTGAGCGGCAGTCAGATCTTTCGCAATTTTGCAGAGGTCCAGCGTGTGATGCGGCACAGATATGTGCTGGCCAATTGCGCAGGATTGACGGTTCCGGCGGTCTTTTTGCTGTATGCGCTGGACAGCACGACGATGCCCATCGACCTGCAGGTTCCATCGGTTGTGATCGGGCTTGTCACGGCGCAGATGTTGGCGATCTTGTACCTGCGCCTGGCCACAAGGCTGGCCCACATGCAATGCCCCAATCAACGGTTCATCCGGATCTGGATCACGCCCGGGCTTATGCTGGGCGCGGCGGGCATGATGGGCGTGGCGCATTTTGTGCATCAGGTGATGGGGTCGCAGCAGGACTGGACTGAACTGCGGTCGCATCTGGTTCCGTTTGTCTGTGTGCTTTACCTTGAGATTGCGGCAGCGTTCCTGTTCCGTGGCCCTGTCCCCCGCGCGCTTGCCCAGTTGCGTGTGGGACAAGAGCCGCTGCCCGATTTTGCCGCAGAGGTGGCCGATGCTGGCGACAGCATGCCTGTTGGGGCGGCGGAGCGCGGGGGCGAAGATGCGAGCGACGTGTTGCCCCAGCATCTGGCAGTGGGAATGGCGGCGGCCGAGATCCTGCGCCTTGAGGCGAGCGGGAATTATGTGACGGTGGTCATGCGCAAGGGGCGGCATCTGGTGCCGGGGCCGTTTTCGGCCGTTTTGGCGCAGATACCAGATGGTCTGGGCCGCCAGGTGCAACGGTCGCATTGGGTTGCCCTGGACGCCGTTGAAGGGATGCGCCGCAAGGGGCGTGAAATTGTGCTGCAAACTGTCTGTGGGGCGCTGGTGCCGGTGTCGGCAGCGCAGCGGTCAGAGGTGCAGGCCTGGCTTGAAGCGCAGGGGAAAGCCCTGCCAGCAATCCGCGCTGCAGGCGGGCAGGGAGGGAGTGGGCAAGTCATACCCTTGCCTGCGCGGCAGGCCATCCGTGCCGCTGAGAGGTTGCAATGAAGCGGCCGCCCGATCCGACCGAGACGCGACTTGAGGTCATCATGTTTTCGGGTGACAGCGTCTGCTTTGGTCCGTTCGAATTGGTTCGGGCGCTATTTCACCGCTATATGCTGATCCAATACGGGTTGGCGGTGTTTATCCTGACGCTGATCGATACCCGCAGCACCATCAGCACGAGCGGGTTGAACGAACAGGCGGCGATCGTTCTTCTTGCCGTGACGGCGGTGATCTTTCTTCTGGCGGCTTGCGCCCTGACGTTGGATCTGATCGCGCGGAAGATCGGGACAATCCGCTACAAGACATCACCCATCCTGTTCGTGGTGACTTTGGCAGGGGTGATCATCGGCGACATCACCGAAATGGCATTGGTTGGGAATAGCCCGCGCTGGGAGCGCACGGTTGTGCTGGGGGTGTATTATTACATCATCCTCGAGACGATCGCGCATATGCTGATGCTGCTGGTGATGCCGCGTGTGTTGAGTGATTTACGCGAACGCAAAGCGAAGCAGAGGCCGGTTGAGGCGCAACCGCAGCAGCCGGATGAGGCGCAGGTGGCCCCGGAAAACATCACGATCGGCGGGCGCCGGATCAAGGCGGATTCCCTTGTGCGGATCGTGGCCGAGGGAAACTATCTGCAGGTTTTCACCGACGACGAGCGGTTGTATCTGCCCGGACCCTTTGGCGAGGTGGTCGACCCGCTGCCCGAGACGCTGGGGGTGAGGGTGTCGCGGTCTGACTGGGTGGCGATAAAGGCCGCGCGTGCTATTCGCCGCGACGGCCGGGAGATGTTCGTCGACCTGAAGGACAGCACAGCGGTGCGCGTTGCGAACTCGCGGCAGAAGGTGGTGCTGGCCGTGCTGGACCTGCCTGTGGAACGGGGCGGGGCGGACGCGGACGATCAGGGGGCGGGGTCGGCTGACGGCAGCATCAGGTCTGCCCAGACCGGGTAGTGATGCGATGCGGTGGCCAGGGTGGCGGCGAAGGCGTCACCGTCGGGCGGCCACAGGACGCCGCTGGCGAGGATGGTCAGATCGCGCGAGGGCAGAAGGTAATCCAGCCGCAGGCCACCCAGATCGTCGTAGATCGCGGTATCCAGCGCCGGGTCGCCGCGATGTGCGGGTTCCGTTCTGCCATGGGTGCCGCGCGGCGCGGGGTCTGTCAGCGCGGGATGGTTCAGCAGCGCACGCAGGGCGTCGGGGCGGCCATCGCCATCCTCGGTATCAAGGTTTGCATCGCCCAGCAGAACAAAGGGCGGCGCAGGGGGTAGCACGGCCAGACCGCCATTCAGCAGGTGCAGCCAAAAGGCCGCCTCATCCGCGTTGCGGCGGCCATTGCGATCTTCGGCCCCATCAAAGACGGGCGGGGTTGCATGCCAGATCATCAGGGACAGACGCGCGCCCTGCGGCAGCAGGACCGGCAGGATCAGGTGGCTGTGCGAGGAAAGGCGCTGCACCTCGGCAAGACCGGGGTTCATGTCCGGGGGAAGATTGGCCCGTGGCAGATCGCGCCAGAGCAGGCCGCCGAAATCCTGCGCCTGATCGCGCAACAGTGGCAGGCGCGACAGGATGGCGGTGCCGCCCGCGCCGGGGAAACGGCCCCAACCTTGGGCATCTTCGGGTTCGTTCAGGCGGCCGTCGCCATCGACATCATGTCCGGTGGGCCAGCCAGAATTGGGGCGCGGGGCGTATAGGTGCGGGTAGGCGAACCCCCCCGCCTGCAGCCGCAAGGCAAGGGCGGAGAGCGCGTGCAGGCCGGGATCATGGTCCACCCCGGTAAGGACAAGGATATCGGCATCCAGCCGGGCCAGAACGGCCAGCACAGCCGCGATCTGCGGATCCGTGCCAGTTTCGATATCGCGCAGCAGCAGGCCGGGGCCGCGCCGTTCCAGCCCGACATTCCAGACAGCAAGGCGCAGGGGTTCCGGCAGATCGTTCGCCGGGGCAAACGTGGCCGTCAGGCAAAGCGCCGACAGCGCCAGGATCAGGCGGGAAGCATTGCTGCGGAGGCGGTATCGGCGCTTTCGCGGCGCTTGTCGCGGATCATCTGCGCCACGCGATACATCGCGATCCCGCGCATGAAGAGGCTTGCCGGAAGAAAGGCCCATGCTGTCATCGTCCAGATGAGGCTGTGCGATCCGGTCAGACTGGCGGCATCGAACCCACCCATGAACAACCGCACAACAACCGGGGCCAAGAATGGCAGCAGGAACCCTAATGAAATGTTAATGCGCGCGTCACGTTCCAGCCGGGAGACGATGTCGCTGCCGCTGGTGGGATCGAAGGTCGGCAGGTTGATCCAGACGTTGAACACCCGCCCCTGACGCGGCCAGCTGCCCAGCCGCATGTGGAACGAGAAGAAGAACAAGCAAATCAGCGAGGTCAGGTAGGCCGTGCCTGCGGCGGTGCGCAGGATGGCGATATCGGCTTCGGTCGCGCCGGGCGTCAGGGCCTGGGTGGCCAGACGGACCGGGCTATAGGGGAAATCCATCGCCTGCCCGATAAGCGCGCCCACGGCTTCGACCAGTTGGGTAAGCGTGGACGGATCAGTGCGGCCGCGTTCGATCAGGGCAAGGGCCAGAAGCGTGGCGGCCAGCAGAAGAAAGCGGATGCGGTTGAAAGGCGGCGCGTCGCGGAATTCGATCAGACCGGGAGCTTCGGCCTTGTATTCAACAAAGGTCAGCAGACCGGCAAAGACAGCGACGAGGGCGACAGTTTGCTGTGCATCGGGGGCCAGGCCCGGAACGAGCATGGACGGTGCAACAACCAGCACCACTATCATGACTGCGCGCAAAAGCGCCCCGGCAAGCCGCGAACCCACTGCCCTGTTTCCTTCCCGCCAGCCGACCCAGGGTTTGTCCTTGGTGTCTTTTCCAGCGATTTCCCGCACAATGTGGCGGACTGCCTCAATCTTGCCCAATTTGTGCCTTCTTTCGTCTACCGATACAACACCCGTTCGTATGTATGCAGGACTTTGCGGCCATTTCGCGGACAAGGTGTCGCTGGATTGCATCAAGAATCCGTCAAGGAAAAGGCCGCCCTGTGGGGCGGCCCAACATGTTGTGGTTGTTTGGTTTTTGGAACCTAATCAGCGGCCGGAGCCGGTTTCAGGCCCAAGGACGCAAGGTGGCGAGGGTTTTTTCATAGCTGTCGATCGCGGCGGCTTTTTCCAGTGTCAGGCCGATGTCATCCAGACCGTTCAGCAGGCAATGCTTGCGGTGCTGGTCAACCTCGAACGGGAAGGACTGCCCGTCCGACGTGGTGACGGTCTGGCTGGGCAGATCGATGGTGACGCGGGCATTTGCGCCCTTTTTCGCATCGGCCATCAGAACATCGACCACGTCCTGCGGCATCACGATGGGCAGGATGCCGTTCTTGAAGCAGTTGTTGTAGAAGATGTCGGCAAAGCTGGTGGAGATCACGCAGCGGATGCCGAAGTCGAGAAGCGCCCAGGGCGCATGTTCGCGCGACGAGCCGCAGCCGAAATTGTCGCCCGCGATCAGGATTTCCGTGGAGCGATAGGCGGGCTGGTTCAGGACGAAGTCCGGGATTTCCTGCCCGTCCTGCGTATAGCGCATCTCATCGAACAGGTTCTTGCCCAGACCCGAACGCTGAATCGTTTTCAGGAACTGCTTGGGGATGATCATATCGGTGTCGATATTGACCAGCGGCATGGGGGCCGCGATGCCGGTGAGGGTGGTGAACTTTTGCATCGGTCTGTTCCTTATGCCTGTTCCGACATCACTTCGCGCACATCCGTCAGTCGCCCGGTGATCGCCGCTGCGGCGGCCATCGCGGGGGAGAGCAGGTGCGTGCGGCCGCCACGGCCTTGGCGGCCTTCGAAGTTGCGGTTCGAGGTGGCGGCGCAGCGTTCGCCGGGGGCAAGCTGGTCGGGGTTCATGGCAAGGCACATGGAGCAACCCGCGAGGCGCCATTCAAAGCCCGCGTCGAGGAAGATCTGGGCCAGACCTTCCTCTTCCGCCTGGGCGCGGACGAGGCCCGAACCGGGGACGACCATCGCGCGTTTGACCTTGATCTTCTTGCCTTTCAGGATCGCTGCCGCGGCGCGGAGGTCTTCGATGCGGCCATTGGTGCAGGAACCGATGAAAACCGTGTCGATTTCGATGTCCGACAGTTTCATGCCCGGCGTCAGGCCCATGTATTCCAGCGAGCGGCGGGCGGCTTCGACCTTGCCGCCGGTGAAATCTTCAGGCGCGGGGACCACGCCGGTGATGGGCAGCACATCTTCGGGCGAGGTGCCCCAGGTCACGACGGGGGCGATGTCTTCGCCCTTGATCGTGACGACCTTGTCGAAATGCGCGCCTTCATCGGTGAACAGGGTTTTCCAATAGGCAAGGGCTGCCTCCCACTTCGCGCCTTTCGGCGCATGGGGGCGGCCCATGACATAGGCGAAGGTCTTTTCATCCGGGGCGATCAGGCCGGCGCGGGCGCCGCCTTCGATGGCCATGTTGCAGACGGTCATGCGGCCTTCCATGGAAAGCTCGCGGATCGCCTGACCGCAATATTCGATGACATAGCCGGTGCCGCCTGCGGTGCCGGTTTCGCCGATCACCGACAGGGTGATGTCCTTGGCGGTGACGCCGGGGCGGAGCGAGCCGGTGATTTCCACCTTCATGTTCTTGCCCTTGCGCTGAATCAGCGTCTGGGTGGCAAGGACGTGCTCCACTTCGGATGTGCCGATGCCGTGGGCCAGCGCGCCAAACGCGCCGTGGGTGGCGGTGTGGCTGTCGCCGCAGACGACGGTCATGCCCGGCAGCGTCCAGCCCTGTTCGGGGCCGACGATATGAACGATGCCCTGACGGATGTCAGAGACGGGATAGTAGTTGATCCCGAAATCCTTGGCGTTCTTGTCAAGGGCGGCCACCTGGATGCGGCTGTCTTCGGTCATGGTCGCGGCATTGGCGCGGTCCAGCGTCGTGGGGACGTTGTGATCGGGCACGGCGATGGTCTTTTCCGGCGCGCGGACGGTGCGGCCGGTCATCCGCAGGCCTTCGAATGCCTGTGGCGAGGTCACCTCGTGCACAAGGTGGCGGTCAATATACAGCAGGCAGGTGCCGTCATCTGCCTGATGGACGACGTGGTCATCCCAAATCTTGTCATACAGGGTGCGCGGAGCGGTCATGGCTCATCTCTTTCGGATATGGCTGTGAAGGGGGCGCGGTGGCGCCGTTGACGCAAGGCGGAAGCGTCAGAAAAGGCGTGCAAGGACCGACCGGCTTTCGCGGGTGAAACGCCAAGGCAGGCGTGCGTGGTCGGCCATGTCGAAAAAACGGATCATGGCTTGCGTGATACGCGCGAATCTGTGGTGAGGCAAGCTGTGCCGAGGGGGGGCATGACGGACCTGCGACGCTAAAGGTCGCGCCAGCGCGGCAATCCGGCGCGGGCAGCCTGCGCCTTGATGATGACCATGAAGGCAAGGCCGATGGCGGCAGACATTGCCCAGACGCCTATCCAGCCGAGGCTGAAAAGGCCCGCGATTGGCCCCCTTGTCGGCGCGCCGACCTGGGGCGAGGAGACGAGCCACAGGGTGCCGCCAAAGCACAGGAGGCCGAGCATC
Source organism: Rhodobacter maris (assembly GCA_943369275.1). Taxonomy (GTDB): domain Bacteria; phylum Pseudomonadota; class Alphaproteobacteria; order Rhodobacterales; family Rhodobacteraceae; genus Paragemmobacter; species Paragemmobacter maris_A. The sequence goes on along the minus strand of CALRMS020000023.1, from coordinate 17,195 downwards.
ACGCCAGAGAGGAAAAGAGATGCGGCGGATTTGTAGTGCAGGGGTCTGACCGGGATGCCGATTGCGGACAGGGCGCGCATCAGGGGTGGGAAACCGGCATCCCGGCTGATGCCTGCTGCCGCAGCGCAAGCGAGGGCGCGGTTCAATCGGTCGCGGTGATTTCGCGCATGGCCAGGCGATGGGCTGGGGCCGGAATGGGCCGTGCCTGCGGTGGCCTGCGTGCGGCTTTGTTGGATACGGGTGAGGCGGGCGTTGAAATCGGCGCCGGACATGGAACGATCTGACCTGACAAGGGTTTGCATACTGTGGTTGGAGACCAGAAACACCCGGTTGCATGGCGGATTTGCGCCATTGGCTGGGAAAGCGTGTGCCACCCGGAGGAACCACCGGCCTGTGCCGAAGGGGCGGGTGTGCTATGTGTTGGAAAATGAAGGTGGGGCGCAGATGGCAAGCATGATCAGAACGGGACTTGCGGCTGCGATGCTCATGGCAGGGACGGGGGTTGGAATGGCCGAAAGCTACAAGGGCACGGAGACGCTGGCCTATGCCGTTCAATCCACCGATGGGGCGGTGGAAGTGCGGGCCTATCCGGCGCATCTGGCGGCCGAGGTGACGGTAGAGGGCAGCCGGGATGCGGCTGTGGGCACGGGGTTCCGGGTTCTGGCGGCCTATATCTTTGGCGGGAACGAGGCCAAGGCCAAGGTCGCGATGACCACGCCGGTCGCGCAATCGGAAAAGATCGCCATGACCACACCTGTGGCGCAAAGCGGGGCGGGATCGACATGGGTGGTGCAATTCGCGATGCCGTCGCAGTTCACAATGGAGACGCTGCCGCGCCCCAAAGACCCGCGCATCCGGCTTGTGACCAACCCTGCCAAGCGCATGGCGGTCTTGGAATTTTCCGGTATTCCAACGACTTCGTCGCTTGAGGCGCACAGTGCGGAGTTGCGGGCCTGGGCGGCGCAGCGCGGGCTGGCGGTGGAGGAGCCGCCGCAGTTCATGTTCTACGACTCACCCTTCACGCTGCCGTGGAAGCGCCGGAATGAGGTGGGATTCGTGCTGCGGTGACGGTTGCGCTTGCGCTTTTCGCTGCCGGGGGATATCGCGCGCGCTTCGCTTGGCGTTGAGAGTCGGGTCAGGCGATGTTACCTTGCTGGTCAAGCCCCGCGCCGGGGCGATGCGGCGCGCAATTTCGGGAGGACGATGTCCTGTCTCATTCAGACCCAACGACCGGGCTGCCGGTCGGGCCGAGGGCGGCGCGCGTGACGGCGTCCGCTGCGGCAGATGCCGGAACCTATACCGCCGAAGACGTTCTGGCGGCAGTGCTGAAATCCGTCGATGACGACAAGGCCGAGGATATCGTGCAGATCGATCTGCGCGGGCGGTCGGACGTGGCCGATTACATGGTCATCTGTTCGGGTCGGTCGTCGCGTCAGGTGGCGGCGATTTCCGAAAAGCTGGTCGATCGGCTGAAGCAGGATCTGCGGATCATCAGCAAGATCGAAGGCAAGGAAACCGGCGACTGGGTGCTGATCGATGCGGGCGATGTGATCGTCCATGTCTTCCGGCCCGAGGTGCGCGAGTTCTATCAGCTTGAAAAGATGTGGCTTCCGGGAAGCGCCCATCGCGGGGCCTAAGGTCCATGCGGGTGCATGTCTGCGCGGTGGGGCGCATCCGGGCGGATCAGCCCGAGCGCGCGATCTTTGAAGATTACCACATGCGGTTCAACCGCACGGGAAAGCCTTTGGCGCTGGGCCCGCTGTTCGAGACCGAGGTTGAGGACAAGAAGGGCGGCGGCATGGAGGCCGAGGCAGAGCTGCTGGCGCGGGCGGTTCCCGTGGGTGCGCTGCTGGTGACGATGGATGAACGCGGGAAGGTGATGTCATCGCCCGAGTTCGCGGCGCAGTTGGGGCGGTGGCGGGATGAGGGGCGGCAGGATGTCGCCTTTGTCATCGGTGGGGCGGACGGGATCGCGCCAAGCTTGCGCGACCGGGCGGCGTTTTCGATCAGTTTCGGGCGGATGGTGTGGCCGCATATGCTGGTCCGGGTGATGCTGGCCGAGCAGTTGTATCGGGCGGCGACGATCCTGTCGGGCGGGCCGTATCACCGGGCGTGATTTCTTTTAACCTATTGGGAACGCTGCATTAACCGGGGGCATCCGGGCCAAAAGGCTGTGCCGCTGCCGGTGCAGACGCGCAGTGCAGACGGCTGTGCATACGCACGGGGGACTCACCGCGCATTAAGGTTAACGCGGTGGAGGGGATTCGGCGCGTGGTGGGGAGGGTGATGTCTGTTCGGGCTAGCGAGTCTTTCCGAAGCGTTAAGGTTAACGTGGTGGAAGGGGGTGGGCCGTTGGAGAGGGATGAGTCCGGGGCGAGGGAAGAGCGCGTTGGGGCGGGGGCAGAGCGCGTTGGGGCTGGGCAGGGCGGGTTGGGGCGGGGCAGCGTGCGTTGGGGCGAGGGCAGAGCCCGTTGGGGCGGGGTTAGGGTTTCGGTATGCATCCGGGAGTGGCGCCTCTTGGGGCGCAGTGGCGACGGTTTGGTTGGCGGTGCTGCGGGGGCTTCACCGGGGCGTTAAGGTTGGGGCGTTAAGGTTGGGGCGTTAAGGTTAACGTGCGGGGAAGGGTTGGGCTTTTGGCGTGAGATGGTTCCTGCGTGAACTGGCGCGTGTCGGGACGGGATGTGCGACACAGCTTGGTGGCTTGGCTGAGGGCATTGCCCTGTCAGGAACACCGGGTTGGAATCCGGGAGAGACCTGTCACCCGTCAGGAATGACCCGATGGCAGGGGTAACGCAGGTGCCTGGATGGCGGCCACAGGCGTCTTTCACCGGAAAACTTTGCGCGAGGGTGGCGGGGTGCGTTGCCGGATGGGGCCGGGGGCGGTATTGAGCTTGCAAGACCAAGAAGGGATATCCTGTCATGACCGTTCCGAAGCCCGTCGTGCTGTGCATCCTTGACGGTTGGGGGCTTTCGGACACGCGCGAGGGCAATGCCCCGGCGCAGGCCAATGTGCCGAATTTCAACCGCATCTGGGCGAGTTGCCCCACGGCCACGCTGATCACCCATGGCCCGGATGTGGGCCTGCCGCGCGGGCAGATGGGCAATTCCGAGGTGGGCCATACCAATATCGGTGCGGGGCGCGTGGTGGCGATGGACCTTGGGGCGATTGATCTGGCGGTGGAGGACGGGTCTTTTGCCGAGAATGCGGCGCTGGGCGCGTTCATCGCGCAGGTGAAGGCTGCGGGCGGCGTGGCGCATCTGATGGGGGTGGTGTCGGATGGCGGGGTGCATGGGCATATCACCCATATGATCGCGGCCTGCCGGGCAGTGACGGCGGCGGGGGTGCCGGTCTGGCTGCATGCCATCACCGACGGTCGGGATGTGGCGCCATCCTCGGCCGCGGGGTTCGTGGCGGATCTGGTGGCGAAGCTGCCGGTGGGCGCGCGGATTGCCACGGTGACGGGGCGGTACTGGGCGATGGACCGCGACAACCGCTGGGAGCGGGTGTCGCGCGCCTATGCGGCGATGGTGCGGGGTGAGGGTGAAGCGGCGGCGGATGCCGGGGCAGCGGTGGCGCAGTCCTATGCCAAGGGCGAGACGGATGAGTTTCTGGCCCCCACGGTGATCGGCGGCTATCCCGGCGCGCGGGATGGGGATGGGCTTTTCTGTCTGAACTTCCGGGCGGATCGGGCGCGGGAGATCCTCGCGGCGCTGGGACAGCCGGGGTTTGACGGGTTCGACACCGGCGCGCGACCGGCATGGTCGGGGATGCTGGGGATGGTGGAATATTCCGAAGGGCACAACGCCTATATGGCCACGGCCTTTCCCAAGCGGTCGATCCCCAATTCGCTGGGGGAATGGGTGGCGGCCCATGGGCGGACGCAGTTCCGGCTGGCCGAGACGGAAAAGTATCCGCATGTGACCTTTTTCCTGAATGGTGGTCGGGAAGAGCCGTTCGCGGGCGAAGATCGGGACATGCCGAAATCGCCCAAGGTGGCGACCTATGACCTGCAACCGGAGATGAGCGCGCCCGAAGTGGGGGCGGCGCTGGTGGGGGCGATCAAGGCTGGCTATGACCTGATCGTGGTGAATTTCGCGAACCCCGACATGGTGGGTCATACCGGCGATCTGGCCGCCGCCATGCGCGCCTGCGAGGCGGTGGATGCCTGCCTGGGCGATGCGCTGGCGGCGCTGGAGGTGGCGGGGGGCGCGATGATCGTGACGGCGGATCATGGCAATTGCGAACAGATGATCGACCCGGTGACGGGCGGCCCGCATACGGCGCATACCACCAATCCGGTGCCGGTGATCCTTGTGGGCGGGCCTGCGGGGGCGCGGCTGCGCAACGGGCGGCTGGCTGATCTGGCACCGACGGTGCTGGCGCTGATGGGGTTGGAGCAGCCGCCGGAGATGACGGGGCAGAGTCTGATCGCATGAGGTTTGGCGCTGTTCTTGGGCTGGTCTTGATAGTGGCGCAGGGGCTGCCGGTGCAGGCCGATACTGCGGCCGAACAGGCGGCGCAGGCGGCAGGCGATCTGCAGGCGGCGGTTGCGGCCATGGAAGAGGCCGAGGGCGCGCGGGACCGGGTGGCGGCGCTGACGCAGACAATCCGCGCTTATGAGGATGGGCTGGGGGCGCTGCGCGAGGCGTTGCGGCAGGCATCGCTGCGCGAGACGGCGTTGAGCTTGCAATTCAACGCGCAGCGGGACCGGATTGCACAGCTGGTGGGCGTGCTGGGGCAGTTGGAGGCGGAGCCGGGGCCGCTTTTGTTGCTGCATCCGACGGGGCCGGTGGGAACGGTGCGGTCGGGCATGATGCTGGCCGATGTGACGCCCGCCTTGCAGGCCGAGGCGGCGCGGTTGCGGGCGGAATTGCAGGAGTTGCGCGATCTGCGTGCCTTGCAGGTGGCGGCGGGCAAGACTCTGGCGCGGGGGTTGAGCGTGGCGCAGACGGCGCGGACGGCGCTGAGCCAGGCGATCAGCGACCGGACGGAACTGCCCCGGCGGTTCACCGAGGACCCCGATGTGTTGCGCGGGCTGCTGGATAGCGCGGATACGCTGGAGGCCTTTGCCTCGGGCCTTGCGCCGGATGCGGCGGATGGCGAGGATTTCGCCAGCGCCAAGGGCCGTTTGCCGCGCCCGGTGCTGGGATCGGTGCTGCGTCGCCCCGGCGAGGCGGATGCGGCGGGGGTGCGCCGCCCGGGGCTTACGATTGCCACGCGGCCCCGCGCGCTGGTAACAGCGCCATGGCCTGCGACGATCCGCTATCGGGGGCCGCTGCTGGACTACGGAAATGTGATGATCCTGGAGCCGGGAGGGGGCTATCTATTGATCCTTGCGGGGTTGGGTTCGGTATATGGAGAAGTGGGCGAGGTGGTTGCACAGGGTGCGCCACTGGGCCTTATGGGCGGCGCAGAGCCGGAACTTGCAGACATCCTTGCCGCGTCACAAGAAGGTGGTGGCGCACGCGAGACGGAAACGCTTTATTTGGAATTGCGGCAGGGTGCCGATCCGGTGGACCCGGAACCTTGGTTCACCGAAGGAAGGGAATGAGATCGAGATGAAGAAGTTCGTCATGGCCGCAGTCGGCGGCACGGTGGCCGGGGCCATTCTGACCCTGCAGGTGGCAGGACCGCTGATCGCGCAGGAGACCGAGCGCAACGAGAATGTCTATCAGCAGCTTGATCTGTTCGGGGACATCTTTGAACGCATCCGGTCGCAATATGTGGAAGAGGTCGACAGCGAGCAGCTGATCGAAGCGGCGATCAATGGGATGCTGACATCGCTTGATCCCCATTCCAGCTATTTGCCGCCGGAAGATTTCGACGACATGCAGGTGCAGACGCGCGGCGAGTTCGGGGGATTGGGCATCGAGGTCACGCAGGAAGAGGGCTTCGTCAAGGTGGTGTCGCCGATGGACGACACGCCGGCTGATGCGGCGGGGATCGAGGCGGGGGATTTCATCACCCATGTGAATGGCGAAAGCGTGCTGGGCCTGACGCTGGATGACGCTGTGGAGATGATGCGCGGGCCGGTGGGTTCGGAGATCATCATCACCGTGGTGCGCGAAGGCGTGGATGAGCCGTTCGACGTGTCGATCATCCGCGACACCATCAAGGTGACGGCGGTGCGCAGCCGCGTGGTGGGCAAGACGGTGGTGCTGCGGATCACCACGTTCAACGACCAGACGACACCGGGGCTGGAAGAGCAGTTGCAGAAATCCATCGACGAGTTGGGCGGGATGGAGAATGTCGACGGCTTTGTTCTGGACCTGCGCAACAATCCGGGCGGTCTGCTGACCGAGGCGATCAGCGTTTCGGATGCCTTCCTCGAGAAGGGCGAGATCGTGTCGACCCGGGGCCGCGAGGCATCGGATGGCGAGCGGTTCAACGCGACGCCGGGCGATCTGGCGCAAGGCAAGCCCATCGTGATGCTGATCAATGGCGGCTCTGCCTCGGCGTCGGAGATCGTGGCGGGGGCGTTGCAGGATCACCGCCGGGCGATCGTGGTGGGGACCAAGAGCTTTGGCAAAGGGTCGGTGCAGACGGTGGTGCCGCTGCGGGGCGATGGGGCGATGCGGTTGACGACGGCGCGCTATTACACGCCATCTGGCCGGTCGATTCAGGCGCTGGGCGTGATGCCGGATATCGTGGTGAACCAGCCCGCGCCGCCGCCGCCGACAGAGGGCGAAGAAGCCGCCTCGGCCGCGCAGAACCCTTCATCCGAGGCGGATCTGCGGGGGGTCATCTCGAACGATTCGATGAGCGAGGATGAGCGCGCGCTGCTGGAAGAGGAGCGGGCGCAGATCGAAGAGGCGGCCAAGCTGCGCGATGAGGATTACCAGCTGGCTTATGCCGTGGACATCCTGCGCGGGCTGAATGCGGTGGCCCCTGCAGCGGCTGAACAGAACTGAAAGGAGCGGGGCCGCACTGCGGCCCCGACATGCCATGACAGATACGGCGAATTTGCCCTACCGGCCCTGTGTGGGGGTCGTGCTGATCAATGCGCAGGGCGAGATCTTTGCCGGGCAGAGGATCGATTCCGCCGTGGCGGCGTGGCAGATGCCGCAGGGCGGGATCGACGAGGGCGAAAAGCCCCGCAAGGCGGCGCTGCGCGAGTTGTGGGAAGAAACCGGGGTGACCGCCGATCTGGTGGAGTTTGTGGCCAAGACCGAGGATTGGGTGACCTATGACCTGCCGCCCGAGTTGCTGGGCAAGGTCTGGGGCGGCAAGTATCGCGGGCAGCGGCAGAAGTGGTTCCTGTTCCGCTTTCTGGGCAGGGATGACCAAGTGCGGATCGACAGCGAACATCCGGAATTCAGCCGCTGGCGGTGGATCGGGGCGGGGGAGATGGTGGCATCCATCGTGCCGTTCAAGCGTCAGGTTTATGCCGAGGTGGTTGCGGCCTTTCGGCCGCATCTGGCCCCCTGATCAGCTGCGCCGCCTTATTGGGCGGCGACTTTGGCCCCTGCGACCATATCCTTGACCATCGGAATGACCTGTTCGCCGTAGAGGCGGATGCTTCCGCAAAGCTGGTCATGCGGCATCGGGCCGGTGGAGTATTTCATGTCGAACCGGTCGACCCCCAGCGCGGTGACTGCGGCGGCAATCTTGCGTGCCACGGTTTCCGGGCTGCCGACATAAAGCGAGCCGTGGCGGATTTCGCCCATGAACCGGTCGGGCGTGACCGGGGGCCACCCCCGTTCGGCGCCGATCTGATCGAACATCGTCTTGTAATGCGGCCAGAGCTGTTCTGCGGCGAGGTCATCGGTGGCGGCGATGTGACCGGGGGAATGGATGCCCACGGGTTTGACGCTGCGGCCCATCTGGGCGCAGGCGCGGTGGTAGAGGTCTACATAAGGTTTGAACCGACGCGGGTCGCCGCCGATGATGGCCAGCATCAGTTGCAGATCGTGGCGCACCACGCGGACCACGGATTCCGGGCTGCCGCCCACGCCGACCCAGACCTGAAGGCCGGGGCCAAGGGTGGGATAGACGCGCTGGTTGACAAGCGGCGCGCGGGTTTCGCCCGACCAGGTGATCGTCTCGTCGCGGATGAGATGGGCGAAGAGATCGAGCTTTTCCTCGAACAGGCGTTCGTAATCGTGCAGTTCATACCCGAAGAGCGGGAAGCTTTCGGTGAAGGAGCCGCGCCCGAGGATCACTTCGGCCCGGCCATTGGAAAGGGCGTTCAGGGTCGAGAAGCGCTGGAACACGCGGATCGGATCATCCGAGGACAGCACGGTGACCGCCGAGCCGAGCCGGATGCGACTGGTGCGGGCGGCGATGGCCGACAGCACGATTTCGGGGGCGGAGACCGCGAAATCGGCGCGGTGATGTTCGCCGATGCCGAGGAAATGGATACCGACCTGATCAGCGAGGATGCCCTGTTCGACAACGTCGCGCAGCACGGCGTCATGCGGTTTGAGCCGCCCGTCGGGGCCGAGGCTGGTGTCGCCGAAGGTGTCGAGGCCGAGTTCGATCTGCATGGCGATCCTCTGTGCGGTGTTGAGGGGATGATAGGGGGTTCATGGGGCGGGTGGAACCCTGCGCCGGTGCAAGGCTGATGCGCGTGGGCGCACGGATGCCGGTTTCGCGGGGGCGGGGTTGAACTCTGCCCCGGTCACGTCCTATCTGCGCAGGAAGAGCCGGACTGTGGTGGCGGGGGTATTGCTGGGTCGATGGGCGGGATCGGTGCGGTCTTGATGCGGGTTGCGGCGGTGCTGGCGCTTTTGGCGCTGGTCTTGGCACCTGTGGCCGAGGCCGTGACGCATGGGCCTGCCGCCGCGATGGCAGAGGCGGAGCATGACGCCTTGCATGCGGGGGCGGGTGATCATGGGCATAGGCACGGGCATCATCACGGGCATGGCCCGCATGACGCGACCGACCACGACCATTCGGCCAGCGTTATTCTTTCTGCCGCGCCCATGCTGGCCTTGCCGCAGGGCAAGGGGCAGGGGGTGGCGCTGGCGCGAGACTTCGCCGGAACGGCGGCCGAGGGGCCGCGACGACCGCCGAGGGCCTGACCTGACCGTTGCGAAGCCGGCCAGTCCCGCCCAAGGGCGGTGATGGCCTGACCGTAGTTTCAGGACAGGAAATGATCCATGGACATCCTCCACCGGACGCCGCCGCGCGTCTGGCTTTTGGTGGCCACGCTTGGCCTTGCCCTTGTCTGGGCAGGCGGGGCGCTGGCCCATGCCGTTACCCTTGGCGACAAGGGGTATATTCAAGAGATCACCGGACCGCAGGTGATCGCGTTCCTTTACCTTGGCGCCAAGCACATGGTGACGGGGTATGACCACATCCTCTTTCTTTTCGGGGTGATCTTCTTTCTTTACGGGATGCGCGAGATCGCGCTTTACGTGTCGCTTTTCGCGGTGGGCCATTCGGTGACGATGGTGCTGGGCGTCTGGTTCAACTTTGGGATCAACGCCTATATCATCGACGCGATCATCGGGTTTTCGGTCGTCTACAAGGCGTTGGACAACCTTGGCGCGTTCCGTGCGTGGTTCGGTGTGCAGCCGGATACGCGGGTGGCGACGCTGGTTTTCGGGTTGCTGCACGGCTTTGGGCTGGCGTCGAAGATCATTGAATACGACATTTCGGCCGATGGGTTGCTGGTCAACCTTCTGGCCTTCAATGCGGGGGTGGAGATCGGGCAGTTGACCGCGCTGGCGGTGATCTTGCTGGTCATGCAGCGCTGGCGGGCAAGCCCGTCCTTCGCCGCGCAGGCCTACCGCGCCAACGTCATCATGATGGGTTTGGGCTTTTATCTGACGGGCGTGCAGCTTGTCGGGTTCGCCATGGCCTGAGGGAGTTTTCCATGAACAGAACGAATGAAGACGCGCAAGTGCGCGGGGTCAAGGCGACGTCGGGCGGGTTGATCCGGTCCACGCTGCTGTCGGGGGCGGCGGCGCTGGGCGTGTTGGGGGTGGTTTATCTGCCCGCCGAATACGGGATGGACCCGACGGGATTTGGCGCGGTGCTGGGGCTGACGGAGATGGGGCAGATCAAGCAGCAGCTTTACGCCGAGGCCGAGGCGGATGCTGCCGCCGCGCCTGTGATGCTGGACCCCGCCGTGATGGCGCGGCTGGACCGGATGGACGCGCAATTGGCCGATATCGCGGCCATTGTGGGGGCGGATGTCCTGCGCGAAGGCGGGGCTGAAGCCAGCAACGCGGCGGCTGCCCCCGAGGCTGTGGCACCTGTTGAGGCGGCACCGGCAGAGACTGCATCGGTCGAAGCTGCGCCGGTCGAAGCTGCGCCGGTCGAAGCTGCGCCGGCAGAGGTGGCGACGCAAGCCACCCCCGCCGCGCCGGAATGGCGCGATGAGGTGAGCTACACGCTGCCTCCCGGCGAGGGGATCGAGGTGAAGCTGGTGATGCAAGAGGGCCAGACCGCCCGTTTCGAATGGACCGCGAATGGGGCTGTGGTGAACTATGACACCCATGGCGACGGCAGCGGGCAGAAGGTCAGCTATGAGCAGGGCCGTGCCGTGCCGGAACAGGCGGGCGAACTGACGGCGGCCTTTACCGGCAATCACGGCTGGTTCTGGCGCAACCGCACGGACGCGCCTGTCACCGTGACGCTGCGGACAAGCGGGGATTATGCCGAAATGAAGGCCCCGTAAGCGCGGGCGGGCGGTTCCTTGCGGGGCCGCCCGCTTCAGGCCACGTCGCGCATCTGAAGCTGTCCGCCGGGGCCGGGGCGAACTTCGAACCGGCTGATCTTGCGGACGAGGTCCGAGAGTTTCGCGCTGCCATAGGTGCGGGTGTCGAAGTCGGGGTTTCCTTGGGTGATGAATTGGCCGACCTGACCCAGCGAATACCATTCGGCATCCGGGTCGATGGCGCGCATCGCGGCGATGATGAAGGGGATGGCTTTTGCCGGGGCTTCTTTGGTGCCGGGTTTTGGCGTGGACTCGACCGGTTCGGCACGGGTGGTGCCACGGGCGGGGGGGGCGGCTTCGGGGATGTCCTCGGCCGTGCCGAGGTTTTCGACATAGATGAAGCGTTTGCAGGCCATGCGAAACGCTTCGGGCGTCTTCTTTTCGCCGATGCCGTAGACATCCAGACCCTGTTCGCGGATGCGGGCGGCGAGGCGGGTGAAATCGCTGTCAGAACTGACGAGGACGAAGCCGTCGAACAGGCCGGAATGGAGGAAATCCATCGCGGCGATGACAAGGCCGATGTCGGAGGCGTTCTTGCCTTTGGTGTTGGAGAATTGCTGATCCGCGACAAGGCCGAGGGCCGCCACCTGCTTGGCCCAGCCGGCAAGGCGCTGGGCGGACCAGTCGCCATAGATCCGGCGGACGGAGGCCTCGCCCAGGCTGGCGATTTCCTCGAAGATGGCTTCGGCATAGCCGGAGGGGACATTGTCGGCGTCGATCAGGACGCAAAGGCGGGGCGCGCGGGGTTCGGGCATGGGGTCGTCCTTTTTGCCCTTAGGGTGCGCTTTTGCGCGCGGAAGGGAAAGGGGGAAAGGTCAGGCGATGAGGGGGGCAGCCGTGGCGGGGATGGCCTTGAGCGCATCCTCTGGCGCAATGCCGAGCAGGAGGCCGCGCTGGCCTGCGTTGATCCAGACTTTCGGGGCGGTGGTGGCGGTAACTTCGAACGCGGTTGGGGCCGGACGGCGGGGGGCGAATGGGCTGATGCCGCCGACCTTGTAACCCGTCAGTTTCTCGGCCTTTGGCGGGGGCATCATGGCGGCGGATTTGGCCCCGAAGGCGGCGGCAACCTTCTTCATGGAAAGCTGACGGTCAGAGGGGATGACACAGCAGGCGGGTTTGCCGTCCACCTCTACCATCAGGGTTTTCAGGGTGAGGGCGGGGTCGAGGCCAAGCGCCTGCGCTGCGGCGAGGCCCACGGCATCGGCGCGGGGGTCGTAGGTGTAGGGGTGGAGGGTGAAGGGGATGCCGCAGGCAGTAAGGGCGCGGAGGGCTGGGGTGGAGGACAACGCGGAATCAGCTGCTGGAGGGATCGTTGCATTTGCGGGCGTTTAGGGTCGCTGCAAGCCTTGGTGCATCGTCAGGATTTTCCAAGGGGAGCATGACGATGCTACCACTTATTTCTGTCAGGATAAGCGGTTTGGAGACCTCTTCGCCACATATGCGCACGATTGGCTTGGTCCCGATATTTCGCGCGGTGACCGGGCCTTGCGATAGACCGGGTGCGAAGGTGACGACGAGTCCCTGTTCGCCGGTCATCATGGGGGTGGCCTTGGCTTCGATGAGCAGATCCATTGGGAACACGAAGCTTTCTTGCGGGAACTCGTAAACAAGTACAGGTGAATCTGCTTTGGTCGGCGTGGCAAGGGCGAGGGAAAGGAGAGTAGCGCCAGGAAGAACACTCATTAACATCTGAAACACCCTGATAGCTTGCCCGTAATCTGCAAGGAAAGTCATGTGGACCTGCGCGCGCAAGAGTTTGCCCGCGCGGCAGGCCCAGAATTGAAATAGTTCAGAACACGACCACCGCGCGGATCGACTTGCCTGCGTGCATCAGATCGAAGCCTTCGTTGATGCGGTCGAGGGGCAGTATGTGGGTGATCATGCTGTCGATCTCGATCTTGCCGTCCATGTACCAGTCCACGATTTTCGGCACATCGGTGCGGCCACGCGCGCCGCCGAAGGCGGTGCCTTTCCAGACGCGTCCGGTGACCAGCTGGAAGGGGCGGGTTTCGATCACTGCCCCTGCGGGGGCCACGCCGATGATGATGGACTGGCCCCAGCCGCGATGGGTGCATTCCAGCGCGTCGCGCATCACTTTGACGTTGCCGGTGCAATCGAAGGAGTAGTCGGCCCCGCCGATCTTGTCGAAGGGGGTCTTGGTCAGGTCGACGATGGCCTGGACGACCGAGGTGCCCTCAGCCAGCGACTTCGGGTTGACGAAATGGGTCATCCCGAATTTCTCGCCCCATTCCTTTTTGTCGTCGTTGATGTCGACGCCGATGATCATGTCGGCCCCGGCCATCTTCAGGCCCTGGATCACGTTCAGCCCGATGCCGCCGAGGCCAAAGACCACGGCCTTGGCGCCGATTTCCACCTTGGCGGTGTTCAGCACCGCGCCGATGCCGGTGGTGACGCCGCAGCCGATGTAGCAGATCTTGTCGAAGGGGGCGTCATCGCGGACCTTGGCCAGCGCGATTTCGGGCATGACCGTGTGGTTGGCGAAGGTGGAGCAGCCCATGTAGTGAAAGATGGGCGTGCCATCGAGCATGGAAAAGCGGGTGGTGCCGTCGGGCATCAGGCCTTGGCCCTGGGTGGCGCGGATGGCGGTGCAGAGGTTGGTTTTCTGCGACAGGCAAGAGGGGCATTCGCGACATTCGGGGGTATAGAGCGGGATGACGTGATCGCCGGGTTTCAGTGATTTGACGCCGGGGCCGCATTTGATGACCACGCCCGCGCCTTCATGGCCGAGGATGGCGGGAAACAGGCCTTCGGGATCGGCGCCGGACAGGGTGAATTCGTCGGTGTGGCAGATGCCGGTGGCCTTTATCTCGATCAGCACCTCGCCTTCCTTTGGGTCTTCGAGGTTGACGTCCATGACTTGCAAGGGCTTGCCGGGGGCAAGGGCAACGGCGGCGCGGGTACGCATCAAATTCTCCACGTTCAGCGATTTGGGTGCAGGCTGGGGGAAAGCGGGGCGAATTGCAACGCGGGAAACGGCGGGTGTTCGCCGGTTCGCGGCAGCGGGCTTGCCTTGGCACGGCTTGGGGGGAAGGGTGGGGCGGGGATGGCGGGGCCATCCGATCCAAGGGCGGCCTGACAGGAGAATGACGATGGAGAAGCTTGCAAGGATGGTGGCGGGGTTTGGCCTTGCGCTGACAGTTGCGGCCTGCGTTCCGGTGAGCGAACCCTTTCCCGGTGATCCCGGCCCGGGGCCGGGCGGTGTGAACCAGTGCGGAGCGCTGGATCTGCAATATCTGGTGGGTGCGCCGGCCAGCGATCTGGACAGGATGCGGTTTAACAAGCCGGTGCGTGTGATCTATCCCGATACGGCGGTGACGATGGATTACAGCGCGGATCGGCTGAATTTCGAGGTGGACCGGACAGGCCGCATTTCGCGCGTCAATTGCGGGTGACGGTGACGCGCTGAAGCAAAAGGCCCCCGCAATGGATGCGGGGGCCTTTTGTGTTCTGACGCTGTGCGCGTCTGATCAGCTGGGGATGCGATAGGCGGTGTGGCAATCCTTGCACGACCCGCCGATGCCGCCCATGCCGGCCTGCACGCCTTCGACGGTGGTGGCATCCATGCCTTCGGCGGCGGCTTTCAGGGCGTCGGCCTTTTTCAGGTAATCTTCCCAGTTGGTCCAGATATCCGCCTTGGCGGTGGATTTCGGATCATTGGCCTGCGGTTCGAACTTGGCCGCGATTTCGCCGGCCGCCGTGGCGAGGGCGGTTTTCGCAGCTTCGGCGGCGGTGGCGTCGAATGCGGTTTCGCCCCCGGCCATCTTGCCCAGGATGCCGGTGTTCATACCGATCGTGTCCATCAGCTCTTGCCGGGCCTTGACCGTGGGATCGGTTGCTTCGGCGGCGATGGCGACGCCTGCCACCATCATCAGCCCCGCAACGAGGGCTTTGGCTGCAAATTTCATTCGTTTGGCTCCTACTGGAAATGTCTTGTCACTGTATGGGACAGAATGACGCGGGGAAGTGACCTTGTCACGGTGTTGATGAAGCAAATCCCGCACTTCACGGAAAGTTGCCATTTGTGGCTGGACTTGTGCCCTTTGTTTGCCAATTTAAAGAACAAAAAAGGAACATTTGTCGTGGAGCCGAGTCGCCGTCGTATTCTTTCGCTGTGGTTCCCGCGGCTTGCGGCCGAGCGGGTGTTGCGCCATGCGCGGGGCGGTGCGGCGGGGCTGGCCGGGCCGCTGGCGGTGGTTGGCGATCGGGGCGGGGCGCAGGTGATCCTGTCGCTGTCGGCGGCGGCAGAGGCGGCGGGGTTGGCTGTGGGCCAGCCGCTGCGCGATGCCACGGCGATGTGCCCGGCGCTGGTGACGGCGCCCGCCGATCCGGTGGCGGAGGGGGCATTCCTGACCGGGCTGCGCCGCTGGGCGGGGAAGTTTTCGCCTTGGGTGGCGGAAGAGCCGCCGGCGGGGCTGGTGGTGGATCTGACGGGCTGCGCGCATCTGTTTGGCGGTGAGGCCGCGCTTCTGGCGCAGGTGGAAATGGAATGTGAGGCGCTGGGGCTGAGCCTGCGGGCCGCGATTGCCGATACGCCGGGGGCGGCCTGGGCGCTGTCGCGCCATGCGGGGCGGGGGGTGCAGGTGGCGCGCAGTGGCGATGCCATCCAGCAGGAGGCGCATGCGACGCGGTCGCGGGCGGCGAAGCGGCGGGGGTGGGAGAAGGGCGGCAGTCTGCCCGTGGCGGGTGCCTTGGGGGATGCAGGGCCGCGCGGGGTGATCGCGCCCGAGGGGAAGATGCGGCAGGCGCTGGGGCCGTTGCCGGTGGCGGCGCTGCGGCTGCCGCCAGAGGCGGTGGAGGGGCTGGTGCGGCTGGGGCTGCGGCGGATCGACGACATCGCTGTTCTGCCGCGTGCCGCGCTGGCGCGGCGGTTCGGGGCGGCGGTTCTGCGGCGGTTGGATCAGGCGCTGGGGCTGGAATCCGAGCCGGTGACGCCTGCGGGCGCGCCCCTGCATTTCGCGGCGCGGATCAGCCTGCCAGACCCTATCGGGCTGTTGTCGGATGTGGAGGCGGCGGTGGACCGGTTGTTGCCGGTGCTGTGTGCGCGGCTGGCGCGGCAGGGGCGGGGGGCGCGGCGGATACGCTTGCAGGCCTTTCGCAGCGACGGGCGGGTGGAGGTGGCCGAGGTGGGGCTTGCCCGCGCGTCTGACCGGGTGGACCGGATCCGGCCCCTGCTGTGGATGAAGCTGGGCGATCTGGATGCCGGTTTCGGGATCGACATGCTGCGGCTGGAGGCGGTGGAGGTTGAGGCGATCTCGCCCGTGCAGCATCGCGGGCCGGTGGGGGAGGCGGCGGCGACGCTGGCGCGGGATGGGGCGATGGATGATCTCTTGGGCAAGCTGGGCGTGCGGCTGGGGACCGAGGCGGTGACGCGGTTCCATCCGGGCGAAAGCCATCTGCCGGAGAAGGGGGCGCAGGTTCTGGCGGCGGCGTGGTCCGAGGCCTTTGCCGGAGAATGGCCCCGGCGGGGGGCGCGGCCGTTGCGGCTGTTCCGGCCCGAGCCGGTGGGCGCGCCCGAGGATGACCCGACGCCCCCCGTGCAGTTCCGCTGGCGGCGGCGCGATCTGGTGACGCGGATGGCGGTGGGGCCAGAGCGGATTGCCCCGGAATGGTGGCTGGACGATCCCGACTGGCGATCCGGGCCGCGCGATTACTGGCGGGTGGAGACGGAAGGCGGCGAACGGCTGTGGCTGTTCTATGCCCATGGCGGGGATGTGACGGGCGGGTGGTTCTGCCACGGGGGGGAGTGAGGGGGGTCAGGTGGCCGCGTTTTCGCAGGGGGACGTCGCGCCTTTGCCGCGCAGGTTGCGCAGCACTTCCAGCTTGTCTGGGTCAACCGCGAGGATTTCCAGCAGCCCGATCGCGGCGTCACTGGGGGCTATAGCGCCGCGTTCGTATTTCTGGAAGGCGCGCGGGCCGCCACCGAGGAGCTGGCCCGCCTCAACCTGTGTGAGGCGGAGTTTCTTGCGAATGGCGCGGACCCTTTCGCCATAGGTATGGCGGAGATTTTGCCATGCTGCCTCTTTGGCGGCGAGGTCACCGCCGGAATGCAGCGAGTCGCTGTCATCGTCGGGATACCAGCCGGGGACGTCGACCTGCGTGGCGAGAGACCCGAAGGTGACGGCCTGCCGGCGGGTCTGGCGGGTGAGGGACTTGCCCGTGGCGGGATGGATGCGGGTTTCGGTCATGGTGCCTTTTCCTTGAACGAGACGAGCGCGACGTCGATGATCGTCTGGCCTGCGAATTTGATGTAGAGATGAAGGCCGCCCCACCGCATCGTGTAGGTGTCATGCCATACGCCCGGAACGGGCGGGCTATGTGCGGGGCTGGACCCTGCAAAATCCGATCTTCGGAGGTCTTGCTGATCTGATCCCCGCAAACTGGACCGTTTGAGGTTGGAGTTTTCCGCTACGCTTTCCTGGCTGGGAGAGGAGCGGAATCGTATGAAGGCGAGCAATTTTTCGGACGCGCAAAAGGCGTTCATCATCAAGCAGGGCGAAGACGGAACGC
>CALRMS020000022.1:0-62218 GCA_943369275.1 Rhodobacter maris | reverse complement strand
AGCGGCCATGCGCCCAATCGCCCGCGCGCCAAGCCTCTTTCGCGGCGTCGATGCGTTCTTTCGACGAGGCCACGAAATTCCACCAGATATGGCGCGGACCATCCATCGTGGCCCCGCCCAGCAGCATCAGCCTTGCCCCCTGCCCGCCTGCCCGCACGGAAATACGATCACCCGGGCGGAACACCAGCATCTGGCCTGTGGGGAAGGTCTGTCCACCCACGGTCACCTCACCTGCCAGAATGTAGATGCCGCGATCTTCATGGTCATCGGGCAGCGGGATCGCGGCACCGGGATCAAGGGTGGCATCGGCATAGAACACCTCCGACGGTGTGTCGACCGGCACGCGTTCGCCCCAGGCATGGCCGAGGATCAGGCGCACGATCTTGCCTTCGCCTTCCAGTTTCGGAAGCAGGCTGCCCTTCGCATGAACAAAGGCGGCAGGGTCGTCTTCGTTCTTTTTCGGCAAGGCAAGCCAGGTTTGCAGGCCAAACAGGCCATGCGGTTGGCTGCGCAACGGGCCATCGGTGCGTTCGGAATGGGTGATGCCGTGGCCTGCCATCATCAGATTGACCGCACCGGGTTCAATCCATTGATCGGTGCCAAGGCTGTCGCGGTGATGCAGGCGGCCCTTGAGCAGATAGGTGACGGTTGCCAGCCCGATATGGGGATGGGGGCGGACGTCAATCCCCTGCCCCGTCAGGAACTCGGCCGGGCCCATCTGATCGAAGAAGATGAAGGGGCCGACCATCTGCCGTTCGACAGAGGGCAGCGCGCGGCGCACTTCGAACCCGCCAAGGTCGCGGGCGCGCGGCACGATGACGGCCGCGATCGCATCGACGGCATCGCCGATGGGGATGGACGGGTCGAGGGCGGGGTTCCAGCTCATGGTAGCCTCCGGGCTTTGCTTGCCCTTTATGTAGGGCATGGCGCCGACCGGGTCACCCGGCGCAGACGCGCGCGGGCTGTGCGGACTGGCACAGTGCAGGCTGGCACAGTGCGGGCTGGTAGTGGGGCGCGGTCAGATGCTGCGGCCAAGGATGGTGTCGAACCGGTCGAGGAAGAAGGCTGCGTTGTCGTCGGAAAAGACCAGCGGCGGACGGATCTTGAGCGTATGGCCCTGCGCGCCAGTGGCGGAGATGAGGATGCGGGCGTCGCGCAGGGCATTCACGAGGCGGCCAGCGCGGGCGCGGTCGGGCTGGCCATCAGTGACGATATCGACAGCGAGAAACAGGCCGGCGCTGCGGATATCGCCCAAGGCGGAGTGGCGGGAGGCGAGCGCCTGAAGCCCCTGGCGAAAGGTGCTGCCAACGCGGGCGGCGTTCTGCATCAGGCCTTCCTCCTCGATCACCGAGAGGACGGCCATGGCGGTTGCCGCAGCGACTGCATTGCCGCCGAAGGTGTTGAAGTAGCGGGCCTTTGCGCCGAATTCGGCGATCACATGGGGTTGCAGGACAAGGCCCGCGACGGGGTAGCCATTTCCCATCGGCTTGCCCAGCGAAACCATGTCGGGCGTCACCCCGTGGCGTTGAAAGCCCCACATGTGGCCTCCGGTGCGGCCAAAGCCGGGCTGCACCTCGTCCGCCAGAAACAAGCCGCCCGCGGCACGGATGGCGGCGGCAGCAGGGGCGAGGAAGCCGGGCGGATCGGTGAAGAGGCCGTCGGAGGAGAAGACGGTATCGACGATCAGGAGCGCCGGGCGGATGCCGTGGCGGAGCAGGTCGTCAATCGCGGCCTGGACATGGGCGGTGAACGTAGCGGTGGGGTCGCCCTGGCGGGCATCGGGGGCGGGGATGGTGCGGACATGCGCGCCGAGCGGAACGCCGGGGCCGAGCGAGGGCGAAAATTCGGCCACCGCTGCGGTGACGCCGTGATATGCGTTCTGTGTCACGATGATGCCGGTGCCGCCTGTCGCCGCGCGGGCAAGGCGGAGGGCGAGGTCATTCGCCTCGGACCCGGTGCAGGTGAACATGACATGGGCCAGATCGGGCGGGAAATGCGCGAGCAGCCGTTCGGCATAGGCCAGCACACCATCATGCAGATAGCGGGTATGGGTGGCCAGCGTTGCCGCCTGTTCCGCCATGGCGGCCACCACGCGGGGGTGGCAATGGCCCACCGAGGCCACATTGTTGTAGGTGTCCAGATAGGCGTTGCCTTCGGGATCGTAGAGCCAGACCCCCTGCCCCCGCAGCAAGTGGACCGGGGTTTCATAGAACAGCCTGTAGGCGGGGCCCAGCAGGTGCTGGCGGCGGTCAACCATCGCAGCCTCCAGCGGGCCAAGATTGCCCGCGCCGGGGACAAAGGCATTGGGCATGGGATCGCGGGTCATGGGGCATCCATCGGGGTAAGGCGCGCGAGGGCGCGGGAGAGAGCGTCAGAGCCAGCCATGGCGAGGGCCGTGAGGCCCTGTGCGGCCGAGGGGAAGTTGCGCAGGATATAGGGCGCGTTTTCCGGGTAGCGGGCGGCGCGAAAGCTGGTGATGGCCAGCGTTGTCACCATGCGCGCGGCGACGAGATCGGGGAGGAGGGCGATTTCTGTGGCGGTCAGCGGGTATTCGTCGGCCCATACGGCGGCGAAGGCGGCCAGTGATGACGCGGGATCGGCCGGGTTCAGGCAATAAGCGGCAGCTATGGCCAGATCGCAGACCATCGGCGTCAGGACCATGTCGCCGAAATCAAGGATGCCGGTCACATGATCGGGCGCGGCCGGATCGCCCAGCAGGTTGTGCGGATTCAGATCGCCATGGATCACCTGCCAGCGCAGGGCGGGCAGCGCGGGGGCGATGAGCGCATCGAAACGGTCCAGCGTATCGCAGGCGCGGGCGCGCAGGGTGGGATCAGTGATATGGGGCAAGAGCGGGCGCAGCTGTGCCGCGCGTTTGATATCCCATTGCAGGCTGTGATCGGCGGCGGCATCGCTGAATCCCTGCATCGCCCGCGCCAGCCGCGCGCCCAGACGCGCGACGCCTGCGGCCTGCACGGGGCTGGGCGGCAGGCTGGCGAGGGGCGCACCATCGAGCCAGGTGAGGACGCGCATCAGATGGCCGGAGGGCAGGATCACATCGCAGGCGCCATCGGCTGTGGTCACGACATGCGGGATGGGCAGGGCCGGATCGTGCCCCGCCGCATGGCGCAGGGCGCGGGTCTGGAACCGGGTCATGGCATGGGGCTCGGCCAGATTGGCGATCTTGACCACGAAGCGGCCTTGTGGCGCGTCAAGCCGGTGGTTCAGGTCACGTTCCGAGGTCAGCGGGGACAGATGACCGGACAATCCCCAATGGGCGGCCAGCCAGCCCGCAACGGCCTCAACGCCAAAGACCGGAGGACGGCTGTCCAGCAAAGGGCTGATCGAGGAAAGGGTCATGAGCCAGCCTGGGGTTCGCCTGCAGGGACGCGCTTTTGGAGTATCATCCCGTCTGTCGGGAAAGATAAAGAGGCAAAGGCGATGGTATGGCCGGCGATGGCCCGGGACGCGGTGGGTTTGGCGGGCCTTTTGGCGCTGTGAACGCGTTGGCACCAAAGCTGACCGGGGGCATGGTGGGTGGTGAGGGACTCGAACCCCCGACATTCTCGGTGTAAACGAGACGCTCTACCAACTGAGCTAACCACCCCGGCACGCCACATCCGCGCTTTTAGGCGATTTCGCTGCCGGGTCAAGGGCCGGCGGAACGGCCCCTGACGGTGTGGTTGACGGCGCGGCGGCGGCAAGACAGGAAGCGGTACGCTGTCGTGCTGCTGCGTTAGTTCCGGCTGCGCCGCAACGGCGGCTGATAGGCTTTCTCCTGCGCCTCGTCCCATTGCACCGCTTTCCGGCGCATGTCGTCCAGAACGGCAAAGGGAGCAGCGTCGAGCAGCGCCAGCGCCTGCAACGGGCTGGTGACAACCTCGCAGCAAAGATCGGCGGTGGCATCCGTCACGACCGGGGAAAGGGACAGGTCCAGCGGTTCTGTCTCAGCGATGCCGAAGGCGGCATAGTGATCCGAGAATTTGGTGCCATCACCCGGTATCTGCCTGTCCGCGGCGCTGAACACGGCGCGGCGGGTGGGAATTCCATAGGCATGTGCGATGATAAGGCCATGCAGCGATGTGGAGATGATTGCCTCGCAGGCCGTGAGTTCATCGGTGAACTGTTCGATATCGGAATACCCAACCCGATCCAGCCCGATTTCGACCACGTCACCGGAAATCTGCAGCGGCAGCGACGCATGCGTGTAGTGCCGGATGACACCCAGCCGGTGCCGTTTCTGCGCGGCGGGCCGGATCAGAGGCATGAGCATGGCCGGGTCGCCATAGATTTCGGGCGCATGGCCACCGCTTTCCAGCACAAGCTGCCGCGTCAACGGCCCACGAACCGCATGGTAGCTGGCCTTTGGCGACAGGCTGTCGGTCATGCGGGGTGTGCCCGCGCCCCAGACATGGGTGCCTTCGCGGGCGAATTTGATGACCGACCCGATGGCGAGGATGCCGTCGCCCTTTGGCACGAAGCGGGGCGGCAGGCCGCTGAGCCGTTCCACGATATAGGGGTTCAGGATATCGCCCAGATTGCCGGGATAGGGTTGTTCCATCCACCACAGCGCGGGGCGTTGTTCGGGGGTCAGCCCCATGGCTTCGGCCCGCTGTTCAAGATCGAGCCGGAAGGAACGGCTGCGCCAGAACCCAGCATGGGCACCGGACCGGGACAGGCGCCGAAGATTCAATTCAACTGCCGGGTAGTTTTCTTCTGCTAGGTTTGCCTCGGTGGCCAGAACGATCGCTTCGGGTGGCGCGGTGCGCATGTCAAAAGCGCTGCGCAGCGTTTGCAGGGTTGATTTCGGCTTTTGCACGCGCATGAGGAATTCGGCCGCCACCAGTGCGGTGGCCTTGTGCGTTGGGTCAAGGCGCAGGGCGGCGCGCAGGATCGCCTCCGCCTCATCGCGGCGACCGCGCATGGCCGCGATGCGGAAATGGCGGATCAGCGTGGCACGGTCACGCCCCAGTTCGAATGCATCGGCATGATGTTGTTCGACCTTGTCGACAAAAGCCGAAACATTGCCGCTGGCCCCATGCAGGAACACGGTGCGCGGGTTCCTGTCGGCCTCCTCCTGCGAGAAGGTTACCAGATCGTGGCTGAACAGATGGATGCCAAGGCCCGGCTCGAAGGAGCGGAAGGCTTCTTCGAGGAAGAAATCATCCGTGCCGTTGGCTGTGGATGTCCGTTCCAGCGCGGCAAGATGATCGACGAAATCCCGGCTGCGCTTCGTTCCGGTGAAATGCAGGAAACCGGGGTGGAAACGCCGACCGAACAGGGCAGGATCATATTCCCGAAAATTTTTGAAATTGCGGAGGAAAGCGCCGATGTCATAACCGCGGCGCACGTCCTTGCCCTGCTTGGGGCCAAAAAGGTGCAAGGGTGGGCGCAGGATGCGGGTATCGACATCAACCCAGATGATGCCGTCCGGGTGCTTTTCCAGCATCGTCTTGTAGAACGGGATCTTCAGGCGACAAACTTGCGCCCAATCCATGTCATCGGGTTTCTCGAGATTCACGATGTCGTGGTTGAGGCCCAGACGGGCGCAGTCTTCGATCAGCGTGGCAGCGGCGTTGTGATAGTAGTCCGCCCCCGCATAGAAACTCACCACCGTCGGTACGGACGACTTCACCATTTACAGCACCAAGAATTACACACCACAGCGTCGCTTCGGTAATGCAAACCAATTTGGCTGTCGAGCCGTTAAGCAGTGGTAATCAGACTGAAAATGCATTGCAGCCGCGTATGTGGTGAGATTTGCACGATTGATCCGCGCTGTTTCACGCTGAAGGGGCGGCTTTTCCTGTCGTGGAATGATGGCGCGAACCGGCCCGGCAACAACCAGTTCCTGATGGAGATGGATGCCGGCGGCCTGATGCCTGCGGGCAAGGCGCGGGTGATGAATTGCGTGCCGCGCCGCGAGGTTGAAAAGAACTGGATGCTGTTTGACCATGACGGCGAGGTCTATGCCACCTATTCGATCGCGCCGGTTTCCGTGCTGCAATTCGATCTGGATCAGCCGGATCGGCTGGACGGGCGGTTTGCATCCCTGGCCGGGTGGCAAATCGAATATGAAACCTTCTACGGTGTGTTGCGGGGCAGCGCGCAGCCGCTACGGATCGGCGATCGTTTTGTCACGCTGGCGCATTCCAGTTTCAAATCCACATCCGGCCGCGTCTATTGCGCCTGTTTCTACAGCTTTCCTGCCGCCCTGCCCTTGCGGGTGACAGCCGCGACGGCGCAACCCTTCGAGCTGCCCAATCCCAAGGGTGAAACCTTTGACATGCCGCGGTTGAATGGCGAGGTGGCCGAGGTTGTCTATCCTTGCGGGATGGTGGCGGTGGGCAGCGATCTGGTGATTTCCTACGGGATCAATGACGAAAGCTGCGCCATCGCCGTGGTGCCGACAGCCGCCGTCGAGGCCGCGCTGGAGCCTGTCGATGGCGGCTTTGCCGTGGCAACCCTGTCGCGCATGATGCAGCCGACGCCTGTGCCGCAGGACAGCGACTATGCGGCCCCGCGCGCGACCGCCCCGATCCCGCTGATGTGGTGGGACTGTCTTGGCAAGAAGTTCGACGGCAGCATCGGCAACCGCAAGTTCAAGACCGGGAATTTCGGCGATATCGCGAGCCGGGACATCGTCGAGGCGTTGCTGGGGCGCCCGACGGAGCCGATCACCGGCGGGCAACGCAAGCTGATTTCCATCGGGTCAGTGATCCATACGGCATCGCAGGGTGACATCATCTGGGGGTCCGGGATGAAGGGGACCAAGATGATGCTCAATGAAAATGTTAAGGAATTGAGCGTCCATGCGGTGCGCGGGCCTTTGACGCTGGATATGGTGCGTCGGCATGGGATCGACATATCGAAGGTCAATCACCTGTTCGATCCGGGCTGTCTGATCCCGCATCTGTTTGCGGGTGAGGTCGCCCGTGCGCGGCAAGGCGCGAAGACAGGCGGTTATCGGATCATCCCGCATTACCGCGACGACATGGTTCTGCGGCGCAAGCATTACCGCCATGGTCAGCATTTCGTTTCCGTCGATTGCACGCCGATGCAGATGATCGAAGCGATCATCGGCGCGGACCGCGTGGTATCGAGTTCGCTGCATGGCCTGATCTTTGCGGAAAGCCTTGGTATTCCGGCCTGCTGGCTTGCCCCTGTGGGGGGGGAAGATGACCTGAAATACTATGATTACTACTATGGCACCGGGCGGTTTGCCGTGAAACGGTTCGACAGTCTGGAAGAAGCGTTGCGCGCCGAGCCGATGCCGCTGCCGAGGTTCGACTTCCAGAGCTATGTCGACAGTTTTCCGAGGGAAGAGGTCTTGCGTCTGGGTGCCTCTGGCGTGGCGCTGGGGACGGCGGTTTCCTTTTCCCAGTTCGAGGAAAGCAAGCATCGCCGCCATTTCGCTTTCCTTGATCTGGGGCATGAAGGGGCTGAGGGGATCTGGGGAACGGCCAAGTTTTCGCGGCTGCGCACAAACCTGCTGACCCCAAGTTCGGGTGAGGTGGTCGCGAACTTGCTGCTGCGTCCGTTCAACCATGCGGATTTCCTGCGTCCGCAGGCGATCGGCATCAGCATCAATGGCGGGCCGGTGACCGAGGTGGAATGGAGCAAGGGCGAGACGGACGAGGTGGCGGTCCGCATCCCCTTTGTTGCCGAAGATTTTGAAACGCCGGTCGAGATCATCTTTCAGGCGCGGAATTGCCGGTCACCAAAGAGCATGGGAATTCCGACGATCGAAGCTCCGATCACCTTTTGCCTGAAATCGCTTAGCTTTCATCAGGCTGCCTGACCCTGAGCGGGGTTTCCCGTGCGGGGTTGGCGGCGGCCATGACGCCATGAGGACAACCGCCCAAGGGGAAAACACGAGGGCGGTTGCCGGAAGGATGGTCCGTCTTGCCGGGCCGAATTCCGGGCGGGAGGCGAGAGTTCAATCGCGCGGCGCGGCCTTACGGCAGGACACCGCGCG
This sequence comes from Rhodobacter maris, assembly GCA_943369275.1. Classification (GTDB taxonomy): domain Bacteria; phylum Pseudomonadota; class Alphaproteobacteria; order Rhodobacterales; family Rhodobacteraceae; genus Paragemmobacter; species Paragemmobacter maris_A. The sequence continues at coordinate 54,240 of CALRMS020000022.1, read as the reverse complement.
ATTGAGGATTGGCTTGGCGAGCCGCCCGAAGCCCGGATCAATCCCAAAGGATGATGGACGGGGCCAAGGCTTCGAGTGTCATGTTGCCGATCCGCAGGATATCCTTTTCGCTGAGGCGAAACTCGACAAAACTGCCGACCTGATGACCGTAAAGTTCGATCCACCGGCTTGCATCGCCCACCTCGGCTGTGCCCCAGGCGTCAAGATCCAGCGCGATCAGGTCATCTTGCGAAAGCTCGGTGATTTGGTCGGACCCGAAGCCCCGGCTGAAAATGAACGTGCCAGCCCCCGATCCGCCCGCCAGACGGTCATCTCCGCCGTTGACCTTGATGGGATCGGCTCCAGCACCACCCACCAGGACATCGTTCTGGGTGCCACCAAAAAGCGTGTCACTATGCGAAGAGCCGATGACACGCTGGATGTTGGTGATGACATCGCCCTGTGCATCGCCGAAGAAACCCCTAAACCCCGAAATCCGGGGCGCGGTGGGCTATTGCATGATCGGGCTTGGGTTCAATGGCTTTGGGCAGAGGCCGCAAAACAAAACGCCTCGGAAAAAAACCGAGGCGTTTTGAGAGTATGGATGGTGGGCGATAACGGATTTGAACCGCTGACATCTTCGATGTGAACGAAGCGCTCTACCGCTGAGCTAATCGCCCGATGGCGCGGTGTTTAGTCGTCTTCTCCGACCTCTGCAAGGGCCTGTTTCGGCGCTTTGGGCGCATTCTTTGACCCGGCGCCGCGCAGGCGGACGGTGGTCATCTGATCGGCGCCTTCGCCCTTTTGGCGGGCGACGCGGGCACGGCCGAAAGGTGGGATGTTCAGGGATTCGCCTTTCTGCAGCGCTTCGCCCATAGCGGCGAGGGTGGCTTCGACGATCTCTTTCACGCTGCCCTTCTTCTTGCCGTCAAGCGCGGCGACGACGCGGGCTACAAGTTCCTTTTTCTTCAGCTGCGGGGTGGCGCCGCGCGACGGTTTATCATCAGGCATGTCCGGGGTGAGGATGATTTCCGTCACGGATTCAGACGCTGCGACCGGCGCCACGGACTTGGGCGCCGCGACCGTTGCCACGGGCGCAGCTTTCGCCACCGGCTTTGCCGCCTTGGCGGCGGGTTTCGCGGTGGCGGAGGATTTCCGTGTGTCGGGTTTCTTGGCGGAACCGATGGCCATTACTTTACTGCCCTGTTGCTGGTCGGGGACCGACCTTGTTGCGATTGTCTTTAGATTATCCCGCTTGGCCGCCCATTTCCACCTTTGCGGTTGCACGGGGACGCGAATTTTCAGGCTATGGGGCGGAATGGCAAGGGGGCGCAGCCTGTGCTGCGCCCCCTGCCCTGTCATCATGACGGATCGGCTTTAATGCGCGACCTGCGCACGCGAGGCATCGGCAGCGGCGGCGCGGGCAGCGGCGGCGGCTTCTTCTGCCGCCTCATCCCATTCCACCGGTTCCGGGGCACGCACCAGCGCCAGTTTCAGCACCTCTTTCACGTGGGACACGGGAATGATGTTGAGGCCTTCGCGGACATTTGCCGGAATCTCGGCCAGGTCCTTGGCGTTTTCCTCGGGGATCAGCACCGTCTTGATCCCGCCGCGCAGGGCTGCGAGCAGCTTTTCCTTCAGGCCGCCAATCGCCAGCGCGTTGCCACGCAGCGTAACCTCGCCCGTCATGGCGATGTCCTTGCGGACGGGAATACCCGTCAGCACCGACACGATGGAGGTGACCATGGCAAGGCCGGCCGAGGGGCCATCCTTGGGCGTGGCGCCTTCGGGAACGTGGACGTGGATATCGATGGCCTCGAACTTCGGCGGTTTCACCCCCAGTTCGGGGCTGATGGAGCGGACATAGGACGCCGCCGCCTCGATCGATTCCTTCATCACGTCGCCGAGTTTGCCGGTCGTCTTCATCCGCCCCTTGCCGGGGAGTTTGAGCGCCTCGATCGACAGAAGGTCGCCGCCGACAGAGGTCCAGGCGAGACCGGTGACGACACCGACCTGATCTTCCTTTTCGGCCAGACCGTAACGGAAGCGCTTCACGCCCAGATATTCCTCAAGCTTTTCGGGCGACACCTCGACGGTCTTGCCCTGCTTCTTGACGATTTCCGTCACGGCCTTGCGGGCCAGTTTGGCGATTTCGCGTTCCAGGTTCCGAACCCCCGCCTCACGCGTGTAGGTGCGGATCATTTCCGTCAGCGCCGCGTCAGAGATGGCAAATTCACCCTTGCGCAGGCCATGATTGGCGATCTGCTTGGGGATCAGGTGCTGCTTGGCGATTTCGCGCTTTTCATCCTCGGTGTAGCCCGCAAGCGTGATGATCTCCATCCGGTCCAGAAGCGGCCCTGGCATGTTGTAGGAGTTCGCCGTGGTGATGAACATCACGTTGGACAGATCGTATTCCACCTCAAGGTAGTGGTCGACGAAGGTCGCGTTCTGTTCGGGATCCAGCACCTCGAGCATCGCGGATGCCGGGTCACCACGGAAATCCTGACCCATCTTGTCGATTTCATCGAGCAGGATGAGCGGGTTGGTGGTTTTCGCCTTTTTCAGCGCCTGGATGATCTTGCCGGGCATGGAGCCGATATAGGTGCGGCGGTGGCCACGGATTTCGGATTCATCGCGCACGCCGCCCAGCGAGATGCGGATGAATTCGCGACCCGTCGCCTTGGCGACCGACCGGCCAAGCGAGGTTTTGCCCACGCCGGGGGGGCCGACGAGGCAGAGGATCGGTCCTTTAAGTTTTGCGCTGCGGGCCTGCACGGCCAGGTATTCGACGATGCGTTCCTTGACCTTGTCCAGACCGTAGTGATCCTTGTCGAGAACCTCCTGGCTTTTGAACAGGTCTTTCTTGACGCGGGATTTCACACCCCACGGCACGCCCAAGAGCCAATCGAGATAGTTGCGCACCACGGTCGCCTCGGCAGACATGGGCGACATGGATTTCAGCTTTTTCAACTCGGCATCCGCCTTTTCGCGGGCCTCTTTGGACAGCTGGGTCTTGCGGATGCGGTCTTCGAGTTCGGCGATTTCGTTCTGGCCTTCTTCGCCATCGCCCAGCTCGCGCTGGATCGCCTTCATCTGTTCGTTCAGGTAATATTCCCGCTGGGTCTTTTCCATCTGGGTCTTGACGCGGGACTTGATCTTTTTCTCCACCTGCAGGACGGACATTTCGCCCTGCATCTGGCCATAGACCTTTTCCAGCCGGTCAGAGACCTGCAGCGTTTCCAGCAGTTCCTGCTTTTGTCCGACCTCAACCCCCAGATGGCCAGCCACCAGATCGGCCAGACGGGCGGGTTCGCGGGTTTCGGCCACGGCCGAGAGCGCCTCTTCGGGGATGTTCTTCTTGATCTTGGCGTAGCGTTCGAATTCCTCGGCCACGGCGCGGATCAGGGCATCGACCGATGCCTTGTCGCCCAGCGTTTCCGACAGGGTTTCGACGCGCGCCTCGAAGAAGCGGTCATTGGGAACGAAATCGGTGATCTTGATGCGGGTCTTGCCTTCGACCAGCACCTTGACGGTGCCATCGGGCAGTTTCAGCAACTGCAAAACATTGGCCAGCACGCCAACGCGGTAGATCGCATCGGTGCCGGGATCATCAACCGACGGGTCGATCTGGCTGGACAGCAGGATCTGGCGGTCATCTGCCATCACCTCTTCCAGCGCGCGCACGGATTTCTCGCGTCCGACAAAGAGCGGGACAATCATGTGCGGGAAGACCACGATATCGCGGAGCGGAAGCACCGGATAGCTGGGGGAAAGAATATCGCTCATCTTGTTTCCTTGTCTGGCAGGAAGGCACCGGCCCCGAACAGCGGCAGCGCTTGGCCTTCCCCTTTGGCATCCATATCTGGTGTTCCGGCAGGGGCGAGTCAACCACGCCTTCACGTCAACTTGTCGGCAATGATGCGCCCGTGATTGGGCGGGGGCAAGCGGGCTTTGGTCGGATGGATATGCCTTTGTTGTCGCGGTTGCCTGCCCCTTTGCACGGATCGTGCCGCATCAACGGCGGGGCCGCAGCAAAAGACGCCACAGGATCAGCAATATGGCCGTGATGGCGATCACGGTCAGGATGGCGGGGCGCAGGTCATCGGGGGTGGAGGCCGCGCCACCCGCCGCGACGATGAAGGCAAAGGGGATCACACCCAGACCATAGCCGAGAGCAAAGCGCAGCGGGTTCATGCGGGCGATGCCCGCGAGGGTGGCAGAGAGTTCCGGCAGGATCGGCAGGGCCTGACAGACCGCAAGGGTCAGCAAGTCATTGCGGGCGAAGGCAGCTTCAACCCCGGCAAGGCGCGTGTCATCCTTGAAAAGACGTTGCAGGATGGGGCGACCGAATATGCGCCCGAGGGCATAGCCGATGCCCCCCATGAGCATCAGGCCAAGGGCCGCAGTCATTCCGCCGAGGACCGGACCGAGGAGCCAACCTGCGATCAGGATGGTGGTCATGGTAGGAACGGCGATCAGAAGGTCGAGGAGAAGGAGTGCGACGACCCCGGCCATCAACCTGCCGGGATGGATGTCGCGCAGGGATTCGAGCCAAGCGATAACGCCGTCCTCGGGCAGCAGGCCAAGGGCGCGGATCATTAGGAATGTGGAGGCGAAGGCGAGCCCAAGGATGAGGCCGATGCGCAAGAGATCCTTCATCTGCTCACGCCCCGCGCAACAGGCGGCGACCGGCCCAAGGGGCCAGTGCTGCAATCAGCGGCAGCGCGCGGGCAGCACCGACGCGGATGGTCGGGCGCCGGGCTGTGATGCCGGCAAGGACCGTTTCGGCCGCATGATCGGGGGTGATCTTTCCCCTGCCCCGGCCTGCCGTCATGGGCGTGTCAACGAGGGGAAGGATCACCTCGAATACTAGAAGCGGCGTGGCTTCGGCCTGCCAGCGGAGCGAGGTGGTAAAGGAGGAAAGGCCCGCCTTGGTGGCCGAGTAAAGCCCGCCCTGTTCTTTCGGAAAGGTCGCAAGACCAGAGGACAGGTTTACGATTGCCCCGGCCGGTCTGGCGATGAGATGCGGCAGCAGCGCCTGCGTCAGCAAAGCCGGGGCGGCGAGGTTCAGCGCCGCTTCCTCGATCAGCCGCGCGGGGGTGGAGTTAGGGTCGGCAAGGGCATGGGCATGCTGGACCGCGGCATTGTTGATGAGGATCGACAGCGCGGGATGTTCCGCCAGCAGACGTTGGGCAAGGGCGGGGATTGCGGGCAGATCGGTCAGGTCGGCGTTGATGGCGATCAGGCCCGGTTGGGCGGGCAGATGCGCCGCGTGGCGGGACAGGGCGATGACGGTATGGCCCCGGCGCAGAAGGCGCGCGCAGAGGGCGGCACCGATGCCGGATGTGGCCCCGGTGAGAAGGATGGTTGTGGGTTGGGAAAGCGGGTTCGGCATGGCAACCTCTGATCTGGATTCGCCCGCAAGGGATAGGCAGCACAGAGGCAGACGTCGTGAACCTGGGTTTAGAGATGGGCACAACAGCCCCTGCCCTGATCGCCGCATTGCGACCGCGGGCCGAGGCCGCGCGGCTTTGGTCACCGCGCGATCTGCCCAAGGGCGCGGCGGCCTTTGCGGCAGGGGATGAAACCGCGGATGTGTTTCTGCTTTTGTCGGGGCTGGTAAAGCTGGTCTACACGACCGAGGACGGCGAGGCATGGATCAAGAGTTTCATCCTTGATCAGGGGGTGTTTTCCGGGCGCGGAGCCAGCGATGCAGCGCCGGGAGAAAGCTATGGCGCCGATTGTCTGGAGCCCTGCCGGATCGTGCGGCTGCCGCGCCCATTCGTGCAGGAGGCGGTGGCCGGGGATACGGCGGTGCGCGCCGCCTATGATGCCTTTGCCGCCTGGGTTCTGGCGCGCAAGCAGGCGCGCGAAGCGGCGCTGCTGACGCTGACGCCCGAGGCGCGCTATCGTGCCTTGCGGACCCATGCCACGGCGGCGCTGGCCCGCCTGCCACAGGGCGATGTGGCGCGGTTCATCGGGGTAACGCCAGTAGCCTTCAGCCGGATCAAGCGGCGGGTGGCCTAAAGCGGGTCGATATCCCCCATCGCCCGTTGGGCGTGGAAGTTTGCCACAAAGGCGGAAAGTTCGCCCGCCGCGATGGCATCGCGCAGACCCTGCATCAGTTCCTGATAATAATGCAGGTTGTGCCATGTCATCAGCATGGAGGCGATGATCTCGCCCGCCTTGTTCACATGGTGCAGATAGGCGCGGGAATAGTTCCGGCAGGCCGGGCAGGTGCAATGCTCGTCCAAGGGGCGGGGGTCATCCTGATGGCGCGCGTTCTTGATGTTGATCTGTCCCCGCCGTGTCCAGGCCTGCCCGGTGCGGCCGGAACGGGAGGGAAGGACGCAATCCATCATGTCGATACCGCGTTCCACGGCCCCCACGATATCATCGGGCTTACCCACGCCCATCAGATAGCGCGGCTTGTCCTCGGGCAGGAAGCCGGGGGCGTAGTTCAGCACATCGAACATCGCCTCCTGCCCTTCGCCCACCGCAAGCCCGCCCACGGCGTATCCGTCAAAACCGATGTCGATCAGCGCACGCGCCGATTCCTCGCGCAAGTCGCGCGTCACGCCCCCTTGCATGATGCCGAAAAGCGCATGGCCCGGCCTGTCGCCAAAGGCATCGCGTGACCGCTGCGCCCACCGCATGGACAGTTGCATGGATTTCGCAACCTCTGCCTCGGTCGCGGGCAGCGCGGGGCATTCGTCGAAACACATCACGATGTCGGAACCCAGCAGCTTCTGGATCTCCATGCTGCGTTCGGGCGAGAGCATGTGTTTTGACCCATCGATATGCGAGGAAAAACGCACCCCTTCTTCGGTAAGCTTGCGCAAACTGGCCAGCGACATGACCTGAAACCCGCCGGAATCGGTAAGGATCGGGCGATCCCAGTTCATGAATCGGTGCAGGCCACCAAGGCGCGCGATGCGTTCCGCCGTGGGGCGCAGCATCAGATGATAGGTGTTGCCCAAGAGGATATCGGCCCCCGTCGCCCGCACGCTTTCGGGCAGCATGGCCTTGACCGTGGCGGCGGTGCCCACGGGCATGAAGGCAGGCGTGCGAATCTCGCCCCGCGTGGTTGCGATGACGCCCGTCCGCGCTTTGCCATCGGTGGCCTGAACGGTGAAGCCGAACCCTTGTGCCATTGTCGGAACCCTTGACTGATCGGCCCCTTACTGACGCCCGCATCGTTTCAAGACAAGGGTCAAACACATATCGTGCCGTGGAGACAAAGCCCTGCAGAACCGCGCCTTGCCCGGCGCGACGGTCTGGCGACAGACGGGCTTGCAGGTTTTGTGTCAGGTCAGCGCATTGACCACGACGCTGACCAGGCGCCCCAGGGCGCCCCATTCGGCCGCCCCAATGGTGTGCAACGGCGAGATGAGCAAGGACAGGCCGGCAAGAAGAACGGCAATGCGTTCCAACCCGCGTTTCGGACTGCCTCCCCGGTCATGCGCCATCACACAGGCCAGGATCAGCGAAGCTGAAAACACATGGAAACTCATCCATCGCCCCCAGTCGATGGCGATGAAGTACAGCGGCAAAAATGGCATCCCGAGCAGAACAAGACCCAGAAAATGGACGATCTTCCCTTTGCGGACCCAGACCAGAAACATGAGAGGCAGGAGCGCGGCGATGTAGGTGCCGACAAAACCCAGCACGTTCGGCGTGGTCAACTGATCCCTGACCACTTGCTCAGCTATGGCGCTATCGGCGCCCAGCCAGATGATCGCACCGGTGCATATGCTTTCCTCAAGACCGCGTTGCTGCAGGGGCGCGCAGACGGAAGCGGTGTTTTCGACACTGAAGAATTTTACGGTGTAGCCGAGCGAAAACGCAGCGGCGCACAAAACGAGCATTGCGGCAGCCCAAGCCTGCGTCTTGGCCCTGGCCTTCAGCCCGGAAACGAAAAGGATTGCAAGGAATGTGGGAATGAACAGGATCATCGCTTCATGCCCGATAAAGCCCAGGCAAAAGACCGCGACCCCGATCCAGAAAAGGACCATCTTCTGACGCAAGGCCCCCAATGTGGACAGGGCGAGGCCAGTGAATGCCAGAAGCTCCTTTCGCGCCGATCCCCCTGAATCTGCAACCCAGAACACCGCGAACATTGCAGGGGAAAGGATCAGAAGTATCCAGAACAAGGGCCCATCCGCCTGATGGACAATCAGGCGAAAGCATCCGTAAAGGACGGCAAACAAAGCAATCTGAAGCCCACAGACCAGCAACAGCGGACCAATTCCCAGACTGTCGCTTGCGGCCAGTATGCCTGATCCGAATATCCCGCGGCGGACATATTCGCCGTGATTGTTGATCAGCCAATCCCCCTGTTTGAAGGCCTGCCCGCCCAACTGGTATTCAGCCACAATCTCGGAGGAGATGTAGACAAAGCTGACCACGAGGAACACGTCGGTCGCGTATCTGACGGCGTTGCGACCGAGCAGCACGAAGGGTGACATCGACAGGTCTTGCAAGTTTCCATGTCCTCTTGCGTCAGTCTGTGACTGAACGACCTTGATGCAACCTGACTAATGCCGGTGACGGGACGGATGGCGCGGGGGCGGCAGTCCATCCTCATCCAGCGCACGGCGCAGGCGGCGGATCAGGGCGTTTCGGCCGCGTTCATCGGCCGTGCTGCGCAAGGCTTCGTTGATATCAAGGATCAGGCGCGACACATCATTGTGCCAATCCATCCGCGCCACCTGTTCCGGGGCAAGGCGGGGCGGTTCGGCATTCGCACGGCGGACAAAGCCATTGGCGGTCAGGTTGTAGCTGTCATCCAGGGCGGGCACGGCGATGCGTTCGGCAGGCAGGGCCGTCAGCCGCGCGGCAAGGCCCGCCATCGCCTCTTCCTCGCCATGCACCAGAAACAGCCCGTGCCGGATCGGCGCACGCTCGGTGATCCATTGCGCCAGTTCCGGCCCGTCGGCATGGCCGGAGTACAGATCAATGGACCGGATCCGCGCGCGGACGGGAAACTCCTCGCCCTGAATGCGCACCTGGGCCACGCCGTCCTGCAACAGGCGGCCCAGCGTCGCCTCGGCCTGATAGCCCACCAGCAACAGTGTCGCCGCCTCGCGCGCGATCCAGTTCTTCAGATGGTGGCGGATGCGGCCCGCCTCGCACATGCCCGAGGCGGCAAGGATGATGTGAAAGCCGCGTGCGGTGGCAAGCGCGCGCGACTGCTCGACGCTTTCGGAAAAATGCAGGTGGCTGGATTGGAGCCCCTCCACCAGCGCCGCACCGTTTTCCAACTCGCGCGCATGTTTGCGGAACAGGGCCGTGGCGCGGGTGGCCATCGGGCTGTCGACATGGATGGGGCAAAAGGGGATGTCGCCCGCCATCATCAGGGTGGACAGATCCGCGATCAGCTCCTGCGCGCGTTCCACGGCAAAGGTGGGGATCAGCAGCACGCCATCGTCGCGCCATGCCGCGCGCACCTCATCGCGCAATGTGGCGCGGCGGTGTTCGGCGCTGGCCTCAACCCGGTCGGTATCGCCATAGGTGGATTCGCAGATCACGTAATCAAGGCCAGCGGGGCCTTCGGGATCGGATTGCAGAAGTTTGGCATCGGGGCCGATATCGCCAGAAAACAGCAGGCGCAGGGGCGTGTTGGGGGCAGTCAGTTCGACCTCGATGGAAGCTGAGCCCAGCAGATGCCCTGCATTCCAGAACCGGGCGCGGCAGCCCGGCAGAACCTGGAACCATGTGTCCATCTCCTGCGGCCGCAGCAGGGCCAGCGTCGCCTCGGCATCCTTGCCATCATAAATCGGTGCCACATCCGCCCCGCCCCGGCGGCGGTTGCGGCGGTTGAGCATTTCAACCTCGCTCTCCTGGATATGGGCGCTGTCGGGCAGCATCACGCCGCAAAGATCCACCGTGGCCGGGGTGGCGTGGATGGGGCCGGTGAAACCGTCACGGGCCAGTTTGGGCAAAAGGCCGGAATGATCGATATGGGCATGGGTCAGCAGGACGGCGGACATCGCGGCCGCGTCAAAGGGAAAGGGGCGGTAGTTCAGGGTCTTTTCTGTCTTTGACCCCTGAAACATGCCGCAATCGATGAGCACCACACCCGAGGCTGTTTCCAGCCGGAAGCAGGACCCGGTCACCGCCCGCGCGGCCCCGTGGAATGTCAGGATCGGGTTTCGGGTCATGGCGGTATTCCCTTTGCTATGGGCCCTTTCGTGTGGCGCGGCGGTCAGCCGATCACATCGAAATGCACCTCGACAGGGGTGCAATCCTTGCCATTGATCGGGATCATGTCCTGCGGACAGGCCGACATCACCACAACGCAATCGATCTGCGCGCGCAAGACCACATGATCCCCGGGTTTTGACAAAGGCTCGCCCCAGGTGATGCGCCCGTCATCGGCAATGGGGATGTTCATCCACAGGTTCAAGGGCGCCGGACATTCGGTGCGCGGAAAGCCGATCATTGCCAGCGCGGCATGCAGGTTGTCGGTGCAATTGTCGTGATAGGCCGTGCAGCCCAGCGATTGGTAGCGATGGATGTCGCAAGCGGCGATCACCGTGTCATGGCGACCGGGGGAAGTATCCTCCTCCATCACAAGGATCGGGCGGCGGCGGTTGGTGACCAATGCATCCCCCTTGGCCGGGAAGACCGCGCCGAGATTGGCGTGAAGATGCTCCATCGACAGGAACTCGCCCGGATCGGTGGCGTTGAAGGCCCATGTGTCCACCACTTGGGTGCCATGTGTGTTGACGATGCGGATTGCCTGCCCTGCCTGCAGCCTGACCGCCCTGCCCCGCCGTGCCGGAACCGTTTCCATTTCCACCCCCCTTTTTTTCCACGATGGGCGCAGGACAAGGCCAATGCAAGCCCCCCAGCGCTGCGCGAGATCTGATCGTTGCATGGGTATTTGGGCCAAGATGAATGGGCATGGTCCGCCTCTCTTTCATCTTGGCGGCAAATACCCGCGGGGGGTGAATGACCGAGCGTCAGCGAGGGCAGAGGGGGCGGCAGGCCCCCTGCCCCCTGAGCCAAGCGCGACTGCGCGCCGGCGAGGCAAAAGGAAGGCGCGGCCCCGGAACGGGGACGCGTGCCGATTACTTCTTTTCCTCATCCGCTTCGGGGGTCAGGCCATAAGGTGCGACCAGACGCCAGACATGGGCGGGGATCATGTTCTTCATGCGGGCCGGAAAGGCGCGGCGCAGGTGGAGGACAGTTTCGATCGCCTTCATCTCAACCCGTGCGCGGGCGAATTCAATGCCACGCGGGCCGATGCGGGGTTGCAGAAAGGCCACGATGGGGCGCGCCCAATCAGGCATGGAACGCAGCGGAAGGCCACCTGCGGCGCGTTCGGTATTGGCCAGAAAGCCGCGCACGGCACTTGCGCGTTTGCCCTTGTCCGTCAGGGGTTTGAGGGTGAGTTCGTCTGCCAGCAAGGCCAGCAGTTCCTCTCCCCGTTCATTGCGGGTGATCACCCACTGGTCGCCATCACCGCCCATATAGCCCACGGTGATGTCGGCCAGACGGTTGGTGTAATCGACGCAGGTCTTGCAGGTCATCGGGAAGAAATCGGCAGGCAGTTTGGACAGCGGCAGCTTAAGGAAGGGCACGGTACGGGTGGGACGGCCATCGTCATAGCGCAATTCCACGCGGTAATCGGCGCGGAATTCGAGATAGCTGATCGCTTCTGGCCTTGGGTCGATCTGGGCCAGGAAGTGGTGGAAGTTCTCGGTCGTCGTGTTGTCGGAACAGGGGGTGCCGATGACGTATATGCGTTCGAACCCCAATTCCGCCTCAAGCGCGCGCAGGGCATGGACCTGGCAGGGAATGCCCACCAGCGCGATGCGGCGGTGCCCGGCGGCGGCGGCGGGTTCCAGCAGGGCCAGCGTCGGGCCAAAACCCATGCGCATGCCGCGCACCTGTGCCAGTTGGGCGGGATCGGTCACGATGACGGGCAAGGGTTTCCAGCGGTCGGCCGGATCGGGTGCCGTGGCCAGCACAGCGGTCACCGCCCCGGTTTCCAGCAAGCGCGCGGCTAGCGCCGTGGTGATCCCGGTCCATTGCGCGCCGGGCTGCGGTGACGTCATCCGCGCGCGCAGCATCCGGCGGGTGACGCCGAAGAAGGCTTCTTCGCCCTGTTCCGGCCGGGCGGTGTGGCCGTGGGTTTCGGTTTCAAGTCCAGGATAATCGGGGGCGATGAACTGGCAGGCGCGGCCGCAGGCCTTGCCGTCGCCCATGCGCGAGACACCGCAATCGGTGCAGAGCCCCGGACGCGGCGCACCGCCAAGGCTGGGGGCGTAAAGGCCGGGGACCGGCGGGATCGGGCCATCGGGCATGACTGCGGCTTTCGCGGGCCGGAGGGGCCCCTGTGGATGAGGCTAGCCTGCGGCGGCGGCGGCGTCCAGAAAATGTGTCAACCTGACGTTACAGTTTTGCCTGCCGAAGGTCAGGCAAACATCGGGAATGTCACCCCCAGCGACCAGGCCAGCATCAGGCCAAAGCCCAGCCCGCCCACGGCAGCATAGCCCGTGCGCCGCCCGACCCAACCCGCCATGGTGCCAAAGAGCATGTAAAACAGCACGATCACCGGCAGGATGATCAGGAGGAACATCAGCCGGTCAAAGTTCAGCGCCACAGCCGCGACGAGGGACATCAGGAAAGCGCCGCGCACGAGAAGCACGCGCCACAGGGGCGCGCGCCCGGCTTCGGTCAGCAACGCATCGCCAAGGAAATAGGGTATGGCCCCCAGCGCCAGACCAGCGATCACCGCGATCCGGCCCGGATGGGGCAGGAAGCTGGCGACATAGCGGTCCAGTGCCAGACCGAAGGCCAGCAGCGCGGCCAGCCCCACCAGCGCAGCCATGGGCCAGACGCGCAGGGGAAACTGCCCGCGCAGGCGCCCGGTTCGGGACAGCACCGCCAAGGTGATGGCACCAAAAGCGGCGAAATGCAGGGCGAGGTAATCTGCCACCAGCACAGGCAATACCCTGATATCGAAAGGCGCGAGGATCAGCGGCACCACCAGCGCGGGCAACACAGCAGCGATCAGGAAGGGGCGCAACGGGAGCGGCATTTGCGGGGCCGTCCTTACAGCGGGCAAGGCGCGGGCGAGCGGCCAGGCCAGCGCCGTAAGGCCTGCAAGCAGCAGCAGGATCCATCCGCCACGCGCCTGTGCGGGCTGTGCGCCGCTGCGGCCAAAGGCGGCGTCCAGCCATGCGGTTGCGGCGTTCAGGGCGGTGGGGGCGTAGAGCACGCCCACATGTTCCACATTCGGCGCGATGACCGCCTGCCGGGCGGAGCCTTCGGCCATGGAGCCCACGACCTGCCCTTCGTGAGCCTGCGGATCGGTCAGGTGGAGGACGCGCAGCGCCTCGGTCCGCAGCATCCCCTCCCATTCACCGGTGATCATCAGCAGATTGGCGGGACGGTCGGCGGTGATGGCCTGCGAGAAGGCCGAGACGGCCACCACCGCCTGAACGGGCGGATCGTCCAATGCGGCGCGAATGATGATGTCGGAGGCCATCGAATGGCCGAGATAGGCCAAGCGCCCATCGGCACGGGGATGGGCCAGAGCGGCGCGGGCGACGGTCCGGAGTTCCTCTTGCAGCAGCCTTGTGGTGCCGTTGACCGTGGTGACATCCCCGGTCATCGGGCGCGGGTTGCGGCCATGGCCTTTGAAATCAAAGCTGACGACGATGTATCCGGCCCGAGCCAGCGCAAGCGAGAAGGGTTCCATCAATTGCCGTGATCCGGCAAAGCCATGGGCCACCACCACCACAGGCGCGGGATCGTCGCCGGGGGCAAGGAAGAGCGTCGCGGGGGGGCCGTCAGGCACGGCGAAGGGCGTTATCGACAGGCCCATGCGCCCCGCCTCGAGCATCCAGACAGACAGGACGATGGCCAGCATCGCCAGAAAAGCCACCGCTGCCCGCACCCTTGCCCCCTGCCCCGTTGCCCAGTGCCAGACCTACCACAGTCCCGCACAAAGGCCACAGTTGCGAAACTGTGACCGGCGGGGGCTGCACGGGGCATTGTCCCCGGCCTTGGCTGGGCTTAGGTTCCGCGGCCACAGAGTCCTTCACTTAGATGGGGTTTCCCTTGCATCGCGCCCTTGCCCTTTTGTCCCTTGGCCTGCTGACCGCCTGCGGCGCGTCCAAGGAGATGCAGCTTTATCCCACCACGGGGCCGCTGGCCGCACAGGTGCCACCGCCGGTCATCCGGGCCACGGCCACCAACAGCGATGACAATTCCGGGTCGCTGAGTTTCCGCATCCCGAAAGGCGCGCGCTGCAACGGGACGTGGACCAGCGTGGCACCGACCGTGGTGACCAAGGAGCGCGGGATCAACCTGTCGATCCGCGATCTGGGCGGGCGGCTGGGGCGTGACCGCGAAACGGTGGCGGGCGTGAATTCGGGCGAGCTTTATGCCGTGTGCAAGGACGGCACCATCGTGCAGGGCACCTTTGTCATGGGCAGCGGCACAACGAGCGGCACCGGAACGGCGACCGATACGCTGGGCAACAGCTACAAGGTTCTGTTCTGATTACGGCCGGGTGGCGAGGGCATCGGTCAGAAGCGCCGTTACCAGATCGGGCGGTACGTCTTCGGCGACGAAAGCCTCACCGATGCCGCGCGCAAGGATGAAGCGCAGGCGGCCGTCGATCACCTTCTTGTCCTGACCCATCAAGGCGACCAGCGCCTCGGCCCCCGGCAGATCGCCTTGGATATCGGCGAGGTCTAACTTCATGCCCATGGCGCGCAGATGGGCGCGCACGCGGCTGGGGGCTTCCTGCGCGCACAGACCCAGGCGCTGTGACAGTTCAAACGCGAGCGCGCAGCCGATGGCCACGCCTTCGCCGTGGAGAAGGCGGCTGGAATAACCCGTGGCCTTTTCCAGCGCATGGCAGAAGGTATGGCCGAGGTTCAGCAGCGCGCGTTCGCCTTCTTCGGTTTCGTCGCGCGACACGATCCCGGCCTTCATCTCGACCGAGCGGCGCACTGCGTATTGGCGCTTGTCTGCATCCGACGACAGATCGGGGGCGTTCACTTCAAGCCAGTCGAAGAACGCGGCATCGCCAAGAAGGCCGTATTTGACCACCTCGCCATAGCCCGCCAGAAAATCGCGGGTGGGCAGCGATTCCAGCACCAGCGTATCGGCCAGCACCAGTGAGGGTTGATGAAAGGCGCCGACAAGGTTCTTGCCCTGCGGGGTGTTGATCCCGGTCTTGCCGCCGACGGAGCTGTCGACCTGCGCCAGCAGCGTGGTGGGGATCTGCACGAAACGCACACCGCGCCGCAGGACGGCGGCAGCGAAGCCCACCAGATCGCCGATCACACCGCCGCCAAAGGCCACCACGATATCGCGGCGTTCGACCTTCTGTTCCAGAAGCCATTCGACACAGCGGCCGAATTCGGCCCAGCCCTTTGTCTGTTCGCCTGCGGGCAGGGAAAGGGTCGCGACGGTGATCCCTTCGGCTTCCAGAGCCGCGACAAGACGAGCAAGGTGCAGCGGGGCCACGGTTTCATCGGTGACGACGGCAGCGCGGCGGCGTTTCAGGAGGGGGACGATCTCTGCACCTGCCCTGTCGATCAGGCCGGGGCCGATCCGCACCTCATAGGAGCGGTCGCCAAGGGCCACGGGCACCACATCGACAGCCATCCTATTCCCCTTCCAGCACATCCGGGCGCTGTTTCAGCGCGGCGATCACCTTGGCGGCCATGTCGTCGATCGACAGATCGGCGGCGCTGTCCACGGTGATGTCAGCCTGGCTGTAGAACGGGACGCGCGCCTCGTAAAGCTGGCGCAGCGTTTCGCGCGGATTGGAGGTGCGCAGCAAGGGCCGGGTGGTTTTGTGGCGCACGCGCTGCCAAAGCAGATCAAGATCGGCGCGCAGCCAGACGGCGGTTCCCGCATCGCGGATCAGGCTGCGGTTCATCTCGGACAGAAAGGCGCCCCCGCCAGTGGACAGGATGCAGGGCGCGCCGCGTAACAGGCGGGCCAGCACCTCGGTTTCCCGGGCGCGGAAAAAGCCTTCGCCATCGCGTTCGAAGATTTCCGGGATGGAGCGGTTGGCGGCCTTGACGATTTCCTCGTCCGAATCACGGAAGGGCACGGCCAGTGACCGTGCGACAGCCGTGCCTACCGCTGTCTTGCCCGCCCCCATCATGCCGACCATGACGACCGTCTTCTTCAGCCGTTGCATCACCCGCAGCCCACATCACACCTCTGTGTCCGGCGCATTTCCGCCCGCCGAAACAGTTCTTCATACCCCTCAATGGCGTGAACTCTGCGCGAAAGCCATATATAATCGCGCAGCGTGGCGTGGCTTTCGCCGTCGCTTCGAGTATCACTTGGCAATGGCTTGGTGTCTTTGTGTGATGGCAAGACGACAGGACGGCCGCGACAGGCTGCAAGGTCCGCAACGAACGGACAGGAAGAAGACGAGGCAAGGTAGATGGGGCGGATCATCAAGGCGCTGCTGGTACTGGCGATCCTGGGTTTCATCGGGCTGACGGGGTATGCCTATCTGGGCGACATGGCCCCCGATCAGGCCGAGGTTAAGGTTCCGGTGACGCTGAATGCCGATTAGGCTGCTGCGAAGGGCGACTGTCGCGGCGGTGCTGACCGCCCTGCCCGCCATGGCAGCGGCGGAGGAGCCGCTTTCGGCCATCGACTGGCTGTCGCAATCGGTGACAACGCCCGCCCCTGCCCCGGCGACGCCTGATCCTGATGCACCTGCAGTATCAACCGGCGTGGTACAGGATGCGGTGGCGGTAACCGTGATCGGTGCGCCGACGGCGGATGCGCTGGGACTGCTTACGCCATCCGTGACGGGTCTGCCTGCCGTGCTGTGGGGACCCGGGCGGAGCGCCGAGATTGTGGCGATGATTGGGGCCGAACGGGTGGACAGCTTGCCCGCGTTGCGGGGCCTGTTGCTGACGCTGCTGCTGGCAGAAGCGGTTCCTCCCGCCGATGCCGGGCCCGGTGCGGCGCTGCTGACAGCGCGGATAGACAAGCTTCTTGATATGGGGGCGCTGGATCAGGCGCGCGCGTTACTGGATGCGGCGGGAAGCCGTGACCCGGACCTGTTCCGCCGCAGTTTCGACGTGGCGCTGTTGACGGGGGAAGAGGATCGCGGTTGCCGGATCATGGTGGAGAGCCCCGGCCTTGCCCCCACCTTTCCGGCGCGGATCTTTTGCCTTGCCCGGTCGGGTGACTGGAACGCGGCGGCGCTGACGCTGCGCACCGGGCAGGTTCTTGGCTATATCACCGAGGCCGAAGAGGCGCTGCTGTCGCGGTTTCTGGACCCCGATCTTTATGAGGGCGAACCGCCCTTGCCTGCACCGAGCCCTGTCACCCCCCTGTCATGGCGGATGTTCGAGGCGATTGGCGAGCCGCTGTCGACGGCCACACTTCCCATCGCCTTTGCCCATGCCGAACTGCGCCCACAGGCGGGTTGGAAAAGCCAGATCGAAGCGGCGGAACGGTTGGCGCGGGCGGGGGCGATTTCGCCAAATGTGCTGCTGGGCTTGTATACCGAGCGGAAGGCTGCTGCATCGGGCGGGGTATGGGACCGGGTCAAGGCATTCCAAGGCTTTGATGCGGCCATGCAGGCAGGCGATCGAGCCGCCATCGCGCAGCTCCTCCCCGAAATTTGGGCCTTGATGACCGAGGTGGAACTGGAAGTGGCCTTTGCCGATCTGTATGGCAAGCGGCTGGCCGCAATGCCGTTCGAGGGCGAGGCCGGGCGGATTGCGCTGGTGATGGGTTTGCTGGCCCCGGATTTCGAGAGCATTGCGCCCAGCCTTAAACCGATCAGCCCGCTGGAACTGTTCCTGATGGGTCTGGCGCGCGGGGATGTGGCAGGAATTGTTGCACCCGACAGCCTTTCCAGGGCCATCGCGCCAGCCTTCATCGCGCCCGATCCGGGCGAGGACCTGACCCGGCTGATGGATGAAAACCGAACGGGAGAGGCGATCCTGGCCGCCATCGAAAAGATCGAACGCGGCGTGCAGGGCGATCTGGACGGGGTGACTGACGGGTTGTCGCTGCTGCGAAAGGTGGGCATGGAACGGGCCGCGCGGCGGGCAGCGCTGGAATTGCTGCTGTTGGAACGGCGCGGCTGACCATGGCCCCACGTGATGACACCACGTGGATTTCGGCCTTTCTGGAAGCGCAGGCGGCCGAACTCGACGCCGCGCGCAACACGCGGCTTGCCTATGGGCGCGACCTGACGGATTTCATGGGCTGGCTGGCGCGGCGGCGGAAGGGCTTCGGGAATGCCACGCGCGAGGATGTGGAGGCCTATCTGATTTCCTGCGAGGCGGAGGGGCTGTCCAAGGCCACGCGGGCAAGGCGGCTGTCGTCGATCCGGCAATTGTACCGTTTCGGCCATGGTGAAGGCTGGCGCGACGATAATCCCGCCATCCGCATCAAGGGGCCGGGTGCGACGCGGCGCCTGCCTGCTTCGCTGACCCATGATGAGGTGGACCGCCTGCTGGACGCCGCGCGGACCAAGGGCCGGGTTGAGGGCGAGCGGTTGCGCAATCGGGCGCTCATGGAACTGCTTTATGCGACGGGCATGCGCGTGTCGGAACTGGTGGAACTGCCCGTGGCCGCCGTGCGGGGCGATCCGCGGATGATTCTGGTACGCGGCAAAGGCGGCAAGGAGCGGATGGTGCCGATATCGGCCCCCGCTCGGGCGGCGCTGACCGACTGGCTGGCGCAGCGCGACAGCGCCGAGGAAAAGGCGCGAAAGCAGGGCCATGCCGCCAACCGCCATCTGTTTCCCGGCTCTGGCGCGGACGGGCATCTGACGCGTCAGCATTTCTATCTGCTGATCAAGGACATTGCCGTGCTGGCCGGGGTCGATCCGGCCAAGGTGACGCCGCACACGCTGCGCCATGCCTTTGCCACCCATCTGCTGGCAGGTGGCGCCGATTTGCGGGTGATCCAGACGCTGCTCGGCCATGCCGATGTGGCCACGACCGAGATTTACACCCATGTTCTGGACGAACACCTGAAATCGCTGGTGCTGGAGCATCATCCGCTGGCGAAACCGCAGGCCAAGGGTTGAGCCTGCCGGACCCTGCCCGCATAGTGGCACCGCCGCCTGTTGATGCGGTGTTTGCCCGGGAACCCCGATGACGCTTGATGCTGCTTTCTGGATCACCGCCGTTTCCATCCTTGGCCTGCTGTGCCTTTCGGCCTTCTTTTCAGGGTCCGAGACCGCGCTGACCGCGTCCTCCCGTGGGAAGTTGAAGGCGCAGGCCGATAAGGGGTCACTTGGTGCAGCAAGTGCGATGAAGGTGACCGAAGACAGCGAGCGGATGATTGGCGCGCTGCTCTTGGGCAACAACATCGTCAACATCCTGTCGGCCTCGCTGGCGACAGCGCTGCTGACACGTCTGTTCGGGGATTCGGGTGTTGCTCTGGCCACGCTGGGGATGACGGCGCTGGTCCTGATATTTGGCGAGGTGCTGCCAAAGACCTTTGCCATCACCTATCCAGAGGCAGTAGCCACGCGGGTGGCACCGATCATCCGGGTGCTGATCATCGTCTTCTCGCCTGTTGTTTCGGTGGTGCGGGCCGTGGTGCGGGGGATGCTCTACCTGCTTGGCGTGCGCGGAGATGATGCTGGGCGCATGACGGCGATCCGCGAAGAGATCGCGGGCACCATTGCCTTGGGCCATTCGGAAGGCGCCGTGGAAAAGGATGCGCGCGACCGCTTGCTGGGGGCGCTGGACCTGACGCATCGCACGGTGGACGAGATCATGCGCCATCGCCGCCAGATCGAGATGATCAATGCCGATGATGCGCCGGAAAAGATCCTGTCGCAGGCGCTGGCCTCGCCCCACACCAGACTGCCGATCTTTCGCGGCAGCGACGAGAATATCCTTGGCGTGATCCATGCCAAGGATCTCTTGCGCGAAGTGGACCGGTTGCTGCGCGGCGATGCGACGGGCGGGATGGAGCAACTGGCAGGGCTCGACATCGTGAAGGTCGCAATGAAGCCCTATTTCATCCCCGAGACCACCACGCTGGATGAACAGATGCGCGAGTTTTTGAAGCGGCGCACGCATTTCGCGCTGGTCGTGGATGAATACGGGGCGCTGCAAGGGCTTATCACGCTGGAGGATATCCTTGAGGAAATCGTGGGCGAGATCACCGATGAGTTCGACGTGGTTTCCAAGGATGGCGGGCTGAGCCGGAATGAGGCGGGCGATTACATCATCGATGGCGCGATGACGATCCGCGACCTGAACCGCGCGAATGACTGGTCCTTGCCCGATGATGAGGCAAACACGATTGCCGGTCTGGTGATCCACGAATCGCAGACCATCCCGTCAGAGGGGCAGGCGTTCAGCTTTCACGGGTTCCGCTTCGAAGTGCTGCAAAAGCGAGAGAACCGCATCACGCGGCTGCGCGTGCGGCCGCTTTAGGCGGTGCAACGTCAAGTCTGCTGTGCAGGGGGTGCGGCCGTGCGCGTGACATTGCCGTTGCGATCCACCGTCACGCCGTAATCCTCGGGGTTGGGTATTGGTGGCAGCCCCTGCATGCGCACGGCAAGCAGATGGTAATGCAGATCGAACAGTGCCTGATCGAAATAGGCATGACGCGCCTCGTTCGCCGCCGTGCCAACAGTCGCATCTGGCGAAAGCGGGGCGGGTTCATCCTGATCTTGGGCGCGCTGCGTCATTGGCAATCTCCGGCTCTGCCGCAAATATGCCGCGAATCCGCCGCCATTTCCAGAAATCATAGGGATGATACCCATCCCTGAGGATGGGTTGAACCCTACCCTTATCGGCTTCGGAACAGCGACCCGAGGATGCCGCGCACCAAGGCCTGGCCGCTGCGGCTGCCCAACTGCCGGGCAAAGCTTTTGGCAAAGGCCTCACCCACGGAATCGCTGCGGCTGGAACTGCTGCGGGGTTTGGGTTCGGCCTTGGCATTTCCGTCATACCGGCGGGCGCGGCTGTAGCCATCGGCATCGCCATCGGGCGCGCCGGACCCCTTGTCCCAAGGGGAGGGACGGTCTTGCGATTGCTCCGCTGCCTGTGCTTCGCGCGCTGCGTCATCGGCGCGGGCGCGCAGCTTTTCATAGGCGCTTTCGCGATCAACCACCTTGTCATATTTCCCGGCGACCGGAGAGGCCACCATCAGTTGCGCCCGAAGGGCCGGATCTATGGGGCCAAGCTGGCTGGATGGCGGGCGGATCAGGGTCCGCTCAACCACCCCGGGGATACCCTTGTTTTCAAGGAAGGAGGTGACTGCCTCGCCGGTGCCCACATCGCGGATCGCCTCTTGGGTGTCGAAGCGCGGGTTGGAGCGATAGGTTTCCGCCGCCATCTTCAGATCCTTCTGATCGTTGGCGGTGAAGGCGCGCAGCGCGTGCTGCACGCGGTTGCCCAATTGGCCCAGAATGTTTTCCGGCACATCGGCGGGGTTCTGGGTGATGAAATAGACCCCCACCCCCTTGGACCGGATCAGGCGGGCCACCTGTTCCACCTTGGCCACCAGCGCCTTGGGCGCATCGGCAAACAACAGGTGCGCCTCATCGAAGAAGAAGACCAGCTTCGGTTTGTCAGGATCGCCCACCTCGGGCAGGGATTCGAACAGTTCCGACAAAAGCCAGAGCAGGAAGGTGGCGTAGAGGCGCGGGCTGTTCATCAGCTTGTCGGCGGCAAGGATATTGATGCGCCCTGCCCCGCTGGCATCCAGCAGCATCAGGTCCGCCAGATCGAGGGCGGGTTCGCCGAACAGCTTTGCCCCACCTTCGTTTTCCAGCACCAGAAGGCGGCGCTGGATCGCGCCGATGGAGGCGGTGGCGACAAGGCCATAGCGGGTAGAGATGGTATCCGAATTCTCGCCGATGAAGACCAGCAGCGCTTGCAGATCCTTCATGTCCAGAAGCGGCAGACCCTCTTCATCGGCCAGACGGAAGGCGACGTTGAGCACGCCTTCCTGTGGTTCGGTCAATTCCAGCAGGCGCGACAGCAGAAGCGGGCCCATCTCGGCCACGGTGGCGCGGATCGGGTGGCCCTGTTGACCGAACAGATCCCAGAACACCACCGGAAAGGACCGATACTGCAGGTCCAGCCCGATCTTGGCTGACCGTTCGGTAAAGGGCGTGTGCAGCTTGTGCGTCGCAGATCCGGGCGCGGCCAGCCCCGACAGATCGCCCTTCACATCGGCCATGAAGACCGGCACCCCGGCGGCAGAGAACCCTTCGGCAAGGATTTGCAGCGTGACGGTCTTGCCAGTGCCGGTCGCTCCGGCGATCAGTCCGTGACGGTTGCCGTATTTGAGAAGCAGGGTTTGCGGCAGGCCATACCCCTCACCGCCGCCACCAACGAAAATGCTTGCCTGATCGGTCATTTCTTGCCCCTGCACTGCCATCCAAACGGGGCGCAGATCATCATCGCTGCGCCGGTCCGGGCGCAAAGATACAGGCTTTGCCCCGCCGCGCCAGTACAGGATTGTGCCAGACAGCCGCAAGACGACCCGTCCGCCACTGCCAGTCAACAGACCTTATGGCAGGACGAGGTGTCGGCTGTTGATTTTTTGACCAAAAGGATAGGTTTCTTCAATGTTTTCAGCGTTGAGAGGGACAAGATTCCCGGTTGACGGACTGGAAATAAGCGCATAGCGTCCCTTTCCATGAAGTCGGCCAGTCCGACAGGGAGCAAAAATACGACGCGAAAAGGGCCGGTCGACCGGCCCTTTTTCATTTGGCCCCGTCCTTGCGGCCTTGTCCCGCCCACCGCCCGCGCATCACCAATTTGGCACCTGACACTGCCTGCGCCGCATGGTAAGCGGCTGCGAAACCAACCAAGGACGCAGCTTATGTCACTCCTTTCCCTTCATCGTCCGCTGGCTGTTGCGCTGGCCTTCGGGTTTGTCTCTGCATCCGGCTTTGCGGCGTTTGCTCAGGAAACCACGGAAGCACCGGCGGAAACCGCCGCGCCTGAAACCAGTGTTGCAGGTGATGACCTGTCCATGGGTCAGGCCCCGGCCGATGGCCCCGGGTCTACCTATGTGAAAGAGGCTTTTGAGTCGTGGGAACTGCGCTGCGTGCGCGTGGCCGAAGGGGCCGAACCCTGCCAACTCTACCAGCTTCTGAAAGATGGCGAGGGCAATTCCGTGGCAGAGATCGGGATGTTCTCGCTCCCCGAAGGGGGCGAGGCGGCGGCGGGGGCCACGATCATCGTCCCGCTGGAGACGCTGCTGCCCGCCGGTCTGCGGCTGGCCGTGGATGCGACCGAGGCGAAGATCTATCCCTTCACCTTCTGCTCGCAGATGGGCTGCGTGGCCCGCGTTGGCTTTACGGCTGCTGAAGTGGCGGCCTTCAAGGCCGGTGTGAAGGCCACGATGACGATCGTTCCCGCCGTTGCCCCCGACAAGACAGTGGAACTGGACATGTCGCTCAAGGGCTTCACCGCAGGATATGATGCCGTTGACGCCACCCGCGTGGCCGCTGAAGCGGCGGCACCTGCCGAAGGCGCCGCGCAGGACTGATCCGGATTATTTCCAAACGCAGAGGGCCGTGCCGCAGGGCGCGGCCTTTTTCATTAGCCGCGGCGCAGGACAAGGACCGCATTCAAGCCGCCAAAGGCGAATGCGTTGGACATGGCGACAGCCACATCGGCCGCGCGCGCCGCATTGGGCACGACATCCAGCGCGCAATCGGGATCGGCCTCCTCATAGCCAACGGTCGGGGCGATCAGGCCTTCGCGCATCGCCATCAGGCAGGCCAGCAACTCCACCGCGCCCGTGCCGCCGATCAGGTGGCCATGCATCGCCTTAGTTGAGCTGACTGGCGGGGTCCGGGGGCCGAAAACCTGCTGGATGGCAGCGGATTCCGTCCGGTCATTCGCGGCGGTGCCGGTGCCATGGGCATTGATGTAATCCACCGCACCGGGGGCAAGCCCGGCATCGGCCAGTGCGCCTGCCATCGCCCGCGCGGCCCCGTCGACGGAGGGGGCGACAAGATCGGCGGCATCCGATGTCATGGCGAACCCCACGACCTCGGCCAGAATGTCGGCCCCCCGCGCTAGTGCCGATTCGCGATCCTCGAACACGAAGACCGCAGCGCCTTCGCCCTGCACCATGCCGTCACGGGTGCGGCTGAAAGGGCGGCAGGCGCGGGACGACATGACGCGCAGCCCTTCCCAGGCCTTGATGCCGCCAAAGCACAACATCGCCTCGGACCCGCCGGTCAGGACGGCGCGCAGGGCGCCCGCGCGGATCATCTGAAAGGCAAGGCCCATGGCGTGATTGGAACTGGCGCATGCGGTGGAAACGGTGAACACCGGGCCACGGATGCCATGCGCCATGGACACATGGCTGGCGCCGGCATTGGCCATCAGGCGCGGCACGGTCAACGGATGCACACGGGATTTGCCTTCGGCGTAAACCGCGCGGTAGCTGTCATCGGAGGTCTGCAATCCCCCACCCGCCGTTCCGAGGATGACGCCGCAATCGGCCCCCTCGCCCACCACAAGCGCGGATTGCGTCATGGCCTGCGCGGCGGCGACCAGCGCGAACTGGGCGAAACGGTCTGATGCGGCGATTGTTGCCCGGTCGAGATGCGCCGCAGCGTCCCAGCCCATCACCTGCCCGCCGATGCGGACCGACAACCTGTCAAGATCGGGGATATCCAGCGGGCCGATACCACAGCGCCCGGCGCGCATGGCGGCCCATGTTCCCGCCACGTCCTGCGCGAGGGCATTGACGGTGCCCGCCCCTGTGATGACAACCCGCCTCATGCGGCCCTTTGCGCCACCAATCCCTGCACCGCATCGATGATGGCCGCAACGCTGGTCATGTCAAAGCCCGACTGGCCCGGATCGTTGGCGTTGAACGGGATCGAGATATCGAAAGCCTCTTCAATCGCGAAAATCGCCTCGACCAGACCAAGCGAGTCGATCCCCAGGCTTTCGATCGTGCTGTCAGGGGTCACATCCGACACGTCCAGCACGGCCTGTTCGGCGATGATGGCAATCACCCTTTGCTGCAAATCCATGGCCGTTCCCGCCGTTCCTTGTGTCACCTGCACCGATCTAGTCGCTCTCAGGTGACTTTGGAATGACACTGCGTTCGATTTCCGCCACGCGGGCGGCCAGACGGGGCAGACGGCGCAGGGCTTTCTGGATTTCCACATGGGTTTCCATCTTCACCGCAGGATAGCCCAGCAGCACCCGGCCCGCAGGAGCGTTGGTGAATATCTTGGTGGCCCCGCCGGCGATGACGTCATTGCCGACAAAGATATTGTCATTCACCCCGCATTGGCCGGCCATGACCACCCGGTCACCGATCCGCGCGGAACCGGCGATGCCGACCTGCCCGCAGAGCAGGCAATCACGCCCGATCTGAACATTGTGGCCGATATGGACGAGGTTATCGAGTTTTGTGCCCGATCCGATGGTGGTGTCACGGATCGTGCCCCGGTCGATGCAGACATTCGCGCCGATCTCAACATCATCGCCCAAGGTCACGGCACCGAGGGAATGGATGCGAGTCCAGCTTTGATCCTTCATGCTTTCGCGGGTGCCGAGGGTTTCGCGGATCTCCTCGACCCCCGATTTCTCGGGAGTGACAAAGGAGAACCCGTCCGCCCCGATCACCGCGCCGGGTTGGCAGATGAAGCGGTGCCCGATGGTGACCCGCGCCCCGATCCGCGCGCCTTGCAGGATCAGCGCGTCATCGCCAATCTGCGCGCCTTCCGCGATGGAAACATGGCTGGCGATCCGCGCCCGCGCACCGATGCGCGCACCGCGCCCGATGGTGACAAAGGGGCCGATCGCGGCCCCGTCGCCGATTTCGGCGCCGGGGTCGATTGCCGTCATCGGGTGGATGCCGGGGGCGATATCGGGGCCGGGGTCCATCAGCACGGTCAGCCCCGCCATGGCCAGCCGCCCGCGCGGCGCAAAGATGGCGGCCTGCAGCCCCAGCGCCTGCCAGTCTGCACCGGGCCAGAGCAGCGCCGCCCGCGCGCCGCCCTGCGCGATGCCGCCTGCGTATTTCGGGTCCATCGCAAGGGCGAGCGCGTCGGGCCCTGCGCTTTGTGGTTCGGACGCGCGGGAGACCATTATGTCAAGGTCACCCGCCGCCTCGGCCCCGAGGGCAGCAGCAATATCGCGGATCGTATGGGCCATGGGGCAGCGTCCTTGGGTCAGTCCGTCCGCCGCAGGCTTACCCCTGAACGTCGTCCAAGGCTACCCCGGCCTCGGTCAGCGCGTCGAAGATGCGCCCGTCGCGGCCATAGATATCGCGGCGATAGGTCATCTCGCCCTTGGCGGTGGGCCAGGCGGTGAAATAGACCAGATGCACAGGCAGCTTTTCATCGAACTTCACCGTCGTTTCCCGGTCGCTGTCCAGATGGCCGTGAAAGAATCCTTTTGGATCATCTGTTTGCGCGGCCAGAAGGGCATAGGCGAAATCAAACGGATCGGCCAGGCGGATACAGCCATGGCTATAGGCGCGGACCTCGTGATCGAACAGTTCCTTGGCGGGCGTGTCGTGCAGATAGATGTTGTACTGGTTGGGGAACATGAATTTCACCTTCCCCAGCGCATTGCCGTCCGAGGGCGGCTGGCGCAGACCAAAGGGAAAGCTGCGCGCCGAATAGGCGGCAAAGTTCACGGCACCGCGCGGGACAACACGACCGTTGCGGTCGATCACCTGCAGATGGCTGACGGCGTTGGGATTGTGTTGCAGGAGGGGCAGGTATTCCTTGACGATGATCGACCGCGGCACGCCCCAGCTGGGGTTGATGACCAGATGATCCATCTCATCGGAAAACTCCGGGCTGCGCTGATCGGGGACGTTCTTGCCGATGACGGCACGGGTCTGGAAGGTGACCTTGCCGTGATCTACGATCTTTGAGGTGAAATCGGGCAGGTTCACCCAGATATGGCGCGGACCGCGTACGGTGTCGTGCATCCAGCGCAGACGCTCCATCGCCACGACAATGGATTTGACGCGCTCTTCGGGGCTTATGTTGATTTCGGCCAGCGTATCTGCCGTGGCGCGGCCATCGGCGGTAAGGCCATGGTCAATCTGGAAGCGCTGCACGGCGGCCTGCATGTCGCGGTCATAGATCGCGGTCGCGGAACGGCGCAGATAGCCCATGGCCACCAGCCTGTCGCGCAACGCAACCACCGCCGCCCCGGTATCGCCGGGCGACAGGGCGTCGGCCATCACCGGCGCGCCCCAGCCGCCAGCGGCGATGCGCGCGTCCAGCGACAGCTTTTCTTTCATCAGGCGGGCGTATTCCGGCGCTTTTGGCGGCAGGCTGCGCAGCAGGGCCGCGGCATCGCCACGATCCACCTGTGCAAGCAGGCGAAGTGGGTCAAGGCGCGTCACCTCACGGTGGATCGCGGCATCGGCCTCTTCCGGGACCAGAACCCCCGTCGCCACATCGGAAGCGTAGTCAAGGAATGCGCGGGTCATCCGCACCTCAAGCCGGCCACGGTCGCCTTCCGTCACAGCGGCGGCAAAAGCCGCGCGCAGAGAGGCGGCGTCATAACGGGCGATGGGCAGACCATGGGCGGCAGCACCATCAAGTGCAGAGAACAGCGCAGCGCGACGAGCCGCATCTTCGGCCCCCGTCCAGAGCGTGGCATAGTCGCGGGCGCGGTAATAGTCGGCAAGCAACGCGTCTTCGGTCAGCGCAACGGCCACCGCCTGGGCGTAGGGCGCCGCGGGCTGCCCTGCCTGTGCCAATCCTGCTGCGGGAGGCAGAGCCAAAGCGGCCGCCAGAAGGAAAGACGCGAAACCTTTGCCCCAGTTGCCACCTGCGACCCGATCACGCCCCAACCCCTTGCAACGCGCTTTAGACACCACCATGACGTTCCCCGAAACCCGCGAATTTATGTGTATTTGCGACAGTTTGGGTGATTCCCCAAGCAGAGTCCATGCACAACCACCACATCTTAAAGGCCCGGAAGCGCAAGACCGTTTCCAAAGCGGCAATAGCGGTGTGCCGGCAACAGGCGCGGAAATTTGCACATTGCGGCACGGCGTTCAGCGAAAATTTGCCGATTGGCGCTTTGCTTCGCATTGCCGGCCAATCAGCGCTTGGGTCAAGAATCGTCCTGTGCAATAACACTCCGGCGCTTGGGGAAAAGTGGCACAGAAGCTGCTCTCAGAGGCAGCGAAGACGGATCACGGGGACAACAGCACAGAATGACAGACATGGCCAAACTTGGACTGACGCGTCGCGGTGTGCTGGGTGTATTTGCGGCAGTGACGGTTGCCGCGGCCCCTACCTATTCTAATGCTTTCGGATTGCTGCGCGGCGCGGGCGACGTGCGCCGCATCCGCCTGTATTCGGGCCGGACCGGCGAAAGCGTTGACACGATCTACTGGATCGAAGGCGAGTACATCCCCGAAGTCGTCAAGGAAATCAATTACTTCATGCGTGATTGGCGGTCGAATGACCAGATCAAGTATGATTTGCGGGCGATCGACATCATGGCCGCCGCGCATAGCCTGATGGATGTGTCGGAACCTTATACGCTGCTGTCGGGCTATCGCAGCCCGTCCACCAATGCGATGCTGCGGTCCAAGTCGGGCGGCGTTGCGCGCAACTCGCTCCACATGAAAGGTCAGGCAGCTGATCTGCGGCTCAAGTCCCGTTCCGTGGGCCAGATGGCCAAGGCGGCAGAGGCCTGTGCATCGGGTGGTGTGGGTCGTTATTCCCGGTCGAACTTCGTTCACATGGATTGCGGGCCGGTGCGCCACTGGGGTGGCTGATTTCCGCCTATCGTGACAGGCACTAAGACGAAGGGGCGCTTGATGCGCCCCTTTTGCGTTTCCAGCACCGCATCAATCGCGATCATTCCTCTTCGTCATCCGCCGCATCTGCGGCGACCTGACGGCCCCGGAACCCCTGCGCCACAACGAATTTCTCGGAACTGTCGGACCGGCTGGCGGGGGGCTTTACATTGGCCACCTTGCGGAAGTTTCGCTTGAGCAGCGTCTGCATCTCATTCTCGGCCCCGCCGGCCAGCACCTTGGCGACGAAAGTGCCGTCATCTTCCAGCACGTCAAAGGCGAAGGCCAGGGCCGCCTCGACCAGCGCCACGATGCGCAGGTGATCGGTGGCCTTGTGACCGGATGCAGAGGCGGCCATGTCCGACATCACCACATCGGCGCGGCCACCCAGCCAGCGTTTCACTTTCTCATCGGCATCATCATCAAGGAAATCCAGCTGGTGGATCTCTGCGCCCGGGATCGGCTCCACTTCCTGAAGATCGACGCCCAGAACGGTGCCCACCGGCTTTTTGGGGTTCTGCCCCAGCGCATTGACCCGCTCTACTGCCACCTGACACCAGCCGCCCGGCGCGCAGCCAAGGTCCACCACCCGGCCACCCGGTTTCAGAAAGCCGTAGCGATCATCCAATTCCAGAATCTTGTAGGCCGCGCGGCCACGAAAGCCCTCTTTCTTGGCACGGATCACGTAGGGATCGTTCAACTGCCGCTCCAGCCAGAGGGTTGAAGACAGTTTGCGCCCCTTGGCCGTCTTGACCCGCACCCGCAATTCGCGCTGACCGCGCCCGGAGGTTCCCTTGTCCTGTGTCATGCGTAAGGCCCATCTTCCAGAACGCCATCCGCGCTCATCTGTGCATATAACAGCCCTTCGCGCAGGCCACGGTCGGCCACGCTTAGGCGATCGGTCGGCCATATCCGCATCAGCGCCTGAAGGATAGCCGCGCCGGACATGATCAGCGCGTGACGGTCGCGCCCGATGCGAGGATCGGTGCGCCGTCCTTCGGGGCCCAGCGAAAGATATTCCCGGATCACAAGATCGATCTGGTCTGATGTCATCTGCAAGCCGTCAACCTTGGTCCGGTCATAGCGGCGCAGATTCAGATAGCTTGCGGCGACCGTCGTGACGGTGCCGGAAGTGCCGATGATCTGAAAACCGGCGCGGGGGTTTTCGGCGTTATAGGGCGAAAAGCTGGCGAGGTTTTCCTCGAAGAACCAGCTCATCAGCGCAAAACGCGCGGCGTCATCGTCCACATCGGCGAACTGGTCCTTCAACGTGGCCACGCCAAGGGGAACGGATATCCAGTCCACGACGCGGGCCGATGCCTCGCCCTGCGGTTGGAACCCGCGATGCAGCCGCATGATCGACCTTGCGCGATCTTCTGGCGGGACGGCAGACAGGTCGATCCAGACCAGTTCCGTCGACCCGCCACCAATATCGACGACCAGCAGTTGTTCGGTGCGCGCATTCACCAGCGGCGCGCAGGAGATGACGGCCAGTCGCGCCTCTTCCTCGGGCGCGATGATCTCAAGGCTCAGGCCGGTTTCACGCCGCACCTGCCGGATGAAATCCTTGGCGTTGCGGGCGCGACGGCAGGCCTCGGTCGCGACCAGGCGCATCCGGCGGACGCCGTGCTTTTCGATCTTCTTCTGGCAGATGCGCAATGCCTGCACCGTGCGGCCCATGGAGGCACGCGACAGCCGACCCGAGGCTTCAAGCCCCACGCCAAGCTGGACAGTCTTGGAAAAGCTGTCCACGACCTGAAACTGACTGCCCCTCGGCTGGGCAATCAGCATCCGGCAACTGTTTGTGCCAAGGTCGAGCGCCGCATAAAGCGTGCCCGCCCCCGGCGGATGGGAAGCTGACGGTTCTACCGCGGGCGGCACGCCGTCTGGCCTGCCGTCCAACTGCGGGATCGCGTCCGCCTCCCGGGGACGCTGGGGCGTCATGACCGCCCTCCATCTGTGGTTACCCCAATCGTAGCCGCCTTTGGCCATCCAAGGCAAGCGCGCGCTGACCGGCGGTTGCAGGCTGCAATCACATTCATCATTTGCTTGAGAATTTTTCCGATCCCGCTCTGTCGCCGCCGTGACCAAATTGCGCTAGGTCGGGATTGGCGCAGGCGGGGGTCGTTCCTCGCCTGTGCCATGTCGAAAACCGACATCGGCTGTCGGGGTTCGGCGCTATCAACAGGGTCAAGCACGACAAGGGGAATCGGATGCCTGAAGTTACCATCGTCTATTGGCGCGACATCCCGGCCCAGGTCATCGTGGGCAAGGGGCGGCGCGGATCCAAGATCCAGCTGACCGAACGCTTCGAGCAGGCCATCGACCGCTGTGCCATGAAGGTGGGGGCACGGGATACTGACAGCTATCTTGCCGAATGGCGCAAGGCTGCCCCCTATGAGGTGGACGGCGACCCGGACGAGATCGTGAAATCTGTCGCGGCGCAGTTGGAAGCCGAATTTGATACCGCGCGCCTTAAGGCGCTGATCGATGCCGAGGGTTGGGCGAAGGCCTGATCCGTTAACACTGGGAGAGCCGGATGGCCCTGTTCAACTTTCGCCGTGAGGCAGCCCCTGCCCCGTCTGCCGACGCCCCGGCCCAGATGGAAGCCTTTCTCAAGGGCTTTTCCATCGAGGTGATGCCGCGCACGGCGGAAAAAGTGGAAAGCTTCCGCGCCATCCTTCCCGAAGGCACGCGCGTCTATATCGCCCATATCGACGGCACGCCGATCGAGGACATGGTGGCGACGGCCAAACGGCTGAACGCGGAAGGCTATCCTGTGATGCCGCATTTCCCTGCGCGGATCATCAAGGACAAGGCGACGCTGGCCGATTGGGTGGCCCGCTACAAGGGCGAGGCCGATGTGAAGCAGGGCCTGCTGCTGGCCGGGGGTGTCGCGCAACCGGTTGGGGAATTCCAGACGTCGATGCAACTCCTCGAATCAGGCGCGTTTGACGGGTTTGATCGGCTGCATGTGGCGGGCCATCCGGAAGGCAACAAGGACATCGATCCCGATGGATCGGACCGCATGGTGATGGAAGCCGCGCGCTGGAAATCGGCCTTTGCCGAGCGGACAGACGCCAAGATGGCCATGGCCACACAATTCTGCTTCGAGGCCGACCCCGTCATCGCCTGGGTCGACCGTCTGGCAACTGAGGGCGTGAAGCTGCCGGTGCATATCGGTGTGGCGGGGCCTGCCAAGCTGCAGACGCTGATCAAATTCGCCATCGCCTGCGGCGTGGGCCCGTCGCTGCGCGTGCTGCAAAAGCGCGCGATGGATGTGACCAAGCTGCTTCTGCCCTATGAGCCCACCGAATTCGTCGCGGCCCTTGCCGCACACAAGGCCGCACATCCCGATTTCGGGATTGAAGCGGTGCATTTCTTCCCGCTTGGCGGCATCAAGACCAATGCCACCTGGATCACCGAAAACGGCGGCACTTCCGGCCAGCCTGCACACGCATAAGAAAAGGTTCCCCGATGACCCGTACCGTCCTTGAATCCAAAACCAAGACCGTGATCATCGGTTTTGACGAACCCTTCTGCGTGATCGGTGAACGCATCAACCCGACCGGGCGCAAGAAGCTGGCCGCCGAACTGGAGGCCGGAAATTTTGAAACCGTGATCCGCGACGCGCTGGAACAGGTGGCCTGCGGGGCGACGGTTCTGGATGTGAATTCCGGCGCCGTGTTTACCAACAAGATGGCCGAAGACCCGCGCTATGCCGACAACAACTTTGTCGAACCGCCCCTGATGCGCGCGCTGATCGAGATCATCCAGCAAACCGTCGACGTGCCACTGTGCATCGATTCGTCGGTGCCCGCCGCGCTCGAGGCCGGGCTTGCCGCCTGCGAAGGACGCCCGCTCTTGAATTCGGTAACGGGTGAGGAAGAGCGGATGGAACTCGTCCTGCCGCTGGTCAAGAAATACAATGTGCCTGTCGTGGCCATCTCCAACGACGATACCGGGATTTCGCCCGATCCAGATGTCCGCTTTGCGGTGGCCAAGAAGATCGTGGAACGCGCGGCCGATTTCGGCATCCCGGCGCATGACATCGTGGTCGATCCGCTGGTCATGCCGGTGGGCGCGATGGCGAGCGCAGGTCAGCAGGTCTTTGCCCTCGTGCGCCGGTTGCGGGATGAGCTGGGCGTGAACACCACCTGCGGCGCGTCCAACATCAGCTTTGGCCTGCCGCATCGGCACGGGATCAACGCGGCCTTCCTGCCCATGGCCATCGGCGCGGGCATGACGAGCGCGATCATGAACCCGGTCCGCCAGCAGGAAATGGAGGCGATCCGCGCTGCCAACTTCCTGATGAACCATGATGCCAATGGCGGCGAATGGATCCGCTTTGCCAAGGTTCTGGAAGCGGTCGAGGGCGGCATGACCTTTGCCGAAGCCTCCAGCGCCGCATCCCAGGCCGCCGGTGGCCGCCGGGGCGGCCGTCGCGGCCGGGCCTGATTAACACAATCTTCAGCATGGGGCGCATAGGATTGCCCCATGCAGACCATTCGACACACCTCGTCAGACACCTGGATCAGGCTGATCTTTTCGGCCAAGGCGGCGGATGGCCATGTCATCCGCCGCAATGTCATCTGGATCGACCGCGAGGTTGGACGTGACCGTTTCATCGCCGAGGTGCGCAAACGCGGTTTTCATCTGCTGCAAACGGCCGACCAGTTTATCGTGGTATGCCATTCCGGCCCCGTGCATCTGTTGTTCTGAACTGGCGGGGCCAACGAATTTCCTGCGAAAATTCAGGCCCCGCAGCTCTGATTTTTCGCAGAAAAATCGTTGAGCTGCCTATATCCTGCCGGTGCAGCCTGACGCATAGGAACACACCCATGCCTGCCCCGCTCTCTGGCATCACGATCCTTGATCTGACACATGTCCTTGCCGGTCCGTTTTGCGCCGCCTCGCTGGCCGATCTTGGCGCACGCGTGATCAAGGTGGAACGCCCCGGCACCGGCGATGACACCCGCTCTTTCCCGCCCTTCGTCCAAGGGGAGTCCGGCTATTTCGCCGCGCTCAACGCAGGCAAGCAATCCATCGCGCTGGATCTGAAATCCGCGCCAGACCGCGAGATCTTTGACCGCTTGCTGGCGCGTGCCGATGTGGTGCTGGAAAACTATCGCCCCGGCGTGATGGAACGATTGGGCTATGGCTGGGAAGCCCTGCATAGCCGCTACCCCCGGCTGATCTACGGCGCGGTGTCGGGCTTTGGCCATACCGGGCCCGAGGCGGGCAAGCCCGCCTATGACATGGTGGTGCAGGCGCGCGGTGGGGTGATGTCGATCACGGGTGAGGAAGGCGGCCCGCCGGTGCGGGTGGGGGCCTCCATCGGCGATATCGTGGCGGGGATGTATCTGGCACAGGGAGTGCTGGCGGCACTTTACGCGCGTGAAAGCACCGGGCTGGGTGCCAAGATCGACATTGCCATGCTGGACGCCCAGATCGCCATTCAGGAACACAGCCTGGCCATCACCGCAGCCACCGGCCACCCCCCCGGCCCCACCGGCGCGCGACATCCGACGATCACGCCCTTTTCCACCTATCGCGCGGCGGACGGCTTCTTTGTGATTGCCGCCGGGAATGATGCGCTGTTTGCCCGGCTGTGCGCCGCTTTGGCGCTGCCTTTGGCCGATGATCCGCGCTTTTCCACCAATGCGGCGCGCTGCGAGAACGTCCATCTCCTCAAACGCCTGATCGAGGCGGTCACGCTGGGCCAGACCGCCGCGCATTGGATTGGTGTGTTGGAGGCGGCGGGCGTCCCTACCGGCAGGGTGCAGACCATGCTGGAGGCGATGCACGACCCGCAGGTTCTGGCGCGCAATATGGTCGTGCCAGTGGCACCCGCGCCCGGAGGGCCCGGCTTCACGGCGGCGGGCAATCCGATCAAGATGTCCACCCTGCCCGACCTTCGCTCACGCGGCGCGGCACCCCGTCTGGACGGGGACCGCGCGGCGATCCTGCACTGGCTTGACGCCACTGATCCCTGACCTGCCGCTATCGGGCATTGCATGCAGCGCGCCGCGCCCTAGAACAGGCAGGCAAACAGGAGAGAGAACCTTGCCCACCGCGACTGCCGTGGATTTTTCCACCCTGCCCGATGAACGCTGGGATGATCAGGCGCGCGGGACGATCCGATTTCGCACGCTGTTCTCGGCCCCGGCCACTGACAGTGACGAAATCACCTGCGGTGTTGCGATGATGGCGGCGGGTGACACGTTTCCGCTGCATTCCCATCCGCAGGCCGAGGTCTATTTCGGCCTGGAGGGCGAGGGTGAGGTTTTGATCGACGGCATCCCCCACCGGCTTGCCCCCGGTGTCGCGCTTTACATCCCCGGGGGCGCCGTGCATGGCGTGCCACTGGCCACGGGATCACTGCGCTGGTTCTACACCTTTGCCGCCGATTCCTTTGACGAGATCCGCTACAGCTTTATCCACGAGACGGGACAGACCGCATGACCGCCGCCGCAAAAGCCGCCACCGCCGCCACCGCTGAAGAGGCGCTCGTGATCTTTACCCCGTCGGGCAAGCGGGGGCGGTTCCCGCTGGGCACACCGGTGCTGACGGCGGCGCGGCAGTTGGGGGTGGATCTGGATTCCGTCTGCGGCGGACGCGGCATCTGTTCGAAATGCCAGATCACACCCAGCTATGGCGATTTCTCCAAACATGGCGTGACCGTCGCGGATGACGCGTTGACGGAATGGAATTCGGTCGAAGAACGCTACAAGTCCAAGCGGGGAATGCTGGATGGCCGCCGTCTGGGCTGTCAGGCCAAGGTGATGGGCGATGTGGTGATCGATGTGCCGCCGGAAAGCCAGGTCCACAAGCAGGTGATCCGCAAGTCGGCCACCCAGCGCGACATCATCATGGATCCCGCCACGCGCCTTTTGTACGTCGAGGTGGCCGAGCCCGACATGCACGAACCCACCGGCGATTTCGAGCGTCTGGCAATTGCCCTGCGCGACCAGTGGCAGGTGGAGGATGTGGCCGCTGATCTGTCGCTGATGCGCCGGTTGCAGCCCGTACTGCGCAAGGGCGAATGGAAAGTGACCGTCGCCCTGCACAAGGGTAACCATGACGGCACGCCCCGCATCCTCGACATCTGGCCGGGTTTCCATGAGGGCGGTCTGTATGGGTTGGCCATCGACCTTGGCTCCACCACCATCGCCGCGCATCTGTGCGATCTGAAGGATGGGTCGGTGCTGGCCTCTTCCGGTCTGATGAATCCGCAGATCCGCTTTGGCGAAGACCTGATGTCGCGCGTGTCTTATGCGATGATGAACCCCGGCGGTGATGTCGAGATGACGCGCGCGGTGCGCGAGGCGATCAACGGGCTCGCCCAGACCATCGCGCAGGAGGCGGGCATTGATCCAACCACGATCTATGAGGTGGTCTTTGTCTGCAATCCAGTGATGCACCACCTGTTGTTGGGGATTGATCCGGTGGAACTGGGGCAAGCGCCCTTTGCTCTGGCCACATCGGGCAGCATCAGCCTCGATGCGCGCGATCTGGACCTGCCCGCGCTCAACCGCGCGGCGCGGGTCTATATCCTGCCTTGCATCGCGGGCCATGTGGGGGCCGATGCCGCCGCCGTAGCGCTGTCAGAGGAACCCAACAAATCCAAGGATATGGTGCTGATCGTCGATGTCGGCACCAATGCCGAGATCCTGCTTGGTAATTCCACGCGGGTGCTGGCCTGTTCGTCGCCGACCGGCCCGGCCTTTGAAGGGGCGCAAATCTCCAGCGGGCAGCGCGCTGCACCGGGCGCGATCGAGCGGGTGGAGATTGATCCCGCCACCAAAGAGCCGCGGTTCAAGGTGATCGGCAGCGACCTGTGGTCCACCGATCCTGGCTTTGACGAAGCGACCAAAGCGTCAGGCATCACCGGCATCTGCGGATCGGGGATCATCGAGGCGGTGGCGGAACTGCGCATGGCGGGCCTGCTGGACCCCGGCGGTCTGATCGGCAGCCCGGAGCAGACGGGCACCTGGCGCTGTATGCCCGAGGGGCGGACGCACAGCTATCTGCTGCATGACGGCAGCCTTGATGGCGGGCCGCGCATCATGGTCACGCAGGGTGATATCCGGGCGATTCAGCTGGCGAAATCGGCCCTTTATGCGGGCGCGCGGCTGTTGATGGATGAGATGGGCGTGGAAAAGGTGGACCGCGTCACGCTGGCCGGTGCCTTTGGCGCGCATATCAGCCCCAAGCACGCGATGGTTCTGGGGATGATCCCGGATGTGCCGCTGGACCATGTGACCAGCGCGGGCAATGCCGCCGGCACCGGGGCGCGCATCGCGCTGTGCAGTGTGGCGGCGCGCAACCAGATCGAGGCGACGGTGCATCAGATCCACAAGGTGGAAACCGCGATCGAGCCGAAATTTCAGGAGCATTTCGTCAACGCCAATGCCATCCCGCATGCGACAGATCCCTTCCCGGAACTGAACGCCATCGTCACCTTGCCTGATGTCAGCTTCAACGCGGGCGGTTCGGGCAGCGAGGGGCGCCGCCGCCGCCGCGGGTGAAAGGGCTTTTCTTCTGTGCCTGAGACCTTACAAACAGGTGGCATAGATAAAGGTAAAGAATGACGGACGAAGACCCGGTCGCAGAACTTCTGATACGGGTGGCGGCACAGGACCGTGCTGCCTTTCGCGACCTGTATTCTCGCACTGCGTCGAAACTTCTGGGCGTCCTGCTGCGTATCCTTGGCAATAGGTCCGAAGCCGAAGATGCGCTTCAGGAAGTTTTCACCCGCATCTGGCTGCGTGCCGGACGCTTTGACGCAACGAAGGGGCGCGGCATGACCTGGCTTATCGCCATCGCGCGAAACCACGCCATCGACAGGCTGCGCGCCCGCCCCGACGAAGCGCTGCGCGACGATGCCGATGCGATGGACAGCGTCCGCGATGCCGCCCCCACGGCCGAGAACCGCCTGATCGCGCTGGGAGAGGCGGGGCGGATTGCCGATTGCTTTGCTACGCTGGAGCCTGACCGGGCTGAGGCGGTGCGCGGGGCCTATCTGAACGGGCTGTCCTATGTCGACCTTGCGGCGCGGTTTGACGTGCCTCTCAATACCATGCGGACATGGCTGCGGCGCAGCCTGCTGCGGCTGAGGGAGTGCATGGACGCATGACGACCGATGACATCCCCCCGCCGTCTGAACCGCCCCTGTCGCCGTTGGATGCCGATGATGCGCTGGCTGCCGAATATGTGCTGGGCGTGCTGTCGCTGGCTGATCGCAGCGCGGTTGAGGCGCGGCTAAAGAATGACAGCGCTTTTGTGGCCCGTGTGGCCGCGTGGGAAAACCGGCTGTCGCCCCTGAACGACGATTACGCCGAGGTGCCCGCCCCCGATCTGATGCCCCGGATCGAAGCACGGCTGTTCCCGGTGGCAGAGAAACCCGCGCGCCGCCCGCTGTTCGGCTGGCTGTCCGGTGCTGCGACCGCCGCCGCCATCGCCATCGCCGCAGTGGTCATGTTCACGCCCCCTGCCCCGCCGCCTGTGGTGGCAACGCTGGGAGAGGCAGATGCCAGCCTGCGGTTCGAGGCGCGTTTTGACGGGCAGGCCCTTACGGTTACGCGCGTGTCCGGGACGGCCGCGCCACAGGGCCAGGTGCAGCAGCTTTGGATCATCGCGCCCGATGCGGCCCCGGTCTCGCTGGGTCTGCTCGAGGGCGAAAGCATCGCCGTCCCCTACCCCGCCGCGCCTGCCGGATGGACGCTGGCCGTGTCAGTGGAACCTGCGGGCGGATCGCCCACCGGGGCGCCGACGGGGCCGGTTGTAGCGGCCGGCGTGATAACGGACCTGTGATGATGAAAAATCTGCGGGGCTGAAACTTCGGCCCTGCCCCCCCCGTAACTTCCAGGCAAGGCAGCAAAGGCTGCATCAACCCTGGGAGATAGACCATGAAACTTCGTTTTGCTTTTCCGGCCCTGTTGCTGACAACCGCCATGGCCATGGCCGCAAGCGATGGCAGCGAGAACCCGATGGTCGGCGGTGCGGCCATGTTCTCGGACAAGAACATTGTCGAGAACGCCGTGAATTCGGCCGATCACACCACGCTGGTTGCCGCCGTGCAGGCCGCCGGTCTGGTGGAAACGCTGCAGGGCGCTGGCCCGTTCACGGTTTTTGCCCCCACCAACGACGCCTTTGCCAAACTGCCGGCCGGCACCGTTGAAACCCTGCTGAAGCCGGAAAACAAGGATCAACTGACCAAGATCCTGACCTGCCATGTCGTGGCGGCGAATGCCATGTCGACCGACATCGTCAAGATGATCGCGGATGACGGCGGTATGCACAAGATCGGCACTGTGGGCGGCTGCGAATTCACCGCCGCGATGGATGGCGATGCGGTCAAGATCACCGACGGCCAGGGCAATGTCGCCACGGTCACGATTGCCGATGTGAAGCAGTCGAACGGCGTGATCCATGTGATCGATACGGTTCTGCTGCCCGCGATGTGATCGCAGACGGCAGGCGCGGGCGGGGCCGTCACTCCCTGACCCGCGCAGCTACCGCTTCTGGCGCCGATCTCTGTCCCCAAAACACAGGCGCTGGGGCGGGCAAGGGGGTTTCGGGCTATTTCGCCCGAAACCCCCTTGTCATTTCGCACATCGTTCCGTTTCCTGCTCGGCATGGAGCGGCGGTTTCTTTTTCTTTTGTCTTCGGCCCGGTCCGGCGGGAATTCCGCACTGCTGGCGCAGGCGGCAGCGGCAGCCCTGCCCGGCCGCGCACAGGAATGGATCGACCTGAGCACCGCGCAGCTTCCCCCCTATCGAGACCTGCGCCCCGCAACCGCGCAACCCGAGGGCGATCTCGCGACCATCATGGACGCGATGCGCGCGGCCAGCGACATCGTGATCGTCGCCCCGGTCTACTGGTATGCCCTGCCCGCCCCGGCCAAGCTGTTGCTGGATCACTGGTCGGGCTGGTTCGATGCCGCCGAGACGGGCTTTGCCGACTGGGCGCGGGAAAAGACCGTGCACCTGATCACCGCGCGCGCCGACCCGGACCCGTCCGTTCCTGAACCGCTGGAGGCAATGGTCACAAGGTCGATCCGCTGGCTGGGGATGCGCTGGGGCGGCGCGTTGCATGGGGTGGGCGATGCGGTGGGCGAAATCGCACAGGACAAGGCCGCGATGGCCGCGGCGGCGGGTTTCCTGACTGGAAACAACGCCTGAGCGGATCAAGGATCGCTTGCCACATTGGCCCGGCGCGACCTACGCTTTGGTATAGTTCATCCTTTGCCAGGGGTTGCCATGTCCTTTCGCACATCGCTCTTCGCTGCCGTCTTTGCCGTGCTTCTGCCCCATGCCGCGATGGCCGAAGGGAAAAGCATCATCGTTCTGGATGCCTCCGGGTCCATGTGGGGGCAGATCGACGGGCGGGCAAAGCTGGAAATCGCGCGTGACGCGCTGTCCGAGGTGCTCTCAGGGATCGACCCGGCGGCCGAACTGGGCCTGATGGCATATGGCCACCGCGAAAAGGGATCGTGCAGTGATATCGAACTGGTCGTCCCCCCCGCCGCAGGCACGGCGCAGGCCATAAGTGAGGCGGCAGCGGGGATGAAGTTTCTGGGCAAGACCCCGCTTTCCGAGGCGGTGCGCCAAGCCGCCGCCGAGTTGCGCTCGACCGAGGAGAAAGCCACCGTCATCCTGATCACCGACGGGATCGAAACCTGCAACGCCGACCCCTGCGCGCTGGGCAATGAATTGGAAGCGTCGGGTGTGGATTTCACGGCCCATGTCGTGGGCTTCGGCCTGACGGCAGAGGAAGGAAAGACTGTGGCCTGTCTCGCGGAAAACACCGGCGGGATGTATATTGAGGCGAAGGATGCGGCATCACTTTCAGACGCGCTGAAAACCACTGTGGCTGTGGCCGAACCGGCCCCCGCACCAGAACCCGCGCCTGAACCCGCACCAGAACCTCCCGCGCCTGCTGCCCCAGAGTATAACTTCGCACCCCTCGCCTTCTTCGCCCCTGGAATGCCCGTTCCCGTCGAGGAGGGCACAGCCTTCGTGCTCTATCAGATCGCGAGTGACGGCAGCCTCGGCGAACGGGTCACCACTGAATATGGCGAGGTGTCAGTCACGATCGACCCCGGCACTTACCGGCTAGAGACTAAGCTGGACGAGGTGACGGTGCTGCAAGATGTGACCATCACCGCTGACGCCATCGCCGCACCCGAGGTCATCCTGAACGCAGGCCGCGCGATCATTCATCCGAAGGGCAGCGCAAGCGGCCCGGATGAGGACAGCGCCGCCGTGCAACTTTTGGATGCTGCAGGCGAACGGCAAGGCACCTATTACGGCACCACCGACATCGTGGTGCCCGCCGGTGATCTGAATGTGCGGATCGAGGTGGGCAATGCCTCGGCCACACAGGTTGTGCAGATCATCGCGGGCGAGACGACCGAGGTGGACATTGTCGCCGAGGCGGGCCTTGCGGCGGTGGAAGGGTTCTATGTCGAAGGCATGATGCTTGAGTCGAATGCCCATTCCGTCGCGGTCTATCCTGCGAAAACGCAACTGGACGGGTCGCGTGAACGCATCGCCACCGCCTATGGCGCGGGCAATCAGTTCACCCTGCCGCCCGGGGATTATGTCGTGGAAGTGGGCCTTGACCTGGCAGTGGCCGAGGCCCCGTTTACGGTGAAAGGCGGCGAGAGGGTGGATGTGTCGGTTGTGCTGAACGCGGGCGTGATGGCGGTGACGGCGCCGGGGGCGTCCTCCATCCTCGTGATGTCGGGCAAGGCCAACCTGTCGGGCGAACGCGAACGCCTGCACACAGAATACGGCGAGGCGATCAATCTGACTGCAGCCGCAGGCGAGTATGTGATCGAGGCCTATCGCGGCGACCCCGCCGTTATGACCGAGGCGAAGTTGACGGTGGTTGCGGGTGAACGGACCGAAGTCAACGTTCCCTGACCCCCTTGCCGCGTGCCAAACCCGCTTGACGATGGCGCGCGGCTGGCTTACCTGAACCTCTGTCGCGGGTGTAGCTCAATGGCAGAGCAGCAGCTTCCCAAGCTGAATACGAGGGTTCGATTCCCTTCACCCGCTCCATCCCTTTCCTTCCCGCGCGGGGCTTGCTAGCAAGCGGCCAGCAAACAGGAAGGGATTTTTTCATGAACAACGACATCACCCGCATCGGCACTGGCGCCCGCATGTCCGAGGCGGTGGCCTATAACGGCATCGTCTGGGTGGCCGGTCAGGTCGGCAATCCCGGTGACAGTGTCGCGGATCAGACGCGGCAATGTCTGGCCGAGGTGGATCGGATTCTGGCCGAAGCAGGCACCGACAAGACGCGTATCCTGTCGGCGCAGATCTGGCTGGCCGATATCGGCACCTTCGCCGAAATGAATGGCGTCTGGGACGCCTGGGTGCCGCAGGGCCACACCCCCGCGCGTGCGACGGGCGAGGCGAAGCTGGCAACGCCGGATTATCTGGTCGAGGTCATCGTGACCGCGGCGCTGAAGTAAACGCAAGTCTGCGCGCCTGCCGGACCTTTACCACCCGGCAGGCGCACCATCGTTCACCCGCATAAATTCATCTATCAATATAGAAAAGTCCGTGGCACCCTGCCGGACAGGCAGCAGGGTGCAGACCCCGCCGCCGCTTCGTCGGCTAAGCAGCGCTGGCCACAGCAGAGCTTGGCAAGAAGCAAACGGTTTTGGTGTTTAGAGGGTATCATGGTTACTGAAACATACTGCCGCAGGGTTCTGCGGACAGGTGGCGCTGTTGGCGCTGCGGTCTTTCTTCTTTCCACAACGGCGCAGGCCGATGTCTCAGGGGCGGTCTGCAACACGGATGCAGGCGGCAGTGCATACACAACAGCCGTCATCGTCTGGGTAGATGGCGAGCGGACCGAAGTGAAGGTCGGCGAACGTGGCCTAACCCAGAACATCGTCTTTTCCGACCAAGGACTGATTGATTGGATGCGGCGCGAATTTGCGGGCGGCTCGGCCGATGAAGTCGTAGGTTTCAACGATTGCGCGGGTTCACAACTGCAACCTCAGCGATCACCTGTCACCAATGACTCTGGCGATGGCCAATCGAATCCGGGGCTCATTACGCCGCCAACCGAGGCCCCACCGATCGATCCCAGCCCGCCGCAGAATGACTTTATCTCTGTAAGTGGCGGACATCATGACGAAATGATCGTCGGCGTCAGCTGGGACAACCTGCTGACATAACCCGGCGCCTTGCCCCGGCAGCCAGCCGGGGCTTGTGCCCTATCCCAGGAACCACGCAGCCAAGGCGGCAGTAGATCCGTCCTTGCCTGTGGTCCCCTCACGCCCCTCCAACACGGGCTGCAGCGCCAGCGCCAGTTCCTTGCCCAGTTCCACCCCCCATTGGTCATAGGAATTGATCCCGAGGATCACCCCTTCGACAAAGACGCGGTGTTCATAAAGCGCGATGATCTGGCCCAGCACGAAGGGCGT
Source organism: Rhodobacter maris (assembly GCA_943369275.1). Classification (GTDB taxonomy): domain Bacteria; phylum Pseudomonadota; class Alphaproteobacteria; order Rhodobacterales; family Rhodobacteraceae; genus Paragemmobacter; species Paragemmobacter maris_A. The sequence goes on along the minus strand of CALRMS020000022.1, from coordinate 11,054 downwards.
CAGGCTGTCATAGGCCAGCGTGACGGAGGGGCGGTTGCCCGGGAACACCCGATGACGCGCCTGCCGGTCCTGTTCGGCCCCGGTCAGGCCCTTCTTGGCCATGATGGCGCGCGCCTCATCCAGCGAGCGGCCACGCAACAGCGCCTCGGATTGCGCAAGGCAATTGGACACCAGCAAAAGATGCTGATGCGCCAGATCCGGTTCATGCCCCCGCCGGGCGATCAGGAATTCGCACGGCACCACGCGGGTGCCCTGATGGATCAACTGATAAAAGGCGTGCTGGCCGTTCGTCCCCGGCTCGCCCCAGACGACGGGGCCGGAATGGAAGGGCAGATCGGACCCGTCCATCGCCACACGCTTGCCGTTGCTTTCCATCTCCAGCTGCTGAAGATAGGCCGGCAGGCGCGACAGGCGCTGGTCATAGGGCAGCACGGCACGCGTGGAATGACCGCAAATCTGGTTGTGCCAGACGCCCACCAGCGCCAGCAGAACCGGCAGGTTCGCATCCAGCGGCGCGGTTTGGAAATGCACATCCATCGCGCGGCCCCCGGCAAGGAAGGCGCGGAAATCTTCCGGCCCGACCGCCAGCATCAGCGCAAGGCCGATGGGCCCCCACATGGAATAGCGCCCGCCAACCCAATCCTCGAACCCAAAGACACGGGAGGGATCGATGCCAAAGGCAGCGGTCTTGTCCGCAGCGGTGGACACGGCGGCGAATTGCGCGGCCGGATTGGCCACCTTGCCCGCCATCCACGCCCGCGCGGTTTCGGCATTGGTCATCGTCTCGATGGTGGTGAAGGTCTTGGAGGCGACGATCACCAGTGTGGTTTCCGGGTTCAGCCCTGCCAGCGTATCGGCAATATGCGCGCCATCGACATTGGACACATAGTGGCAGCGCGGCCCGTCGTGATAGGGGGCCAGCGCAAGGGTCGCCATGGCGGGGCCAAGGTCCGATCCGCCGATCCCGATATTGACCACATCGGTGATCCGGCCGCCCTGCCCCATGAACCGCCCGTCCCGCACATCGCGGGCAAAGACTTCCATCCGCGCCAGCGTTGCGGTGATGCCGGGGGTGACATTCATACCCTCTACCATCACCGGGCCGTCCAGATCGCGCAGCGCGGTGTGCAGCACGGCGCGGCCTTCGGTCTCATTGATCTTCGCACCGCCGAACATCGCGGCCCGCTTGGCCTCCACCCCCGAAGCGGCGGCGAGCGCAACAAGCAGTTTCCGCCCTTCCGCATCGATATTGGTCTTTGACCAATCCAGTCGCATCCCGTCGGCACTGGCGGTAAAGGCCCCAGCCCGGTTGGCATCGGCGAACAGATCAAGGATGCGGCGATCCTTGACCGCCTGATGATGTGCGGCCAGCGCGGCCCAGTCCTGTTTCATCACTCACTCCGCCCAATGCACGATTGCGTTGTCCAACACGGCGCGCACTGGCGCCACTTCCGCTGGCAAGGTCTGCGCGCGCTCCAAAGCGGCGCGCTTCTCGTTGCCCACGATCAGGATGTGAATATTCATGGCGCCTTTCAGCACCGGCGCCGTCAAGGTGATGCGCGGCTCGCCCGCAGCCTCAGACCGCATGGGCAGCAGGATCGGCGCATCAGGGGCCAGCGCCTCGGTCAGACGATCGGCACCGGGGAACAGGCTGGCTGTGTGCATATCGGCCCCCATGCCCAAGAGCAGCACAGAAATCGGCAAATGCGGGCGCAGCCCTTCAGCCAGTTCTTCCAGCTTTTCCTCGGGCGCGTCAGCGGCGGCGTAAAGCGGGATCATCTGCGCTGCCGCCGCCTTGCTGCGCAGCAAGCGTTCACGCAGCAGGCGGGTGTTGGATCGGGGGCTGTCTTCAGGCACCCAGCGTTCATCGTTCAGAAACACGGCCACATTGGCCCAATCCAGATCAACACCTGACAGCGTGTCAAAGATCGGCCCAGGTGTGGTGCCGCCCGGCACGCAGAGAGAGGCCCGCCCCTCCCGCCGCAGGAAATCCGCCAACTGGCCCGCGATCACATTCGCCAGCCCAAGCATCAGGAATTCCCGGTCGGGATAGACTTCCAGCTTCATTCGCGGATCTCCCGCCAGCGGCGACCGTCACGATGCATCAGCATAAGCGCATCCTCCGGGCCACTGGACCCCGGATCATAGCCCTGCGGGCGGTCCCCCCGCGCCTCCCATCCGGCGATGATCGGGTCGGCCCAGGCCCAGGCGGCCTCGACCTCGTCGCCACGCATGAACAGGGTCTGGTTGCCCCGGATCACATCCATGATGAGCCGTTCATAGGCATCGGGAATATCCTCGGCCTCGGCCCCCAGCGCATCGGCGAATGACATGTCCAGCGGCACCTGCATCAGGCGCATGCCGCCCGGCCCCGGTTCCTTGATCATCATCATCAGGTTCATGCCTTCATTCGGCTGCAACCGGATCACCAGTACGTTTTCGCGCCAGCCGGTCGCATCGTCAAAGATCGAATGCGGCGGTTCCTTGAAGGTGATCGCAATCTCGGACGCCCGCGCGCGCAGTCGCTTTCCCGTCCGCAGATAGAAAGGCGTGTTCTTCCAGCGCCAGTTGGAGATATGGCATTTCAGCGCGATATAGCTTTCGGTCCGCGATGCAGGGTTCTCGGAGTGTTCGAGATACCCACCCTGCCCGCCCCCGGGCAGATATTGCCCGCGCACGATATCCTCGGCCTTCACCGGATCGAGGGCGCGGATCACCTTCAGCTTTTCATCCCGCACGGCGTCAGGATCAAAGTGATAGGGCGGCTCCATCGCGATCAGACACAAAAGCTGCATCATGTGGTTCTGCACCATATCCCGCATCGCGCCGGACTTGTCGTAATAGGCGCCGCGCCCCTCTACCCCCACGGTTTCGGCCACGGTGATCTGGACATGGTCGATATATTCGGCCTTCCACAGCGGTTCGAACAGGATATTGGCAAAACGGACCGCCATGAGGTTCTGGACGGTTTCCTTGCCCAGATAATGGTCGATCCGGTAGATCTGGTGTTCGTCGAAATGCTCGGCCAGCACCGCGTTCAATGCGCGGGCGGATGACAGATCACGGCCAAAGGGTTTCTCCACGACGATCCGGCTGGCTGGATCGGCGATGTCATGCGCGTGCAGGCGTTCTGCGATATCGCCGAACAGCGTTGGCGCCACGGAAAAGTAGAACGCCTTGACCACATCCGCCCGCATCAGCGACTTGAGCGCCGGCCACCCGTTCGTACCCTTGGCGTCGATCGGAACGTAATGGATCCGTTCGATGAAGGCCGCGATCATGACCGGGTCACGCCGGGCTTCGGGCACAAACTCGGCGATAGCCTCGCCCACCGTGGTGCGGAAAGCCTCATCCGTGAGGTCGGCACGGGCCGCGCCGATGATCCGGCTGTCGGGGGTCATCTGGCCGGAAAGGAATCGGCGATAGAGACCCGGCAGAATCTTGCGCCGCGCCAGATCGCCGGTACCGCCAAAAATCACAAGGTCGAAGGGATCGACCGGGATGACGCGCGAAACCATTGCTTTACCCCTCGTTCCAGCGCCGTGGCTTTGTGCCTTGTTAGCGCTAACGCAGCCGCTTCTAAACCTGCTGACGGCGCGAGTCTAGCACCGTGGCGTGGCAGGGCAAACCTTGCCTGACGGGATCGGCGAATTTGGTGCGGATGGCGATGGCCCACTTTGCAAGGGGCGCGACGGCCTACCTTGCCGCGCGGAATGAAGGCGATGGCCGTGGGTGCCCCCCAAAAATGCACCTTCCCGCTTGAAAACTGCATCCAAACCGCCAACTGTTACCTAGTTTCGACCCAATCCCCCGGCGTGCCAGACAGTTTCGTGTAACAAGTGATGGTGTGGACGATGCGACCAACAGATCCGCTTTATGCCGAACAATGGCACTTTGCCCTGATCGGAAATATCGAAGCCATCTGGAGAGATTACAGCGGCGCAGGTGTCATCGTCGGGGTCAACGATGACCAACCCGACTGGCTTCATCCCGATCTTGACGCCAATTTCGACCCCTCGTTGGGTTTTTCTGGCGACGATAGCACCACCTTCACCGACGCCCACGGCACATCGGTCGCGGGAATCATCCTGGCCGAGGCGAACGGTCAGGGCGGGGTGGGGCTTGCACCGGGTGCGACATTCGGCTGGGCCTCATCCATATACGAAGGCGATTTTCCATCGCTGGCCCGCACTGTCGATTTCGACGTGGTCAACAACAGCTGGGGCTTTTTCCCGGGCTTCTACAGGGAAGAAGACCTATCCGATCCAAACTCTGCCGGCGCGCAGTTGGACGCTGCATTGCGCCTTGCCGCCGAGATGGGGCGTGGCGGGCTTGGCAGCCTGAGTGTCCATGCGGCTGGAAACGATGATGCGAATGCCATCGGGGAATGGTTTTCGGGGACGCGATTCACAATCAGCGTTGCCGCGACAGAACGCGACGGCTTTGCCGCCGAGTATTCCAGCTATGGCTCCAGCGTGCTGATTACCGCGCCCGCCGCGGCAGTCACCGCCGATAGCAGGGGCGAGAACGGCTATTCCCCCGGGGATTACATGGAAGATTTCGGCGGCACCTCTGCCTCTGCCCCGGTGGTGACGGGCGTGGTGGCACTGATGCTGGACGCGGCACCCAACTTGGGCTGGCGCGACGTCAAGACGATCCTCGCCCTGTCGGCGGCACAGACCGGCTCTGCCCCGGATGCGACAGCGCCTTCGGCAACAGAAGACGGGCTGTGGCAACAACTCGACAACCGGACATGGAATGGTGGGGGACAGCTCTATCACGTGAATTACGGCTATGGCATGGTCGATGTCTACGCCGCCGTCCGTATGGCCGAGGCGTGGTTGGCCATGACGGGCGGCGCGGCCACATCGGCCACGGAAACCATCATCACCAGCAGCCCTGAACTGGACCGTCCTGTGCCCATCGCCTTGCCGATCAATGGCATCCCGCAGGTCACGCAAATCAGCATCGAAGTATCCCAGGATATCCAGATCGAAACCGCTTATCTCTCGCTGCAATGGACGCATGGGCGGGCGAGCGACCTGTCCATTCGGCTGATTTCGCCCGATGGATATGGGGTGATGCTGCTCGACCGGGAAGATTTCGGTGGCCCTGCGCCGGGGACGACCTATTCCTGGACCTTCGGGATCGAGGCGCTGCGGAACATGTCTTCGCAGGGGACTTGGACGCTGGAAGTGATCGATCATCTCCGGCTCTATCGGGGCAACGTCGACGGCGTTGAACTGACCTTCCACGGCGAGGCACCCAGCCCCGACATGATCCACACCTTCACCGATGATTTCCTGTTCCTTGCCGCGCAGGACAGCGCGCGCCAGCTTGTCACAGACACGGATGGCGGCATCGATTGGCTGAACCTCGCCGCGATCGCAGGCGATATTCAGGCCAGCCTGCGATCAGGCGGGCGCGTTTCGGTCGAAGGAGAGGACTGGTTCCAACTGGTCAGGGGAACCGCGCGTATCGAAAACCTGCATGGCGGCGATGGCCGGAATCGGCTGGTGGGCAATGTGCTGGACAATCACCTGATCGGCGGGCGGGGGCACGACCGGATTTTCGGATTGCAGGGCGCAGATCTGCTGGAGGGCGGGCTGGGGCTGGATGTTCTGATCGGCGGCGCAGGGGATGACAGGCTGAACGGGGGCGCACATCGTGACCGATTGTTCGGGGATGACGGCGCGGACAGGCTGGATGGCGGCAGGGGCAACGACATCCTGACTGGCGGCGCGGGGGCGGATCAGTTCATCTTCGCCGCCCGGTTCGGGTCAGACCGCATCACCGATTTCCAGACAGGAACCGACATCCTGCTATTCTCGGCGGCTTTGACCGACGGGCTGACAGCCGCGCAGGACATCTTCGCCCGCTTTGCGCGGATCATGGATGACGGATTGCTGTTCGATTTCGGGCAGAGTCAGCAAGTTCTGTTGGCAGGGGTCACCGGGCTGACCGATCCGGCAACAGATATTCTCATCTACGATCTGGCCTGAAGCGCCTTTGCAGACGGACACCGTCACGCGTCCAGTTCGGCATCCCAGTACAGGTAATCCATCCAGCTTTCATGCAGATGGTTTGGCGGAAACTTTCGCCCGTGCGACTGCATCTCTTCGGCGCTCGGCGGGCGCGGCACGCGGCGCAGATGCAGGCCCGACTGGCGAAGCGTCTTGGAACCCTTGCGCAGGTTGCAGGGCGAACAGGCGGCCACCACGTTTTCCCAGCTGGTCACCCCGCCCCGCGACCGTGGCAGGACATGATCAAAGGTCAGATCGCCCTTTGCCCCGCAATACTGACATGAAAATTCGTCCCGCAGAAAAAGATTGAAGCGCGTGAATGCCACGCGCTTCTGGGGTTTGACGAATTCCTTCAGCACCACGACCGAGGGTATGCGGAACTCTTGCCTCTGGCTGCGGACCACATGATCGTATTCCGCCACGATCTGCACGCGGTCAAGGAAGGCCGCCTTTATCGCCTCTTGCCAGGGCCAAAGGCTGAGCGGGTAATAGCTGAGCGGTCGATAGTCAGCATTGAGCACCAGCGCCGGATAATGCTTCAGCGCGGCTGGGTCGCGTACAAATTGTGTCCTGAAATCGCCGTCCATGCGTTGCGAGACTCCGCCTTCATCCTGCCATCTTGCGATGCAGGGCGGGGAGCCCCGCCCCAGCACGTCGACTATATCTGGCGGAGGACCCATGACAAGCCCCTCAAGCTGTGGTGGCACGTCACATCCGCCTGATCGCGTGATAGACGGTCTGCATGACACAGAGATGACCATGATGCCCAAACCTGCGGCAGGATCGGGTCGCGCTCCATTGCAAATCGAACACCCGTCCCGGGCTTGACCCGGGGCCTGCCCACCCCCGGCGCGACCCTTGCAACGCATGGGGCCCCTGCTCAAGGCCTGGGTGGGAAACCCAGTCGAGACACAGCAAACGCAAAGGGCGGCCCGGCTGCGCCAGACCGCCCTTGTTTCCCCGCAAACCGGATCAGGCGGCGGCTTCGACCGCGCGCTTGGTCAGCACCTTTACAAGGTTCGCCCGATAGGCCGGTGTGCCGTGCAGATCGCCGATCATGCCCGTCGAATCCACCGTCAGTCCGGCTACGGCGCTTGCCGCGAAGTTGCCCGACAAAGCGGCCTCAGCCTCGCTCCAGCGGAAGACGCCGTTGTTGCTCGCCCCCGTCACCGCCACCCGCACGCCGTCGGCGAACTTGGCCACGAAAACAGCGGTCAGGGCAAAGCGGCTGGCAGGTTGGTTGAACTTCACATAGGCCGCCTTTTGCGGCACCGGGAAGGTCACGCCGGTGATGATCTCACCTTCTTCCAGCGCCGTGGTGAACATGCCCTGGAAGTAATCATCCGCCGCGATCTTGCGCCGGTTCGTCACGACCGTGGCACCCGAACCAAGCACCGCCGCCGGATAGCAGGCGGCCGGGTCGTTATTGGCCAGACTGCCGCCGATGGTGCCGCGATTGCGGACCGCCGGATCACCGATGCCTGCCGCCAGATGCGCCAGCGCCGGATAGGACTTTGCAGCCTCCGCCGCCACGGTGGCATGGGTGGTGGCAGCCCCGATCGAAAGGCCGTCATCCCCCATGCAGACGCCTTTCATTTCCGCAATCCCGGTCAGGCTGACCAGAACCGTGGGCGCTGCAAGGCGCTGTTTCATCGTTGGGGTCAGCGTCTGCCCACCCGACAGCGCCTGCGCGCCTTCGTTTGACAGGGCCTTGACCGCGTCTGCGATGGTCGAGGGCTTTACGAAATCGAAATTATGCATGTCAGTTCCTCCCTCAACCGTTGATCGCCGCCCATACCCGTGCCGGAGACACGGGCATGTCGATATGCTTGACGTGGGTCATCCCGCCACGATGCAGGGCGTCGATCACCGCATTCACCACCGCAGGCGGTGATCCGATGGCCCCCGCCTCGCCGCAGCCTTTCACGCCCAGCGGGTTGTGGGTGCAGGGCGTGATGCAGGAATGATCGACCGTGTAGAAGGGCACGTCATCCGCACGCGGCATGGCGTAATCCATATAGGATGCCGTCAGCAGCTGGCCGTTTTCATCATAGGTGGTGTTTTCCAGCAGGGCCTGACCGATCCCCTGCCCCACACCGCCATGCACCTGCCCCTCAACGATCATCGGGTTCATCACATGGCCGAAGTCATCGGCGCAGGTGAAGCTGGCGATATCAACCTTGCCGGTTTCAGGATCAACCTCCACCTCGCACAGATAGGCGCCTGCGGGATAGGTGAAGTTGGCCGGATCGTAGAAGGCCGTCTCCTCCAGCCCCGGTTCCAGCGTCTCCAGCGGATAGTTGTGCGGGACATAGGCCGAGAACGCGATTTCGCCGAAGCTCTTCGCCTTGTCGGTGCCGGTCACGCTGAACTTGCCATCGGCAAAGACGATGTCGTTCTCGCTGGCTTCCAGCATATGGGCCGCGATCTTCTTGCCCTTGGCGATGATCTTGTCCACCGCCTTGGTCATGGCCGATCCGCAGACGGCAAGGCTGCGTGATCCATAAGATCCCATGCCGAAGGGAATCTTCGACGTGTCGCCATGCACAATCTCGACCGACGATTCGGGGATACCCAACTGTTCGGCCACGATCTGCGCGAACACCGTTTCATGCCCCTGCCCGTGGCTGTGCGCTCCGGTCATCACGCTGATATTGCCGGTGGCATTCACCCGCACGGTGGCCGCGTCATACAGGCCCACACGGGAACCCAGCACACCCACAAGGTTCGACGGCGCGATGCCGCAGGCCTCGATCCAGGTGGAAAGACCCATCCCGCGCAGTTTGCCCTTGGCCTTTGACGCCGCCGCGCGTTTGTCGAACCCGGCCACGTCGGCCAGTTCGATCAGCTTGTCCAGCGTCGCCTGATAGTTGCCGGTGTCATACACAAGGCCAACGGGCGTGGTGTAGGGAAACTGGTCCGGCTGGATCAGGTTCTTGCGGCGCACCTCGAACGGGTCAAGACCCAGCTCGCGGCACATCTTGTCGACCACACGTTCGATGCTGAAGGTGGCCTCCGGGCGGCCTGCGCCGCGATAGGCGTCAACGGGCGCCGTGTTGGTGAACACGGTTTTCACGTTCACATAGACATGCGGCACCTTGTAGGGCCCCGCCATCAGCGTGCCATGCAGGAAGGTGGGCGTCGCCGTCGAGAAGTTCGAAAGGTAAGCCCCCACATTGGCCAGCGTTTCCGTGCGGATCGCAAGAATCTCGCCATCCTTGGTAGAGGCCATTTCGATCTTGGTCACATGGTCGCGACCGTGCGCATCGGTCAGGAAACTTTCCGACCGTTCCGCCGTCCAGCGCACCGGGCGGCCCAGCTTGCGCGATGCCGCCAGCACGAGGGCCTCTTCACCGTAGTGATAGATCTTGGACCCGAACCCGCCGCCCACATCGGGGGCAACCACGGTCAGCTTGTTTTCCGGGATGCCAAGGACAAAGGCCGAAACCAAAAGCCGCGTCAGGTGCGGGTTCTGGCTGGTGGTCGTCAGCTTGTAATCGCCCGTGCCGGGGTAATATTCCCCGATGGAGGAACGTGGTTCCATCGCATTGGGCACCAGACGGTTGTTTACCAGTTCCAGCGTGGTGACATGCGGCGCGGATTTGAACGCCGCGTCCACGGCAGCGCGGTTATCCTCGATCCAGCCCCAGTCAAAGCAGACATTGTCAGGGATCTCGTCATGCACGCGGTTCGACGCATCGGCCACGGCGGCCTTCATGTCGACGATGGCAGGCAGTTCCTCGATGTCGCTGTCATCCGCCAGTTGCTGCGCGGCATCCTTGGCCTGATTGTAGGTTTCCGCGATGACCGCGGCATAGGCATCGCCCACATGGCGCACCTTGCCATGCGCCAGCACCGGGCGCTTGGGTTCGCGCATCGGCGTGCCATCGCGGCTGTTGATCAGCCAACCCGCCGGGTTACCGCCCACATCCTTGAAATCTTCGCCCGTAAAGATGGCGAGCACGCCGGGCATTGCGGCGGCGGTGGCGGTGTTGATCGCCTTGATCCGCCCATGCGCCACGTTCGACCGAACAAAGACCGCAAAGGTCTGTGCATGCAGCGTCAGGTCATCAGTATAGTTCCCACGCCCCGACAGGAAGCGCACATCTTCGCGCCGCTTCGAGCTGGCGCCGATCCCGTGATCCTTTGGCATCTGAATCCCTCCCTGAAATTGCGCTTATTCGGCGGCCATCGCGGCTGCATCCTGCCCGGATGCCGCCAGCACGGCCTTGACGATGTTGTGGTATCCCGTGCAGCGGCAGATATTGCCCTCAAGGTAGTGCCGGATCTCGGCCTCGGTCGGTTTGGGGTTTTCGGCCAGCAGGGCGGCGGATGACATCACCATGCCGGGCGTGCAGAAGCCGCATTGCAGGCCGTGGTGATCCTGAAACGCCTGCTGGACCACCGACAGCGATCCGTCTGGATTCGTCATGCCTTCGATGGTCTTGACGTTTGCCCCCGCCGCATCAGCGGCGAACATGGTGCAGGATTTCACGGCCTTGCCATCCACATGCACCACGCAGGCGCCGCATTGCGACGTGTCGCAACCGACATGGGTGCCGGTCAGCCCCAGCCCTTCGCGCAGAAAGGACGACAGCAGCGTGCGCCCCTCGGTCTCGGCCGAAACGACCTTGCCGTTCACGGTCATCGTGACTTTCGTCATGGTTTTCCTCCCTTGGAAATCCCTGGGTAATGAATTGCCTGCCAGTTCAGCCAATCAGCTTCTTGAACCAGCCCTTTTTCTTTTCCTCGCCGCCCTCGCCACCTTCGGCGACGGCCTCTTCCTCGGACGGGCCTTCGACCGCAGCCTGAAAGCGGTTGAAGAACTCATCCGCCATCTTCTTGGCAAAGCCGTCGATGATCCGGCTGCCCAACTGGGCGATCTTGCCGCCCACATTGGCCTCCACCTCATAGCTCAGCCGCGTGCCGCCCTCGATGGGTTCCAGCGTTACCGCAGCCCCACCCTTGGCAAAACCGGCGGGCCCACCCTTGCCTTCACCGCTGATCTTCAGGCTCTTGCCTTCGATCCGG
>CALRMS020000021.1:0-67018 GCA_943369275.1 Rhodobacter maris | reverse complement strand
GCGCGACGGGCTGGTGATCGGCTATGTGCCGCAGCGGCTGGCGATAGACCGGACGCTGCCAATGACAGTGCGGCGTTTTCTTTCGCTGCCCAAGCGGGTGGGGGATGCGGATGCCATCGCCGCGCTGGCACGGGTGGGGGTGCCGGATGTGGCCGGGCGGCAGATGGCAGATCTGTCGGGCGGGCAGTTTCAGCGCGTGCTGCTTGCGCGGGCGCTCTTGGCACAGCCGGGACTGCTGATCCTCGATGAACCGACGCAGGGTCTGGACCAGCCGGGCGAGGCGGCCTTTTACCGCTTGATAGAAGAGGTGCGGCGCGAAACCGGGGTGGCGATCCTGATGGTGAGCCATGATCTGCACGTGGTGATGGCCGCGTCTGACCGGGTGATCTGCTTGAACGGGCATATCTGCTGTGAAGGCACACCCCGCGTGGTGTCGACCGCGCCGGAATATCGGGCGCTGTTCGGGCTGGGCACGCAGGGCGCACTGGCGCTGTATCAGCATGTCCATGATCACAGCCATGACGGCGGCGGTCATGGACATGACCATCACGGCCACGACCATTCTCACGATCATCCGCATGCCCATGATCACAGCCATGCTTGACGATTTCCTGATCCGTGCGGCGCTGGCCGGGGTTGGCCTGTCCTTGGCGACCGGGCCGCTTGGATCTTTTGTCGTGTGGCGTCGGATGGCCTATTTCGGCGATGCCACCGCCCATGCGGCGATCCTTGGGGTGGCGCTGGCGCTGGCGGCTGATCTGCCGGTGACCTTTGGCACGCTGGTGGTGGCGCTCGCGATGGCCTTGACGGTGTCGGTCCTCGCGGCGCGGGGATGGGCGATGGATACGACGCTGGGTGTGCTGGCACATTCGGCGCTGGCCTTCGGGCTGGTGGCAGTCAGCTTTGTTCCGGGCGCGCGGACAGATCTTTCGGCCTATCTCTTTGGTGATATTCTGGCGGTCTCGCGGGCGGATCTGGCCTTTATCTGGGCCGGTGCGGCGCTTGTGGCGGGACTGCTGGCCTGGCGTTGGCAGGCGTTGCTGACGTCTACACTGAACGAGGATCTTGCCCATGCCTCGGGGCTGAACCCGGCGCGGGAACGGATGGTTCTGACGCTCGCGCTGGCAGTGGTGGTTGCGGTGGCCATCAAGGTGGTGGGGGCGTTGCTGATCGCGGCATTGCTCATCATCCCCGCCGCCGCCGCGCGCGGTCTGGCGCGGACGCCGGAATCCATGGCGGTGATGGCCGTGCTGATCGGCGCGGCTTCGAGCATCGGTGGGCTGCAACTTTCGCTTTGGCAGGATACGCCTGCGGGGCCGTCGATCATCGCGGCGGCTGCGGTTCTGTTTGCCCTGACGGCGCTGTTTGGGCGGGTGCGCCGTTCTTAATCCCGTCCGCTTTCCCCCATCTTCTCTGCAAAAGTATCCCACGGGGGTCCGGGGGTGTGAAACCCCCGGGGCTGGCCACAAGCGGTACCGTCGCTAATCTGCTACCCATGTCGTTTTCGTCTGCCAAGGGTCGGGTTGACTTGCCCCTTTCCCGCGCGTTCGGGCAGATAGGGGCAAACACCATATTCCCGGAGTCGCGCCGATGAAAACCCATGTCAAAGCCCTCGTCGTCGGCGGTGGTGCCGTCGGCAACGGTATCGCCTATCATCTTGCCAAGGCAGGCTGGGATACGATGCTGGTGGAACGCGATGAGCTGACCGCAGGCTCCACCTGGCACGCGGCGGGTTTGCTGCCGCTGTTCAACATGAGCTATGCAACCACCCATATCCACAAATACAGCGTGGATTTCTACAAGGGGCTGGAGGCGGAGACGGGGTTGAATCCGGGCTTCTATGTCGTGGGCAACCTGCGCATGGCGCAGTGTCAGGAACGCATGGATGAATACATGCTCTACTCCTCGGTCGCGGAAACCGCCGGGGTCTATCACGAATTCCTGTCGCCCAAGGACATGAAGGATCGCTGGCCGCTGCTCCGCACCGAAGACCTTGTCGGCGCGCTGTATCACCCGCAGGACGGCTACATTAACCCCGCCGACGTAACGCAGGCCATGGCCAAGGGCGCGCGGCAGTTGGGCGCGACGATCGAACGCAAGATTCAGGTCGATGGCTATCGCTGGACCGGGTCGGAATGGATCGTGTCCTGCACCCGCATGGTGGAAACCGGCGGCAACCTTGTCGCCTCGGACGAGACGTTTGAAATCCATGCCGAACATGTAGTCACTGCGACGGGCAACCATGCCCAGCGCACCGCGCGGCTTTTGGGCATCAAGATCCCGGCCATCCCGGTGGAACACCAGTATATCGTGACGGAACCCGATCCGGCGCTGGTGGAATGGCGCAAGACGAACCCGCAGCACCCGGTGCTGCGCGATGCCGATGCCAAATGGTATGTGCGCGAAGAACGTGGCGGCTGGATCCTTGGCCCCTATGAGCGCAACGCCCCGGCCCGCTTCCTTTATGACGTGCCGCAATCCTTCCGTGCCGACCTCTTCCCGCTCGATCTGGAACGGATCGAGGCGGAATACATGTCGATGATCCACCGCCTGCCGTCATCGGAAACCGTGGGTCTGAAGGATGATTACAATGGCCCGATCTGCTACACCCCCGATGGCAACCCGCTGGTGGGCCCGGTGCCGGGCCTGCGCAACATGTGGATCGCCGAAGGCTTCAGCTTTGGCATCACCGCCGCCGGTGGCACGGGCTATTACCTTGCCCAGATGATGACCCAAGGCGAGGCCGAAATCGACATGGCCTCGCTGGATCCGCGCCGCTACGGCAACTGGATGACCACCGAATATGCGGCCCGCAAGAATGAGGAATGCTATGAGCATGTCTTTATCCTGCATCACCCCGATGAAGAACGCGAAGCCTGCCGCCCGCTGCGCACAGCGCCCGTCTATGACAAGCAAAAGGCGCTGGGCGCGCAGTTTGGCCAAGTGAACGGCTGGGAACGGCCGATCTACTTTGGCCCCAAGGATGCGCCCGAAGATTTCGATCACAACAGCCGCAGCTTCCGCCGTGGCGCGTGGTGGCAATATGCCGTTGATGAGGCCAAGGCCATCCGCGACACCGCAGGCCTGATCGATGCCACGGCCTTTACCAAGCATCTGGTGCGCGGCCCCGGTGCCACGGCCTTTCTTGACTGGTTCACCTGCAACGCCCTGCCCAAGGTGGGCCGCATCAACCTGACCTATGCGCTGACGCCCACGGGCACCACGCGCACGGAATACACCATCGTCCGCAATGGCGAGAATGATTACTACCTTGTGTCGGCTGGCGCATGGACGGCCTATGACGCCGATTACCTGCGCAAATGCGCCGAGGATATGGCCCCCACCTTTGGCCATATCGATATCCATGATGTCACCACCCAATGGGGCGTCTTTGCCATTGCCGGGCCGAACAGCCGCAAAATATTGGCCGAGTTGATCCGCGACGCCGACCCCGAAACCGCGCTGTCGAACAAGCGTTTCCCGTGGCTTTCGGCGCGCAAGATCGAATTGGGCATGTGCCCGGTGAACGCAATCCGCGTTGCCTATACCGGCGAATTGGGCTGGGAGTTGCACCACCCGATCGAGATGCAGCGCTATCTGTTTGATCAGTTGCTGAAGGCGGGCGAAAAGCACGGGATGAAGCTGGTGGGGGCCCGCGCCCAGAACTGGCTGCGGCAGGAAAAATCCTATCGCGCCTTCGGCAACGAGTTGGGGCGCGATGCGACCCCGTTGGAGGCCGGGCTGGACCGCTTTGTCGATCTGTCCAAGGATTTTCAGGGCAAGCAGGCCATGCTGGACACGGGCATCCGTTCCATGTGCGTGACCGTGCTGATCGACGGGCCGTCAGACACGGACCCGTGGGGCAAGGAGGCGCTGCTGCTGGATGGCGAAAAGATTGGCCGTCTGACATCGGGCGGCTATTCGGTGGCCTTCGGCAAGCAGATCGGCATGGGCTATGTGCGCCCCGATCTGGCCAGCGTGGGGCAGAAGCTGAAGGTCCGCATCAACCGCGAATTGTGGGATGTGACCGTGGTTGAGGACAGCCCGTTCGACCCCAAGAACGCACGTATCCGCATCGACGGCTAAACGTTACGGCATTTGCAAAGGCACCGGGCGCAGGTCCGGTGCCTTTTGCTTTGGCGGTTAGGGGTGGCGGTTTGCGGCCAGCCATGCCGCCCATTCCGGCGCGCTGCCGACAAAGACGTTGATATCCACCTCTCCGGCGATGCCGGGTATCAGGCCTGTGCTGGTATATTGCCAGAAGGTCCAATGACGCCCGCCATAAACCTCATCCGGGTGGGCGGCGACGGCGCGGAGCCAGAAGGGGTAATTGCCCACGCGCCACATCTGGTTTTCCTGATAGAAATCCACGGTGGAATAGATGATCGGGCGCTGGCCGTAATGGCGTTCGACGATGTCGAGGAAGATCTTCGCCTCGGACCGCAGCACATCGGGCGCGCGGCGGATGGTGCAGGTGGGGGAAAACGGTGTCCATTCCATATCCAGCACGGGCGGCAGCGCGCCGGGGGTGCGCGGCACGTTGCGGATGTAGAAGGCCGCCTGTTCGGCGGCGGGGCGGCAATGGTAGAAGAAGTGATAGGCCCCGTGCGGCACGCCCGCGCGCGCGGCGCCGCGCCAGTTGTCGCGGAACATCGGATCGACCAGATCGCCGCCTTCGGTGGCCTTGATGAAGGCGAAGTTCACGCCATTCGCGCGGGCCTGTTGCCAGTCGATGGATGTCTGGAAACGGGCAACATCGATGCCGTGAACCTGATGGTCCTCTGGCCCGCGGCGGCCAAAGCTGGCCGGGTCGGCATCGCTGAAATTAGGGGGAACCACGCGGAACTGAGCAGGGGTGGCAATCGCCCCGGCCCCGGTTGAAAGCGTAGGGCCATTCGTCGGCGCGCCGCAGGCAGCGAGCGTCAGGGCGAACACGAGGGCAAGGCGTTGGATCATGGCCGCGATGCTGACCGATCCTTCCCGACCTGTCACCGGGTAAAGCGCGAGCCTGCGCCGGGCCGCCTATTCCGCCGCCATGGCCGGGGCGGCAAGCTCATCCCAACAGGCCAGCGCATGGGCCGCATACATCAGCGCAGGGCCGCCGCCCATCTGGATGGACATGGCAAGCACATCCCCCAACTCCTCGCGCGTGGCTCCGGATTTCATCAGGGCCTCGACATGGAAGTTGATGCAAGGCTCGCAGCGCTGGCTGATAGCGATGGCCAGCGCAATGTATTCTTTTTCCTTGAAAGAGAGTGGACCGTTCTCTTTCACCGCCTTGGACAAAGTTCCGAAACCTGCGGCGGTTTCAGGGATCAGTTTGTTCATCACGCGGATCTCGGCCCGCATTTCGGTGATCTTTGATTTGTAGGTCATCGCTTGACCCTTTCCTTTGGCCAAACGGATAGGCCGGGCTTCCGCAGGCTGCCTTGACTTGGGTCAATTCAAATTCACAATTTGGAATGTTCAACCAAAGCGCACAGGGTCGAGCGCGTGAACGAGGCAGGGGGACAGGCCCGTTCCGCCCCCCCCGATCAGATCGGCGGCAAGCCTGCTGGCAGCGGGACAGGTCTGGAAGCCATAGCCGCCCTGACCGGCGAGCCAGAAGAAATTGGGCTGGCGGTGATCGCGCCCGATCACCAGCACCCGGTCGGGAGAAAAGGTCCGCAGACCGGCCCAGTTGGAGATCAGGCGGGTGACGGGTTCGGTGACCATTTCCTCATACCGGGCCAGCCCTTCGGCCAGCACCATGTCATCGGCCCAGGCATCATGGGGGGATTGCGGGTCTTCTTCGGCCGGGGAAACGATCAGGGCGCCGGCATCGGGTTTGGCATACCATGTCTCGCCCGCGCCAAAAAGCATGGGCCATTTGCTGATGTCTTGGTCGCCGGGGGCTGGGATGCGCGCCATGGAGCGGCGGTTGGGGGTAAAACCCAAAGGGCGCACCCCGGCCATTGCGGCCACCTCATCGACCCAGGCCCCGGCGGCATTTATGAGAAGCTTTCCGGTGAAATCACCAGCGGCAGTGGTGACGGCCCAACCTTCACCGCCCCGCGCAATGGCGGTAACGCGCGCGCCGGTCACGATCTGTGCGCCGCGCGATTTTGCCTCGCGCGCGAACCCTTGCAGCAAGAGGTCGGTGTCAATGTCCCAGGCATGATCGGCATAAGCGGCCATGGCGACCGTGTCGGGGTTCAGGATGGGAACGATGGCGCGCGCCTCATCGACCGTGCAGCGCGTCATCTGCATGTCGCGAACCTCGGTATCGAAATCGTCCTTCTGATCTGCTTTCGCCACGATCATCAGCCCGCGCGGGGACAGCACGTTTTTGGCAGCGCGGAAGTGGTCTTCGGATGCCAGTGACAAATCCACCACCGCACGCGCGCCATAGCGTGGTTCATAAAGTGCGGCAGACCGGCCCGACGCATGGTGTGCGAGGGCGGCTTCCGCCTCCAGCACCGTGACGGAACCAAGTTCCGACAGGCGCGCGGCGGCAGAGATGCCGGCAATGCCGCCGCCGATGATCAGGAAATCGGTCATTCTTCCTCCAACCGGTCGGTCGCCGGGGGTGGTGCGGGGTAAAGCGCCGACAGGCGCGCGCGCAGGTCAGCGGTCATGGGTAAAGTCAGCGCCGCAAGCGAAGGGGCAAGCTGCGCCGCATCGCGGGCCGAGATCAGCGGGATGACCGGCGTGATGTGGCAGGACATGACCCAGGCCACCGCCAGCGTGGCGGGATGGGTGCCCAACTCTGATGCCAGTGCCGCCAGACCGGTTGCCGCCTTATGCATCGACTCGGGTGCATAGCGGGCGGCGTAGCGGCTGTCTTCTGACAGACGCCCTTCGCCGCCCTGCGCGTATTTCCCGGTCAGCAACCCGCCGCCAAGGGGCGAATAGGCGTGCACCGCGATCTCCTGATCGGCGCACATGGGCAGAAGTTCCACCTCCACCTGCCGCTTCACCAGATTGTACATCGGCTGGATCACGTCGATCCGGCTGCTGAACCGGGCGGCAACGGCCTGCGCCTTCATCACCTGCCAGGCGGCAAAGTTGGACAGGCCGATGCGGGCGATGCGCCCCGCAGCCTGCCATTCGACGAACAGGCCGATGGTTTCCTCAAGCGACGTCTGCGCGTCAAAGCGGTGCAGATAGAGCAGGTCCACAGCTTCGGTGCCAAGGCGGCGCAGGCTTTCATCGAACTGCGCGGTCAGGTTGGCGCGGCCCGCGCCGCCGGTGTAGCCGACCTTGGTGGCAATCTGCACGGCCGGGTCGCCCTTAGCAAAGCTGCCGATCAGGTGTTCGGACGCGCCATCGGTATAGACATGGGCCGTGTCGAAATGGCTGATCCCAGCCGCGCGGGCGGCATCGAACATGGCGCGTGAGGCGGCGGCATCGGCGCGGCCGCCGAATTGCATGCAGCCAAAGGCAAGGGGGGAAGCGGCGTTCATGGACGCAAACCTGCCACGCCGCGCGGCGGTTGAAAAGGCGGGGGCCGCCGCTTTTGCGACGCCCCCCGACAGGAGGCTGGGGGACGTCAGCCTTCCTGTGTCTCTTTCAGCTTGTCGATCCCAAGTGTCTTGAGTGCCAGGGTTTCATAGAAGGGTTCCGATACGCCCTTGCGCAGCTTGCGCAGGAAGTATTTCTCGAACCCGATCTTGGCCATGTGGACCCATTTGCCACTGGATGACCAATTCACGTTGCGCGGCGGTATCTGCGGCTGTGCGACAAAGGCGATGCCCCCATCGCCGAAATCGGCCAGGCAGACGGCGTTCCAGGTGCCGACACGATCAGGTTCCTTGCCGCGCACGATATTGCCGATGTTGTGCGCCGTTGCGGTGACCATGGACTCGATCATGAATCCGGTCTTGGGCACACCCACGGGCACCGGGGTTGGCCCCATTGGCGGGATAGCCACGCAGACGCCGACGGCAAAGATGTTGGGGTATTTCGGGTTCTGCTGATGCTTGTCCACGATGGTAAAGCCACGCGGGTTGGACAAGCCTTCGATTCCGGCAACGGGCTTGATGCCCCGGAAGGCGGGCAGCATCATGGAAAACGCGAAGGGCAGTTCCTTTTCGCCTTTGGAAGTGCCGTCATCGGCGATCTCTTCGACCGTCATCTTGCCGGCTTCGACCTTTTTCACCTTGGCCGAGGTGATCCATTTGATGTGCTTGGCGCGCATCTCGGATTCCAGTAGCCCCTTTGTATCGCCCACCCCATCAAGGCCCAGATGGCCGATATAGGGTTCGGGGGTGACAAAGGTCATCGGCACACGGTCACGCACCTTGGCGCGGCGGAGCGCGGTTTCCAGGATGAAGAGGAATTCATAGGCCGGGCCAAAGCAGCTTGCCCCTTGCGCGGCACCGATGATGACGGGACCGGGGTTCTTGACCAGTTCGTCAAACACATCTTTCGCTGCGAGCGCATGGTCGATGTGGCAGACCGATTGGGTAAAGCCGCCATGCGGGCCGAACCCTTCGATTTCGTCAAAGGCCAGTTCCGGCCCTGTGGCGATCACGAGGTAATCGTAGGAAACCGACTCGCCGTTCACCAGCGCAATTCGATTTTCTGCCGGGTGCAGCTTTTCGGCAGCGACGGGGATGAAGTTGATCTTCTTCTTCGCCATTGTCGGCGCAAGATCGACAGTGATCTCCTCCCGGTCGCGCCAGCCGACGGCGACCCAGGGGTTGGATGGGACAAAGTGATAGTGCGGATCCTTGGTCACCACCGTGACCGTGTCTTCCTTTCGGAGTTGGTCTTTCAGCTCATAGGCCATGATAGCCCCGCCAAGCCCCGCCCCAAGTACGACCACATGCGCCATCTCGAACCCTCCCCGAAAAGATCTGTAAGGGGAATATACATTCAAAAAAATAAATACGTTTGATCTGGATCATGCTGGCAGAAGACTCTGCGCAAAGGAAAAAGGCCCGCCGAAGCGGGCCTTCTGTCTTGGGTCTCGCGTTTCTTGTCAGGACGGAATGTCGCCTGTGATGCCTTCGACATAGAACATCATGCCCAGCAGATCGCCATCCGGCGCGGTTACGCCTTCGGCCAGCCAAGGGGTTCCGTCCTGCTTGTTGATCGGCCCGGTGAAGGGGTGATAGGTGCGCGCGGCAATCGCATCGCGCATCGCTTCGGCCTCGGCCTTCACATCTGCGGGGACGGCATCGGTGATTTCGCCGATCTCGACCTCGCCTTCGGGAATACCGGCCCAGCTGTCAACCTGCGCATAGGTGCCATCCAGCAGTTCCCCGACGCGCTTGACGTAATAGGGCGCCCAGTTGTCGATGATCGAAGAAACGCGCGGGCTGGGCTTGTAGTCGGCCATGTCGGAGGCCTGACCGAAGCCGATCACGGCACCATTCGCCTTGGCCGCTTCGGCCAGCGGCGCGGTCGAGTCGGTGTGCGAGGCGATGACATCCACGCCCTGATCGATCAGCGCCTTGGCGGCATCGGCCTCTTTCGCCGGATCGAACCAGGTGAAGGCCCATACGATGGACAGTTCAACGTTCGGATTCACTTTCTTGGCGTGCAGGTAGTAGCTGTTGATCCCCATGATGACTTCGGGGATCGGGAAGGACGCGATGTAGCCGATCTTGTTCGACTTGGTCATCTTGCCCGCGATATGACCCTGCACCGCGCGGCCTTCATAGAAGCGGGCGTTGTAGGTGGAGACGTTCGGATGTTCGCGCTTGTAGCCGGTGGCATGTTCGAACTTGATGTCCGGGAACTTGGCTGCGACGGCATTGGTCGGGTCCATGAACCCGAACGAGGTGGTGAAGATGATGTTGCAGCCCGAAAGCGCCATCTGCGTCAGCACGCGTTCGGCATCCGCCCCTTCGGGAACGTTTTCCTGCCAGACGATTTCAACCTTGTCGCCAAAGGCCTCTTGCACGGCCAGTGCGCCTTCGTGGTGCTGGAAGGTCCAGCCGCCATCGCCGATGGGGCCGACATAGACGAAGCCCGCCTTGACCTTTTCCAGACCCTGCGCAAAGGCGACTTTGCCGCCGACCATGCTGGCAAAACCAAGCGCCGCGCCGCCCTTGAGGATTGTTCTTCTCTGCATTTCTTGCTCCCAGTTGCGGGGCGCATCTGCCCCCTGTGTTTCTTTTTGCCTCAGCGTGAGGCGTGGAAGTTCTGTCCCAGCGCAGCAGGCGCGTTCAGTGCGGCCTTGCCCTTGCCCGAAGACATGATGACCAGCACGAGGATGGTTATCAGATACGGACTCATCGACAAGTATTCGACCGGGATTCTGGCCCCGGCTGCCTGCAGGTTAAGCTGTAACACTGTGATTCCGCCAAAAAGATAGGCACCAAGCAGTATGCGCCAAGGTTTCCAGCTTGCAAAGACCACGATAGCCAGCGCGATCCAGCCTGCACCGGCAGTAATCCCATCAGTCCATTGGGGCACGCGGATCAGGCTGATATAGGCCCCCCCAAGCCCCGCCAGCGCCCCGCCGAACAGGATCGCCAGCACGCGGATACGCACGACCTTGTAGCCCAAGGCATGGGCAGCATCGTGGTTTTCGCCTACCGCCCGCAGCACAAGGCCCATGCGCGTGTATTTCAGCACAGCCCAGACCGCGCCGCAGGCGAAGATAGAGAAATAGACCATCCAGTCATGGTCAAACAGCACCGGGCCGAAGAAAGGGATATCCGCCAGCGGGCCAAGCGGGACCGTCCCCGTCAGCGGCGGCTTGATGCCCACATAGCTTTGCCCGATCAGGCTGGACAGCCCCAGCCCGAACAGCGTGAGCGCAAGCCCCGTTGCCACCTGATTGGCAAGGAAGAACTGCGTCAGCACCGCAAAGACAAGGCTGAGGCAGGCTGCACCCAGCGCGCCGCCCAGAAAGCCCAGATAGGGGTTGCCGGTTGCGACCGCCGTGGCAAAGCCGCAGATCGCCCCCATGATCATCATCCCTTCGACGCCCAGGTTCAGGACGCCCGCCTTTTCCACCACCAACTCGCCCAGCGCTGCCAGGATGATCGGAACTGACGCCACCATGAGCGAGGCGATGAGGATTGCCGGATTGATGCCACCAAGCTCCATCAGAGCGCCTCCTTACTGGTGCCAAAGCGGATGCGGAAGTTCGTCAGCAGATCGACCGCCAGAAGGAAGAACAGAAGCATGCCCTGAAAGGCCTGAATGGCGGCGGCCGGCAGGCCCAGCATGAAGCTGGCCAGTTCGCCGCCGATATAGGTCAGCGCCATCAGAAGGCCCGCCAGCAGGATGCCGATGGGGTTCAACCGGCCAAGAAAGGCCACGATGATGGCGGTGAACCCATAGCCCACGTTGAAATCGATGCTGATCTGGCCCGAGGGGCCCGTCACCTCGAACAGCCCCGCCATACCTGCCAGCGCGCCCGACAGGCCCATGCACAGCACCACCAGCCGGTTCGGGCTGACCCCGGCAAAGCGCGCGGCCTTGGGGGCCTGACCGGCCAGCTTGATGTGATAGCCAAGAATGTGGCGTTGCAGAAGGATATAGGCGGCGATCACCACGACAAAGGCGAGGATCACCCCCCAATGCAGGCCGGTGCCGGGGATCAGTTCCGGGTTGGCCATGGATGGGATCTGGCTGAGGTTGCGGCTTCCCGGAAAGCCGCCGCCTTCGGGGTTGCGCAACAGGCCGATGGACATGGAGGCAAGGATGTTCTGCGCAACATAGACCAGCAGCAGCGAAACAAGGATTTCATTGGTGTTGAAGCGTGTCTTCAGGATCGCCGGGATCATCGCCCAGAGCCAGCCACCGAAAATGCCCGCAGCCACCATGAGCGGGAACACCCAGCGTGTTTCGATGGGGTACAGCGCCAGACCCACCGCCGCGCCAAAGATGGCGCCCATGATGTATTGCCCTTCGGCCCCGATGTTCCAGATGCCGGCCCGGAACCCCAGCGACAGGCCTACTGCAATCAGGATCAGCGGCCCGGCCTTTACCAGAAGCTGCGGCCGCGAATAGGAGGCGAACTGTTCGTTGAACAGCGGATCCCAAAAGATCGTGCGGATCGCCTCGAACGGGTTCTTGCCAAGGATGGCGAACATGATGCCGCCCGCGATCATGGTCAGGACCACTGCGAGAACAGGGGTTGCCCATTGCCAGAAGGCACTGGGAGAGGGACGCTTTTCAAGCCTTACCATTGCACTCTCCCGGTTTCGTTCCGGCTTGGGTGGTCGACCTGCCGCAGGCAGCGACCGCCCCCTTCGCGGGAAAACGGCGGCGGATCAATGGCCCACATGCGCCACCTCCATCCCATGCGCGCCGCCCATCATCAGGCCAATCTCGTCGATCGTCAGCCCTTCCACCGGGCGCGGTTTGGTCAGCCGCCCGGTGTTCAGGGCGGCAAAGTTGTCGGCGATTTCCAGAAGCTCATCCAGATCCTGGCTGATCACCACCACGGCGGCCCCTTCCGCCGCGCGATCAAGGATCGCTTGTCGGATCGACGCGGCCGCCGCAGCATCGACGCCCCAGGTGGGCTGGTTGATCACGATGACGCTTGGCGATTGCGACAATTCCCGCCCGACCACGAATTTCTGCAGGTTCCCGCCCGACAGGGCGCGCGCCGCGACATGGGTGCCGGGGGTGCGGACATCGAAATCCTTGACGATTTCGGCCGCAAATCGCCCGGTGGCCGCCCAGTCGATGAAGCCGTTCTTGACCAGCGCTTTGCGCACGACGCCCGATAGCAGCGCGTTTTCCACAAGGCTCATGTCTGGCGCTGCGGCATGGCCCAGCCGTTCCTCGGGCGCGGCGACAAGGCCCGCCGCGCGCCGCGCGTTCGGTCCCGTGGCCCCCATCGGCTTGCCATCGATTTTCACGGCGCCAGGGTCTGTCTTCAATTCCCCCGACAGGGCCAGCAGCAATTCATCCTGCCCGTTCCCCGCCACTCCGGCGATGCCCAGCACTTCGCCCCGTGCCACGCGGAAGTTGATGTCTTTCAGGCTCATGCCAAAGGGAATGGGCGAGTTCACGGAAAGCCCCGTTACCTCCAGCGCGGTATCGCCCTTTGGCAGGGCGGCGCGGGCGGGGGGGGTGAGCGTGGCGCCCACCATCAGTTCGGCCATCTCGCGCGCCGACCGGTCGCGCGGGGTGCAGGTGGCCACCACCTTGCCGCGCCGCAGGATTGTCGCCTCATCGCACAGCGCGCGGATCTCTTCCAGCTTGTGGCTGATATAGAGGATCGCGGTGCCCTCAGATGCCAACTTGCGGAGGGTCTTGAACAGGATGTCCACCTCCTGCGGGGTCAGCACGCTGGTGGGTTCGTCCATGATCAGCAGTTTGGGATTCTGCAAAAGGCATCGGATGATTTCCACGCGCTGGCGTTCGCCAGCCGACAGATCGCCCACCATCCGGCCGGGATCAAGCGGCAGTCCATACGCTTCGCTCACGGATTTGATGCGGCCAGCCAGTTCGCGCATGGGGGGTGGGTTTTCCATCCCCAGCGCCACATTTTCGGCGACGTTCAGCGCCTCGAACAGGCTGAAATGCTGAAACACCATCGCCACACCTGCGGCGCGTGCGGCCTTGGGTTCCAATGGCTGATAGGGTTGGCCACGAAAACGCATCTGCCCACTGTCGGGTTTGACCAGACCATAGATCATCTTGACCAGTGTCGACTTGCCTGCGCCGTTTTCGCCCAGCAGGGCGTGAACCTCGCCCTCGGCGATACTGAAGGACACGTCGCTGTTGGCGACCACGCCCGGATACGCCTTGGTCACGCCTGCGACGGCCAGCAGTTCCTTTGCATTTCCCGCAACTGTCCCCGTGCCTGTCCCCGCAACTGTCCCCGTGTGTGTCACAGTCATCCCGCGTTCTCCTGTCGTGACGCGTTGTTTTTTCCGTGCCGAAGAAAGGCTGTTGCCACGCCCAGGGCAATGGCCTGCGGATGTTTGCCCAATGCGGGGTCGCCAATAGGACAATCGATCCGCGCGATGGACTGCCTGTCATGGCCAAGCGCCGCCAGCCGTGACCGGAACCGCGCCCATTTGGTGGCTGAACCGATCAATCCGCAAGTGGTGAAGCCATGTCCCAGCAGACGGTGGCAGAGTTCCAGATCGAGCGCATGCGAAAAGGTCAGGATCAGATGTTCCGCCCGCATGGGGGCAAGGGCCACCAGCGTTGCCGGATCGGGCGCGGAGCGGGTGTTCACGTTGGGCGGCAGAGCTGCGGGAAATCGCTCCGCCGCGATGTCCAGCCAGGTGATCGCCACGTCGGGCAGGGGGGCCAGAACGTCCACAAGCGCGCGGCCCACATGGCCCGCGCCCCAGATCCAGACCTCACGCTCGGCCCGGGCGAGCGGCTCCACCATCCAGCCCTGCATCAGCACCGCGCGGGGTGCCATTCCTTCGCCGCGCGCCCGCGCCAGCAGGCGCTTGACGGACAGGGGCATCGCGCGCCCATCTGTGCTGCGCGCGATTGCGGCCGCCTCCGGTTGTGGCAGGTTTCCGGCATCGAAAACCTCGGTCAGTACTGTCACTGCGCCGCCGCAACATTGGCCCAGCTTTGGCCCCAGCGCTTCACGGTCCAGGCGGCTGCCGCCCCCGGCCAGCATGGCGCGGGCGCGGGTGGTGGCCTCCCATTCCAACGCGCCACCGCCGATGGTGCCGGATTGGCCGCCGTGCCAGACCAGCATTGCCGCCCCCACCTCGCGCGGGCTGCTGCCATCATGGGCGGCGATCACCACACGGGCAACGGGGCCGTGGGAGTGAACGGCCTGATGCAGGGCGCTGAGGTCAAACACCGCCACCTCGCCCACACGATTTCTGGGCACAGAAATCGTGTCGAAAACTGTGCGCAGTTTTCGGCGCGGAATTTGCGTCCAAATTCCGCTTCCCGTGAACCAAACGCTCACCCACGGCCACGCACCCGTTTCACAGCCGCCAGCACCCGCTCTGCCGTGGCGGGCGCGTCAAGCGCGGGGTAGACCGATCCATCGCCGCAGGCAGCCACTGCATCCGACAGCGCATAAAGCGCCGAAATGCCCAGCATGAAGGGCGGCTCACCCACGGCCTTGGATTTGCCGACGGAATTCTCGGGGTTCGGGTGGCCCCAGAGGGCCACGTTGAAGACGCGCGGGCGGTCGGAACAGGCGGGGATCTTGTAGGTGCTTGGGGCGTGGGTCGCGAGACGACCCTTGGTATCCCAGACCAGTTCCTCGGTCGTCAGCCAGCCTGCGCCCTGCACATAGGCGCCTTCAACCTGCCCGATATCCAACGCGGTGTTCAGGCTGTTGCCGGTATCATGCAGAAGATCGGCGCGCAGGATTCGGTTTTCGCCCGTCAGTGTGTCGATGACCACTTCGGTCACCGCCGCGCCGTAGGCGAAATAGAAAAAGGGCCGCCCCGTGCCGCGCACCCTGTCCCACACGATCTTGGGCGTGGCGTAAAATCCCGTGGCCGAGAGCGACACCCGCGCCTGATAGGCCCACATCACGACACGGGCGAAATCATAGCTTTCCCCCGCCACATGCACCGCGCCATCGGCAAAGCGCACCTTGGCGGCAGCGACCTGATGCTTTTCGCCGATGAACTCTGCCAGCCGCGCGCGGATCGTTTCCGCTGCCGCCTGCGCGGCCATGCCGTTGAGGTCTGATCCGGAAGAGGCAGCGGTGGCCGAGGTGTTGGGGACCTTGGCCGTATCCGTGGCCGTGATCTTGACCAGCGCCGTATCGACACCGAACACCTGCGCCACGACCTGCGCCACCTTCTGGAACAGGCCCTGTCCCATTTCGGTGCCGCCATGGTTCAGGTGGATCGACCCATCCTGATAGACATGCACCAACGCGCCCGCCTGATTGAGATGGGTGAGCGTGAAGGAGATGCCGAATTTCACCGGCGTCAGCGCCAGCCCCCGTTTCAGGATCGGGCTGGTGGCGTTCCAGGCGGCGATCTCTGCCCGGCGTTTCTGGTAATCGCTGTTGCTTTCCAGTTCGGCCACAAGATCATGGCCGGCAAAATCCTCGACCGGCATGTGATAGGGGGTGGATTGCACCGGCCCCGGTTGCCCCATCGGGCGGTAGAAATTCGCACGCCGCACGGCCAGCGGATCGCGGCCAAGGGCGTGGGCGATGTGGTCCATCACCCGTTCGATCCCCACCATGCCCTGCGGTCCGCCAAAGCCGCGAAAGGCGGTGGCGCTTTGGGTGTTGGTCCGCAGGCGGTGGCTTTCAATCCGTATATCGGGCAAGTGATAGCAGTTGTCGGCATGCAGCATGGCGCGGTCGGCCACTGGCAGCGACAGATCCTGCGCCCAGCCGCAGCGGAACAGATGGGTGAATTCCAGCCCCGTAACGCGGCCCTGCTCATCGAACCCCGCGCGGTAGAGGATGCGCAGGTCGTGCCGCTTGCCGGTGATCATCATGTCATCGTCGCGGTCATAGCGCATCTTGGCCGGGCGGTTTAGCCGGGTGGCCGCGATGGCACAGGCGATGGCCAGCGCGTTGCCCTGACTTTCTTTGCCGCCAAAGCCACCACCCATGCGGCGCACCTCGACCCGGACGGCATGCATCGGAATGTGCAGGGCGTGGGCGACCTTGTGTTGAATCTCGGTCGGGTGCTGGGTGGAGGAATGGATCAGCACATCGCCGCCTTCCAGCGGCAGGCAGGCGGCGACCTGACCTTCAAGGTAGAAATGTTCCTGACCGCCCACCTCGAACTGCCCTTCGATGTGGTGCGGGGATGCGGCCAGCGCGGCGGCTGGGTCGCCCTTTGTCCAGATCACGGGGCCTTGCTCGAACCGGCTGTTGGCGGCCAGCGCGTCATCGACCGTCAATAGGGCAGGGAGGGCGGAGTAGGTGACATTGGCCAGACGGGCCGCCTTGCGTGCGGCGAGGTGACTGTCGGCCACGACCATGAAGATAGGTTGGCCCAGGTAATGCACCCGGCCCGTGGCAAGGAGCGGTTCGTCATGGACGGAGGGGCTGCAATCCGGCATCGCGTCGAAATCCGCCGCCGACCAGACCGCGACGACGCCCGGCGCGGCGCGTACGGCGGACAGATCCATCGCCGTGATGTCGCCATGCGCGATGGTGGACAGGCCAAAGGCGAGGTGCAGGGCGTTTACCGGAAGCGGGATGTCATCGACATAGCGCGCCTGTCCGGTGACATGCAGGGGGGCGGCGTCGTGCGGCAGCGGCTTGCCCATCGTCATGGCGCTACCTCCAGCACCGAGACGGGGGCGCCGTTCAGATCTTGGAAATAACGGATCAGCAGGTTCGCCGCCGTCTCCAGCCGGTAGGCAGCACTGGCGCGCATGTCTGACAGTGGGGTGAAATCCTTTGCAAAGGCGGGCAGGGCGGCGGTGACCGTGGCCTCGGTCCAGGGCTTGCCGATCAGGGCATGTTCGACATGGGCAGCGCGTTTCGGGATACCGGCCATCCCGCCATAGACGATGCGGGCGGCAGTGACACGGCCATCGGCGAGAGCGATGTTGAAACAGCCGCAGACGGCAGAGATATCCTGATCGAAGCGTTTGGAAATCTTGTAGCAACGCAGGGCGGGGGCCTGTTCGGGCAGGCTGATCCCGGCCACGAATTCGCCGGGGCGGCGGTCCTGTTTGCGGTAGTCGAGGAAGAAATCCTCAAGCGGCATGGACCGCATCTCATCCCCGCGACGCAGGTGGAGCGTGGCCCCCAGCGCGATCAGCGCGGGCGGGCCATCGCCGATGGGCGAGCCATTGGCGATGTTGCCGCCGATGGTGGCGGCGTTGCGGACCTGTTCGCTGGCGTAGCGGCGCAGGAGTTCGGCGAAAGAGGGCAGGCGTGCGGCCACCGCCGCGCGCAGCGCGGCGATGGTCACGCCTGCGCCGACATGTAGCATGCCGCCCTGAACCTCGATCTGTTGCAGGTCGCGCATTCCGTTGAGGAAAGCCACGGGATTTAGGTCGCGCAGCTGTTTGGTGACCCACAAGCCCACATCGGTGGCCCCGGCGATCAGCGTGGCGTCGGGATGGGTGAGATACCAATCTGCCAGTTCGTCCGAGGAGCTGGGCTGGAAGGCCGGGGCGACATCCTGCCCCCCGCCCCCCCCTGCCGCCTGTGCCTGAAGGGTGGAACCTGCGGGGCCGTGGTATTTGGGTATTTGGGCCAAGATGAAACGGCGATCGTCTTGCATCCAATCCGGCACAGCGGCGGATTCGGCTGCCTGTGCCGCGCGGATGATCGGGGCATAGCCAGTGCAGCGGCACAGGTTGCCCGCCAGTGCGTCATCATGGTCGGTCTGGCCGTTCAGATGGGCCACGGCCATCGACACGATGATGCCCGGTGTGCAGAAGCCGCATTGCGATCCGTGATGGGTGACCATGGCCGCTTGCACCGGGTGCTGCGTCCCATCCGGACCGGCGATGCCTTCGACGGTGCGGACAGCCTTTCCGGCAAGTTGCGGCAGAAACAGGATGCAGGCATTGAGCGCGCGGCTGCCCTCTTCATCCGTCACCATCACGGTGCAGGCACCACAATCGCCCTCGTTGCAGCCCTCTTTGGTGCCGCACAGACCGCGCCCGTCGCGCAGCCAATCGAGAAGCGTCCGCGTCGGGGGTTCCCCCGTGACGCGAACCGGCGTTCCGTTCAGCAGAAACGCGATCCCGGCCATGTCTCAACCCGCCGCCTTCTCCCCGTTCGAGGCGTTCTGCGTGGCCGCCCGATGCGGCGTAAAGCGGGCCACGCGCCCCATGCCCCCCGTTTGCCGGTTCGGGCCTGTTTCCTTTCTATCAGTGAAGCCCGCCGCCTTGCCACATGGCAAGAAGAACCTTTTTGCAATTGGCGGAAGCAGTTTCGTCTTTTGCCGAAAGAAGGGGCGGCCTTTCCCTGCGCCTGACGCTTCGCTAGGCTATGGTCATGTCCAGCATTCCCCGATTCATTCACCTGCGTGTCCATACCGAACATTCGCTTCTGGAAGGGGCGATCCCGGTCAAGAAACTGGTGAAGCTTTGCGCGGCGGCAGAGATGCCCGCCGTGGCGGTGACAGATACCAACAACATGTTCTGTGCACTGGAATTTTCGGTGCTTGCCAAGGAGGCGGGGCTGCAGCCCATCGTGGGTTGTCAGGTCGCCATCGCCCATGATCCGGCCCAGCCCGGGGAAAAGCTGCGGATGCCCGCGCCGGTGGTGCTGCTGGCGCAGTCCGAGGCGGGGTACATGAACCTGATGAAGCTGAATTCCTGCCTGTATCTGGACAAGGGCGGGCAGCTCAATCAGGTCACGATCGAGGAGTTGGAGCGCTATTCTGCAGGGCTGATCTGCCTGACGGGCGGGGCCGACGGTCCGGTGGGGCGCTTCCTGCAGCAAGGGCAGGGCGCGAAGGCGCAGGCATTGATGGACAGGCTGGCCGCCTGTTTCGGCGACCGGCTCTATGTGGAGTTGCAGCGCCACCCGGGCGAGGGCGGGCGGCTGACAGAGGCCGAAGCTGCAACCGAGCGCGGGTTTGTGGAAATGGCCTATGCAATGGGCTTGCCGCTGGTGGCCACCAACGACGTCTATTTCCCCAAAGCCGCGATGTATGAGGCGCATGATGCGCTGATCTGTATCGCCGAAGGGGCCTATGTCGATCAGCAACATCCCCGCCGCCGCCTGACGCCGCAGCATTATCTGAAAACCGAGGCAGAGATGTGCGCCCTGTTCGCCGATCTGCCGGAGGCGTTGGAGAACACGGTCGAGATTGCACGGCGCTGCGCCTTCATGGCGCACAAGCGCGCGCCGATCCTGCCGCGCTTTGCCGATGACGAGGTGCAGGAACTGCGCCGTCAGGCCAATGCGGGGCTGCAGGCACGACTGGCCGTGATCCCCCATGCCGCGACGGTGGAAGAGTATCAGGCCCGGCTGGATTTCGAACTGGGCATCATCGAGAAGATGGGGTTTCCCGGTTACTTCCTGATTGTGGCCGATTTCATCAAATGGGCCAAGGATCACGGCATTCCCGTGGGGCCGGGACGGGGGTCGGGTGCCGGGTCACTGGTGGCCTATGCGCTGACCATCACCGATCTGGACCCGCTGCGCTATGCGCTGCTGTTCGAGCGGTTCCTGAACCCGGAACGGGTGTCTATGCCCGACTTCGACATCGATTTCTGCATGGATCGCAGGGAAGAGGTGATCAGCTATGTGCAGGATCGCTATGGCCGCGACAAGGTGGGGCAGATCATCACCTTCGGGGCGCTGTTGTCCAAGGCCGCGGTGCGCGATGTGGGGCGGGTGCTGCAACTGCCCTATGGGCAGGTGGACCGGCTGTCGAAAATGATCCCGCTTGAGGGGGTGAAGCCCGTCTCCATAACCAAGGCGCTGGCAGATGAACCCCGACTGCGAGAAGCGGCCAAGGAAGAGGTGGTGGGTCGCCTGCTGACCTATGCCGAACAGATCGAGGGGCTTTATCGCAACGCATCCACCCATGCCGCAGGCGTGGTGATCGGGGATCGCCCGCTGGATGAGCTGGTCCCGCTCTATCAGGATCCGCGGTCTGACATGCCGGCCACCCAGTTCAACATGAAATGGGTCGAGGCCGCGGGGCTGGTAAAGTTCGACTTCCTGGGTCTGAAGACGCTGACCGTGATCCAGAACGCGCTGGACCTGCTGGCCCTGCGGGGGGTGACGCTGGATATCAGCCTGATCCCGCTGGATGATACCCCAACCTACGAGCTTTACGCCGCCGCAAAGACCGTGGCGGTGTTTCAGGTGGAAAGTTCGGGGATGATGGATGCGCTGCGGCGCATGAAGCCCACCTGCATCGAAGATATCGTGGCGCTGGTGGCGCTCTATCGCCCCGGCCCTATGGAGAACATTCCGGTCTATTGCGAGGTGAAGAACGGCCTGCGCGACCTGGAATCCATCCATCCCACCATCGACCATATCCTGGCCGAAACGCAGGGCATCATCGTCTATCAGGAACAGGTGATGCAGATTGCGCAGGTCATGGCGGGCTACAGCCTTGGCGGGGCAGACCTGCTGCGCCGCGCGATGGGCAAGAAGATCGCCGAAGAGATGGCGAAGGAACGGCCCAAGTTCATTGAAGGGGCGAAAGCAACCCACAACATCGATGTGAAGAAGGCGGGTGAAGTTTTCGACCTGCTGGAGAAGTTCGCCAATTACGGGTTCAACAAATCCCACGCCGCAGCCTATGCAGTGGTCAGCTATCAGACGGCCTATCTCAAGGCGAATTACCCGGTCGAATTCATGGCCGCCGTGATGAACTGCGATATCCACCTGACCGACAAGCTGGCGGTCTACAAGCGCGAGGTGGACAAGCTTGGCCTGACCACCGTGCCGCCCTGTGTGAACCGCTCGCTCGCGACGTTCACGGTGGTGAATGGCCAGATCGTCTATGCACTTGGCGCGTTGAAGAATGTGGGCGTCGAGGCGATGAAAATGATCGTCGAGGCGCGGCGCACCGATGGGGGTGAGCGGCCCTTTGCCACCCTATTCGATTTCGCGCGGCGGGTGGATCTGAAACGCGTGGGAAAGCGCCCGCTGGAAATGCTGGCGCGTGCAGGGGCCTTTGACGCGCTGGATGCAAACCGCGCGCGGGTGTTCGAGGCGCTGGATGCGCTGGTGGCCTATTCCGCAGCGATCCATGAGGCGAAGGGTTCGTCGCAGGTGTCGCTGTTTGGTGAGGCGGGGGCGGATATCCCCGAGCCGCGTCTGGCGGGGCGGGGCGATTGGCTGGCCACGGAACGGCTGGCGCAGGAACATCAGGCAATCGGGTTCTACCTTTCGGGCCATCCGCTGGACGATTACATGGGTGCCCTGCGCCGCATGGATGTAAAGACGCTGGCCGAGGTTACGCGCATGGCCGAACAGCGCGGCACTTGCGTGGTCAAGATGGCGGGGTCTGTCTCAGCCCGGCAGGAACGGAAATCGGCCAAGGGCAACCGCTTTGCCTTTGTCGCCCTGTCCGATCCGACAGGGCTGTACGAGGTGACGGTGTTCTCGGACGTGCTGGAAGCGTCGCGCGATCATCTGGAACCGGGGCGCAACATCGTGCTGACGGTGCGGGCAGACCCGGATGGGGATTCGGTCAAGCTGCTGGCCAATGCCGTGCAGCCGATTGATGCCGTGGCCGCCGAGGCAGGCGCATCGGACCTGCGCATCCACCTGAACCGGGCCGAGGCGGCAGGGTCGGTGGCGGCGCTGCTGTCCAAACTGGAAGGGCGGGCCAAGGCGCAGATCACGATCTGCGTGCCGGATGATACGGGGTGCGAGATCGACGTGATCCTGCCGCAACCCTATCCTGTGACGCCCCAGATCAAGGGGGCGATCAAGGCCATGCCCGGCGTGCTGATGGTTGAAGAAATCTGATCAGGCGTCGGCCCGAAAACAGGCGCCGATGTCATGGCATCGTTCCCTCGGCCAGCTCCGGGCCGGACCAATTCTCAGCTTCGACCCAGTCGCAAAAAACGGCGATCTGCTTCACCCGGCGGTGGGATTTCGGCACCACAAGATAGAAGCCCGGCACCTGTTCGGGCGGCATGCTGTCCATGACCCCGGTGCCAAAGGGCGCGACAAGGCGGCCTGAGGAAAGGTCTTCGCCCGCGTCGATGCTGGAGATCAGCCCAACGCCCAGACCCGCCAGCGTGGCGCGGCGCATCGTGGCGGCATCCTGAAAGCGGATCGCGCGGGTTTCCGCGGCCAGCGCCACGCCCAGATGCGCCAGCACGTCGGACCAGAGCCTGTCATGCAGGATCGGGTGAAGCAGGGTTTCGGCCAACAGGTCGGCGGGGCGATGCAGCCTGTCTGCAATGTCCGGCGTGCAGCAGATCAGCTTCATGTCGTGCAACAGCAGGCTGGCGTCATGCGGTTTCCACGCGCCAAAGCCCCATTGGATGGCCACATCCACATCATCCCGCGCGAAATCCGGCAGATCGACCATGGTGGTCAGCCGCAGATCGGCATCGGGCAGGATATCGCGGAACCGGGCCAGACGATCCAGCAGGTGGCGGGTGGCGAAATAAGGGCTGGCATTCACGTTGATCCGGTTGCGCTGGGTGCTGCGCGTGACACGGCGGATGCCTTCGCCGATTTCATCAAAGCCCGCGTTCACGAAATGCGCGAGCAGGATCGCCTGTTCGCCGGGTTCGATGCTGCGGCCCTTGCGGTTGAACAGGGTCACGCCTAGGGCATCTTCCAGCCCCTTGATCTGCAGGCTGACGGCCTGTGGCGAGACCAGCAGTTCATCTGCCGCCGCGCGAAAGCTGCGATGCTGCATCACCGCCTGAAAGACGCGCAGCGCATTGAGCGAGGGCAGGCGAAGCGGGCGATCGGTCATGGCGGGTTCAGATGACAGCCTTTTCAAGGAATGGGCGGCCTTCAACGATGCGGTCATAGCCCACTTCGGACAGGTCCAGCGTGCGATAGGCGTTGTAAATGATGAGTTCCGCCACGCCCCGCCCGGCGGCGGGGGATTGCTGCAAGCCGTGGCCGGAATAGCCGTTGGCAAAAATGAAATTCCGCACCTCGGGGTGGCGGCCGACGATCAGGTTATGGTCGAGACTGTTGAAATCGTAATGGCCCGCCCATTGGTTGACCACCTTGATCGCCTCAAACGCCGCAGATCGTGCGGCAAGGGTGGGCCAGATGATTT
Source organism: Rhodobacter maris (assembly GCA_943369275.1). Lineage (GTDB taxonomy): Bacteria > Pseudomonadota > Alphaproteobacteria > Rhodobacterales > Rhodobacteraceae > Paragemmobacter > Paragemmobacter maris_A. The sequence continues at coordinate 43,463 of CALRMS020000021.1, read as the reverse complement.
CTTCGAATTCCTCATAGCGGGGTTCGAAATCATCCCAATCCACCACAGGGTCATGGGCGGGTGAGGCACCCGTCAGGAAGAACCGGCCTTCCGGGCGGCAGAATACCCCAGTCGGATCAATCATAAGGGGCAGGCGGCCATGGTTCACGCCCGCGCTGCCTTCCGGGCTTTGCGCACAGTCAAAGACAAAGGAGGTGCGCTTGCGCGGTTCCACCGGCACGTCAAGCCCCGCCATCCGTGCGGTCAGCGCGGCGCGCGGCCCAGAGGCGTTGACGATGGTGCCCGCGCCGACAACAGCGCCGGATTGCAGCCGCACGCCCGTCGCACGATCACCATTGCGGTCGATCCCCACCACAGCGTCGGTGATGTATTCCGCGCCTTGCGCCCGGGCCTTGGCCTTGAACCCGTTCATCAGGCCGGTGTTGGAAAACCACCCCTCGCCCGACCGGCCATAAGAGCCAAGTCGGATGTCATCCACGTTCAGATGCGGAAAGGCGCGGTGCAATTCCGCCTGATCCCACAGCACAACGTCCGCCCCGCAGGCCACCTGCACCGCGTGGTTTTCGCGCAGGGTCTGTTCCTGCGTTTCCGTGGCGGCAAGAAACAGATAGCCGCCCTGATGAAAGTTCAGATCGGGCGGTGCCTCGCCCGCCACCTGCATGACTTGCGCGAAATCGCGGATGAAGGTGGAACCGAACTGGCTGATCTTCACATTGATCGGGTTGGAAAACTGCGTCCGGATGGAAGAGGAGGACAGCGAAGTGGAGGCAAAGCGATAGGTCGGGTCGCGTTCCACCACCAGAACGGTACCGTCGAAATCGGGGTTGGCGGTCAGGAAATAGGCGACAGATGATCCGATGACCGCCCCGCCCACGATGACCACATCGTAATGGGCGTTCATCTCGCCGCCTCATCATCCGGGTGGCCCAGATCGACGAACCAGCCCCCCAGATGCTGCACCGCGGGGGCCTTGGGATCGGGGGTTGGCGTTTTCGCCTCGACCCCCGCGCGGTAGGGTTCTGTGTTGTCTTCCGGGTAATAGCCAAGATGACCCGCCAGACGGTTGTCGACCGGTTTGACCATGTTGTCCGACATGCCGAACGACACGGTGAATCCAACGCGTGGGGCGGTCAGGGCGGCGGTCACCAGACGGATGCAATCATCGAAAGACAGCCAAGACCACAGCATCCGCCGATCCGCTGGTTCAGGGAAAGACGAAAAGATGCGCAGGGCGGCAGTCTCGATCCCGAACTTGTCCCAATACAGGCGGCCCAGATCTTCGACAAAGCATTTGGACAGCCCATAAAGGCCGTCGGGGCGATGCGGGCTTTCTGCGTCGATCTGATCCTCCAGCCGATGATAGCCGATGGCATGGACGGAACTGGCATAGACGATGCGCTTTACGCCGCCTTTCCGCGCGCCTTCGTAGATGTGATAGCTGCCCCTTATGCTGGAATTCAGTATCTCTTCCCAAGGCCGTTCCATCGGAGCGCCGCCGAAGTGGACGATGACATCGACGCCTTCGCAGAGCTTCAGGATCGCCGTATCATCCGCCAGTTCGGCGATATGGGCGGATTCGTTGGGTTGCAGATCGGCGATGGCGACACGGTCGGTCAGGCGCAGATGGCGGGCAAGGGGCGCAAGGCCACGGCGCAACTGGGTGCCAAGACGGCCCGCAGCGCCGGTGATCAGGATGGTGTCAAAGCGCGGGGTGGTCATTCGGCGTCTCCCTTGGCGGGTTCGGTGACATAGCCTTTGGTCCGGTCGGCCTGACGGTCGGCCACGCTGCGCAGGGCGGGGCCGCCAAAGCCACCGCCGCCGGGAAGGTGCAGGATCAGCTTGCGGCCGGCTGGAACATGCTGCCAGCCCTTGGGTTTCAGCACTGTTCCGTCATCCAGCGCCACGCTGCCTGCCGCCCCCGGCCCGCCGCCATCGCGGCCCTTGGCGGGATGGTGGACGCGGTCGAACATGGCGGAAAAGTCGAACTCATGCCCCGGCGCGGGTTCGATTTCGATGATTTGGCCAAGGCCCCCACGATGCGCGCCATCGCCGCCGCTGTCGGGGCGCAATTCCTTGCGCCAGATGGTGATGGGGCCGGTATGTTCGGTGGCCTCTATCGGCATGGTCATCACGCCGGATGGGAAGGCTGTGGCGGACAGGCCATCCAGCCCCGGTCGCGCGCCCATGCCGCCCGAATTGAACATCAGGATCTCTGCCCGCCGCCCCGCTTGGCCCGCCACGGGGCGAACTGACATGTGGATGTTCCACAGCGATGCCGCGCCTTCGGCCAGCACCTGCCCCGGCAGGGCCTTGGCCAGCGCGCCCAACACCAGATCAGGCACCAGATGCCCGATGACATGGCGCACCGACACGGGCGCGGGGCGCGGTGCGTTCAGGATGTTTTCCGGGGATGAAATGGTGAAGGCCTGCAGTGACGCCCAGTTGTTGGGAATATCCGGCGCGATCACGCATTTCAGCGCGTAGGATGCATAGGCCTTGGTATAGATCACCGGCACGTTGATGCCCCAGCGGCTGACCGGGGCGCTGCCGGTGAAATCGACATTCACCGCATCGCCCGCGACCGTGACCTTGGCCACAAGACGGACAGGCTTATCATACCCGTCAGTATCCAGCACATTGTCCCATGCCCCCTGCGGCAGGGCGCGGATACGGTCCAGCGTGGCGGCGCGCGTGCGGGCAAAGATGAATTCCCCCAGCGCATCCAGCGAAGGCAGGCCGATTTCCTGCATCATGCCCGTAAGCCGGCGGTGGCCCACATCGTTGCAGGCGGCGAGTGAATAGAAATCCCCCACCACCTGATTGGGTTCGCGCACATTGGCGCGGATCAGGCGCACCAGATCGGCATTCACCGCGCCCCGTTCGGCGAATTTCATGATCGGGATCTGGATGCCTTCCTCATAAACAGATTTGCCATCCGCCCCGAAGCCGCGCCCGCCCACATCCACCACATGGGCCGTGCAGGCAAAAAAGCCCACCAGCGTTTCCCCAAAGAAGGAGGGCGAGACCATGGTGATGTCATGCAGGTGGCCGGTGCCAAGCCACGGGTCATTGGTCACATAGGTATCGCCGGGGAACATGTTTTCGCGGCCGATTTCCGCGATGAAATGCCCCACCGCCTCGGCCATCGTGTTCACATGGCCCGGTGTGCCGGTCACGGCCTGCGCCAGCATCCGCCCCTTTGGGTCGAACACGCCTGCCGACAGATCGCCCGCTTCGCGCACGCTGGTGGAAAAGGCGGTGCGCAAGAGCGTCATCGCCTGTTCTTCCACAACCGAAATCAGGCGGTTCCACATCACCTGCATGCGGATTTCCATGGTGGCATCGGTCATGGCGTCGGTTCCTTGCGGAGGAGGAGGAGGGAGCCGTCAGCCTGCATCACCGCATCAAAGGGCGCTGTAACGACCGTGGCGGTTTCGCGTTCCACAATCACGGCGGGGCCTGCCACGCGGCTGCCGGGCAATAGTGTGCTGCGGTCATGGATGGCTGATTCCAAGGCGTGTCCGGCGGTCGGATCAAAGACGGGGCGGGTGTGCGCCGGGGCAACCGTGCCTTGGCCGGTGGTCAGGTTTTGGCGGGGCGGGGCGGGGCGTTCGTCCTGCGCCTTTACTGACCAGGTGACCACCTCGATCTCCAGCCCGTCCAGCCCGTCGATGGCGCGGCCAAAGAAGCGGGCATAGTTTTCGCGGAACGCTGTGCGCAGGGCGGGAATGTCAGCGGCGGTGAAGGGGCGGTCGGGCAGGGGGACCGGAATCTCCCAGCCTTGGCCCACATAGCGCATGAAGGCGGTGATCTCGCGCTGTACCACGCCTGTGCTGCCGGCGCGGACAAACCCTTCGGCGGTGGCGGTCAGTTCGGCCAGCATGGTGTTGATCGATGCGATGTCAAAACGCGACAGGCGGGTCACCTTGGACATCAGCGCCTCATACCCGAAGGGCGCGCGCAGAAAGCCGATGGCAGAGCCGACGCCTGCGCCGGGCGGGATGAGGCAGCGGTCGATGCCCAGCTTTTCACACAGCCGCGCGGCATGCAAAGGCGCGGCACCGCCAAAGGCGATCATCGTGTTGTCGGCGATGTTCTTGCCGTTTTCCACGGCATGCACGCGTGCGGCATTGGCCATGTTTTCATCCACCACCTCGCAGATGCCGAAGGCAGCGGCCTCGACCGGCAGGGAAAGGCGGTCACCCACATCGCGTGCAATGGCGGTCTTGGCGAGGGCGGAAGAAAGCCGGATCGCGCCGCCTGCGAAATTGTTGGGGTCGATCTTGCCCAGCACCAGATCGGCATCGGTGATGGCGGGTCGTTCGCCGCCGCGCTGATAGCAGGCCGGGCCGGGTTCCGAGGCTGCGGATTCCGGGCCGGTCTGGATACGGCCCATCCCATCGACCCAGGCGATGGAGCCGCCGCCTGCGCCGATCTCGATCATCTCGATCACGGGGATAGAGATGGGCATCCCCGATCCTTTGGCGAAGCGGGTGGTGCGGGCCACCTCAAAGCTGCGGGCGGTTTTCGGGGCGAAATCCTCGATCAGGCAGATCTTGGCGGTGGTGCCGCCCATGTCATAGCTGACCACCCGGTCCAGCCCGAAGCGCCGCGCCATATCGGCGGCAAAGATGGCCCCGCCGGCGGGGCCGCTTTCCACAAGGCGCACGGGGAATTCGGCGGCGGTGTCCACATCGATCAGGCCGCCGCCGGAATGGATCATGTAGACCGGGCACCCGGCCCCCATTTCGCCCAGCCGGATTTGCAGCCGTTTCAGGTAGTCGGCCATTTGCGGGCGGACATAGGCATTGGCGCAGACAGTGTTGAACCGTTCGAATTCCCGCATCTGGGGCGACACTTCGGACGATATGGAAATCGGCATCGCCACCTTGGCGGCGATGATATCGCGTGCGCGGCGTTCATGGGCGGGGTTCATGTAGGAATGGATGAACCCGATGGCCACCGCGCCATAGCCGCCCTTGGCGATGCGCCCGGCCAGTGTTTCAAGCGCGGCCTCGTCCAGCGGGGCCAGTTCCTGCCCTTCGGCCCCGATGCGGCCTGCGACGGTAAAGCGATCCTCGCGCGGGACAAGCGGCGCGGGCAGGCGGATGTTCAGATCATATTGGTCAAAGCGGTTTTCCGTCCGCATTTCCACGACATCCCGGAAACCTTCGGTGGTGACAAAGGCCGTGCGCGCGCCGCGCCGTTCGATCAGGGCATTGGTGGCCAGCGTTGTGCCGTGGATGACGATCTCCAGATCGGCGGGGGTAAGCCCGGCCTCTGTCAGCAGAAGGGTGATGCCGTCGAGGATGGGTTGTTCGGGGGCGGTGTAATCGGTCAGGATCTTGGTGGAGTGAAGCGCATTGCCCACCTCCAACACGATATCGGTGAAGGTGCCGCCGATATCGGCACCCAGCCGGACAGATGGGCGTGTCGGACCGGGCATTACGGTTTTTCCTTTGCCGCAAGGGCGTTGGCGCGCATCTGCGACAGGGTCAGCCGCGGGGTGATCGCCTCGGCCGAGATGTTCAGGTCCAGCACGGCCCCGGTTTTCGACGCCAGCGCGCGGGCAAAAGCGGCGGGGAAATCGGTGGTCACTTCCACCCGTTCGGCATGAAAGCCATAGGCGCGGGCGAGCGCGCTGAAATCCGGGTTTTCCAGATCGGTGCCGGACACGCGGGCGGGATAATTGCGTTCCTGATGCGCGCGGATCGTGCCGTAAGTGCCGTTGTTCAGGATCAACACGATGGGCTGCGCCCCTGCCTGCATGGCGGTGCCAAGCTCCTGACAATTCATCTGAAAATCACCGTCGCCCGCAAAGCAGACCACGGTCCGTTCGGGGTGGGCGACCTTGGCCGCGATGGCAGCGGGCAGGCCATAGCCCATCGCGCCGGATTGCGGGGCCAGCAGCCGCGCCTTGCGGCCGAACTTGAAGAACTTGTTGGGCCAGACGGTGAAATTGCCCGCACCATTCGTCAGGATCACGTCATCAGGCAGGATGGCGCGCAAATGGGCGGTGACGGCGACCATGTCCACTGGCGATGGCTGGGCAGGGGCGTCAAAGCTGGCCTCATACCCCGCCCGCGCGGTTTCGCGCCACGCCGCCCAAGGCCCGGAGACGGGGGAAAGGGCTGCGGCAAAGGCATTGGGCCCGGCCTGAATCCCAAGTGTGGGTTGATAGATCTTGCCGATCTCGCGGTCCGACGGATGGACGTGGATCAGTCGCTGCTTGGGAACCGGCACGTCAAGCAGGGTGTAGGCATCGGTCGTCATCTCGCCGAACCGGATGTTCAGGGCGAGGATCGTGTCGGCCTCAAGGATCAGCTTACGGACATGGGGCGGCATGCCCACCCCGGCTTCGCCTGCGTAGACCGGTGAGTGGTTGTCGAACCGGTCCTGAAAGCGGAAGGCGGCGATGACGGGGATATCCGACGCCTCGGCAAAGGTTTGCAGCGCCTGACGCCCGGCATCGGTCCAGTTGCAGCCGCCCAGCAGGATCAGGGGGCGTTGCGCGGCCCGCAACAGGGCCAGCGTATCCGCCATTGTGGCGGCATCGGGGGCGGGTTCGCGGATGGTGGCGGCGGTGGTCAGGGGCGCAGTGGCAGTGAGGGTGGTCAGCATATCTTCGGGCAGTGCGATGACCACCGGGCCGGGGCGCCCCGACAGGGCGGTCATCCATGCCCTTGAAAGAATTTCGGGAATCCGGTCGACATGGGTGATTTCCACGGCCCATTTCGCCATCGTGCCAAAGACGGCGCGGTAGTCGATTTCCTGAAACGCCTCACGTCCTTGCAGGTCAGTTCCGACCTGACCCACGAAGATGATCATGGGCGCGGAATCCTGCATCGCGGTGTGAATCCCGATAGAGGCATTCGTCACCCCCGGCCCGCGGGTGACCATGCAGATGCCCGGGCTGCCTGTCAGCTTGCCCCAGGCGGCGGCCATGAAGGCCGCGCCCCCTTCGTTCCGGCAGAGCGTGAAATCCAGCCGACCGCCCGTGTCATGGAGCGCGTCAAGAACGGCAAGGTAACTTTCCCCCGGCACGCCAAAGGCGCGGGTCGCGCCAAGCGCCACAAGCGATTGCACCAGAAGCTGGCCACCGTTCTGCATCGGGCATTCCTTTCACGACGCGTGAGTCTGTCGTGACAAGCATGCGCTCAATAAAGGCCAACGAAAACCAAGTTCGGCGGATAATCGGCAAGTTTTGCTTGCCGATCAGGTACCCGTCAGCCGCATTTGGAATAGCCGCAGGAGGCGCAGGTCATGCAGCCTTCGACCATCCGCATCTCATAGCTGCCGCAGGAGGAGCAGGACTTGCCGCGTGGGGTGCCAAGGGCCACAACCTCGGCCTTGGGGTCGGATTTCAGGCCGAGGCCTTCGCCTTCGATGAAGCCGATCTCGATCAAGTGGCGTTCGATCACGCCGCCGATGGCGGCCAGGATCGACGGGATATAGCGCCCTTCCATCCAGGCCCCGCCGCGCGGGTCGAACACGGCCTTGAGTTCTTCGACCACAAAAGAGATGTCGCCGCCGCGCCGGAAGACGGCGCTGACCATGCGAGTCAGCGCGACCGTCCAGGCGAAGTGTTCCATGTTCTTGGAGTTGATGAACACCTCGAACGGGCGGCGGTGGCCTGCGATGACGATGTCGTTGATCGTGATGTAGAGCGCGTGTTCGGATCCGGGCCATTTCAATTTGTACGTCGCACCTTCCAGTGCGGCGGGGCGGTCGAGCGGTTCGGAGAGGTATACGACCTCGGCCCCGTCAGTGGTCTGGTGGGTGGTGGCGGGGGCTTCGGACGGGGTTTTTTCCGAGGACTCGGACACGGTCAGAACCGATCCTGTCACGTCGTTCGGGCGATAGGTGGTGCAGCCTTTGCAGCCTTGGTCCCAGGCGGCCATGTAGACCTCCTGGAAATCCTGAAAGCTTATATCTTCCGGGCAGTTGATTGTTTTGGAAATGGAGCTGTCGACCCATTTCTGCGCCGCCGCCTGCATGCGGACGTGGTCCAGCGGCGGCAGGGTCTGGGCGTTGACGAAATAGTCGGGCAGGGGGGCATCGCCATGGGTTTCGCGCCAGAGGCGGACGGCATAATCGACGACCTCTTCTTCTGTGCGCGACCCGTCTTTTTGCAGCACCTTGCGGGTATAGGCATAGGCGAAAACCGGTTCGATCCCGGAAGAAACGTTGCCGGCATAAAGGCTTATGGTGCCGGTGGGGGCGATGGAGGTAAGCAGGGCATTGCGGATGCCGTTCTTGCGGATCGCGGCTTTCACATCAGCGGGCATATGGGCCAGCGCGCCGGAGGAGAGGAATTTGTCGGCGTCGAACAGGGGGAAGGCGCCCTTCTCAGCCGCCAGATCGGCAGAGGCGAGATAGGCGGCGCGGGCGATGGCCTGCATCCATTCATCAGTGATTTCCGCCGCTTTTTCAGAGCCATAGCGCAGGCCCACCATCAAAAGCGCATCCGCAAGACCGGTAACGCCAAGGCCGATGCGGCGCTTTGCCCGCGCCTCGGCGGCCTGTTGCGGCAGGGGAAAGCGGCTGGCATCAACGACGTTATCCATCATCCGCACGGCGGTGCGGACGAGGTGATCAAGCGCGGCGACGTCCAGCGCGGCGTCTTTGGTAAACGCGCCGTTAACCAGTTTTGCGAGGTTGATGGAACCCAGCAGGCAAGCCCCATAGGGGGGCAGCGGTTGTTCGCCACACGGGTTGGTGGCGGCGATGGTTTCGCAATAGGCAAGGTTGTTCATCGCATTGATGCGGTCGATGAAGATCACGCCGGGTTCGGCGAAATCGAAAGTATTCCGCATGATCCGGTTCCACAGATCGCGCGCCTGAAGCGTTTTGTAGACCTTGCCATCAAAGACCAGTTCCCACGGACCATCGGTCTTGACCGCCGCCATGAAGGGATCGGTGATTAGCACGGAAAGGTTGAACATTCGCAAACGGGCGGGGTCTTTCTTCGCCTCGATGAACTGTTCGATATCGGGGTGATCGCAGCGCATGGTGGCCATCATCGCGCCCCGGCGGCTGCCTGCGGACATGATGGTGCGGCACATCGCATCCCACACATCCATGAAGGACAGGGGGCCGGAGGCATCGGCGGCGACACCCTTCACTTCGGCCCCGCGGGGGCGGATGGTGCTGAAATCATAGCCGATTCCGCCGCCCTGCTGCATGGTCAGCGCGGCCTCTTTCAGCCCGTCAAAGATGCCGCCCATGTTATCGGGGATGGTGCCCATGACAAAGCAGTTGAACAGCGTGACGCTGCGGCCCGTGCCTGCGCCTGCGGTGATGCGGCCTGCGGGGAGGAATTTGAAATCCTCCAATGCCGAATAAAATTCCTGTTCCCAATGGGCCGGATCGGTTTCCACTTCGGCTAGGGCGCGGGCGATGCGGCGCCAGGTATCTTCGACCGAGCCATCGATCGGGGTGCCGTCCGCTTCCTTAAGACGATACTTCATGTCCCAGATCTGCTCGGCGATGGGGGCAGCGAATCGGGACATGCGATTTTCCTTGGTTTTGCGGTTTTTCCGGCGGAACGCACAAGATAGGCGCAACGGGCCGATGCGTCAAACCTTGCGGGTGGGATTGTTAAGACTAGAGTCCCCGCGGGTTGGTTCGGGGGAATCGTGGCGCATATTAACATCTTGAAGCTCTGTGTCGGCGCGGACAGCGTCGAGGATCTGACCGATTGGCAGGAGAGCCAGCGGCATCGCTGGCCTGCGGGGCGGGCTGTGCATGTGACGCGGATGTGGCCCAAGCGCGAGGCAGAGGTTCTGGCGGGTGGGTCGCTGTATTGGGTGATAAAGGGAGTCATTCTGGCCCGGCAACGCATTGTGGGGCTTGAGAAAGTGGAAGGCGCGGATGGGATTTTGCGCTGTGCGCTGGTGCTGGATGGCGAGGTGATCCGGACGGAAGGCGCACAGCGCCGCCCGTTTCAGGGCTGGCGCTATCTGGACCCTGCGGAAAGTCCGCGCGACCTGCCCAAAGGGCGCGCGCGCGAAGAGGCTCTGCCGCCAGATCTGGCGCAGGCGCTGGCTGAGATCGGTTTGCGTTAAGGTTAACGCCTGCCAGCGTTAAGGTTAGTGGAATATGAAGTTAACCTTGGGCTTTGCCCTGGCAGCAGCCGGTGCATACGGCTGTGCAGCACGTGGTATGCACGCAGCGAACGGGGGTTTTGTGGCCCAGTAACCATCCGCTGCGCGCGTTAACCATGGAATTTCTGGTGCGACTGATCAGAAAATCTTGGCTTTGACCGGGGATCAGAAATTGTTGGGATTGCCCGGGATCAGCGTGCCGGTGCCATCATCCTTGCCATCCTTGACCCAGGTGACGGTATCGCCTTGCAGGCGCACGGACCAGCAGTTGTCACCTTCGCCATAGTTGAAGCACATCTGATCGGCCTCGACAGCCCAGGTGCCGGTGTAACCCTTGCCCTTGATGGTGCCGTCGGCGGCGTAGAATTCGGTATAGGCCCCGGATTCGACCATCGAGCCCTGAACCGTCTTGTCCGCGATGGCGGCTTTGATGGCGTCGGTCTTGGCAAGTTCCTGGGCATGGGCAGGAAGCGCGAGGAGGAGGGTGGCGAGTGTGGCACGAAGATACATGGGGTTTCCCTTTTGTTAATCATTAAGTAGAGGTAGAGCCGGAGGGCGAGCGTCAAGCCGCGCTAGAGATCGGCGGGCAAGGCGATGCCAAGGCGGGCGGCGAGGGTGGCCAGCGTGGCGCGGTCGGCCTGCGGCCAATCGGCGGCGCGGGCGAGATAGAGCACCGCCTGCGACTGATGGATCAGCGCATCGGACAGCACCTTGAGGTGGTTGGCGCGCAGCGTTTCGCCGGTTGACGTGATGTCGGCAATCGCCTCGGCCGTCAGGTTCTTGACGGTGCCTTCGGTGGCGCCCTGGCTATCGACCAACTGGTAGTCGGCGACGCCGTGGGTGGTCAGGAAATCGCGCACGAGGCGATGGTATTTCGTAGCGATGCGCAGGCGATGCCCATGCGCGGCGCGGAAGGCAGAGGCGGCGGCGTCGAGATCATCAAGCGTGTCCACGTCGATCCAGGCGGCGGGGACGGCGATGATCAGGTCGGCATGGCCAAAGCCCAAGGGGGCAAGCTCAGCCACCTGCGCGGGCCAGTCGGCCAGCTTGTCGCGCACGAGGTCGGACCCGGTGACGCCAAGGTGGATGCGGCCTGCGGAAAGTTCGCGGGGGATTTCGCCCGCGGAGAGGAGGACGAGTTCAACGCCATCGATGCCATCGACAGCGCCGGAATATTCGCGGTCATTCCCGGTCTGGCGCATGGCGATGCCGCGCGCGCCGAACCAGTCAAAGGTTTTCTCCATCAGCCGGCCTTTGGAGGGGACGCCGATCTTGAGCATCAGATCACCCCTTTCAGGCGCGCGACGAGACCGGGGCGGATGACGCCCCCCACGGCGGGGATGGAGCGGCCTGCGCCCAGCACGGCGGTCAGCGCGTCATAGCGGCCGCCGGAGGCGACGGGGGGAAGGGCGGGATCAGTGGCGTGGAAGGAGAACACGAAGCCATCGTAGTATTCGAGGGAAGTGCGGCCATGGCTGGCCTCGAAGGGCAGGGTGTCGGTGTCGATGCCAAGGGTGGCGAGCGCGTCGAGCCGGGTGGCGAAGCGGTCCACGGCGGGGGCGATGGCGGGAAGCATGGGGGTGATGCCGCGCAGGTGGTTCAGCGCGGCGCGGGCGGGGGCCTGAAGCGACAGGAGGTCGTAGAGAAGCGCAGCCTCGGGCGCGGCGATGGGGGCGGTGGCGGCGTCTTCGATCAGGGCACGGGCGCGGGCGGCGATGTCGTCTGCGCTGCGCAGGCCGACAAGGGTGCCCGCGGCATCGATGAGCGCCTCGGGGCTGTCTTTCTGCAGGCGCTCGAGCAGGGCGGCGCGGGCGGCGGGCAGGGGGGCGCGGCCGGAGAAGCGGTCAAGGAGCGCGCGAAAGCGGTTGGGGCGCCAGATGTGGCGCAGAAGGGCGGCCTTGCGGCGGTCGGTGGTGGAAAGGCCGCGCACGGCGGCCATGAGGATACCGATATCGCCCGTTGCGGCGCGAAGGTTCAGGGGCGCAAGCAGGCGCGTGAAAAGGGCGAAGACCTGGGCATCCGCCTGTTCGGGGGCGGTGCGGTCGAAAAGTTCGAACCCCACCTGCAGGTATTCGGAGGCGCGGGGGCCTGCGGTATCCTGTTTGCGGAACACTTCGCCCATATAGCAATAGCGCGCGGGTTCGGCCCCATGGGCCATATGGGCCTGCACCACGGGAACGGTGAAATCGGGGCGCAGCATCATTTCGCCGCGCAAGGGGTCGGTCGTGACATAGGCCCGGGCGCGGATATCCTCGCCGTACAGATCGAGAAGGGTTTCGGCGGGTTGCAGGATGTCAGCCTCGACCGGCACCGCCCCCTCAGTGCGGAAGGCGGCGAAGAGGGTTTCGGCCTCGGCCCGTATTGCGGCCTTTGGCGTCATTGGCCCAGCATCTTGCGGACGGCGGCGACAAGGTCGCTGCGGGGGATTTCGACCTGAGCGGGTCGGTCCTTCCATTCCTCGAGCGTGGCGTTTTGCGCGATCTGCGCGCCGAGGATAAGGTCCTTGAGGATGACCACGCCCTTTTCGGCCTCGTTCCCGCCCTGGATCACGGCGATGGGGGAGGCGCGCTTGTCGGCGTATTTCAACTGGTTGCCGAAGTTTTTCGGGTTGCCCAGATAGACCTCGGCCCGAATGCCGGCATTGCGCAGGTCGGACACCATGGCCATGTAATCGGCCATGCGGTCGCGGTCCATCACGGTGACGACGATGGGGCCAGTGGCATCGGTCCCGATGCGGCCTTTGGCCTGCAAGGCGGCCAGCAAGCGGTCAACACCGATGGAGACGCCGGTGGCGGGGACGGATTGGCCGGTGAAGCGTTTCACGAGGTCATCATAACGCCCGCCGCCCGCGACGGAGCCGAATTGCCGCTTGCGGCCCTTTTCATCGAGGATTTCAAAAGTGAGTTCGGCCTCGAATACCGGGCCGGTGTAATAGCCAAGGCCGCGCACAACGCCGGGATCGATAAGGATGCGGTCGGGACCGTAACCTTGGCGGTCGAGTAGTTCGGCGATGGTTTCAAGCTCGGCCACGCCGTCCTGCCCGATGGCGGAGGGGCCGACGAGTTCGCGCAGGCGGGCGGTGGTCTCAAGCCCCGTGGCGCGGCGGGCGGCCATGAAGGCCATGACAACTTCGGCCTGTTCGGCAGCCAGCCCTGCGCCCTTGGTGAAATCACCCGACTCATCCTTGCGGCCTTCGCCCAGCAGGGCGCGGACGCCTGCATCACCCAGACGGTCGATCTTGTCGATGGCGCGCAGGACGATGCCGCGCTCGCTGGCGAAGCGGTCGGGATCGGTGGGGTCGAGCACACCGGCCACTTCCATCACGCCGTTCAGAACCTTGCGGTTGTTGACGCGCACCACATAGTCACCGCGCGGGATGCCGACGGTTTCCAGCGCATCCGACAGCATGGCGCAAATCTCGGCGTCAGCCACCACGCTGGGCGCGCCGACGGTATCGGCGTCGCATTGGTAGAATTGGCGGAAGCGGCCGGGACCGGGCTTTTCATTGCGCCAGACCGGCCCCATCGCATAGCGGCGATAGGGCGAAGGCAGGTCGTTCCTGAACTGCGCGGCGACGCGGGCCAGCGGCGCGGTCAGGTCATAGCGGAGCGCGAGCCAATCCTGATCCTCGTCCTGCCAGGCGAAGACGCCCTCATTCGGGCGGTCGACATCGGGGAGGAATTTTCCAAGCGCCTCGACGGTTTCCACGGCAGAGGTTTCGAGGGGATCAAAGCCGTAGCGGTGATAGACCTCGGCCACCTTGTCCAGCATCGCCTTGCGCTCTATCACCTCGGCACCGAAATAGTCGCGGAACCCTTTGGGGGTTTCGGCGCGGGGGCGGCGGGTTTTCGCGTCAGGCTGTGCCATGGTCGGACCTTCGCTTTTTGTCGCGGCCCGTGTATCGGATGGGGCCAAGGTCGGCAAGCGGCGGAGGGTGGCATGGCAGATGGCAAGGCACTGGAAGAAAAGGTGGCGCATCTGATGCGGGCGGTCGACGATCTGTCGGATGTGGTGGCCAGCCACGCGAAAGAGATCGAGCGGCTGACACGGCTGGTGACGCTGCTGGTGGAGCGCGAGGCCGAGCGCGAGGCGATGGCCGGTGACGGGCCCGCCGCGAATGTGCGGCCGCCGCATTGGTGATCTGGCGCGAATGGGTGTGGCGGCTGGCCTTTGGCGGGGCCGCGATCACGGCGGGGTTCTTTGCCCTGACGACCTTTATGCCTTTGTCGACGCGGGGTGATCCGATCTATGACACGGCCATGCTGCGGGCGCGGTGGTATGGCAACTGGGCCGTGGTGTGGTTCCATCTGGCGGCCCTGCTGGGGGCGGTGGTCTTGCTGGCGACGGGGCCGCGTCGGTGTTGGGCCTTGGCCGCGCTGATGGCGGGGATCGGGGCTTTTGGCGTGATCGCGGTCGAGGAGGGGCTGGTGATCCGCTATGGCGATCTGATCGAGCCGAGGAGCCTTGCCGAGTGGCGGCTGAGGGCAAGCCGCTGGGCGAGTGCGGCCTTTGCGGGCGTGATGGCCTATTCGCTGTGGCGGTGCCATGCCGCGCGTTGATTATCCGGCGCTGCTGCTGACCCTGATACTGGGCGCGGCGGGCGGGTTGGCGGCGAGCCTGCTGCATCTGCCGCTGGCGCTGCTGCTGGGGTCGCTGCTCGTGACGGGGGTGGCGGCGGCGGCGGGATGGCGGCCCTTCGGGCGGGCGATCACGCTGCCGATGAAGCTGCGGTCGGCCTTTGTGCCGGTGATTGGGGTGGCGATCGGCGGGGCCTTTACCCCTGCGGTAATCTCGGAGGCGGGGGCGTGGTGGCCATCGCTGCTGGCGCTGCTGCTGTTTCTGCCGCTGACCCATGCGGTGGCCTTTTTCATCTATACACGCGGCGGTCTGCCAAAGCTGGAGAGTTTCTTTGGCGCGGTTCCCGGCGGGCTGATTGAAACGGTGCAGATGGGCGAGGAGGCGGGCGGGGACGTGCGGCTTATGACGGTGCTGCAGTTCCTGCGCCTGATCCTGACCATCGTGGCGGTGCCGCTGATGTTTACCGCGCTGACAGGGGTGGCGGTGGGGTCGGCCAGTGGCGCGGTGCTGCCTGCGGCGGCGGTGCCGTTGAGCGCCTATGAGGTGGTGGTGCTGCTGGCGGTGGGGGGATTGGGCGTTTGGGTGGGGCGGTTGCTGCGCCTGCCTGCGGCGATCATGACCGGGCCCGTGCTGTTTTCCGCCGTGGCCCATGCGGCAGGGCTGGTGCATGGGGTGCCGCCCGCCTGGCTGGTGGGGGTGACGCAGGTGGTGGTGGGCTGTGGCCTGGGTGCGCGCTTTGCCGGGATTGAACGGCGCATGTTGATCCGCGCGGCGCGGCTGGCGGTCATCAATGCCGGGGTGGCGCTTGGGATTGCCTTTGGCTTTGCCTGGGCCTTGGCGCCCTGGGTGGGTGAGCCGCTGACGGCGGTGTTCCTTGCCTTTGCGCCGGGGGGGCTGGCCGAGATGAGCCTGATCGCGCTGAGCCTGCAGATGAGCGTGGTCTATGTGACCGTGCATCATGTGGCGCGCATTGTGATGAGCGTGATGATGGCCAAGGCGGGGCGGCGATGGATCGGTTGAAGGCGATGCGGCAGAGGGATTGGGCGCGGGTGTTCGGCATCCTCTGCGTGGGGGTGGGGCTTGGCCTGTCGGTCTGGGGCTATTCGGGGGCGGATTGGGATGCGCTGATCCTGCTTCTGGGGGCGTTGATGCTGCTACGCGGCGCGGTGGAGGGGCCATCGCCCAATCGGGTGGCGGGGCTGGTCCGGGCGGGGCGGGTGATCCTGTTCATGTTCGCCTTTGGCGCGGTGAACCGCGCACAGACCGAGGTGGCCGGCGCGGTGACCGGGGTTCTGGGAAACTGGATACTGTGGGCGGTGGCGGCGCTGCTGCTGGCGCTGCCCTTGCTGCGGCGGGGGTTGCCGTGGGGGAACTGGGTCGATGGGGTGCGCGAGGCTGCCGGGATTGTCGTGATGGGAATCGCCTTCTGGGCGCTGTTTGCCTGGCTGACGCCGGAGATGGCCGATCTGCGGGCGTTGGTGGCGGTGGCAGCGGTGACGAATGGGGGGCCCGTGCTGCGGGTGGCGACGCCGGCAATGGCGGGGCTGGTCTTTGCGGTGATGCTGTGCTGCGTGGTGGCAGTGCCGGGCGCTGCGCTGTGGCCGGTCGCTTTGGCCGCGCTCGCCGCAGGCACCGGGTTTGGTGCGCTGCGGCGGCATAACGGAACACAACACGCTCGTTAACGGAACACAAAACACTCGTTAACGGAACACAGACACACGTTATCGGAACACAAGGCACTCGTTAACGGAACACAGACACTCGTTAGCTGAACACAAGATAGTCGAACAGAACACAGAACACTCGTTACTGATCGCCGCCAGCCCACATGAACCTAATACGCTGCAGGCGCTTTCGGCTACAAACTGAGGTCACCAACTACACATGCTGGCGGCGATCGAGGATTGGTTTAGCAGAGCGTTTCGAATGATGAAGACTGCGGATGACGAACGCTGTTTGAAACTGATGAACATGACGAATTCGTCATTCTGACATGATGAATTCGTCATTCTGTCGAACGAAATTGCATGCGTCATCAACGGATTCTCATACGAAAAAGGCGCGCTGCGATGTCGGGAACTGCGCTTTGCGCCAGAAATGGCGATTTTGGGCCTGATTCTGGCGACTCCAACTCTGGCGGGAGGTGTTGCCCGAAGGCACTAGAATCGGCAGCTCGAAAAGGTTAACGTTTGATATCGCCTGGGGGGGCTGATGATTGGATGACGCATTATGGCCAAGCCCCCTATGGCGGTTCCCGCTTTCGTTTTCGCCGCTTTCTGCACAGCACTGTTTGCCGTGCCCGCTGTCGCGCAAGAGCGTGTCACGCTGGGCTGGGGCCGGTTGCTGACAAATGATGCCATCGGCGATGGCAAGGACCGCTGGCGCACGGGATCTTATGTCCTGAGCCGGGTGCGCGGGCCGAACTGGTCTGGCGCCTTGCCGGGCCGGCCGGGTGAGATTCTGGAATTCCGGCTGCGGCTGGAGACGATCGCCCCCGCCGATCTGGTGGTCGCCAACCCGCTGGACCGCCGCTATGTCGGTGCGCTGTCTTTGGGGATGCACACGCATTTTGAAACGGCAGGGGTGGAATCCAGCATCGGCATGGATGCGGTGATCGTGGGGCCGCAGACGGGGATCAGCTCGCTGCACGGCGACCTGCATGATCTGCTGGGCCTTCCGGACCCCACCGTGTTTGGCGGGCAGATCGCGGATGACGTGTTCCTGACGCTGACTGCAGAATTCGGGCGGACGCTGCCGCTGGGCGCGAATGCGCAGATGCGCCCCTTTGTCGAGGTGCAGGCGGGGGCCGAAAGCCTTGTGCGTGTGGGGGGCGACCTGACCTTTGGGCATTACGCGACCGAGGCCCTGATGCTGCGCGACAACTCGACCGGGCAGCGCTATCGCGCGGCGGCGGGCGACCGGGTGGAAGGCCTGAGCGTGATGCTGGGCGGCGATATCGCCAAGATCTATGACAGCGAATACTTCCTTGCCACGGATGCCATCACACCGACCGACACGCGTCGTCGCTTGCGCGCCGGGATGCATTGGCAGGGCGCGCAGAGCGAGGTGTTCTATGGCCTGACCTGGCTGGACAAGGAGTTCGAGGAACAGCCGGATGAACAGGTGCTTGGGTCCATCAATCTGCGGTTGCAGTTCTGACCCTATGCGATTTTGCATCTGTTGCGCTGATGCCATAGTCAGGCCGTGGGTCTGATGCTAGCATGAAGACAATATAAAAAGACTAAACGAGCAGGCAAACAGGCAATGATAACGGGCTCTCGTGGCACGTTCGTCATCTCTTGGACACAGACAGAAGTTGATGGGGTGAAAGGGGCGTCGCTTGACCTTCTTTCGGTTGGTGCCGCATGGCGCTGGACCGGGGAACTGGTGCGGGTGGATGGCCAGACGGACCTGCTTCTTCTGGAAGGTGCCGAGGGCAAGGCGGAGATGCAGAAACGTGCGGCGCGCATGGTGCGCCGCCTTATCGGATCGGCGGTCGGCAAGGCGGCGGAGGATCGGCCCGAAGAAAAGGCCGAAGAATTCGACGATCTGCCGGATCAGGGGTTCATCGTCACTGATGGGGTTCAGAGCTTTGCGCTGACCATCATTCCCGTGCCCGACAGCGGCGCGCGGCTTGTGATGATGATGGGTGATGTACCACCCGCCAATCGCGACCTGTGGGTGGTGCGCACGTCGGTCGACCGGGCGCGTGTGGCGGCGGGCGGGCGCGAAGGCGGCGGCGTGATCTGTTTCACCCCCGGCACGCGGATCGCCACACCCGACGGGCCCAAGCTGATTCAGACGCTGCGGCCGGGTGACCGGGTGTTGACCAAGGATGACGGTGCGCAAGAGATTCTGTGGACCGGTAGCCGCCGCATGTCGGGTGCACGGCTTTATGCGATGCCGCATCTGCGGCCGATCCGGTTCCGGGCCGGGGCCTTTGGCAATGACCGCCCCGAACCTGATCTGATCGTGTCGCCCGCGCATCGGATGCTGGTGAAGGGGGCGGCGTCGCAGGCGCTGTTTGGCGTGTCCGAGGTTCTGGTGCGGGCGGAGGATCTGCTGAACGATACCACGATCACCGTGGATCATGCGCTGCGCGAGGTCACCTATATCCACATCCTTCTGGAACGGCACAACATCGTCTTTGCCAACGGGGTAGAGACGGAGAGCTTTCACCCGTCCAACACCGCGCTGGAGATGATCGACCCCGGTCAGCGCGACGTGCTGACGGCGGTGATGCCGCAGGTGGCGATCAACCCCGAAGCCTATGGCGATTATGCACGGCGCAACCTTTCGGCCAGCGAGGCGGCGCTGTTGCGGCACGACAAGGTGGCGTGAAGGGCGGGCTGCGTAAGGGGCGTTGACTCTGCGACGACCGACTGTATAAGCCACCGATCCCGGCTGAAAGGCCGGGGTTTTTCATTGGTGTTGGTGGCCCCCGCAAGGGGATGCCTGTCGCCGGGGAGACCCGGAAAGGACAACGCCCTTCATAACCTGCGAAGGAGATCAGCGGTGACCAAACGCACCTCTGCCAAGTACAAGATTGACCGCCGCATGGGCGAAAACATCTGGGGCCGTCCGAAGTCCCCGGTGAACAAGCGTGAATACGGCCCCGGGCAGCACGGCCAGCGCCGCAAGAACAAGCTCTCGGATTTCGGCACCCAGTTGCGCGCGAAGCAGAAGCTGAAGGGCTATTACGGCGATCTGACGGAAAAGCAGTTCCGCAAGATCTTTGCCGAGGCCGAGCGCGTGAAGGGTGACACCGGCGAGATGCTGGTCGGTCTGCTGGAGCGCCGTCTGGACGCCGTCGTGTACCGCGCCAAGCTGGTGCCGACCGTGTTTGCCGCGCGCCAGTTCGTGAACCACGGCCATGTGACCGTGAACGGCCAGCGCGTGAACATCGCGTCCTACCGCGTGAAGGAAGGCGATCTGATCGAGGTTCGCCAGAAGTCCAAGCAGATGGCGCTGGTTCTGGAAGCCGTCGCTCTGACCGAGCGGGACGTTCCGGATTACCTGGAAGTCGACCATTCCAAGATGACGGTGAAGTTCGTCCGCACCCCGGGCCTGGGCGATGTGCCCTATCCGGTGCAGATGGAACCGAACCTGGTTGTCGAATACTACGCCAAGAACTGATTTCGGGCTTTGCTCTGGAATTTTGGGGGCCCGCAGCGATGCGGGCCTCTTGCTTTTGATGGTGGATGTTACAGGTTGGCGGCCATGGACAGGAAACGCACGGCGGAAGACATTCTGGAACGGGGGCTGTTCGCCTCGCGCTGGTTGCTGGCGCCAATGTATCTGGGTCTGGTGGTGGCGCTGCTGATGCTGGTGGTGATCTTTTTCCGCGAGCTGGCCTATTACGTGCCGCAGATGATGACGCTGTCGGCCGAATCCGTGATCCTTGTTGCGCTGACGCTGATCGATCTGACGCTGGCGGCGAACCTGCTCTTGATCGTGATGTTTTCGGGATATGAGAGTTTCGTGTCGAAGTTCGATTTCGACGCGGGCGATGACCGGCCCGGCTGGATGGGCAAGGTGGATTTCGGCGGGTTGAAGATGAAACTTATCGCCTCGATCGTGGCGATATCGGGCATCCATCTGCTGAAACGGTTCATGGAGATCGGGGATCCGACAAAACCCGGAATGGATGAACGCACGCTGCTGTGGCTGACTGTGATCCACATGACATTTGTCGTGTCGGGGGTGCTGCTGGCCTTCATGGATTGGCTTCAGGCGCGGTCGTCAAAGTGACGCGGGCTTCTGCATGGGGCGGCGAGAATCCGTCTGGCAAAGCCGCCCGCCCCCCGCTAGAACCCCGCAGCATGAGGGGAAATCAACCAAAATGACCGACGCCATCCGACCGCAGCCCGGCATCCTGGACATCGCGCTTTACGAAGGCGGGAAGGCCCATGTCGCGGGCATGACCAATGTGGTCAAGCTGTCGTCGAACGAAAATCCGTTCGGCCCGTCGGACCGCGCGAAAGAGGCGTTTCAGCGCACGGTGCATACGCTGCACCGCTATCCCTCGACAGATCATCGCAGCCTGCGCGACGCGATTGCCGAGGTGCATGCTCTGGATGCCGACCGGGTGATCTGCGGCGTGGGATCGGATGAGATCATCACCTTCCTGTGCCAGGCCTATGCGGGGCCGAAGGATGAGGTCGTGTTCACAGAACACGGTTTCCTGATGTATCGCATCAGCGCGCTGGCCGTGGGGGCGACCCCGGTTGAAGTGGCCGAACGGGAGCGGACGACGGATGTGGATGCCATTCTGGCCGCCTGCAACCGGCGCACAAAACTGGTGTTCATCGCCAATCCGAACAACCCCACCGGCACGATGATTTCGCTGGCCGAGATCGCGCGTCTGGCCGATGGGATGCCGCGTCAGGCGATTCTGGTGCTGGACGGGGCCTATGCAGAATATGTCGAAGGCTATGACGGTGGGTTGGCGATCCTTGAGGCGCGCAGCAACGTCGTGATGACGCGGACGTTTTCCAAGATCTATGGTCTGGGCGGGCTGCGGATCGGCTGGGGCTATGGCCCCAAGGCGATCATTGATGTGCTGAACCGCATCCGGGGGCCGTTCAACCTGTCGTCCACGCAGCTGGAAGCGGCCGAGGCGGCGGTGCGGGATCAGGATTTCGTCAACCGCTGCCGGGCTGACAATGCCCGGATGCGGCATTGGCTGTCCGAGGCGCTGGCCGAACTGGGGGTGCCGTCGGACACGTCGATGGCCAATTTCGTGCTGGCGCGGTTCGCGTCGGAGGATGAGGCGATTGCCTGCGATGCCTTTCTGCAGCAGCAGGGGCTGATCGTGCGGCGGGTGGCGGGATACAAGCTGCCGCATTGCCTGCGGATCACGGTGGGGGATGAGTCCTCATGTCGGCGGGTGGCGCATGCGGTGGCGCAGTTCAAGGGTGTGAAGTGATGTGGGGTGTAAAGTGATGGCCCCGATCTATGATCGCGTGGCGCTGATCGGACTGGGGCTGATTGCCTCAAGCATGGCGCATGCGATGAAGGCCAAGGGTCTGTCGCGCGAAATCGTGGGCTATGCCCGCAGCGCCGAGACGCGGGCGGCGGCGCTGGAGATCGGGTTTTGCGACCGGGTGACGGATACGGCGGCCGAGGCGGTGGTGGGTGCCGATCTGGTGGTGCTGGCGGTGCCGGTGGGCGCGATGGGCGCGATTGCCGAAGAGATCGGGCCGCATCTGGCACAGGGTGCCACGGTCACCGATGTGGGATCGGTGAAGCAGGCGGTGATTGCCGCCGTTGCCCCGCACATCCCCAAAGGCGTGCATTTCATCGCGGGCCACCCGATTGCCGGGACCGAACATTCCGGGCCACATTCCGGCTTTGCCACGTTGTTCGAAAACCGCTGGTGGCTGCTGACGCCGGAAGGCGCGGACGGGGCGGCTGTGGCGCGGTTGCGCGCGCTGTGCGAGGGGATGGGGGCAAAGGTCGATGAGATGGATGCCGCCCATCACGACCTTGTGCTGGCGGTCACCTCTCACACTCCGCACCTGATTGCCTATACGATGGTGGGCGTGGCCGATGACCTGCGGCGGGTCACGGACAGCGAAGTGATCAATTATTCGGCGGCGGGGTTTCGGGATTTCACCCGGATTGCGGCGTCGGATCCAACCATGTGGCGCGATGTGTTTCTGACCAACAAGGAAGCGACGCTGGATATTCTGGGCCGGTTCACCGAGGAACTGTTCGCCCTGCAACGCGCAATCCGGTTGGGTGACGGCGATCATCTGCATGCCTATTTCACCCGCACGCGGGCGATCCGGCGCGGGATCATCGAAGCCGGGCAGGATACGGCAGCACCCGATTTCGGCCGCGCGGCGCAGGTTGTGCCGAAGGGCGGCTGAATGCGGATCAACGGTGCCTTTGTCTGTGTGGTGGTTTCCCTGATGGCGGGCGCCGTGATGGCGCAAGAGATGACGACATCGCCCCGTCCCCTTCCGCGGCCCGGCGAGCAGGCCGTTCCGGCCCAGCCCCCCCTTGCCACGGCCCCGGCCGCCACTGCCCCGGCTGCCACTGCGGCGGTGCCTGCCATTGCCCCCAAACCGCGCCCCCGTTTGGCGGCTGAGCCCCTGCCGCAGACGCAGGCGCTGCCGCCCCAACCGGGAATGATGCTGGCGCTGCCCGTGCTGCGGCCCCGGGCGCGACCGGAAAGCTGGGCCAGTGCGGCCCCGCAGGCCGTGGCCCCGGTGACCGAGGTGGCGGCGGCGAACCCGCCCCCGGCGGCGCAGCGCGAAAGGCGTGGTGGCCTGTTCGGCGGGCTGTTCCAGCGCCGGGATCGGGAAGAGCGCTCCGAACCCGCCGAACCCGCCGATGGGTTTGTCTGCGGCGATCGCGCAATCCGGGGTGAGGAACTGGCGCGGATCACGTCACGGGTGCAGGGCTGCGGGATCGAGCAGCCGGTCCGCGTGACGCAGGTCGACGGCATCCGCCTGACCACGCCCGCGACGGTGGATTGCGCCACGGCAGCGGCCTTGAAGGACTGGATCAATGCCGGGGTGCGGCCTGCCTTTGGACGGCAGGAGGTGGTGGAGTTGCGGGTCGCGGCCAGCTATATCTGCCGCACGCGCAACAACCGCCCCGGCGCGAAGGTCAGCGAACATGGGCGGGGCAAGGCCATAGACATTTCGGGTTTCATCCTGTCGGACGGGCGGGAATTGACCGTGTCGGGCAATTTCAACCGCCAGATGCGTCAGGCCCATCGCGCAGCCTGCGGGATTTTCGGCACGACACTGGGGCCGGGATCAGACGGGTATCACGAAGACCACCTGCATTTCGACACGGCAACCCATCGGAACGGGGCTTACTGCCGGTAGCGCGCGTCAGTCACCTTGGTGATGGAGGAGGCACTCGATTTGCACATCGTGATCGCTGGAGCGTGCGCACCTATCGGTTGCGTTTACAGCATTGGAGTGTAATCAGAAACTTCAGTTCTTGGAGGTTGAAGTGCCAAACCTGTATCTTGCGGTCAGAAATGCGATCCTGAAGTCTGTGACTGGAGCACCCTATACCTTCAGCTACGCGGCCGACGGGTTCGCAGTTCGAAAGAAGTACTTGCCCTTCGGAAAGGACACGAATTTCGACCGGGCATGGGATGACATTAGTTCGCTGAACGCGCCTTATTTCGGTGGCACCATGCCCGATATTCGCTGGCGTGCGCACACCTGCATCTGGGCTGCTTCCAACTGTGCGCGGCTTGATGGCGATTTTGCCGAGTTTGGGGTAAACACCGGCATTCTGAGCAGTATGGTTTTCCGGGTGCTGGGTGAATCGATCCGGGACCGACATATGTTCTTGTTCGACACATTCCACGGGATACCGCTTGAAAGCGTTTCGGCGGGCGAGGCACGTCATGCACGGGAGATGAACGAAACACTTTACGCCAAGGATGTGTACGAGTTCACGAAGGCGCAATTCGCCCCTTACCCGAATGTGCAGCTTGTCCGTGGGCTGCTGCCAGACACGCTGTCTGTCTTGGACGGGCGGCGACTTTCTTACGTGTCGATCGACTTGAACGCGGCCGCCACCGAGATGGCTGTCATCGAAGGAATTTGGGATCAGCTTGTTCCCGGCGCGCATGTCGTGCTGGATGACTATGGGTTCGGGCGGCATGAGGAACAGAATTCGGCATGGAACCAATTCGCCGCGCGTGCCGGACGCATGATCCTTGCCATGCCCACTGGTCAGGGCGTCCTGATCAAGTGATTTAAGCGCGCCCCTTGTTCCGAACCTGCCGCCCTGCAGTCAGAACAGGCGCGGCGCCGGGCCGAGTGGCAGGGGGCCAAGGCTCATCCGGCCCTGCTGAAAGCTGAGCGGCAGGGTCAGCACGGTGGGATCGCTGCCCTGCTGGGCGTAAAGTTCCAGCGCGCGGGTCACGGTTTGTGATGACTCGTCTGTCACCAGCCCGGATGCGATGAGCACGGGCACCAAGGCGCGCCAGTTTT
This sequence comes from Rhodobacter maris, assembly GCA_943369275.1. Lineage (GTDB taxonomy): Bacteria > Pseudomonadota > Alphaproteobacteria > Rhodobacterales > Rhodobacteraceae > Paragemmobacter > Paragemmobacter maris_A. The sequence continues at coordinate 18,808 of CALRMS020000021.1, read as the reverse complement.
CAACGCGGATCTCGATCCGGCCTTCGGGTGTGCCATCCGTGGCCGGGGTCAGGCTGCCTTGTGCCGACAGCACCAGATCGCCCCAGCGCAGCAGACCTTCGCGCAGGGTGATGTCGGTCAGGCGGGGGCGGGTGGTGGCAGCGTGGCGGTCGAGCGGAGCCGAAAAACCCAGCACCGTATCCAGACGGAGAAGGTCGATCTGTTCGGGCAGGTCGGACCGCTGCGCCAGCGCCATGCGGAACGCGGCATCCGGGGTGAGCGTGGTCAGTTCCAACCCCACCTCATGCGCGAGGGCGCGGTCGGGGGCCTGCCGCGTGCCGAAGCGGGCCGAGGTCACTGACACCTCCCACCCGGCGGTGGAGCGCAGGGCAAGCCCGTCGCCCGCTATGGCGGTACGGTCCAGCGTCAGGGCGGTGCCGGGGGTGACGATCACGCTGCCTTGCAAGAGGGTGGAGGTCAGCATCACATCCTGCCCGGGCAGGGTGACGGTCTGTTCCTGCGGCAGTGTGGCGATGACATGCCAGGGTTTCCACGTCATCATGAAAACCTGCGCGAAAGGTGCGGCCCAGGTGATGCCGGTTTCGGTATCGGTCAGGCGCGGTGCGGTCACCGTCAGATCGAAACGGTTGGGAAAGCCGGACATGTCGATGCCCTGCTGTTCGGCCAGAAGAGGGCGGCCCTGCTGCGCGGCGAACCAGCCCGTTGCCGCCTGATCCATCGCCCGTGATCCCACGAACCAGTAACCGCCCCAAAGACCGGACAGCACAAGGACAATCACCAGAACTGCACGCATCTTGCACCCTTTTCTTCGTGTCTCGCCTGCTGTTTACAGGGGGGGTGAAGGGAGGGCCAGCGGATGACGGAACCGTTATGGGTCTTCGGCTATGGGTCGCTGATCTGGCATCCCGGCTTTGCCGTGGCCGAACGCGCCGTGGCGCGGCTGGACGGGTGGCACCGGTCCTTTTGCATGCGGTCCATCCACCATCGCGGGACGGTCGACGCGCCCGGATTGGTGCTGGCGCTGGACCGGGCCGGGGGCGCGCATTGCGACGGTGTGGCCTTTCGGGTGGAGCCGGGGGCCGAGGCGGCCACGATCACGGCGCTGCGGGAACGGGAGTTGATCTCATCGGCCTATGTCGAGGAATGGCTGATGCTGCGCCTTGCGGATGGGCGCGGGGTGCGGGCGCTGGCTTATGTGATTGACCCGGACCATGTGCAGTATTGCGGCGGGCTGGCACTGGAGGAACAGGCGCAGATTATCGCCCGCGCGATTGGCGGGCGGGGGCCGAACTGTGATTACCTGTGGTCCACCGCTGCGCATCTGGCAGAGCTGGGGATCGCCGATGCCGATCTGGATTGGCTGGCAGATCGTGTCCGCGCCATCGTGGCGATGACGGAAGGCTGATCTGCGCTGGCTTGGCAGGGGCAATTCGCCTGTTATGGTGAGCGCGGGCAAGAGACGGGCAGGACGGATGGAAAAGACACGCGCAGAGGCGTCACCAACCTTCAGCCAGCCGATCCGGCAGATCGTGATGATGCTGATCGTGCTGGTGCTGGTGGGCGGCGGGGCATGGCTGATCCACAGGCAGGTGGCAGAAATTCTGCAGGCCAATGTGCTGCTGAACGGGTTCATCGCCGCAGTGTTCGTGTTTGGCGTGATGACCTGTTTCTGGCAGGTGCTGATCCTTGCGCAATCGGTGAGCTGGATCGAGGATTTCGTCCGCCACGTGCCCGGCCATGACGCGACCAAGCCGCCGCGGCTGCTGGCACCGCTGGCATCGCTGCTGCGGTCGCGCGGGGCGAAGATGCAGATTTCGGCGTCATCGTCGCGGTCCATTCTGGAATCTGTGGCGACGCGGATCGACGAGGCGCGGGATATCACGCGCTATATCGGCAACCTTTTGGTTTTCCTTGGCCTTTTGGGCACATTCTATGGTCTGGCGACCACGGTTCCGGCGGTGGTGGAAACCATCCGGTCGCTTGCCCCGCAGGATGGCGAGACGGGGTTGCAGGTTTTTGAAAAGCTGATGTCGGGCTTGGAAAGCCAGTTGGGCGGGATGGGAACGGCGTTTTCATCTTCGCTTCTGGGGCTGGCGGGATCGCTGGTGATTGGCCTTCTGGAACTGTTTGCCGGGCATGGGCAGAACCGCTTCTTCCGCGAGCTAGAGGAATGGCTGTCGTCTATCACGCGGGTCAGCCTGTCATCGGGCGATGGTGAGGGTGGCGATACGGCGGCGATGGCGGCGGTGCTGGATCAGGTGCAGGCGCAGATGGATGCGCTGCAATCGCTGTATACCCAATCCGATATCACGCGGGTGATGGTCGAGGACAAGATCGACGATCTGGCCCGCGCGATTACCAAGCTGGCCGAACGGCGTGAGGGCGGCGATGGCGGGGCCACGGCGGCGGCGCTGGCGCGGATCGCCGAAGGGCAGGAACGGCTGATCGCGGCGGTGACGGGGGGCGACGACAGCGCGATGGGGGCGGATGCCGAAAGCCGGATGCGCCTGCGGTCGATTGACGTCCAACTGCTTAGGATTCTTGAGGAAATGTCGGCCGGACGGCAGGAATCACTGGCCGATCTGCGCGGCGATATCGCATCCCTGACGGCGGCGATCCGGCAATTGTCGCGCGGCACGGTCGGGCGGGGGTAAGGCATGGGCCTGCGCAGCCGTCGCGATTCATCCATCATCTGGCCGGGCTTTGTGGATGCGGTGACGACGCTGCTGATGGTGATGATGTTTGTTCTCACCATATTCACCGTGATGCAGGTGGTGCTGCGCGACACGATCACCACGCAATCGAACGAGTTGGACAGCCTGACCGAACAGATCGCGCAACTGGCCGATCAGTTGGGGCTGGAACGGCAGCGCGCGGCGGGGCTGGAGACGCAGGTGGGAGAGTTGACGGCGTCCTTGACCGCTGCCGAGGCGGAGGGGGAGAGGCAGGCGGCGCTGATCTCCACGCTGACGGGGCAGTTGTCCACCGCGCAGGGCGCGCTGACCGATGCGCAGGGGCGGATTGCCAGTTTCGAGGCGCAGGTGGCATCGCTGCTGGCCGAACGCGATGCGGCGCGGGGGCAGGTGACGGAGTTGACGGCCTCTGTCCAAGAGCTTGAAGATGCGCAGAAAAGGCTGATTTCCGAGCAGGAGGCGATGCAACTGGCGCTGGCCAAGGCGCGCGATGAGGTGGATGCCAATGCCGAAGCAGCCCGCCTGATGGCGGCGCGGCGGGCGGCGGTGGAGGCGCTGATCGCCAGCCTGCAAAGCCGCGCCCAAGGGGCCGAGGCGCAGCTGTCCGAGGCCGAGGCCGCGCGTCTGGTGGATGCGGCGGCGCTTGAGGAATTGCGGGATCGGCTGAAGGGCGCGGATGATGAATTGACGGCGATGACGCTAGCGCTGGAGGAACAGAGGCGCCGCGCGGAGGAGACATTGACCCTGCTGGCCGCCGCGCAGACCGATGCGGCGCGGGCCGTCGAGGGGCAGGATTCGAAGGATGTGGCGCTGGCTGCGGCAGAGCGGGCACTGACCGAGGAACAGTCCAAGTCATTGGAAGCAGAGCGAAAAGTTGCGCTTCTGAACGAACAGATCGGGGCGCTGCGGTCGCAACTGGCGCAGTTGCAATCCATTCTGGATGAGTCGGCATCGCGGGATGAGGCGGCGCAGGTGCAGATGGAGGCGCTGGGCAGCCAGTTGAACGCGGCGCTGGCGCAGGTGGCGGCGGAGCAGCGGCGGCGGGCAGAGTTGGAGGCGGCCGAAGCGGCGCGGTTGGCGGCGGAAAATGCCGATCTGGCGCGGTATCGGTCAGAGTTCTTTGGCAAGCTGTCGGAACTGCTGGACGGGCGCGAAGGCGTGCGGGTGGTGGGGGACCGGTTCCTGTTTTCCAGCGAGGTGTTGTTCCAGCCCGGCGCAGCGGAGCTGGCGCCCGAGGGGCAGGCACAGATTGCCGGGGTGGTGGAAATTCTGAATGAAATCAGGGGGGAAATCCCGCCGGAGATTGACTGGATCATCCGGGTGGACGGCCACACGGATGACGTGCCGCTGTCGGGGGCGGGGGAGTTCAGTGACAATTGGGAATTGTCGCAAGGCCGCGCGCTGTCGGTTGTGCGGTTCATGCAGGAACAGCTTGGCTTCCCGCCCGAGCGGCTGGCGGCGACGGGGTTTGGCGAATACCGGCCCGTGGCGGCGGGGGAGGATGCAGCGGCGCGGGCGCAGAACCGGCGGATTGAGTTGAAGCTGACCGAGCGTTAATTCCGTTGTTTTCACAGGGGGTTGCGGCGCGGTGGCTGTGCAGCGCCCGGTGCAGACAGCCAGTGCAGACGGCTGTGCATACAATTTTCTGCAGGGTGCAGGGCTGGATCGTGGTTAAGCGTGCGCTGATGCGGAGCGTGACCCCGCCCCGGACGTGATCCGGGGCCTCTGGTCGTGCAGGGTGCTTTGGGGTGGGGTCAGGGGATCGTCAGGGTGACGGTGGCCCGCCCCAGTTCATCAGTACCGCGCATCATCACCACCTCACCGCTATACGCACCCGCTGGCCAGCCGCCGGAGGGCAGGCGTTTGCCGATGGCGCGGAAGGCGAGGGCCTGGCTGCGGTCAACCGCGATGGTCTGGCGAATGACTTCGCCCTGCGGGCCGGTGATCGACAGGGTGAGTTGGTCGCCCACGCGAGGGCCGAAATAGGCGGCCCAGATCACCAGCGCGGGGGCATCAGGGGGCAGGGTGGCGGGGGAGGATAGGCCCGCCTTGATGGTGGCGAATTCGGGGATTGCGGTGGCGAAGCCTGCTGCGGTGAAGCCGAAGGGATCATAGGCGATGGGGTCTGCCCAAAGGGAATTGGCGGTGGGCGGATCGTCGGTCATTGTGCCGCAGGTTGTGGCGGGATCGGGGGCGAAGGGATCAAGTTCCACCCCATCCTTACGGATCGCCAGATGGACATGGGGAAATTCCGTGTTGCCCGACAGGCCGACAAGGCCGATTTCCTGCCCCGCTTCCACCCTGTCGCCCGTCTGTACGCGCAGGCTGCCCTGTTTCAGGTGGCAGTATTGCGTTTCCCAGCCATCGCCATGGTCGATGGCGATGCCATTGCCGCAATCGCGCCCGTCGAGCGGCGGGGCGGCGGGATCGGAAATCGCGATGTCGGGCATCCCGTCGCGGATGCCGCGTACCGTGCCGGGGGCGGCGGCAAGCACGGCCACACCCGCCTGCATCGCGGCCAAGGTCGGCAGGGCGAAATCGGTGCCGTCATGGCCATCGTAAGTGAGGTGGCCGCAGGCGACATCAGCCGTGCCGGGGCCGGGATCGCGGTCAAAATAGTTCTGGATATGGCAATCCACGCCAAGCGTGCAGGCGATGGGTTGCGCAAAATCAAAGGCCCCCGCCGGAAAGGCGAGGGCCAATGTCAGACATGCAGCGGTTCGGATCATTCCGCCGTGAGAAGCGGCGGTTTCTGGCCCGTGAGGCGGGGCTTTTGCGGTTCCTGCACCTGCAGGTCGATCGCACCATCCTTGACCGCCACGCGGACTACTCCGCCCTTGGTGAGCTTGCCGAACAGCAGTTCTTCGGCCAGCGGCTTTTTGATGTATTCCTGGATCACGCGGCCCAGCGGGCGCGCACCCATCTTGTCATCATAGCCCTTGTCGCCCAGCCACAGCGCCGCCTCGGGGGTAAGTTCGATGTGAACGTTACGATCCAGAAGCTGTGCCTCAAGCTGCAACACGAATTTCTCGACCACCTGAAGGATGACTTCCTTGCCCAGCGGGGCAAAGCTGATCACCGCATCCAGACGGTTGCGGAATTCCGGGGTGAAGATCCGTTCCAAGGCGGCGGTGTCTTCGCCCGTGCGGCGTTCGCGGCCAAAGCCGATGGCGGCCTTTGCCATGTCCGACGCGCCTGCGTTCGACGTCATGATCAGGATCACGTTGCGGAAATCGACCGAGCGGCCGTTGTGATCTGTCAGTTTGCCGTGATCCATGACCTGCAGCAGGATGTTGTAGACATCCGGGTGGGCCTTTTCCATTTCATCGAGCAGCAACACGCAATGCGGGTGCTGGTCGACGCCATCCGTCAGCATGCCGCCCTGATCAAAGCCGACATAGCCCGGAGGCGCGCCGATGAGGCGGGAAACGGCGTGTTTTTCCATGTATTCCGACATGTCGAAACGCAGCAGTTCTACGCCCAAGGATGAGGCCAGTTGCTTGGCGACTTCGGTCTTGCCCACGCCCGTCGGCCCGGCGAACAGATAGTTGCCGATGGGCTTTTCCGGTTCGCGCAGGCCCGCGCGGGCGAGCTTGATCGACGAACACAGAGCCTCGACGGCCTTGTCCTGGCCAAAGACCACGCGCTTGAGGGTTTTCTCAAGGTCGCGAAGGGTTTCGGCATCGTCCTTGGACACGTTTTTCGGCGGGATGCGGGCGATCTTGGCCACCACAGCCTCAATCTCTTTGGTGCCCAGCGTCTTGCGCTTTTTGTTTTCCGGCAGCAGGTGCTGTGCCGCGCCCGCCTCATCGATCACGTCAATGGCGCTGTCGGGAAGCTTGCGGTCATTGATGTAGCGCGCGGCAAGTTCCACCGCGGCCTTGATGGCATCGGCGGTATAGCGCAGGTCGTGATGTTCCTCGAAATGCGGCTTGAGGCCCATCAGGATCTTGATGGCATCGGGGACCGAGGGTTCGTTCACGTCGATCTTCTGGAACCGGCGCGACAGGGCGCGGTCCTTCTCAAAATGCTGGCGGAATTCCTTGTAGGTGGTCGATCCCATCGTCCGCAGCTTGCCGCCCTGAAGCGCGGGCTTCAGGAGGTTGGATGCATCCATCGCGCCGCCTGAGGTGGCCCCGGCGCCGATCACGGTGTGGATCTCGTCGATGAAGAGGATGCCATCGGGGTGATCCTCCATCTCCTTGACCACGGCCTTCAGGCGTTCTTCGAAATCACCGCGATAGCGGGTGCCTGCCAGCAGCGCGCCCATGTCGAGGCTGTAGATCGTGGCATGGGCCAGAACCTCGGGCACTTCTTTTTTCACAATCTTCCACGCCAGACCTTCGGCGATGGCCGTCTTGCCCACGCCGGGATCGCCCACCAGAAGCGGGTTGTTCTTGCGGCGGCGGCAGAGCACCTGAATGGCACGCTCCACCTCGGCCTCGCGGCCGATGAGAGGGTCGACGTCGCCCTTGAGGGCTTTGACGTTCAGGTCGACGCAATATTTCGACAGGGCGGATTCCTTCGCCTCGCCGGCTTCGGCCTTGGGGGTTTCGTGGCGTTCTTCTTCCGCGCCGGAAACGGGGCGGCTTTCGCCATAGGACGGGTCTTTCGCCACGCCATGCGCGATGAAGTTGACCGCGTCATAACGCGTCATGTCCTGTTCCTGCAGGAAGTAGGCGGCGTTCGATTCCCGTTCGGCGAAGATTGCGACGAGGACGTTCGCGCCGGTGACTTCGGTGCGGCCGGAGGATTGGACATGGATCGCCGCGCGCTGGATCACGCGCTGGAAGGCGGCGGTGGGCACGGCCTCGGACCCTTCGACATCGGTGACTAGCGTCGACAGATCGTCGTCGATGAAATCGACAAGCGTCTTGCGCAGGTCATCGAGATTGACCGAACACGCCTTCATCACTCGGGCGGCGTCGGGTTCGTCGATCAGGGCCAGCAGGAGATGTTCCAGCGTGGCTAGTTCGTGGCGGCGGGCATTGGCAAGGGCCAGGGCGCCGTGGATGGCCTGCTCGAGAGTCGTTGAAAACGATGGCACGTTCTGGTGCTCCTGTTCATCAGGGTTGGCGGGGGAAGACCCGCCCAACCGCGGCCTCATGCCCTTTAGACTTCGGCTTATTTTGCCGCACTTCAAGGGTTTTTTGGGTTCAGTCGTGGATTGCTGCAGGCTTGCCGTAAAAAGTGACCGGCAAGATGCAGAGTTTGGTCAGAACCTGTCCTTGCGGGCGCGGATTTCGGTGAAAACGGCGATATCGCCGCCATTCGGCAGGCCAATCGCGGCTTTCAGGTCGGGCAGATGCGCACGCAGGAAGGGGTTGGTTTCCAGTTCTTCGGAAAGAGCAACGGGGACGGTGGGACGGTCTTTTCCGCGCGCCACTGACACCCGATTGCATCGAGAGATAAGCGCCGTATTGGCGGGTTCAAGGGTCAGGGCGAAACGGATGTTGGAGGCGGTGTATTCGTGACCGGAGCAGATGAGGGTTTCCGGGGGTAGGGCGGCAAGGCGCTGGAGAGAAGCATGCATCTGGGCGGGGGTGCCCTCGAACAGGCGGCCGCAGCCCGCCGACATCAGGCTGTCGCCGGTGAAGGCCAGCGCTGCGGCGGGGATGTGAAAGGCGATATGGCCAATGGTGTGGCCGGGAACGGGGAAGGCGTGGACGGTGTGGGTGCCGAAAGCGAAGTCCGCCTCATCGGGCAGGGCGTGGTTGAGCGGGGGCAGGCGGTGGGCATCGGCAGTGGCCCCGGTGACGCGCGCCCCGGTGGCGGCGCGCAGGTCGGCCACGCCCTGAATATGATCGGAATGGTGATGGGTGAGCCAGATGTCGGTGAGCCGCCAGCCGCGTTGCGCCAAGGCGGCGAGGATCGGCGCGGCTTCGGGGACATCGACCACCGCCGTTGCGCCCGTATCGGCATCGTGGATCAGATAGGCATAATTGTCCGTCAGGCAGGGAATGGTCACAAGTTCAAGCGGCATGGTCTTTGATCCGGGTTTCGGTATGCTGCGCCCAGACTGAACCTTTGGGGACGCCAAGCGCAATGCACCTTGATGTGCTCGATCTGCGGAATTTCTATTATCGCACGCAGCTGGGCCGCGTGGCGCAGCGGGCGATCCGCGATCAGGTGCTGCGGCTGTGGCCGGTGCAGCAGGGGCAGACGGTGGCGGGGTTCGGCTTTGCGGTGCCGCTCTTGCGCCCCTATCTGGCCGACAGCCGCCGGGTGATCGGGCTGATGCCCGGCCCGCAGGGGGTGATGCCCTGGCCTGCGGGCATGGAGAATGTCAGCGTCCTGTGTGAGGAGACCTATTGGCCGGTACCTACGGGGATGGTGGACCGGCTGGTGTTGATGCACGGTCTGGAGACATCGGAGCACCCGAGCGCGGTGCTGGAAGAGGCGCATCGCGTGCTGGGGCCGGGGGGGCGGGCGCTGATCGTGGTGCCGAACCGATCCGGGCTGTGGTCGCGGCGGGACATCACGCCCTTCGGTTTTGGCAGGCCCTATTCGATGAAGCAGCTGGAGGCGCAGTTGAAGCGGCATGGTTTCACGCCGGACCGCACCTGCGCGGCGCTGTTCACGCCGCCATCGCAAAGCCGGTTCTGGCTGCGGACGGCGGATTTCTGGGAAGGGTTCGGGCGGCGGTTCGGGCCATGGCTGGCGGGCGGCGTGCTGATGGTGGAGGCGACGAAGCAGGTCTATGCCCCTACGCGCGGCGGCCTTGGCGCGCTGGCGCGGCGGCCCTTGAAGGTGCTGGAAGGCGTGGGCAAGGGCGTGCCGGAACCCGCGATGAACCGTCGGCAAGAGTGATCTGATGGAATGTCGCCCCCGCAGGCGGGGGCGACATGTACCTTTTTCCCGGCATCGCGCGTGCCGCGCGCCGCCGGCGTGAGGGGGGCCAGCCCCCCGCGCGTGCCGCGCCCCCCCCCCGGGGTATTTCAGGCCAAGATGAAGGGCGGGTGCATGTCAGGGCGACGGGCATTGCGGATGGCGGGTGGAGTGTTCCCGAGGCGCTGATCCGGGGGGATCGCCACCTGCGGATCCGGTGGGTGATCGGGGGGCTGATTCTGCGCTGCGGCGTGAGTGCGGGGCTGGCGGCCTGCGCCTTTGCCTGATGCAAAAAGCCGCAGGTAGGGCAGGGGTGGGGCGGGGCTTTGTAAAAGCTGCGTGGAACAATCACGTTGGCGCGACCTTCCCGGTTGCGGGCTTGGTGGACGTCTGCTACAGACCGCGCGAATTGACAGACGCAGGGGGTTCCCTGCGCCCTGGGATGCCCTTGGCCTGTGCAAGATTTGCGTGGGCGCGGGGGCCAAGACAGCGGAAGGGTTGACGTGTCCGAACCAGCTTCGATCTCCTCCGGCATTGCCGCACGCTACGCCACCGCTCTGTTTGAGCTGGCGAAGGAAGACAAGGGACTGAAGGCGCTTGAGGCGGATGCCGAAGCGCTTGCGGCGGCCCTTGCGGTGAGCCCGGACCTGACGGCGATGATCGCCTCGCCTGTCGTATCGCGCGAGGATCAGGCGGCGGCGATTGCCGCGATTGCCAAGAAGATGAAACTGTCGGCGCTGACCGCCAATACGCTGGCGCTGATGGCCGGCAATCGGCGGCTGTTCGTGCTGCCGCAGTTGGTGGCGGATGTGCTGGCGCGCATCGCGGCGGACCGGGGCGAAGTGACGGCCGAGGTAACCTCGGCCGCGGCGCTGTCGGCCGCGCAGACCAAGGCACTGGCCGCGACGCTGAAGGCGCGTGTCGGCAAGGATGTGAAATTGAAAGTGGCCGTCGATGAAAGCCTCATCGGTGGTCTTGTCGTCAAGCTGGGCTCGACCATGATCGACACGTCGGTCAAGGCGAAGCTCGCGGCTCTCCAGAATGCAATGAAAGAGGTTGGGTGATGGGAATTCAGGCTGCTGAGATCTCTGCGATCCTGAAAGAGCAGATCAAGAATTTCGGCAAGGATGCCGAAGTGGCCGAAGTGGGCCGCGTTCTTTCCGTAGGGGACGGGATCGCCCGCGTGCACGGGCTGGACAATGTCCAGGCCGGCGAGATGGTGGAATTCCCCGGTGGCATCCGCGGGATGGCGCTGAACCTGGAAGTCGACAACGTCGGTATCGTGATCTTCGGGTCCGACCAGGACATCAAGGAAGGCGACGTGGTCAAGCGGACCAAGTCCATCGTGGACGTTCCCGCGGGCAATGGCCTGCTGGGCCGCGTTGTGGACGGTCTGGGCAACCCGATCGATGGCAAGGGCCCGATTGCGGCGACCGAGCGTCGTGTGGCCGACGTGAAGGCACCCGGCATCATCCCGCGCAAATCGGTGCATGAGCCGATGGCGACCGGCCTGAAGGCCGTTGACGCGATGATCCCCGTTGGCCGTGGCCAGCGCGAACTGATCATCGGCGACCGCCAGACCGGCAAGACCGCCGTGGCGCTGGACACGATCCTGAACCAGAAGGTCTATAACGAGGCCGCTGGCGACGACGAATCCAAGAAGCTGTACTGCATCTATGTGGCCATCGGGCAGAAGCGTTCGACCGTGGCACAGCTGGTGAAGAAGCTGGAGGAAACCGGGGCGATCGATTACACGATCGTCGTGGCGGCCACCGCATCCGACCCCGCGCCGATGCAGTTCCTGGCGCCCTATTCGGCCACCGCGATGGCGGAATTCTTCCGCGACAACGGCCGTCATGCGCTGATCATCTATGATGACCTGTCCAAGCAGGCCGTGGCGTATCGCCAGATGTCGCTTCTGCTGCGCCGCCCGCCGGGACGTGAAGCCTATCCGGGCGACGTGTTCTATCTCCACTCGCGTCTGCTGGAGCGTTCGGCCAAGCTGAACGAGGATTTCGGGGCCGGGTCGCTGACCGCGTTGCCGATCATCGAAACGCAGGGCGGCGACGTGTCGGCCTTCATTCCGACGAACGTGATCTCGATCACCGACGGTCAGATCTTCCTTGAGACGGAACTGTTCTATCAGGGCATCCGCCCGGCGGTGAACACCGGTCTGTCCGTGTCGCGGGTGGGTTCGAGCGCGCAGACCAACGCGATGAAGTCGGTCGCGGGCAAGGTGAAGCTGGAACTGGCGCAATACCGCGAAATGGCGGCCTTTGCGCAGTTCGGGTCGGACCTTGACGCATCGACGCAGCAGTTGCTGAACCGTGGCGCGCGTCTGACCGAGCTGATGAAGCAGCCGCAATATTCGCCGCTGACCAATGCGGAAATCGTTTGCGTGATCTTTGCCGGCACCAACGGCTATCTGGACAAGATCGGCGTCAAGGATGTGGGCCGGTTCGAGGCGGGTCTTCTGAAGCATCTGCGCACCAAGGGTGCGGCGCTGCTGGAAGACATCACCAAGAACGACCGCAAGGTTTCGGGCGACCTGGAAAAGGCCATCCGTGCGGAGCTTGATGCGTTCGCCAAAGACTTCGCTTGATCTTGGCCCTGAGGGAGTAGGCAGATGCCCAGCCTTAAGGACCTGAAAAACCGGATCGGCAGCGTCAAGAACACGCGCAAGATCACGAAGGCGATGCAGATGGTCGCGGCGGCGAAGCTTCGCCGCGCCCAAGAGGCTGCGGAAGCTGCGCGCCCTTATGCCGAACGGATGAATGCCGTTGTGGCGGGGCTGGCGGCATCGGTTGGCCAGTCCCCCTCGGCCCCCCGGCTGTTGTCGGGCACCGGTGCGGACAAGGTGCATCTTCTGGTGGTGATGACCGCCGAACGTGGCCTGTGCGGTGGTTTCAACTCGTCCATCGCGCGTCTGGCGCGGGTGCGGGCGCTGGAATTGCTGGCGCAGGGCAAGACGGTGAAGATCCTGACCGTCGGCAAGAAGGGGCGTGAACAGCTCAAGCGTGATCTGTCGGCGCATTTCGTGGGCCATGTCGACCTGAGCGAGGTCAAGCGTGTGGGCTATGTCAACGCGCAGTCCATCGCGCGGGAAGTGCTGACGCGCTTTGAGGCGGGCGAGTTCGACGTGGCGACGCTGTTCTACAACCGGTTCCAGTCGGTGATCAGCCAGATCCCGACCGCGCAGCAGGTGATCCCGGCCAAGTTTGAAGGCGGCGGCGTGTCGTCGCTGTATGACTATGAGCCGAGCGAAGAAGCCATCCTTGCGGACCTGCTTCCGCGCGGTGTTGCAACGCAGGTGTTCACTGCGCTGCTGGAGAACGGGGCATCCGAACAGGGTGCGCGGATGTCGGCGATGGACAACGCCACGCGCAATGCGGGCGACATGATCAACAGGCTGACGATCCAGTACAACCGTTCGCGGCAGGCGGCGATCACCAAAGAGCTTATCGAAATCATTTCGGGCGCCGAGGCGCTCTGAGTTAGCGGAGAGACAACATGGCACAAGGCAAAGTCACGCAGGTGATCGGCGCCGTGGTGGACGTTCAGTTCGACGGTGATCTGCCGGCGATTCTGAACGCACTCGAAACCGAAAACAACGGCAAGCGTCTGGTTCTGGAAGTGGCGCAGCACTTGGGCGAAAGCACCGTGCGCACCATCGCCATGGACGCGACCGAAGGTCTGGTCCGCGGCGCGGTTGTGCGCGACCTGGGCGCACCGATTTCGGTTCCGGTGGGCGATGCCACGCTGGGCCGCATCCTGAACGTGATCGGCGAGCCGATCGACGAAAAAGGACCGATTGCATCGACCACGATGCGCGCGATCCACCAGCCTGCGCCTTCGTTCGCGGAACAGGCGACCTCGTCCAACATCCTGGTCACCGGCATCAAGGTGATCGACCTGCTGGCCCCCTATTCCAAGGGCGGCAAGATCGGCCTGTTCGGCGGCGCCGGTGTGGGCAAGACGGTTCTGATCATGGAACTGATCAACAACATCGCCAAGGTGCACTCGGGTTATTCCGTGTTCGCGGGTGTGGGCGAACGGACCCGTGAAGGGAACGACCTGTATCACGAGATGATGGAATCGGGCGTTATCAAGATTGATAACCTGGCCGAGTCCAAAGTGGCCCTTGTGTACGGCCAGATGAACGAACCGCCGGGTGCGCGTGCGCGTGTTGCCCTGACCGGGCTGACGCTGGCCGAGCAGTTCCGCGACCAGTCGGGTACGGACGTTCTGTTCTTTGTCGACAACATCTTCCGCTTTACGCAGGCCGGTTCCGAAGTGTCGGCGCTGCTGGGTCGTATCCCGTCGGCCGTGGGTTATCAGCCGACGCTGGCCACCGACATGGGCGCGCTGCAGGAACGCATCACCTCGACCAAGGCGGGTTCGATCACGTCGGTTCAGGCCATCTACGTTCCGGCCGACGACCTTACCGACCCGGCACCTGCGACCTCGTTCGCGCACCTTGACGCCACGACCGTTCTGTCGCGTGCGATTTCCGAACTGGGTATCTATCCGGCGGTGGACCCTCTCGACTCCACCTCGCGTCTGATGGACCCGGCGGTTCTGGGCGAAGAGCATTACAACGTGGCGCGGGCCGTGCAGGGCATCCTGCAGCGCTACAAATCGCTGCAGGACATCATCGCCATTCTGGGGATGGACGAACTGAGCGAAGACGACAAGCTGACCGTGGCACGCGCGCGCAAGATCCAGCGTTTCCTGTCGCAGCCGTTCGACGTGGCGAAGGTGTTCACCGGTTCGGATGGCGTGCAGGTTCCGCTGGAAAAGACCATCGCGTCGTTCAAGGCCGTGGTTGCCGGTGAATACGATCACCTGCCGGAAGCCGCCTTCTACATGGTGGGCGACATCGACGAGGCCGTGGCCAAAGCCCAGCGTCTTGCTGCGGCAGCGGCATAAGGGGGCAAGCCAATGGCAGGCACGCTGCAATTCGACCTTGTCTCGCCGGAGCGGAGGCTTGCCTCCGTTGCCGCGAGCGAGGTTCAGATCCCGGGGGCCGATGGCGACCTGACGGCGATGGAGGGGCATGCCCCCACCATCACCACGCTGCGCCCCGGCATCCTGAAGGCGATCTCAAGCGACGGCGCGAAGTCCTATGTCGTGACCGGTGGCTTTGCCGACATCACCGCCAGCAGCGTATCGGTTCTGGCCGAACGCGCGGTTCCGGTGGAAGAGGCCAATGCCGCCCTGTTCGACGGCCTGCTGGCCGAAGCGCGTGACGCAGCGGCCACCTCGGCCGACAAGGATAGCGCTGACAAGCTGGTGGCCGACATTCTGGCCATGCGCGCGGCGGTGGGCCAATAGGCCCGTCCGTCAGATAGAATTGATCGGCCCCGTCGTCATGGCGGGGCCTTTTTGTTATGGTGGTTCTGTGCAGTGCGTGTGTTGGTAAGGGGTGACCGGTGTCCTGATGAAACAGCCAAAGATGAAACGAATGTCAGCCAGCCGGATCGGGATATTGCAGGGCAGCCGTGTCCTGTTTTCGGATTTCGCGTCAGATGGCGTGATGTGGACGGGCAGCGGCGACCGCGAAAGCCGGTTCCATGTCACGTTCAACGAACCCTTCCGTGCGCCGCCCGCCGTGATGGTCGGCATTTCGCTGTGGGACATGGACCACAAGACCAACATGCGCGCCGACCTGACCGCCGAGAACGTATCGGAAAAGGGGTTCCATCTGGTGTTCCGCACCTGGGGCGACACCCGCATCGCCCGCATCCGCGCAGATTGGACAGCGATCGGCCCGGTGCGGGACGAGGATGACTGGGATATTGCGTGACAGCCGCCTGGCTGCGGCCAATCAGCCCGCTGTCAACGTCGCCAATTGAGCGCAGGTTTGTCACAACGTTCAGATTGGGCCAGAGCAGACTGGGCCAAAGCGGTAGCGGTCACCCGCGCACATACATGCCTTCATAGATCGGGACGAGCGTATCGGTTTCAAACAGCGACGAAACGCTGGTGCCGTTCCAGATGTTCAGGATGGCCTGCGCGAATACCGGCGCGGTGGGGACGATGCGGATGTTCGATGCCGCGCGAACCTGTTCGGTGGGTTCGATAGAATCGGTGATAACCAGCGATTTCATTACCGAATTCTGCACCCGCTCTACCGCCGGGCCGGACAGGACGCCGTGGGTGATGTAGCTGTGAACCTCGGTCGCGCCGTTTTCCATCAACACCTCTGCCGCCTTGCACAGCGTTCCGGCGGTGTCGCAGATATCGTCCACGATGATGCATTTACGGCCGCGCACATCGCCGATCACGGTCATCCCTGCCACTTCGCCCGCCTTTTCGCGGCGCTTGTCCACGATGGCGAGGGGGGCGTTAATCCGCTTGGCCAGTTCGCGCGCGCGGGCCACGCCGCCCACATCGGGCGAGACGATCATCAGATCTTCCAGCTGTCCCTTGAAATGGTGTTCGATATCCAGCGCAAAGACCGGGCTGGCATAGAGGTTGTCCACCGGAATGTCGAAAAAGCCCTGAATCTGCGCGGCATGCAGGTCCAGCGTCAGGACGCGGTCCACGCCCGCGCGGGTGATCAGGTTCGCCACCAGCTTGGCGCTGATGGGCGTGCGGGCCTTGGCGCGGCGGTCCTGGCGGGCATAGCCGAAATAGGGGATCACGGCGGTGATGCGCGCAGCCGATGACCGACGCAGCGCATCGGTCATGATCAGCAGTTCCATCAGGTTGTCGTTCGCCGGGTTCGAGGTGGACTGGATGATGTACATATCCTCGCCCCGGACATTTTCGAAAACCTCGACGAAAATCTCCTGATCGTTGAAGCGTTCGATCCGCGCGTCGACAAGGTTCACCGACATGCCGCGATGCATCGACATGCGGCGCGCGATGGCCTTGGCAAGCGGCAGATTGGCATTGCCGGAGATCAGCTTCGGTTCGGTGATGGCGGGCATGAAAGTCTCCGGTGGGCAGCCTGAGGAGGGGGCGGATTCGGTGCTGGACACGCCTTATCACTGCGGTACGGTCTTGCAAACCGAGGCTGAACCGAGGGTGGGCAAATGGTGCAGATCGACTACTTTTTCGCGGTGATTTCGCCCTTTGTCTATCTGGCGGGTGATCGGCTGGAACAGATCGCGGCGCGGCAGGGCGCGACGATCCGCTATATTCCGATCGACGGGCCGGCGCTGTTTCCGCGCACGGGCGGGCAGGTGCTGGCGGAGCGGCATGAAAGCCGGAAGGCCTATCGCTTGCAGGAATTGGCGCGGTGGTCGCGGCGGTTGGGGATGAAGCTGGATCTGCAGCCCGCCTTCTTTCCGGTGAACCCGGCGCCGGCGTCCTATGCCATCATCGCGGCGGCTGCGGCGGGGGGTGGTGATCTGGCCGGGCTGGTCCGGGCCTTTCCCCGCGCGGTCTGGGCCGAAGGGCGCAATATCGCGGATGATGCGGTGGTGAAGGAGATCATGGCCGAGTGCGGCTTTGATCCCGCCATCGCGGACCGGGGCATGTTCATGGCGGCTGATACCTATGTCCGCAATCTGGACGAGGCGGTGGCGCGCGGCGTGTTCGGCCTGCCCTTCTATATCGTTGGCGAAGAGCGGTTCTGGGGGCAGGACAGGCTGGACCTGCTGGAGGACCATCTGGCTGGGCGGTGAGCCGCGACCCTTCCCCCGGACGCGGGGAGGGGGCGTGCCTTCAGGTGGCCGGGGTGCTGGTGGCGAGGGTGCCGTCGGGTATTTGGGCCAAGATGAAGTGGCGGGATCAGGATTTGAGGGCGGCGAGGAAGCGGTCGACGTGATCCTCCGTCGTGTTCCACGAAGCCACCATCCGCGCGGTTTCGCGGCCATCGGGCAGCGGGCGCAGATCGAAATAGACGGCATCCGCCGCTTGCAGGCGGGCATGGCCGCCGGGTTCCCAATTGGCAAAGACCATGTTGGCCTGCGACGGATGGGTGAGTGCAGCGTGGTTCAGCCCGGCGATGCCCTGCGCCAGACGCTGCCCCATCGCATTGGCCTGCGCGGCAAGGCGGAGCCAGAGGCCATCTTGCAGATAGGCTTCCATCTGCGCTGAGAGGAAGCGGTGTTTCGAGAAGAGATGACCGCCCCGCTTGCGGCGCAATTCCAGTTCCCAGGATTTCGCGGGATCGAAGAGGACCACCGCCTCAACCCCCAGAAGGCCGTTCTTGGTGCCGCCAAAGGACAGCATGTCGATGCCTGCGCGCCAGGTCATGTCGGCCGGGCTGGCCCCGGTGGCCACCAGCGCATTGGCAAAGCGGGCACCGTCCAGATGGCAGGGCAGGCCGTGGGATTTGGCGATCGCGGTGAGGGCGGCGATTTCAGCCGGGGTGTAGACGGTGCCTGCCTCTGTCACATTGGTCAGCGACAGGCAGCCGCGCTGCACGCCATGCACGCCGGAGGCGCCGGTGGTTGCCAGCGCCTCGGTCAGCGCGTCGGGCGTGAGGCGGCCATGTGCGCCGTCGATCAGCACCAGTTTCGCGCCATTGGTGTAGAATTCGGGCGCGCCACATTCATCTTCGGCGATATGGGCGTGGCGGTGGCAGAACACGGCCCCCCAGGGATCGGTCAGCGCCGCCAGCGCCAGCGCGTTGGCAGCGGTGCCGGTGGCCACCAGATGGACCGATGCCTCGGGTGCATCGAACAGGGCGCGGACCTGTGCGGTAACGCGGGCCATGATGTCATCACCGCCATAGCTGCGGGCGAACCCCTCATTGGCGCGCAGGAGCGCCTGCATCACTTGCGGTGGCGCGCCAGAGGTATTGTCAGAGGCGAAGAACATGTCAGGGCTTCTCGTCGATGATGTAATCGTCCCACTCTTCTTCGGGCACTTCGAATTCCGGCACGGTCATGCCGCGCACGGAATTGCCAGAGGTATGGGTGCTTTCGGGATCGCCGGTCCGCAGCGGGTGCCAGTCGGGCAGGGTGCCGCCCTGATAGAGCAGGCGATAGGCGCAGGTGCGGGGCATCCAGTAGGCGACCTTGGGCAGCGTCTTGGGCGTGAGGCGCACGCAATCGGGCACGAATTGATGGCGGATCGCGTATTGGCTGCAGCGGCAGGTTTCGCCATCCAGCAGGCGGCAGGCGACACTGGTGTAATCGACCTCGCCCGTGTCTTCATATTCGATCTTGTTCAGACAGCATTTGCCGCAGCCATCACAGAGCGCCTCCCATTCCGGGGCGGTCATCTTGGCAAGCGGGACGGTTTCCCAGAAGCGGGGGCGGAGTTTGCTGGTCATGACGGTGAAACTGCGCTTTTGGCGTGGGAAAGGGAAGCGGTGGAGCGCCCAAAAT
>CALRMS020000020.1:0-67587 GCA_943369275.1 Rhodobacter maris | reverse complement strand
GGGCAAATGCGGGTAGACAAATACAAAGCATCAATAACGCGATCGCGTCTAACGTCCTTTTGCATACCCCACGACAGTTCCACACACAGAATCACCACTTATGTCTTTGCTTTTTTTACAACTTGAAATTGCAGGTGTGGATTCTGTCAACCTCGGTCGTTGCGCCGATGCCTTTATGGCGCACAGCGTCATCGCTTGGTCGCCAGCTATCGCGGAGCCCGTCGGTGCCTGAAGTTCCAGCCCTTCTGCCGAGATCGATCGTTAAACGAAATACCGCCCTGATCGTTCACCGCGGCGTCAGTTGTCCGTGTCCAGAGGGACCCGGTGCCGTTACATCCCCCACCTTTCGCGACGACGAAACATGTTCTCAGGTTTGCCAACGCCGGTCCGCCGATGGAATTGATCGCGACCAGTGGTCACGCGACTGCTTGATCGCGTGACCCAATGATCGCATGCAAGCGTCTGGCGCTAAAAATGCCGCCAGTCGGCTTTGGGCTGAAAGCATCATGCTACGGCTGCGAAGATGTTGGCGCGCTGCACATTGCCGGAACGGCAGCTATGAGCACTTTTCTCGGCAGAGCCGATGGATGATCCTCGGCGAACTTCACGGCTGAACGGCTGCTTTTGGTTGCCTCTCCCTCGGCTTCGCCGCGACTGCATTGGTGGTCTTTCCTTGCGAACGTCACCGACAGAAACTGTCAGCCTGCCCGAGGGCTATTTGGGCCGAAACATGACTATGCGACTCCCTGCGCGACCATGCTCCGCGTAAGGTGCTGTAGTGATTTATACTTTCGTGAGTAAGTGGCAGCCCGTAGGGGAGTCGAACCCCTCTTCCCAGGTTGAAAACCTGGTGTCCTAACCGATAGACGAACGGGCCACGGCGTTTTGTGGGGGCGGTCTACCGAAGGGCAAACTCTTGTGCAAGAGGAAAAGTGTGGGCGATGCGCGTGGCGGCTTTTCGGGTTTTCCCCGGGGCGGTGGACGGGCAGGATCGCGGGAATGGTGGGGCGAATCGGGGGGATGGCCGCATGCTGCAGGAGATCGACCTGAATGCCGATCTGGGCGAGGGGTTCGGACCCTGGACCATGGGCGATGATGCGGCGATGCTGGATATTGTGAGCAGCGCCAATCTGGCCTGTGGCGGCCATGCGGGCGACCCTGAGGTGATGTTTGACAGCCTGCGTCTGGCGGCAGAGCGGGGTGTCGTGGTGGGTGCCCATCCCGGCTATGCCGACCGCGAGGGGTTCGGGCGACGGGTGATCCCCATGACGCCGGATGAGATCGCGCGGATGGTGGCGGCGCAGGTGGGGGCCCTGCAGGGTGTGGCGGCGCTGGCAGGGGTGCCGGTGCGATATGTCAAGGCGCATGGGGCGCTGGCCAATCTTGCGGCCGACCGCGCCGAGGTGGCGGCTGCCATCGCAGGTGCGGTGCGGGCGCTGCCGGGCAAGCTTGCGCTTTTGGCGATTTCCGGGACGGAGCTGGAGGTGGAGGGCCGCAAGGCGGGGCTGGAGGTGGTGGCCGAGGTCTTTGCCGACCGCGCCTATCGCGCCGATGGGCGGCTGGTGCCGCGTGGGCAGGCGGGCGCAGTGCTGCATGATCCGGATGCCGTGTCCGGGCGGCTTTTGCGCTTTGCCGAGACGGGCCGGATGCCGGTGCTGGGCGGGGGTGAGGTCGCCTTGGCGGCGAGGTCGGTCTGCGTGCATGGCGACACGCCCGGTGCAGTGGCGCTGGCGCGCGGCCTGCGCGACAGGCTGGAGGCGGCGGGGCTGGCCATCCGCCCGTTCGCAGGGGCCTGAGATGGGATTTCCGCGCCTGACCCCGGTGGCCGACCGTGCTGTTCTGGTGGATTTCGGCGCAGCTGTCACGGACGCCGTCCATGAGGCGGTATTGGCGCTGGACCGTGTCTTGCGCGACGATCCGGTGGGCGGGCAGGTGGAAGTGGTGCCTGCCATGGTGAACCTGCTGGTGGTTTTCGACCCGTTGCTTACGGATCATGCGGCTGTCTCGGCCGGGGTGGAGGCGCGGCTTGGACTTGCCCGGCCAGACAAGGCTGCTGGGGCGGAGCGCGAGGTTCTGGTCTGCTATGATGGCGAGTTCGGGCGCGATCTGGCAGCCGTGGCAAGTGCTGTGGGAGTGAGCACCGAGGCGGTGATCGCGGCGCATCTGGCGGGTGATTATCGAGTGTTCATGTATGGCTTTGCCCCCGGCTATGCGTATCTGACCGGAGTTCCCGACGCGATCCATCTGCCGCGCAAGGCGGCCCCCGTGCGGGGCGTGGCGGCGGGCAGTGTGATCATCGCGGGGGGGCAATGTCTGGTGACGACGCTGACCATGCCGACGGGATGGTGGGTGATCGGGCGGTCGCCCACGCGCATCCTGACAGGGGATGCGGCCCAGCCTTTTCTGTTCGATGTGGGTGACCGGGTGCAGTTCCGGCGCGTCGGGTTGGACGCATTCGCCGCAGCGGAGCGCAGCTGATGGCGCGGGCGGTGCTGCGGGTGATCGAGGCCGGTCCGCATTGTTCGGTGCAGGATGGCGGGCGGCCGGGGCTGATGCGCTTTGGCGTTCCTGCTTCGGGGGCGATGGACCGGGCGGCGCTGGCGCTGGCCAATCACGCGCTGGGCAACGCGCCGGGCGCGGCGGCGGTGGAGGTGTCACTGGGCGGGCTGGTGGCCGAGTTGGAAGAGGGCACGCTATCAATCGCCGTTGCCGGGGGCGGCTTTGTGGTCGAGGCCGGGGCGATCCGCACGGGATCGTGGTCTGTTCTGACCCTGTGCGAAGGGGATCGGCTGGTGATCCGGCGCGGGCCTTGGGGGGCGTGGGCTACGGTCGCCTTTTCCGGGGTGCTGGTGGCGGAGCCGTGGCTGGGCAGCGTGGCCACACATGCGCTGTCCGGGCTTGGCGGCGGCGCGGTGACGGCCGGGCGGCGGCTGGTGGTGGAACAGGTGCGCAGGGTCGCGGCGCGGGCGATGGCCTGCCCGGTCTGGGCGCGCCCGCGCGGGGAAGCGGTGGCGCTGTTGATCGGGCCGCAGGAGCGGTTCTTTACGCCGGAGCGGATCGAGATGCTGCTGGGCGCGCGCTTTCACCTGACCGATGCCTATGACCGGATGGGGGTTCGCCTGCGCGGGCCGTCGCTGGCCCCCGAAGGCGCGCTCGGGATTCCGTCGGAACCCGTTTTGCGCGGATCGGTGCAAGTGGCGGGGGATGGGGTGGCGGCGGTGTTGATGGCTGATCACCAGACAACAGGGGGATACCCGAAAATCGCCACGCTGGTCGGTTCCGAACTGGACGCTTTCGCGCAACTGCGCCCACATGCCGAGGTGCGGTTCCGGGCGGTGACGCCGGAACAGGCGGTGGCGATGGTGCGATTGCGGGCGGCGGCCCTGCGGCGGTTGCTGGAACGGACATGACGTTGCGCGATTTGCGTGGCGCGGGAGGGGCGGATGGAGCTTTCTGAAATCGGGCCGGAGGCGTTCCTGCGCGCCTTGTTCGATCGCGCGGTCGAGGTGGCCGATCCGATGCGGTCCTTGGCGCGGTTCCTGCCGCCGAAACCGCCCGGTCGGGTGGTGGTGGTGGGCGCAGGCAAGGCCAGCGCCCGCATGGCCGAAGCGGTGGAGGCAGAGTGGGGCCCCTGCGAGGGGCTGGTGATCACGCGCTATGGCTATGGCCGCCCCTGCCGGGGGATCGAGATCGTGGAGGCGGCGCATCCGGTGCCGGATGCGGCAGGGGCGGCGGCGACCGAGCGGATGCTGGATCTGGTCGCGGGGCTGGGCGAGGGGGATTTCGTGTTGGCGCTGATTTCGGGCGGGGCCTCGGCCCTGCTTGTGGCGCCGGTCGCGGGGGTGAGCCTTGCCGAAAAACAGGCGGTGAATGCGGCGCTGTTGGCCTCTGGCGCGCCGATTGACCGGATGAACACGGTCCGCAAGCATCTGAGCCGGGTAAAGGGTGGGCAGCTTGCAGCGGCGGCCTTTCCCGCGCGGATGCTGACCCTGATGATATCGGATGTGCCGGGGGACGATCCGGCCTTTATCGGATCGGGGCCGACAGTGGGCGACGCGTCCACCGTGGCCGAGGCGCGGGCGGTGCTGGAGCGGTGGAAGGTGGCCGTGCCGCAGACTGTGACAGCGGCGCTGACTGGCCCATCGGGGGTGGTGCCGCCGGGCGATGCGCGGCTGGGGCGGGTGGAGAATGTGATCTATGCCGCGCCGATCCAGTCGCTCATGGCGGCGGCACAGTTGGCCAAGGGGGTGGAGGTCAGGTTGCTGGGCGACGCGCTGGAGGGCGAGGCGCGGGATGCGGCCATCGCCCACGCGACGCTGGCCGTGGAGGCCGCCGAAGGGCTGCGCGCCGGGGATAGGCCTGTGCTGCTGCTGTCGGGCGGGGAGTTGACGGTGACGCGGCGGGGGAATGGCATCGGCGGGCCGAATGCGGAGTTCTGCCTTGCGCTGGCCTTGGCCCTTCGCGGACATCCCCGGGTTCACGCCATTGCCTGCGATACAGACGGGGTGGACGGCGCGGCAGAGGTGGCGGGTGCGCGGGTTGCGCCCGATACGCTGGCGCGGGCGGCGCGGGCGGGGGTGGATGCGAACCAGGCGCTGGCGGCCAATGACGCGCACAGCTTTTTCGCTGCGGTGGGCGATCAGGTGATCACCGGGCCGACGCTGACCAATGTGAACGATTTCAGGGCGTTGCTGATCCTGCCGCCGGGCGGGGATGCAGCCTAGAGCCAGTCATGCGGCATGAAGGCCATTGCCCAGGCGGCAAGGCGACGCAGGATGGAAGCTTCGGGTTCGTTGCGTTCCTTGCCCGTGCGGCCATCCTCAATGATGTTCCAGTGCAATGCGCCATCCTCAAGCGTCAGCGCAAAGGCCGAGTCCGGGGCGGTTTGCCGGTCAAACAGCATGGCAAGTTCGGCGCCCAGAACCGGGTCGCGGAACAACAGGCCGAATTCGGTGTTGAGATGGGCAGAGCGCATGTCAAAGTTATGCGAGCCGACCATTGCCAAGGTGCCATCGATCAGGAAGATCTTGGCATGCAGCCGATCCCGGCTGCCCCTGATGCCCGCAGGCAGGCCGCGGCGTCTGGGCCGGATCGGTGCGAATTCCCAAAGGGCCGCGCCCGAGGCAAGAAGCGGGTGGCGGTAATGGGCATAGGCGGCGTGAACCCCGGCCACATCGGTTGTCGACAGGGAATTGGTCAACACCTTGACCGCGACCCCGCGTTCGGCCAGCCCCGTGATCAGCGACAGACCGCGCGATCCGGGCACGAAATAGGGGGTGGTCAGGCGGATTTCTGACTGGGCGCTTTGCAGCAGATCAGCGATCCGGTCGGCCAACCAGGGTTCGCCGCGTTGCCCCAATGCCTTTTCCGGCGGATCGGCGAGGAGGCTGACCTCTTCGATCCAGCGGAGGGGGGCGCAGAGCAGATCGTCGGCGCTGCGGCCTGCGATAGCCTGATCGCGATACTGAATCGAAAGCGGTGACGCGGTGCGCTGCGCCAGACGGCGGCGAAACCGGGCCATGTTCAGGCGCAGGCCCGGCCAGAGCGTGACCAGCGGCAGCGACAGGCCAAGGTTCCAGAACCGGTCGAACAGGGCGGCGGCTTCTGCCACGAGGGGACCTGCGAGAATGATATCTGCATCATGAGCCAGCCGCCCGGACTTGGGCGAGGCGCCGAAGTAGAGATCGCCCACATTGCGCCCGCCCAGAATGGCCAGACGTCCATCCGCGATCCAGATCTTGCCATGCATGCGGCGGTTGAAACGGGACAGGCCGAGCACAAACTCGCCCGCCCGGCGCAGCCAATGGCCGCGATTGCGGGTCGGATTGAACAGCCGTACTTCGATGTTGGGGTGCTGGGTCAACCCGAGAAAGGCCAGATCAAAACCCTGTACGTTGACATCATCCAAAAGCAGGCGCACGCGCACCCCCCGGTCGGCCGCGGCCAGCAGATCGGCCATCAGAAGCCGTCCGGAGGTATCCGTCCGCCACATGTAATAGATCAGATCAAGGCTGCGCCCTGCATGGCTGGCCGACAGGCTGCGCGCGGCGAATGCGTCTTTTGGGCCCAGCAGATTGGCCACACCGTTGCGGCCGGGATGGGCCTCGGACCGGGGGGCAAGCAAGCGGTCAAGCGGGGTTTGCGGGCCTTGGGTCGCGAGATGGGTGCTGTGGCTGCCACGGGCGCGGGCGGCAAAGCGATTGTAGGACCGCATGGCAAGGGCGGAGGCCGCAAGAAACAGCGCCACCGCAACGCCGATCCACACAAGCAGGCCGGGGATCATTCCCTGCGTCCCGGCAGATGCAGGCGGGCGGTCAGCGGCAGGTGATCCGACGCGCGGCGGGCCAGCGGCGTGTCATGGGCTTGCAGGTCGGACAGGCGCCCCTCTGCCGTGGCCATCATCCTGTCGAGCGCAAGAAACGGCCGGCGCGTGGGAAAGCTGGGCACCGGATCGGGAAGAACAAAGTGCCCCGCAAGATCGGCGATCGGGGTGCGCGGGCCGGTCTTCCATTCGTTCAGATCACCCATGAGCAGGGTAGGAAGGGGCGGCAACTGACCGAGAAGATCGAGGATCGCGCGCGCCTGGGCCCGGCGAAACCGCCGCAGAAGGGCAAGATGCGCGGCCACCACGCGCAGGCGGCCATGGCCGAGGTCAAGATCGGTGATCAGCGCCCCGCGCGGCTCTAGCCCCGGCAGGGACAGGCGGTGATGGTCGATGACCTCCGCGTCGCGAAACAGGATTACATTGCCATGCCAGCCATGCGATGGCCCGACAAGCCCGGTGGGAAGTGGCCGGAGGCCAGTTTCCGCATGCAGATGGTCAAGGTCCAGCAGCCCGGCGCGGGTACCGAAGCGGTTGTCGGCCTCTTGCAGGGTCATCAGATCAGGGGCGATTTCGGCAATCACGGCGGTTGTGCGCAGCAGATCGCGCTTCCTGTCAGAGCCGATGCCTTTGTGGATGTTCCACGACGCCACGCGAAGGGCGGCCTGGCCGGGACTGGGGGGCATGTCTGTCATTGTGCCAATCTAGGCGGTCACGCGGGCCTTGTGCAGGGGGATTGCGCCGCTTTGCCGAATCTGTGTGCGATGGCGAAGTCGGGCGGGCTTGGATGCAGGGCGGGGCGCGGCTATGGTCGCCGCCCGTGACTCGAGCCACTCCGAAAAGGATTTCCATGACCCCCGATACCACCCGCCGCATCGCCCAGACCATCGCGACCGAGATCGGCGCGCAGCCCGCACAGGTGGCGGCGGCTGTCGGATTGCTGGATGAAGGTGCGACAGTGCCTTTCGTTGCGCGCTATCGCAAAGAGGTGACGGGCGGGTTGGATGATACCCAATTGCGCACTTTGGCCGAACGACTGGCCTACCTGCGCGAGATGGAGGCGCGGCGGGCGGCGATCCTGTCATCGATCACCGAACAAGGGAAGATGACCGACGCCCTGCAAGGCACGATCCTGAAGGCCACGACCAAGGCGGAACTGGAAGACATCTATCTGCCCTACAAGCCGAAACGGCGCACGCGCGCGATGATCGCGCGGGAAAACGGGCTTGGGCCACTGTTCGAGGCAATTCTGGCCGACCGGATGGCCGATTCCGCCCGGTTGGCGGAGGGGTACATCACCGAGGCGGTGCCGGATGTGAAGGCCGCGCTGGAAGGCGCGCGCGACATTCTGGCCGAAGGGCTGGCCGAGAATGCCGATCTGCTGGGGCGGTTGCGCGGGCACATGAAGCAGGTTGCCAAGCTGGTTGCCAAGGTGCTGGACGGGAAAGAGGTCGAGGGGGCCAAGTTTTCCGACTATTTCGCCCATTCCGAAGGCTGGGCGGGGGCGCCGTCGCACCGGGTTTTGGCGATGCTGCGCGGGCGCAACGAGGGGTTCCTGACGCTGGATCTGGAGATTGACGCCGATGCCCCCAAGGGCGACAGCCCGGCAGAGCGCGCCTGTGCGGCAGTGTTGTCGATGCAGGGGCAGCCTTTGGGGCGGGGGCCGGGGGATGTTTGGCTGCGCGAGGCAGCGGCCTGGGCGTGGCGGGTGAAGATCCGCACCTCGCTGGTGCTCGATCTGATGGGCGAGATGCGGGAGCGGGCCGAGGAAGAGGCGATCCGCGTCTTTGCGCGCAATCTGAAGGATCTGCTGCTGGCCGCGCCTGCGGGCGGGAAGGCCACGATGGGGCTGGACCCGGGCATCCGGACCGGGGTGAAGGTCGCGGTGGTGGATGCCACGGGCAAGGTGCTGGCCACGGACACGGTCTATCCGTTCCAGCCGAAGAATGACCTGCGCGGGGCGCAGGTGGCGCTGGCGCAGTTGATCGGCAAGCACGGGGTGAAGCTGATCGCCATCGGCAACGGCACCGCAAGCCGTGAGACGGAAAAGCTGGTGGCCGATCTGCTCGCTGTGCTGCCCGGGACCGAAAAACCTGTGAAGGTGATCGTCAGCGAGGCGGGGGCGTCGGTCTATTCGGCATCCGAACTGGCGGCGAAGGAATTCCCGGACTTGGATGTTTCGATCAGGGGGGCGGTATCGATCGCCCGAAGATTGCAGGATCCGCTGGCGGAACTTGTCAAGATCGAACCAAAGAGCATCGGCGTGGGCCAGTATCAGCATGACGTCGACCAGCACCGTCTGGGCCGGTCGCTGGAGGCGGTGGTGGAAGATGCGGTGAACGCGGTGGGGGTGGATCTGAACACCGCATCGGCCCCCTTGCTGGCGCGGGTGTCGGGGGTGGGCGCTTCGCTGGCCGAGGCAATTGTGGCGCATCGCGATCAGAACGGCCCCTTCCGCACACGGCGCGATCTGCTGAAGGTGGCGCGGCTGGGACCGAAGGCCTTTGAACAGGCGGCGGGGTTCCTGCGGATCGCTGGCGGGGCGGAACCGCTGGATGCGTCGTCGGTCCACCCGGAGGCTTATGACGTGGCGCGGCGCATCGTGGCAGCCTGCGGGCGGGATATCCGTGCGTTGATGGGCGATGCGGCGGCGCTGAAATCCGTCGATCCGCGGCAATTCGTTGATGATCGTTTTGGCTTGCCGACGGTGAAGGACATTCTGGCGGAACTCGAAAAGCCGGGCCGCGACCCGCGCCCGTCGTTCCGGACGGCCACCTTTGCCGAGGGCGTGAACGAGATCCGCGATCTGAAACCCGGGATGCTGCTGGAAGGCACGGTGACGAACGTCGCGGCCTTTGGCGCCTTTGTCGATATCGGGGTGCATCAGGATGGCCTGGTGCATGTGAGCCAGTTGGCCGACCGTTTCGTGAAAGACCCGCATGAGGTGGTGAAGGCGGGCGATGTGGTGAAGGTGCGCGTGGTCGAGGTGGACGCGGCGCGCAAGCGCATCGCGCTGACCATGAAGGCAGAGTCAGGCGAGGCGCGGGAGCGTGCAGCAGAGCGGGGGGCCGCGAACCCCAAGCCCCCGATGCGGGGGGGCGGTGGTAAACCCGTACCCTCCTCGGCCGGTCCGAAAGAGGGGGCTGGCGGAAATGCCTTTTCCGACGCGCTGAAGGGGAAGTTCGGGCGCTGATGGGCTGACGGGGCTTTGCCGGGAAAAGAAAAAGGGGGCTGTCTGCCCCCTCTGGGCCTGCGGCCCATTCACCCCCGAGGATAGTTTCGCAGAGAAGATAAGGCAGGCCGTTTCGGTTTTCAGCAAGGACAGGCTGGGGATCGTTGTGGAATATGCACCACCCGGCGATCTGGCTGTCTCTCTTCTGGTCAAATATCCTCGGGGGGAGGCGCGGCACGCGCCGTGGGGGGCAGACAGCCCCCCGTTCCCAAGGCTTCAGGCCGCGCTGCCGCCGACGGTGAGGCCACCGATCAGCAAGGTGGGTTGCCCCACGCCCACCGGCACCCATTGACCCGCCTTGCCGCAATTGCCGATGCCGGGATCCAGCGCCAGGTCATTGCCGATAGCGCGGATCTGGCGCAGGGCGGTCGCCCCGTCGCCGATCAGCGTGGCGCCCTTGACCGGGGCGCCGATCTTTCCGTTCTGCACGCGATAGGCCTCGGTGCAGGAAAACACGAACTTGCCATTGGTGATGTCAACCTGTCCGCCACCGAAGCCCACGGCATAGATGCCGTCCTTGAGGTCGGCCAAGATCGCTGCCGGGTCATCGGGGCCCGCAAGCATGTAGGTGTTCGTCATGCGCGGCATGGGGATATGGGCGAAACTTTCGCGCCGCCCGTTCCCGGTGGGGGCCACGCCCATCAGGCGGGCGTTCTGGCGATCCTGCATGTAACCCACGAGGATGCCATCTTCGATCAGAACATTTCTGGCCGAGGGCGTGCCTTCGTCATCGACGCTGATCGACCCGCGCCGGTCCGGGATCGTGCCGTCATCCAGCACCGTCACCCCCGGCGCGGCGATGCGGCTGCCCATCAGGCCCGCGAAGGCCGAGGTCTGTTTGCGGTTGAAATCGCCTTCCAGCCCGTGACCGATCGCCTCATGCAGCAGGATGCCCGGCCAGCCGGGGCCAAGCACCACGTCCATCATGCCCGCAGGCGCGGGCACGGCGTCGAGATTGACCAGCGCGATGCGCAGCGCCTCGGCCACCATGGGTTGCCAATGGCTGCGCTCCATCAGGCGGGCTAGGCCGAAGCGGCCGCCGCCGCCCGTTCCGCCCTGTTCGCGGCGACCGTTCTGTTCGACGATCACCGACACGTTCAGCCGCGCCATCGGGCGGATATCGGCCAGGCGCAGGCCTTCGGGGCGAAGAATCTCCACCTCTTGCAGGCCTGCGGCGAGGGTGGCCGACACCTGTACCACGCGGGGATCAAGCGCGCGGGCATAGGCATCAATTTCCTTCAGGAGGTCCAGTTTGCCTGCGAATGTGGCATCCAGCATCGGGTCGGCATCGCCGTAAAGGCGGGTGTTCGTGCCTTTGGGCGATGGGGCCAGCGTGCCGCCCCCATCGCCCACGGCAATGCGCGCTGTCTCGGACGCGCGGCGCAGGGCTTTTTCGGAAATCTCGGTCGAATGGGCATAACCCGCAACCTCACCCCGCACGGCGCGCAGGCCGAACCCTTCGGAGGCATCATAGGCTGCGGTCTTGATGCGGCCATCGTCCAGCACGATCGCCTCGGACCGCTTGCGCTCAAGGAAAAGCTCGCCGTCATCGGCCCCGGCCGTGGCGTCGCGCAGGATCGCCAAAGCAGCACCTTCATCCAGTGCCGTCTCGAAGGGGCGGAAGGGGGCATCGGTCATTTGGGCTGTCCTTGATCTGGGTCAAGCGGCGCGCATTTGCCGCAACGCTTTGGCTTGCTGTAGAGGCCTTAATATGGTTTCAAGCGAACAGGAAACAACGGGATTCTGCGCGGCTGTCTGTTGCGGGCAACGTGCGGGGAAAACGGCAGCGGCCCAAAGCCGCGCACGCGAACGGGATAAGAACATGCGTCTTTTGACCACTATGAAAGCTGTGGCTGCTGCTGGCACCGGCTTGCTTCTGTCTGGCACGGCCTTTGCGCAGGGGCTTGAGGTCGTGGGTCAGCCCTTGCCGGAGAAGATGGGCTTTCAGCCGCCGGCGACAGAATTGGCCCGCGATCTGCAGGGGCTGGATCACATGATCCTGATCATCATCACGGTGATCACCATCTTTGTGACGGCGCTGCTGCTCTGGGTCATGTTCCGCTACAGCGAAAAGCGCAACAAGACCCCCGCGACATTCACCCACAACAGCCCGCTGGAAGTGGCGTGGACGGTCGTGCCGATCCTGATCCTGGTGTTCATCGGTGCTTTCTCGCTGCCCGTGCTTTTCAAGCAGCAGGAAATTCCGGTGGCAGATGTCACCATCAAGGTGACAGGCGCGCAGTGGTACTGGTCCTATGAATATACCGATAATGGCGTGACCGAAGACCCGGAAGCCGCTCCTATCGCCTTTGACAGCTTCATGCTGCAGCGCGAGCAGCTTGCCGAGTTCGGCTACGAGGACAGCCAGTATCTGCTGGCGACCGACACTGCCGTCATCGTGCCTGTGGGCAAGACTGTTGTGATGAACGTCACGGCGGCCGACGTGATCCATTCTTGGAAGATCCCGGCCTTTGGCGTGATGCAGGATGCGGTGCCGGGGCGTCTGGCGCAGCTGTGGTTCGCGGCAGAGCGGGAAGGCATCTATTTCGGCCAGTGTTCAGAGCTGTGCGGTAAGGACCACGCCTATATGCCGATCACCGTAAAGGTCGTGTCGGAAGAGGCCTATGCCGCATGGGTTGCCAAGGCCGAAGCTGGCGACGTCATGCTGTCGGATGCTGATCTGGCGCAACCGGTCGACGTCGCCTCGAACTGAGAAAAGCTGTGACAGGCAGGGGTGGCCCCGGTGTGCCGGGGCCCTCAACCGGCCAATAGAAAGACGAAAAGCATGAGCGATACCCGCGCCTTTGAAACGCCCGGAGAGGCAGGTTTTGGCGACTATGTGCAGTTGCTTAAACCGCGGGTTATGTCGCTTGTGGTGTTCACTGCGTTGGTCGGGTTGCTGGTGGCCCCGGTTGGCGTGCATCCGGTGATCGCTTTTGCCTCGATCTTGTTCATCGCGCTGGGGGCAGGCGCCTCGGGCGCGCTGAACATGTGGTGGGATGCCGATATCGACGCCGTGATGCGCCGGACCAAGAGCCGCCCCGTGCCGTCGGGCAAGGTTGAGGCAGGCGAGGCACTGGCGGTGGGGCTTGCGCTTTCGGGTCTGTCGGTGGTGATGCTGGGCCTGGCGGCGAACTGGCTGTCGGCCGCGCTGCTGGCCTTTACCATCTTTTTCTACGCGGTCGTCTATTCGATGTGGCTGAAGCGGTCCACGCCGCAGAACATCGTTATCGGCGGTGCAGCGGGGGCCTTTCCGCCCATGATCGGCTGGGCCTGTGCAACGGGCACGGTTTCGGTTGAAAGCCTGCTGATGTTCGCGCTGATCTTCATGTGGACGCCGCCGCATTTCTGGGCGCTCGCGCTGTTCATGAAGGATGACTATTCCAATGCGGGCGTGCCGATGCTGACCGTGACGCACGGGCGGCGGTCGACCCGCAATCATATTCTGGTCTACACGATCCTGCTGGCGCCTGTAGCAATCGGCGCAGCCTTCACCAGCATCGGCGGCCCGGTCTATCTGACGGCGGCGCTGCTGTTGAACGGGTGGTTCCTGATCGGGGCATGGCGCATCTGGCGGCGCGACGAGGCCGTGGCCGAGGCAGACAACTATGCGACCGAGAAGTCGGTTTTCCGGTTCTCGCTTTACTATCTGTTTCTGCTGTTCGGGGCGTTTCTGGCCGAAGCGGCGTTGAAACCCTATGGCATGGGGGGCTGGTGATGGCCTTTCCCCCGGAACATGAAATCCACAAGCGGCGGCTGGGGCGCAATGTGGGCGTGGCGGTGACGCTGGGCCTGTTCATCGTGCTGGTCTTTGCGCTGACCGTGGTGAAGGTGACGCGCGGCGATCCCATGCAGGGCTTTGACCATTCGGTGCGCCCGGAACTTGCGATTGAGGAGGAGTGACCATGAAAAGTCAGAATCGGACGGCAGCTTATCTGGTGGGCGTGGTGGCGCTGATGGCGTCCATGTCCTTTGCGGCGGTGCCTTTCTATGACTGGTTCTGTCGGGTCACAGGTTTTGGTGGTACCACGGGCGTCGCGGAAGCCGCGCCCGACACGATCCTGGATCAGACGGTCGTGGTGAAGTTCGACGCCTCCATTGAACGCGGCATGCCGTGGGAGTTCCGCCCGGTGCAGCGCGAAATGACGGTGCGCATCGGCGAGAACGCGCTGGCATTCTATGAAGCCTACAATCCGACAGACCGGGTGGTGGCGGGAACGGCAAGTTTCAACGTGGCACCCGAGGCGGCAGGCGGCTATTTCGACAAGATCGCCTGCTTCTGCTTTACCGAGCAGGTGTTGCAGCCCGGCGAACGGGTGGAGATGCCGGTCAGCTTTTTCGTCGATCCGGAAATCGTGAAAGACGCCGAAGGACAGTTCGTGAAAGAGATCACGCTGTCCTACACTTTCTATCAAACAGCCCTGCCCGAAGAACAGGCTGCACTTGATGCAGCCACGGGTGAGGCGGTAAACTAACAAGAAACGCGAGGGACCCGGAATGGCACACGCCAAGAACCACGATTATCACATCCTGCCACCGTCGATCTGGCCCTTCCTTGCGGCGGTGTCGGCCTTTGTCATGCTGTTTGGCGCGGTGCTCTGGATGCATGGCAGCGGGCCGTGGCTGGGCCTTATCGGCTTTGTCGGCATGCTTTACGTGATGTTCGGCTGGTGGGCCGATGTGGTGAAGGAAAGCCAGGTCGGGGATCACACCCCGGTGGTGCGGATCGGTCTGCGCTATGGCTTCATCATGTTCATCATGTCGGAAGTTATGTTCTTTGCGGCATGGTTCTGGTCGTTCTTCAAGCACGCCCTGTATCCGATGGGGCCGCTCAGCCCCGCGGTCGATGGCCCTTGGCCGCCGGTCGGGATCGAGACGTTTGACCCGTGGCATCTGCCGCTGATCAACACGCTGATCCTGCTGTGCTCGGGCGCGGCGGCGACTTGGGCGCATCACGCGCTGGTGCATGAGAACAACCGCAAGGACCTGATCAACGGCCTGATCCTCGCCATCGCGCTGGGCGTCATATTCACGGGCTTTCAGGCCTATGAATACAGCCATGCCGCCTTTGGCTTTGCGGGCAACATCTATGGCGCCAACTTCTTCATGGCCACCGGGTTCCACGGGTTTCACGTCGTTATCGGGACGGTCTTTCTCGCCGTTTGCCTGATCCGCGCGATGAAGGGCCATTTCACGCAGGAAAAGCATGTCGGCTTTGAGGCCGCCGCCTGGTACTGGCACTTTGTCGATGTGGTCTGGTTGTTCCTCTTCGCTTCGATCTATGTCTGGGGCCGCTGATCCCTGACGCCGGATCGAACACGGGGGGCGGCGCCCCGCCCCCCACCCTTTGCCGAAAGGCGCGGACCCCGGCGGGTGCGCGCCTTTCCTTTTGACCGGAGGCTTTGCCCATGTTGCGCCGCATGATCTTTCCGTTGGCCATCGGCCTGCTGGGCGGGGCGATCCTGATTTCGCTGGGTGTCTGGCAGATGCAGCGTCTGGCGTGGAAAGAGGCGGTGTTGGCCGAGATTTCGGCGCGCATCTCTGACGACGCCGTTCCCCTGCCCGCCACGCCGGACCCGGAGGCAGACCGCTACATGCCGGTGACGGCGCAGGGTCGGTTCACCGGGGAACATGCCGATGTCCTGGTCAGCCGCAAGCAGATCGGCGCGGGTGTCCGGGTGATCGAGGTGTTCGAGACGGATGACGGGCGGCGGGTGCTGGTGGATCGCGGCTTTCTGCGCGATGACGACCGGGGCAACCCGCGAGAGTCGGGGCCCGCGCAAGTGGAGGGCAATCTGCACTGGCCGGACGAAATCGACGGTTTCACCCCGCCGCCCGATGCCACCACCGGCCTGTGGTTCGCGCGGGATGTTGCGGCGCTGGCCGAAGCGCTGCAGACAGAGCCGACATTTATTGTCGCGCGCAGGCCGACGGGTGGCGCGATTGAGCCGATGCCGGTGGATACGTCGGGTATTCCCAATGACCACATGAATTACGCCATCACGTGGTTTTCGCTGGCGGCAGTCTGGCTGGGGATGACAGCGTATCTTCTGTGGCGTATCAGGCAGCGAACGGTTTGAAGGTAAGACGATGAATTACATCTCGACCCGCGGGGCGGCGCCGGTTCTGACTTTCGGCGAAGCGATGATGACGGGCCTTGCCCGCGACGGCGGACTGTATGTCCCCCAGGCCGTGCCGGTGATGGCAAAGGCGGATATCGCGGCGCTGGCCGGTCAATCCTATGAAGAAATCGCCTTTCGCGTGATGTGGCCCTATCTGGGCGGGCTGTTCTCAGAGGACGAATTTCGCGGCCTGATCGGCAAGGCCTATGCGGGCTTTGGCCATGACGCCCGCGCACCGTTGGTGCAATTGGGGCCGAACCATTTCCTGTTGGAACTGTTCCACGGGCCGACGCTGGCCTTCAAGGATTTCGCCATGCAACTCATCGGACAGATGATGCAGGCGGCGCTGGCGAAATCGGGTGAGCGGATCACGATTGTCGGCGCCACCAGCGGCGATACCGGATCGGCGGCGATGGAGGCATTCCGCGGGCTGGCGAATGTGGATCTGTTCATCCTCTATCCGCATGGCCGCGTGTCTGAGGTGCAGCGCCGGCAGATGACCACGCCGAGTGAGGCGAATGTCCACGCCCTCGCCATGGATGGCGATTTCGATGATTGCCAGGCCCGCGTGAAGGACATGTTCAACGATTTCGCCTTCCGCGATGGGGTGCGGCTGGCCGGGGTGAATTCGATCAACTGGGCACGGGTGCTGGCGCAGGTGGTCTATTACTTCTCATCCGCCGTGTCGCTGGGCGCGCCGCATCGGGCGGTGTCCTTTACCGTGCCCACCGGGAATTTCGGCGACATCTTCGCCGGATACATCGCCCGCAGCATGGGACTGCCGATCGACAAGCTGGTGATTGCCACCAACCAGAACGACATTCTGGATCGCGCCATTCGGTCGGGGTCCTATGTCACCGATGGCGTGCGCCCGTCGATCAGCCCGTCGATGGATATTCAGGTGTCGTCCAACTTTGAACGCGCGTTGTTTGATGCCTATGGCCGCGATGGCGGGGCGGTGGCGCAGTTGATGGCCGAGCTGAAGGCCGGGGGATTTGCCATCAGCCAAGGCGCGCTGGAAATGCTGCGCGGAACCTTCGCCTCGGGCCGCTGTTCGGAAGAGGAAACGGTCGCCACGATCCGCGCCGCCTATGCCCGGACGGGTGAGGTGCTGTGCCCTCATTCCGCCGTGGGCGTGAAGGTGGCCGAAGAACATCTGGGCGATGTGCCCATGATCACGCTGGCCACCGCGCATCCGGCAAAGTTCCCCGATGCCGTCGAAGGCGCGATGGGCGTGCGGCCCGCGCTGCCCACCCGGATGGGCGATCTTTACGATCGGCCGGAGCGCCTGACGCGGGTTGCCAATGATCTGGCCGTCTTGCAGGCCACCATTCGCGAAAGGATCGGCCGTTGAGCCTGAAGATCACCACACTTTCGAACGGCTTTCGCATTGTGACCGAGGCGATGCCGGGCTTGCTGTCGGCGTCGGCCGGGGTTTGGGTCACGGCAGGTGGGCGGCATGAAAAGGCCGAGCAGAACGGGATCGCGCATTTTCTGGAACACATGGCCTTCAAGGGCACGGAACGCCGCTCATCGCTGCGCATTGCCGAAGAGATCGAGGATGTGGGTGGCTATATCAACGCCTATACCAGCCGCGAAATGACAGCCTATTACGCGCGTGTCCTGTCGCCTGATGTGGCGCTGGCGCTGGATGTGATTGCCGATATCGTGCTGAACCCGGTGTTCAACCCCGATGACATCGAGACAGAACGCCACGTGATCCTGCAGGAAATCGGGCAGGCGCTGGATACGCCCGATGACATCATCTTTGACTGGCTGCAGGAAGTATCCTACCCCGATCAACCTTTCGGTCGCACGATCCTTGGCCCGACGGAACGGGTATCATCCTTCACACGCGACGATCTGCGCCGCTTTGTGGCCGAGCATTACGGCCCGGACCAGATGATCCTGGCCGCTGCCGGGGGCGTGGACCATGACGCCATCGTGGCGCAGGCCGAGGCGCTGTTCGGCCATCTGAAACCTGTCGGCAATTCCCGCCTGCAACCCGCCCGTTTTGGCGGCGGCGAACGGCGCGAGGTAAAGGATCTGGAACAGGTCCATTTCGCGCTGGCCTTTGAAGGGCCGGGTTACCGCGCGCCCGATGTCTATGCCGCGCAGGTCTATGCCACCGCGATGGGCGGCGGCATGTCCAGCCGCCTGTTCCAGAAGATCCGTGAAGAGCGCGGCTTGTGCTATTCGATCTTTGCCCAGTCGGGTGCCTATGAGGATACCGGACAGATCACCGTCTATGCCGGGACATCGGAGGAAGAGATCGGCGATCTGGTCGGTCTGACCCTGGACGAGTTGAAGCGCGCCGCCGATGACATGACCGAGGCCGAAGTGAACCGTGCGCGGGCGCAGTTGAAGGCCGGGCTCCTGATGGGGCTGGAAAGCCCTTCCAGCCGCGCCGAACGCAATGCGCGGCTTTTGGCGATCTGGGGCCGGGTGCCCAGCGTGGCCGAGACGGTGGAAAAGATCGACGCCGTTTCGACCGCCGATGTGCGGGCTTATGGTGCGGGGCTGGTCGGGGCGAAATCGGCGCTCGCGCTCTATGGCCCGGTGACCGATGCCCCCGATCTGGAGGCGATCCGGGCAAGGCTGGCGGCGTGATGCTGCCCTTTCGCCGCAAGGTCAAGATCGAGACGGAGCGGATGACGCTGCGCCTGCCCACGCATGGCGACTGGACGCAATGGGCTGCCCTGCGCGACGAAAGCGCGGCTTTTCTCACGCCTTGGGAACCGGTCTGGGCCGGCGATCACCTGACACGCAAGGCCTTCACCAACCGAGTCTACTGGGCCGCCCGCGCCGAGGCGCAGGGAACGGCGCTGCCGCTGCTGCTTGTCCGACGGGACGATCAGGCGCTGCTGGGGGCGATCACGCTGGACAATATCCGCCGTGGCCCGTCGCAATCAGGGACGCTGGGCTATTGGATCGGAGAACGGTTCAGCCGCCGTGGTTACATGCGCGAAGCGATTCAATCGGTCGTGCATCACGCCTATTCTGCGCTGGACCTCAGCCGGATCGAAGCGGCTTGTCTGCCGGAAAATGCCGCCTCGCGCGGGGTGCTGGAAAAATGCGGCTTCAAGTACGAAGGCGTGGCGCAAAGCTATCTGCAGATATCGGGGCGCTGGCGGAACCATGTGCTTTACGCAGCACTGCGGCTGGATCGCCGGGGCCGCACCGGCGTGGGCTGACCGCGCGCTTTCCTGTGGAAAACACGCGCATCTGACGAAAGCGTGATGCTGCAGCGGCAGGTTGTCGTGGCACGCTTGATGCCATCGAATAGGCAGAGAAGGGTGGCGCGATGGGGCAAGCTGGTTTCGGGCTCACGCTTTGCGCGCTTCTGTTCGCCGGGGCACTGGCCCAGCCGGGTGCCGCGCAGGAACGGCTGGCGTCGAATTGCTTTGCCCTTGCACAAGCCCCGGTAGAACGGATCTGGCGCGCGTCGATCGGGTCAGCGCTGGAGGCGGGACATGTGCGCATCCACTATCTGGACCATGCCAGTTTCGCGATTGAGACCGAGGATGGCACGCTGGCCGTGACGGACTACACCGGATACATCGGCAACCCGGATGTGGTGCCCGATGTGGTGACCATGAACAACGCCCATTCCACCCATTGGACCAGCAATCCCGACCCGCGCATTCCCCATGTGCTGAACGGTTGGCCCGACGATGGGCAGCCGGCCTTTCATGAGCTGGACCTTGGGTCGATGCTGGTGCGCAACGTGACCACCGACACACGCGGCCCTTTCGGCGAAGGTGCGCGGGCGGATGGCAATTCGATCTTTGTGTTCGAGGCGGGCGGTCTTTGCATCGGCCACCTTGGGCATCTGCATCAGATCCCCGATGACGCGCAATATGCATCGATCGGGCGGCTGGACGTGGTCATGGTGCCGGTGGATGGCGGCTATACCATGAGCACCGAGGCCATGGCCGATGTGGTGGGCCGCCTGCGGGCCTCGGTCGTGATTCCGATGCACTGGTTTTCCGGCGCGTCGCTGTTGACCTTTCTGGATGAGATGGAAGGCAGTTTCGACGTGGTCGAAACCGGCGGGCCGGAGCTGGATCTTTCGCTGCAGGATCTGCCTGGGCGGCCCACGATCATAGTGCTGGAGCCGGCCTTCCTGCCGTGACGGCCCCCTTTCGCGCCGGGCAGCAGGGGGATAGGAAGGGGCGGAAGGAGCCCCGTCCATGCTGAACCCCGCCGATGCCCCCTTTGCCTCACGGCTTGCGTCCTTGCTGCCCGCGGGCGCAGTGTGCGCGCCAGAAGCGCGGTATCTGGAAGAGCCGCGCGGCCAATGGGCGGGGCAGGGGGGCGTTTTGGTTCTGCCCCGATCCACTGCCGAGGTGCAGGCCGTGGTGCGCGCCTGCTCTGATGCGCGGGTTGGCATTGTGCCATGGGGCGGCGGCACTGGGCTGGTGGGCGGGCAGGTCATGCCCGATGGCCCCGCGCCGGTGATCCTGTCGCTGGAACGGATGACCGCTGTCCGGGGTGTCTGGCCAGAGGAAAACGTGCTGGTGGCCGAGGCGGGCCTGACACTGGCCGCCGTGCAGACGGTGGCGGCAGAGGCAAGGCGGCAATTTCCGCTGTCGCTTGCCAGTGAAGGCACGGCGCGGATCGGCGGCGTGCTGGCCACCAATGCAGGTGGCATCGGTGTGCTGCGCCACGGCAATGCGCGCGACCTCTGCCTTGGGATCGAGGCGGTGATGGCCGACGGGTCACTGCTGGGCGGCCTGAAACGGCTGCGCAAGGACAATACCGGCTATGACCTGCGGCATCTGCTGATCGGGGCAGAAGGGACGCTGGGCATCATCACGGCAGCAGCCCTGCGCATGGTGCCGCGCCCTGCAGCCGAGGTGACGGCGCTGCTCGTCGTGCCGGACCCGGCGGCGGCGCTGCGCCTGCTCACGCTGTGCCAGAACCAGGTGCCGGGCATGATATCGGCTTTTGAGCTCATCAGCCGGATGGGTTTCGCCTTTCTGGCCGAAGCGATGCCGGACGTGGCCTGCCCTTTTCCAACGGCCCCGGAATGGTCGGTTCTGCTGGAACTGGGCCTGCCGTCGGCTTTCGAGGCCGAGGCTGTGATGGCCGGGCTCTATGCCGAGGCCGATGAGGCGGGTCTGGTGCTGGACGGTGTGATTGCCGCGTCCGAGGCGCAGCGCAGGGCGCTCTGGCGCATCCGCGAAACGATACCCGAGGCAAACCGCAAGATCGGTGCGATCTCGTCGCATGACATATCTCTGCCGCTGGCGGCGGTGCCAGAGTTCCTTTTGCGTGCCGATGCGGCGCTGGCGCGATTGGGCGACTGGCGCATCAACTGTTTTGGTCATCTGGGCGACGGCAATCTGCATTACAACGTCTTTCCCGTGCCGGGCCGCAGCCGAAAGGACCACGCGCATCAGCGCGATCTGATCAAGACCTGTGTTCATGACCTGGTGCATGAGATGGGCGGATCGGTCAGCGCGGAACACGGGATCGGGCGGCTAAAAGTGGGGGATCTGGAACGCTACGGTGATCCGGGCAAGCTGGCAGCGATGCGCGCGATCAAGGCCGCTCTCGATCCGTTGGGCATCCTCAACCCCGGCGCTGTCCTTCGGCAAAGCTGAAACCCGAGAATTTTCCTGAAAATTCTCCTGAAGGCTGCGCAGGCGCAGCCGGAAAATCTTTCTTGAAAGATTTTTGCCTTCTGAAGATTTTCCATGGAAAATCTTCTGGAACAGTTGGGGGAAGGTGCAGGTTTCTGTTGCCAGGTACCTGCGAACCCCGCCCTACGCGGCTAAGCGCAGGGACTTAGATTTGGTATTGCGAGCCGCTTACGCGGCCAGCGCCACCGGAGCACGGTTGTCATTGGCAACTGTGATCTTGGACCGATAACGGTGGTACCTCACCGGGTAAAAGCTGGCCTCTTTGAACGTTCGTCGATCCTATTTCGGCCCCGAACCCCCGCAATGACCGGGTGTATTGGTGGAGCCGCCGGGTACCGCCCCCGGGTCCGAGCCGTCTATTACAGGTGCGTTTATCACCATAGTCCGGGTTGCCCCGAACACCCTGAGATATAGGGGCGGTGCGGGCTGGCCGCAAGTCATTCCGCCGGAAATGCAAAACGCCCGAGGTTTCCCCCGGGCGCGTCTTGCAGAACGGTTTGGCTGATCAGAAGCCCGCTTTGATGTTCTCGAATTCCTGGATCATCTTTTCACGGAACTCCGGCGACACCGGCGTCTGGGCCAGTAGCGTGGTCGTCACCGGATCGACGAAGGCGGCCTTCAGCTCCTCTGCCGGGATCTCTGCCATGGCGGCGGTGTTCGAATGGGCATAGCCCAATTCGTCCAGCAACGTCTTGGCGGAGCCATGGGCGAGGACCGAGTTGATGAAGTCATAGGCCTTGTCTTCCGAACCCGGCGCATCCTTCATGTTCACATAGCCGCAATACCAGGTCGACGCCCCCTCTGCCGGAGAGCGGTTGAAGCCGATGGGGAACTCTTCGGCCTGCAGCAGCGCCACGCCGTCGTTCCACGACCAGGACACCAGAACCTCGCCCGTCGCCATCAGTTGCGACAGCTCGGCAGGGTCGGCCCAATAGGCGCGGACATTGGGATGCACCGTGCGCAGCCAGTCGGCGGCGGCCTGAAACTGTTCATCCGTCACATTGTCCCAGCTGGTCACGCCAGTGGCCAGGAAGGCCAGCGCCCAGATGTCGTCCGAGTTGTCGGGCAGGGAGATGCGGTTGGCATATTTCGGGTCGGCAAAGACCTGCAGCGTCGCCACATCCTCGACCGGAACCTCGGTCGTGTTGTAGGCAACGGCCGTATAGGCGTAATCCGTCGGAATGAACCAGACGCCGCCATCATCCGTGACGTAGCTGGAGTTCAGGAGGGCCGGGTTGATGTTGGCGAATTCGGGAATCTTCGCCGTGTCCCAGGGTTCGATCAGATCGGCATTGCGATAGCGCGGCAGGCTGGCCACGCAGGGATGGGTCACATCGGATTTGAAGCCGGAGCTGACCTTCTGAAATGCCTCGTCATCATCGGCAAAGAAGGAATAGGTCGGGTTCGCACCATGCTTGGCGACATAGTCGGTCAGGATGCCTTCGATTTCCCAGCCAGCCCAGTCAAACACTGTCATTTCGGGATCGGCGGCGCGGGCTGCCGTCGACAGCGCGGCAATGATCGCGGCGGTCGCAAGCAGAGTTCTTGTATGCTTCATTCGTTTTCCTCACTGCTGGATCCTTGGCCGCTTTTCCCTCTTCGACCAAAAAGATCGGTTGACGCTATTTCAGGCATGGCCCGGTCTCAAGCCCCCATGCGACATTGGAATTGTTTGCCCCCACGACAAGGGGCGCGGCAGGCCCATGCTGTTTTTTCCGGCAAGATTGCCCTTAAACTGGGCATCTTCCGGGGAAATGGGTCAAATAGAGGAAACAGATTGGAAAGGGAGAGGCGATGTTCAGGGCTCTGGTCGTGGAAAAGGATGCCGCAGGGACCACGCGCGCAGCCGTGCAGATGCTGGATGATGCACGTCTGCCCGCCGGGGACGTGACGGTAGCGGTCGAGTTCTCCACGCTGAATTACAAGGATGCGCTTTGCATGGGATCGGGGGGCGGCATGGTCAGGGCATGGCCGCATGTGCCGGGGATCGATTTCGCCGGAGTGGTGGAGGCATCCGATGATCCGCGCTATCGCCCAGGAGACGCTGTCATTCTGACAGGCTGGCGCGTGGGCGAAAGCTGGTGGGGCGGCTATGCGGAAAAAGCGCGGGTCAAGGGCGATTGGCTGGTGCCGCTGCCAAAGGGGATGACCACCCGTCAGGCCATGGCGATGGGTACGGCAGGGTTTACCGCCATGCTGGCCCTCATCGCGCTTGAGGCGCATGGGCTGGAGCCGGATCAGGGCGAGGTGCTGGTCACGGGCGCAGCCGGGGGGGTGGGATCGGTGTCCGTGGCACTGCTTGCTGCGCGGGGCTATCAGGTGGCGGCTGTCACCGGTCGGCCCGAGGCGGGCGATTATCTGCGCGCCCTCGGGGCCAGCCGGATCGTGCCGCGCGATGATCTTGCCAATGCGGTGGCCAAGCCGCTGGAATCCGAGACATGGGCCGGCTGCATCGACAATGTCGGCGGTGCGATGCTGGCGCGGGTTCTGGGCCAGATGAAGGCCAACAGTTCCGTTGCGGCGGTTGGTCTGGCGGGCGGGGCCGAGGTGCCGCTGAAGATCACCCCCTTCATTCTGCGGGGGGTGAATCTGTTGGGCATCCATTCGGTGACGGTGCCTTTCATCAAGCGCCTGATGGCATGGGAGCGGCTGGCGGCGGAACTGCCGATGGATCGGCTGGGGGCGATGGTGCAGGACTGCGCGCTCGGCGATCTGCCAGAACTGGGCCGGGCCATTCTGGCCGGCGCCGTGCAGGGGCGTGTGGTGGTGGATGTGCGCCGCTGAAACGCCGCTCAGGTGGCCGGTGAGGAGGTTTGACGGCAGCCAAACCTGCGGCTAACAAAGGCACTGAGGGGCTGCGTTCGCGCCGCACCTCTGCCGGCGGGGGAGCCATCCCGTCGGTCCGGCTGGAAGACCTGCCACGGATCGGGACAAGCCCCGCCCGTGCGGGGCTGGCCGGGTCCGACCGGAAACGCTGTTGAGAGAGACCCCAGAGCCATGACCGCGCTAGACCTTGATTTTGTCCGTTCCCAATTCCCGGCGTTTGCCTCGCCGGTGCTATCGACTCATGCCTTCTTTGAGAATGCGGGCGGCAGCTATCCTTGCCGTCAGGTGGTGGATCGGCTGCATCGCTTCTATACTGATCGCAAGGTGCAGCCCTATGCCCCCTATCCTGGCGCGCAGGCAGGCGGGGATGAGATGGACGAGGCGCGCACCCGCCTTGCCGCCATGATGGGCGTGAAGCGCGAGGAAGTGTCCTTCGGTCCGTCGACAAGCGCCAACACCTATGTTCTGGCGCAGGCGGTTCGGAAATGGCTGTCGGGCAAGGGGCTGGCCATTATCGTCACCGATCAGGACCATGAGGCCAATTCCGGTGTCTGGCGTCGTCTGGCGGATGAGGGGATCGAGGTCCGCGAATGGAAGGTCGACCCGGCGACTGGATCGCTTTCCTTGGCCGCGCTTCAGGCTCTGGTCGCTGACGGCAAGGTGCGGCTGGTCTGTTTTCCGCATTGTTCCAACGTGGTGGCGGAACTGAATGATGTGTCGGCCATTTGCGAAGTGGCGCGCGAGGCGGGCGCGCGCACGGTGGTGGATGGCGTCAGCTATGCCCCCCATGGCTTTCCCTTCGTGCCGGGGCTGGGATGCGACGTCTATCTCTTTTCCGCCTACAAGACCTATGGCCCACATCAGGGCATCATGGTGATCCGCGAAGCCTTTGGCATGGAACTGCCGGGGCAGGCCCATTTCTTCAACAATGATACGCTCTACAAGCGCTTCACCCCGGCTGGACCGGATCACGCGCAGATCGCGGCCTGCGCGGGGATGGCGGATTACGTGGATGCACTGGCCGAACGGCACGGGATCACGGGCAATCCGGCCGAGCGGAATATGGGCGTGCATGATCTGATGCGCGCGCAGGAAGTGGCGGTGATCGCGCCGCTTTTGGATTATCTGGCCGCGCGCAATGACCTGCGGCTGATCGGGCCGCGCGATGCGGAGCAGCGCGCGCCTACCGTCGCCGTCGATCTGGGCCGTGCGGCGGAACCGCTGTCCG
Organism: Rhodobacter maris; assembly: GCA_943369275.1. Lineage (GTDB taxonomy): Bacteria > Pseudomonadota > Alphaproteobacteria > Rhodobacterales > Rhodobacteraceae > Paragemmobacter > Paragemmobacter maris_A. Next base: position 42,209 of record CALRMS020000020.1, on the reverse strand, counting down.
AGGAACTGGGCAAGCGCGGGATCGCCTGCTGGGCGGGCGATTTCTATGCCGTCCGCCCGCTGACGGCGATGGGCGTCGATCTGGAAAAGGGTGTGCTGCGGATGAGCGCGGTGCACTACACTTCGGCCGAGGATGTGGCGCGTCTGATCGCGGCGCTGGACGATCTGCTGTGATCCGGCGGGAAGGGCGGCGCGTATCACTGCAAAGACCACACAGGCGCGCATGACCCTTCCCCCGCTTATCCTCTGGTTTCGCCGCGACCTGCGGCTGGACGACCTGCCGATGCTGCAGGCCGCGCTGGCAAGCGGGCATCCTGTCATCCCGCTGTTCATTCTGGACCCGGAAACAGAGGCGCTTGGCGCAGCGGCGAAATGGCGGCTGGGGCTGGCGCTGGCGGCCTTTGCCGCACGGTTGGAGGGCATCAGCGCAAGGCTGATCCTGCGGCGCGGAGCAGCACTGCCTGTGCTGGAGGCGCTGATCGCGGAAACTGGCGCTGCAGGCGTTCTGTGGTCGCGGCTGTACGATCCGGCCGCCAAGGCACGCGACAGCGCGGTGAAGGCTGCGCTGAAAGCGCGGGGGCTGCGGGCCGACAGCCATGCCGGCCATCTGATGCATGAGCCTTGGACTGTGGAGACGGGGCAGGGCGGGTTCTACCGCGTCTACACGCCCTATTGGCGCGCGGTGCGCGGGCGGGATGTGGCCGCCCCTGTCGCGGCGCCCACGCGACTGCCGGTACCTGATGTCTGGCCCGCCTCTGAGATTCTGGAAGACTGGCACCTCGGCGCGGCCATGCAGCGCGGTGCTGCGGTCGTGGCGGCGCATGTCCATGTGGGCGAGGCGGCGGCTGAGGCGCGTCTGGCGCAGTTTCTGGCAGATCGGGTGGATCGCTATGCCATTGCCCGCGATCTGCCGGGCGAGGCGGGAACATCGAACCTGTCGGAGAACCTGACCTATGGCGAGATCGGGATTCGCCGCGTCTGGCATGCAGCCATGGTTGCCTTCGAACGCGGCAGCGCGGGGGCAGAGACCTTTCTCAAGGAATTGGTCTGGCGTGAGTTTTCGTACCATCTGATGCACCACACGCCGCAGATCACCTATGCCAACTGGAAACCCGAATGGGACAATTTTCCGTGGCAGGGCGAGGGCGCAGCGGTCGATGCCTGGCGGCGCGGCATGACGGGCGAGCCATTCGTCGATGCCGCGATGCGCGAGATGTATGTGACCGGCACCATGCACAACCGGGGGCGGATGATCGTGGCCTCTTACCTGACCAAGCATCTGATGACGCATTGGAAGCTGGGGTTGGACTGGTTCGCCGATTGCCTGACGGATTGGGATCCCGCGGCCAATGCGATGGGTTGGCAATGGGCGGCAGGGTCGGGGCCGGATGCGGCCCCCTATTTCCGTATCTTCAACCCGGCGACTCAGGTAGAAAAGTTCGACCCGAAGGGTGCCTATCGCCGCCGTTTCATCGCCGAAGGCCAGCGTTCGCCGGGTGCCGAGGCGCTGGCCTTTTTTGAGGCCGCGCCGCGGTCCTGGGGGTTGGACCCGTCACGCCCCTATCCGAAGCCGATCGTCGATCTGGCCGAAGGGCGGGCGCGGGCCCTGGGCGCCTATGCGGCGCGCGGGACCGGTGTTGCATGACGCAAGGTCAGCCTGGCCAACCGCCTTGCAAAGATAGTTTTCAGTCAAATGAAACCCTTGAGTGCGCAGCGCGTATCTGTGACTGTTGAAACAAAAAGAAGAAACGTGGGGAGTCGATGGACGTTCTGACCAGCATAAAGGGCCAATCCGGCCTGCCGCGATATTTTGCTTCGGCCTTTGCCGTTCTCAAGGGGATGGGCCGCGGGCGGCTTGATTTCGTCATGCCGGACGGGCGTCGCTTTCGGGTCGAGGGTGCAAAACCCGGCCCCGTCGGCGAGGTGGAGGTTCACAATCCCGATGTCTTTGCCCGCCTCATCCGCGAGGGCGACCTTGGCTTTTGCGATGCCTATCTGGAAGGGTGGTGGTCGACACCGGATTTGCAGGCACTGATGGATCTGGTGCAACTGCCCGAAAACGACCCGATCAATGACGGCTTTCCCGGCATGGGCATGCTGCGGTTTTACGAACGGATGCGGTTCTGGTTGCAGGGCAACAGCAAACGGCAGGCGAAGAAGAACATCAGCTATCACTATGATCTGGGCAACGAATTCTATCGGCTTTGGCTCGATGATACGATGACCTACTCTTCGGCCATATTCCGCACCGGGCAGGAAAGCCTCGAATCAGCGCAGACCGAGAAATACAAGTCGATGGTCGATCAGATGGGTGCCGCGCCCGGCGATCATGTGCTGGAGATTGGCTGCGGCTGGGGTGGCTTTGCCGAATATGCAGCGAAAGAGCGGGGGTTGCGGGTGACCGCGCTGACGATTTCGCAGGCGCAATATGACTATGCCGTCTCACGTATGGCCAAGGCCGGCCTTTCGGACCGGGTCGAGATCAAGCTGCAGGATTACCGCGACGAACGCGGTGTCTATGACGGCGTGGCCTCGATCGAGATGTTCGAGGCGGTTGGCGAAAAGTATTGGCCGGTCTATTTCGAAACGCTGCGCGAACGGCTGAAGCCCGGCCGCCATGCAACCTTGCAGATCATCACCATCGCCGACAAACGTTGGGAAGTGTATCGCCGCGGCGTGGATTTCATCCAGAAATACATATTCCCCGGCGGGATGTTGCCCTCACCTTCGGTGCTGCGCGCCGAGGTGGAAAAGGCAGGGTTGAAGGTGAAAGGCTCCGTTGAATTCGGCGACAGCTACAGCCAGACTCTGCGGCGTTGGCATGAGACGTTCAACGCGCGCTGGGATGACGTGGCCCGTGTCGGATTTGACGAAAGGTTCCGCCGGATGTGGAACTTTTATCTCACCTCTTGCGCGGGGGCCTTTCAGGGCGGAAACTGCGACGTAACACAAATTACCGTCACCCGCCCAAGTTGAGGTCACGCCCATGCCCACTGCCGCAAAGCTGGTCGCCGCGCTGAGCTTTGCGTTTCTGGCATGGGTCGTCGGCATCATCGTCGAAGGCGTGATGCCCGAGGGTCAGCGGGTGGGCTATCTGTATCCTGTATCCATCGTTGCCGGTGCCATGGCCGGGTGGTTCGTGTCGGGCGCAGCAAAGCGCGCGAAATATTACGAGGCGGCCTCGACCGGTATTCGCACGGCGGTCACGGCGACATTCATTGCGCTGACTACGTTCTCTGTTGCAACGATGCTGTCCATCGCGGTGCGCGGGCGCTATCGGGGCCCGATGGATGCTTTGCTGGACATCGTAAACCAGTTCATTGACTTTGGCATGATGCTGGTCGCGGCCCCGGTGATCGTGGCGCTGCTCTTTGGTGGGGCCATTGCCGGAATGGTGACAGAAGCCACCGGTCGGCGCTGGCGCTGAGGCAGGATCACCGCAGCCATGGCGCATCTCTTCTTTTTCGGCACCCTTTGCCACGCCCCCCTGTTGCGGCAGGTGCTGGGGCGCGATCTGCGCGGTCAACCCGCTTTACTGGCCGATCATGCCGTCCATTGGGCAAAGGACGCGCCCTATCCAATGCTTCTGCCGCAGGTCGGGTCAACGGCGCCGGGCCTGCTGCTGGACGGGCTGACGGCGTCTGATGTCGCGCGTCTGGATTTCTACGAAGGTGGCTTCGGCTACACCACGCAAGAGGTTCAGGTGCAGGCCGAAGGGCAGGTAGTCATGGCCCAAGTCTATTTCCCCGCCGCAGCCGATGCCCGACCGGGCGCGGTCTGGTCCCTGTCCGATTGGGTGGCGCGCTACGGCGCTGCGGCGGTGGCGACCGCAGGGGATTTCATGGCGCTGATGGGGCAGGTGCCCGCGCCAGAGATTGCCGCGCGCTATGGCGCGATGCTGGTCCGGGGCGCCAGCGCCGTGCGGGCAACGCAGGCGCCGCTTGCAACGCTGCGCCGCGTGGCAGGCCCCGATGATGTGCAGGTCGCCGCCCGCAAGCTCGCCTATGCAAAATTCTTCGCGGTCGAGGAATGGCAGGTCGCCTGGCGGCAATTCGACGGCACGTTGAACGTGCCGGTGGAACGGGCGGTCTTCGTCTCCTGCGATGCGGTGACAGTGCTGCCCTATGATCCGATACGCGACCGTGTGCTGCTGATCGAACAGTTCCGCGCCGGGCCCATGGCGCGCGGCGATGCCGGGGCCTGGCAGCTTGAGGCGATTGCAGGCCGGATCGATGCAGGCGAAACACCCGAGCAGGCCGGCCGGCGCGAGGCGGTGGAAGAGGCGGGGCTGACGCTCGGCGCGCTGCTGCCGGTGGCGCAATACTATCCCAGCCCGGGTATCATGACGGAATATCTCTATTCCTATGTGGGCGTTGCCGATCTGCCCGATGGCATCGCGGGCGTCTTCGGCCAGGCGGATGAGGCCGAGGATATCCGCGGCCATCTGATCAGCTTCGACCGGATGATGGAACTGGTGGCCAGCGGCGAGATTGCCAATTCCCCCCTGATCCTGACGGCGCTGTGGCTGCAACGCGAACGGGCTCGGATTCGGGCGGGGGGCTGACCCCGCCCGACCTGGTTACAGCGCCAGCGACATCCAGGCCCCGTTGCGCCTCGAAGACCGCACGCAGGCATCGACAAAGGCCACGCCCTCCAGCCCTTCCTTCAATCCCGGGAAGGTGACGGCGGGATCAAGCGCCGCACCGTCCCTGCGGGCAATAATCGCACGGGCGGCCTCGGCATAGATATTGGCAAAGCCTTCCAGATAGCCCTCGGGATGGCCGGGTGGCACGCGGGTCACGCGCCCCGCCTCTGGCCCTGATCCGGCGCCACCCCGCGTCAGGCGATACTTCGGCTGGCCCAAGGGGCCGACCCACAGGTAGTTCGGGTCTTCCTGCGCCCATTCGATCCCGGCCTTGGTGCCATAGATGCGCAGGCGTAGCCCGTTCTCGCAGCCCGATGCCACCTGCGAACACCACAGCATCCCCCGTGCGCCACCCTTGTAGCGCAGCATCACATGGCCGTTGTCATCCACCCGCCGCCCTGGAACAAAGCTTTGCAGATCGGCGGCGAGGCTTTCGAGTTCGAGCCCGGTCACGAAGCCCGCAAGGTTGAAGGCATGGGTTCCGATATCACCCGTCGACCCGCCCGCCCCGGTGCGGGCCGGATCAGTGCGCCAGTCGGCCTGTTTTTGCCCTGATTTTTCAATGGGTTCGGCCAGCCAGTCCTGCGCATATTCGACCTGCACCACCCGGATCTCGCCCAGATCACCATTGCGCACCATCGCCGCCGCCTGCCGGATCATCGGGTAACCGGTGTAGTTATGCGTCAGCGCAAAGACCACGCCCGCCGCCTCTGCCGCCTTGGCCAGACGCTTGGCCTCGGGCAGGGTCGCGGTCAGGGGTTTGTCACAGATGACATGGATGCCGCGCCGCAGGAACTGCATCGCGACGGGCGCATGCATGTGGTTGGGCGTGACGATGGCCACCGCCTCGATCCCGTCCTTGCGGCGGGCTTCGCGCGTGGCCATGTCGGCAAAGCTGGCATAGGTGCGCTTTGGGTCCACGCCCAGATCGGCACCAGATGCCGCGCTCTTTTCCGGATTGGCGGAAAAGCACCCGGCCACCAGCTCATATTGATCGTCCAGCCGGGCCGCGATGCGATGGACCGCGCCGATAAAGGCATCCCGCCCGCCGCCCACCATACCCAGCCGGATGCGTGGCGCCCGCGCGACATGCGCCCCTGTGATGGCCATTCTTAGCCCTCCTTTTCATCTTCTCTGCGGAAATATCCCACGGGGGTCCGGGGGTGTGAAACCCCCGGTCCCGCACTCTCAGTCCAAGCCCAGCATCCGGCGGTTCGCGGCGCGGTCAGTGCCCGCATCGGCGAAGTCGTCAAAGGCTTTTTCGGTAACGCGGATGATGTGGTTGCGCACGAATTCCGCCCCTTCCCGCGCCCCGTCCTCGGGGTGTTTCAGGCAGCATTCCCATTCCACCACGGCCCAGCCGTCAAAGCCATATTGAGTCAGTTTCGAGAATATCCCCACAAAATCCGCCTGCCCGTCGCCGGGGCTGCGGAAGCGGCCTGCGCGGTTGACCCAAGACTGATACCCCCCATAGACGCCCTGCCGCCCGGTCGGGTTCAACTCGGCATCCTTGACATGGAACATGCGGATGCGGTCGTGGTAGATGTCGATGTGATCCAGATAATTCAGATGCTGCAGCACGTAATGCGACGGATCATACAGCATGCATGCCCGCGCATGCCCCCCCACCCGGTCCAGGAACATCTCATAGCTCACCCCGTCATGCAGGTCTTCGCCGGGGTGGATTTCGTAGCAGACATCCACCCCCGTCTCCTCGGCATGGTTCAGGATGGGCAGCCAGCGGCGGGCCAGTTCGTCAAAGGCTTCTTCAATCAGGCCTGCTGGGCGCTGCGGCCACGGATAGACATAGGGCCAGGCCAGCGCGCCCGAAAAGGTGGCATGGGCCGACAGGCCAAGATTGCGGCTGGCGGTCAGCGCCTTCTTGACCTGATCGGTCGCCCATTCCGCCCGTGCCTTGGGATTGCCGCGCACGGCGGGGGCGGCAAACCCGTCGAAGGCTGCGTCATAGGCCGGGTGGACGGCGACAAGCTGGCCCTGCAGGTGGGTGGAAAGCTCGGTCACCGTGATGCCTGCCTCGGCGGCCTCACCCTTGAAGGTGTCACAGTAATCCCTGGACGCGGCGGCCTTGTCCAGATCGAACAGCCGTGCGTCCCAGCTTGGCACCTGAACGCCGACATAGCCGCAATCGGCGGCCCAGCGGGTGATGGATTTCCACGAATTGAACGGTGCGGCATCGCCCGCGAACTGCGCAAGAAACAGCGCAGGGCCCTTGATCGTTTTCATAGTGACTCCTCCCTATTGGTTTCGCCGTGGCACTTCTGGCGCAGGGATGCCGGGCCGGGCGGGGGAAACCTGTCTCATCTGACTGCGCGGCGCGGCATGGTTCAAGGAAAATGATCAAGGCCGGGGTGACTGCGCGCCGCTTTGCAACTTGATCAAATCCATGCGCAACGGTTAGCTGTCGCAAAGACTGGCAGGGCAGGGTGGATGGACGAAGAGACGCGCAAGATACCGTCGCATGAGGTGACCTATGGCCGCCTGCGCGACATGATCCTGTTCGGGCACCTGCAGCCCGGCCAGCCTGTCACGATTCAGGGCCTGATCCGCGATCTGGAGGCCGGCATGACCCCCGTGCGCGAGGCGATCCGCCGGCTGACCGCCGAAGGCGCGTTGCTGCCGCAGGGCAATCGCCGCGTGGCTGTGCCGCAACTGACGCCGGCGCTGCTGGATCAGTTGGCCTTCGTGCGCCTGACGGTGGAACCGAAACTGGCCGAACTCGCAGGGCGACACCTGACGCCCGAGCTGATCGACCGGCTGGAGGCCATAGATGATCAGGTCGACCAGACGATCCGGGCTGGCGCCGTGAGCGGCTATCTGGAAGCCAACCACGTCTTTCACTTCGCGCTGTATGAGGCATCACAGGCGCCCATACTGGTGGATATCGCGCGCTCCCTCTGGCTGCGCTTTGGCCCCTCCTTGCGGGTGGTCTGCGCGCGCTATGGGGCCTCGGCCCTGCCGGACCGGCATGAAGAGGCGCTTGCCGCGATGCGGGCGGGTGACACGGTGGCGCTGGCGCGGGCCATCGAGAACGACATTCAGCAGGGGATAGACCAGATCCGCCAGGCCCAGGCGCAGGGCGAGATCTGAGGCCGGATCGCCCGGCCCCCGCCGCTGGGGCCTTGCCCCAGACCCCAGGGTATTTGGGCCAAGATGAAGCCGGGGTGTCTTCAGAAATGCAGGCTCAATAATTTGATCAAATTTCTTGATGGCGGGCGCGTTTGATCATATGCTGATCGCTGAATCCCACCGGTTTGGTGGGCCGCTGATTCCGCGAGGGCCTTTCCATGAACATGATCACCAACCACATGCCGACGGCCGAACTGCAGGCCTTGGACGCGGCGCATCACATGCACCCGTTCACCGATTCCAACGGTCTGGCCAAGAAGGGCGCGCGGGTCATCACCCGCGGCAAGGGCGTCTGGCTGACCGACAGCGAAGGCAATCAGATTCTGGATGGCATGGCCGGTCTGTGGTGCGTGAACATCGGCTATGGCCGAAAGGAACTGGCAGATGTCGCCGCACGTCAAATGGAAGAGCTGGCCTATTACAACACCTTCTTCCAGACGACGCATGTGCCGGCCATTGCACTGGCCGCCAAGATCGCCGAACTGGCGCCGGGCGATCTGAACCATGTGTTCTTTGCCGGGTCGGGGTCCGAGGCGAACGACACCAACATCCGCCTTGTCCGGCGGTACTGGCAGGTCAAGGGCCAGCCCGACAAACGCGTCATCATCGCCCGCAAGAATGGCTATCACGGTTCCACCATGGGCGGCGGCAGCCTTGGCGGCATGGCCCCGATCCATGCCCATGGCGGCATGATCGACGGGATTGTCCACATCGACCAACCCTATTGGTGGGGCGAAGGTGGCGCGATGACCGAGGCGGAATTCGGCATCGCCCGCGCGCGCCAGCTGGAAGACAAAATCCTGGAGCTGGGCGTGGAAAACGTCGCGGCCTTCATCGGGGAGCCGGTGCAGGGTGCAGGCGGCGTGATCATTCCGCCGGCCACCTATTGGCCCGAGATCCAGCGCATTTGCGACAAGTATGGCATCCTGCTGATCGCGGATGAGGTCATCACTGGCTTTGGCCGCACCGGCAACTGGTTCGGCTCGCAGACTTTTGGCATCAAGCCGCATATCATGACCATCGCCAAGGGGCTGTCCTCGGGCTATCAGCCCATCGGCGGGTCCATCGTCTGTGACGATGTTGCGGCGGTTGTGGCCGAGGGCGGCGAGTTCTTCCACGGCTATACCTATTCCGGCCATCCCGTCGCAGCGGCCGTCGCGCTGGAAAACCTGCGCATCATCCAGGAAGAAGGCATCGTCGAGCATGTGCGCGACGTTGCCCATCCCTATCTGGCCGAACGCTGGGCCGCGCTGGCAGATCACCCGCTGGTAGGCGAGGCAAAGCTGGTGGGCCTCATGGGCTCTATCGCGCTGACGCCGGACAAGGCCAAGCGGGCGAAGTTCGCATCCGAGGCGGGCACCGTTGGCCTTCGCACGCGCGAGCGGTGCTTTGCCAACAACCTGATCATGCGCCATGTCGGCGACCGGATGATCATCGCCCCGCCGCTGGTGATCACGCCTGCCGAAATCGACACGCTGATCGCGCGGGCGACCAAGTCGCTGGACGAAAGCTATGCCGGGCTGAAGGCCGACGGGATGCTGGTCGCCAAGGCCGAGTGATCGGTCCAGCGGATGAAAAAAGGGCGGCGGTCGCGCAGACCGCCGCCCTTTTTCATTGTCCGTCGCCTCAGTGATCGGCTGCGGCGGCTGCGGCCTTGATCTCATCCTCGTTCAGCTTTGCGCCGTTGAAGAAGGCGTTCAGCAGCACCGCCGCGACCGATGCCAGCAGGATGCCGCTTTCGATCAGCGGATGGATGTCATGGGGCATCCACATTTTGAAGTTCGGGGCCAGCAGCGGAATCATCCCGAAGCCGAGGCTGACCGCCACGATGAACAGGTTGTTGCGGTTCTTCGCGAAATCCACGCCTGCCAGAATGCGGATGCCGGTGGCGGCAACCATACCGAACATAACGATCCCCGCACCGCCCAGCACCATGGTTGGCAGCGATTCGATCAACGCGCCCATCTTGGGCACAAGGCCCAGCAGGATCAGGATGATCCCGCCTGCCACGCAGACAAAGCGCGACCGAACGCCCGTCACCCCCACCAGACCGACATTCTGCGAGAAGGACGTATAGGGGAAGGTGTTGAAGATCCCCCCGATCAGCGTGCCAAGCCCATCTGTGCGCAGACCCGCGGACAGCATCGGCCGGTCCACCTTGCGCCCGGTCATGTCACCCAGCGCAAGGAACATGCCGGTGGATTCGATCATCACCACAATCATCACCAGCGTCATGGTCACGATCATCACCGGATCAAAGGTCGGCATGCCGAAATGGAAGGGCGTGATCAGCCCGAACCACGCCGCTTCGCCCACCTTGGCGAATGTCATCGCGCCTGTGGCAATGGCGATCAGCGCGCCGATCACGATCCCCAGCAGGACCGAGATATTGGCGACAAAGCCACGTGCGAAACGTGCAATCAGCAGGATCGAGACAAGCACGATGGCCGAGATCAGGATGTTGCCCAAGGGCGCATAGGCCGGGTTGTTCATCTTGGCCGCCAGAGCCAGCCCGGCGGGCATTTCCGGCACGCCGGTCACACTGCCTGCGGTGATCCCTTCGGTGACAGAGGTCAGCCATGCCGCATGGGCGGGGTCGACAATCTGCGGTGCGGTGGGGCCGACGGGGTTGCCGAAGATCCAGTTGATCCCGATCCGCATCAGACTGACACCGATGACAAGGATGATGGTGCCGGTCACCACCGGGGGGAAGAAACGCAGCATCCGGCTGATGAAGGGCGCGATCAGCATCGAGATCACCCCCGCCGCCATGATCGCGCCAAAGATGGCGCGTGCGCCCTCGCTCCCGCCTTGGGTATTGGCCATGGCGACCATCGGGCCGACGGCGGCAAAGGTCACGCCCATCATCACGGGCAGGCGGATGCCGAACCATTGTGTCGCCCCCAGCGACTGGATCAGCGTGACGATGCCACAGACGAACAGATCGGCGGAAATCAGGAAGGCCACATCGGCCGGGTCCAGTTTCAGCGCACGGCCAACGATCAGCGGCACGGCGACCGCGCCGGCATACATCACCAGCACATGCTGGAGGCCGAGGGTAAACAGTTTGGGTGTTGGCAGAATTTCATCCACCGGATGGACCGCTTGGGTCATATGTCTTGTTCCTTTCCCTGAGGGGGGATGTTGTTCGCGCCGTCTCTGCAGCCCCCCTCGGGCTTGCAGTCCGGTTAGGGCCCCGGTCTTGATGCCGGGGTTTGGGTGGCCTCACGCACAGCACCTGTTTGCGCCGCGTGAGGCCGGTCGATGGGGCAGGAAGATAGGAGGTTTCGAAAACATCCGGCCTATCGGAATATTTGAAACTGTTTGTGCAGAGACGAGAGGGTGAAACCGCCTGTGTCCCCTGCATGACTTGAGATTTCCGCCGCCCGCGCCTACACCTTGGCCAAAGAGCGAAGGACAGCCCATGCAGATTTACAGCGATCTGGCCGAGACGATCGGCAACACCCCCCTGATCAAGCTGAAACATGCCAGCGAGATGACGGGCTGCACCATTCTGGGGAAATGCGAATTCCTCAATCCCGGGCAATCGGTCAAGGACCGGGCGGCGCTCTATATCATCCGTGACGCAGTGGCGCGGGGCGCGCTGAAGCCGGGCGGCACCATCGTCGAGGGCACGGCGGGAAATACCGGAATCGGGCTGGCGCTGGTGGGTGCGTCGATGGGATACCGCACGGTGATCGTCATCCCGGAAACCCAAAGCCAGGAAAAGAAGGACATGCTCCGCCTTGCCGGGGCGGAACTGGTGCAGGTGCCGGCCGCACCTTACAAGAACCCCAACAACTATGTCCGTTATTCCGGCCGTCTGGCCGAGGCACTGGCGCGGACAGAGCCCAACGGCGCGGTCTGGGCCAACCAGTTCGACAATGTGGCCAACCGCCAGGCCCATGTCGAAACGACCGCCCCCGAGATCTGGAAGCAGACCGATGGCAAGGTGGATGGGTTCATCTGTGCCGTCGGGTCGGGCGGCACGCTGGCGGGCGTGGGGCTGGCGCTGCAACCAAAGGGCGTGAAGATCGGTCTGGCCGATCCCGAAGGTGCGGCGCTTCATTCCTTCTACACCACAGGCGTGTTGGAAAGCCCCGGCACATCGATCACCGAAGGGATCGGGCAGGGGCGCATCACCGCCAATCTGGAAGGGTTCAAACCCGATTACAGCTACCGCATCCCGGATGCCGAAGCGCTGCCCTTGGTGTTCGACATGCTGCAGGATGAAGGCATCTGTCTGGGCGGTTCGTCGGGCATCAACATCGCGGGCGCGATCCGCATGGCCAAGGATATGGGGCCGGGCCACACGATCGTGACGATCCTGTGTGACTATGGCAACCGCTACCAGTCCAAGCTCTACAACCCTGCCTTCCTCAAGGAGAAAGGGCTGCCCGTCCCGGCCTGGCTGGACCGCGCGCCGCGCGCCATCCCGACGGTGTTCGAGGACGCATGACCAAGGCGGCAAAAGCTGTTCTGGCCGGTGTTCTGGCCGGACTGAAACATTTTGCCTCTGCCACGCTGTTCGCGGTGGCCATTGCGCTGCCAACGGCCCATGCCCAGACCCCGACGCCCCCCGCAGCAGAGGCCCCGGCCGACCAGGCCGCGCCAAGCGGGCAGGGCACTGCGGCGCAGGGCGGATCGGCGGTCGGCACGGCTGTCACCACGACGACCACGCCCGCCGCTACGCCGGCGCAGGGCGGCAATACGGTCGTCGTGTCCAAAGGGTCTGGCCGCAGCAACGCGCTTGATTACGCGGAATGGGAACGCGCCGCCGACCGGGCCGAGGATGTGCTGGCCAATCCCGATGCAGACAGCCGCGTTCTGGATGCGCTGCGCGCGCAGATCGTCGACTGGCGGGCGGCCTTTCTGGTGGCGCAGAACACGAATTCCACCCGGATCACCACGCTGCGCGACCAGATCGCCGCGCTCGGCCCCGCCCCGGCCGAAGGCGAGACTGAGGCAGCCGAAATCGCACAGCGCCGACAGCAGCTTTCCGATCAGTTGGTCCGCCTGCAGGCCCCCGGCATCGCCGCCGAAGAAGCCTATCGCCGCGCCGACGGCCTGATCGGCGAGGTGGACCGTGTCCTGCGCGAACGGCAGGCAAGCCAGCTTCTGCAACTCTGGCCTTCGCCCATCAACCCGGCCAACTGGCCCGAGGCCATCGCCGTGATGGGCGATGTGACCGTGGCGCTCTGGACGGAAACCACAACGCGCTGGGCGCGCAGTTCCGGGCGGCAGGCCCTGTTCGACAATCTGCCGCTGATCGTGCTCCTTGCGGTCGTGGGCCTTGCCATGATCTCGATGGCCCGGCGCATCCTTGTGCCGATCCAGAACAGGTTGCCGAAACCCAAGACGGCGCGCGGGCGGCGGGTCGTGTCGCTGATGATTTCGCTCTTGCAGATCATCCTGCCGACTTTGGGCGCGATTGCCCTGACCGAAGCGGTTGTGCTGACCAATCTGATCGGTCCTGTCGGCACGGCGGTCGTTCTGATCTTTCCGGCGATCATCTTCACGATCTATGCCGCGAACTGGCTGGGCACGACCATCTTTCCCTTTGACGACGGTGCCGATACCGCAGGCATGCTGGTGCCGGAACGCCGCGCGGAAGGGCGTTTTCTGGCCCGCACCATCGGCCTTGTGCTGGGGATCGAGACGCTGCGTCAGGCTGTCCTGCTGGAGATAACGGCCAGCGATACCGCCAATGCCGTGCTCGGTTTCCCGCTTCTGGCCACCATGGCGGTGCTGATCTTTCGCATGGGGCAGTTGCTGCGCCGCCACGTGCGCAGCGCGGGGGCGGGGGATGAGTCGCTAAGCTTCGGGCTGCGCGTGCTGGGCCTCTTGGCGCGCGGTGTCATGCTGACTGGGCTGGCGGGCGTGCTGCTGGGGGCGGTGGGCTATATCGCGGCGGCAACCGCTCTGGTTTTCCCTTCGGTCATTTCTCTGGGTCTGGTTGCGGTGCTTCTGGTCGCCCAACGCCTCGTGGCGGATCTCTACGGCCTGATCACAAGGTCCGATGCCGCCGATCAGGAAGGCCTGATCCCCGTGCTGATCGGTTTTGCGATGTCGCTGGCATCGATCCCGCTTTTCGCCGTGATCTGGGGCGCACGCCCGGCCGACATCACCGAATTGTGGCAGCGCTTCCTGACCGGCTTCCAGTTGGGCAGCACACGCGTTTCGCCCACCGATTTCCTGTTCTTCGCCATCATCTTTGCCGTGGGCTACATGCTCACGCGCCTGTTCCAGGGGGCGCTGCGCGGGTCCATCCTGCCGCGCACGACGCTGGATCAGGGTGGCCAGAACGCCATCGTATCCGGTGTCGGCTATATCGGCATATTCCTTGCCGCGCTGCTGGCGATCAACTTCGCCGGGATCGACCTGTCTGGTCTGGCCATCGTCGCCGGTGCCCTGTCCGTGGGTATCGGTTTCGGCCTGCAGAACATCGTGTCGAACTTCGTCTCCGGCATCATCCTGCTGATCGAACGCCCGGTCAGCGAAGGCGATTGGATCGAGGTCGGCAATGTGCAGGGCACGGTCAAGGCGATCTCGGTCCGCTCCACCCGGATCCAGACCTTCGACCGGTCTGATGTGATCGTCCCTAATGCCGATCTGGTGACACAGCGCGTCACCAACTGGACGCGGTTCAATCTGACGGGGCGGTTGGTGGTGCCGGTCTCGGTCGTGCTGGGCAGCGACACCCGCAAGGTCGAACAGATCCTGCGCGAAATCGCCGAGGCGCAGCCCCTAGCCATCCTGAACCCGCCCCCCTCGATCATCTTCATGGGGTTTGGCACGGAATGGATGAACTTCGAGATGCGGATCATCCTGCGCGACGTCAACTTTTCGTTGCAGGTGCGCAGCGAAATCAACCACAGGATCGTGCAACGATTTGCCGACGAAGGCATAGAATTGCCCGGCAGCAAAAAGGCAGAACCTGCGGCAGAGCCTATGGCGCAAGAGCGGGCTGTCGCTCCGCACCGGGGCCCGTCGCGGTCGCGGACCGCCCATAGCGCGCCCGAAGCGCGCGATCCGACCGAAAGGCAGGAAGACCCATGACCGAACCGCTGTTCCGCAGTGATGCCTATCTGCGCGAGACCACGGCCACCGTGATCGGCCACACCGCCGAAGGCGGGGTGATCTGCGACCAAAGCCTGTTCTACGCCACGGGCGGCGGCCAGCCCGGTGATTCCGGTCTGCTGATCTGGGAGGGCGGACACCTCGCCATCGCCACCGCCGTAAAGGCCGAGGGCGGCGCAATTGCGCTGGTCCCGGCGGAACCCGCGCCGATGCCCCCGGTCGGCAGCACCGTGACTCAGCGCCTCGACTGGGACCGCCGCCACCGCCACATGCGCGTACATACGGCGCTGCACCTTTTGTCAGTGGTGATTCCCTTGCCGGTGACGGGCGGCCAGATCGGTGCCGAACGCGGTCGGCTGGATTTCGACATGCCCGATCCGCCTGAAGATGTGCAGATGTTGGAAGACCGGCTGAACGCGCTGATCGGCCTGGACCTGCCGGTGACGGACAGCTGGATCACGGATGCGGAACTGGCCGCCAATCCCGGCCTGGTCAAGACGATGTCCGTTCATCCCCCCATGGGCCAGGGCCGCGTTCGGCTGGTCCGCATTGGCACAGGGCCGACACAGGTGGACCTGCAACCCTGCGGCGGCACCCACGTCGCCCGCACCGCCGAGATCGGGCGGGTAGAGATCGGCAAGATCGAAAAGAAGGGCCGCCAGAACCGCCGCGTTTCGATCACCTTGCTGGATTAAGGAAGGAAATAGACTGCCGCAGGCCCCTTGCGCCTCTGGTTTTCAACCCTTATGGAGTGCCGGACGGACAGTTGGCCGAGTGGTCGAAGGCGCACGCCTGGAAAGTGTGTAGGCGGGGAACCGTCTCGAGGGTTCGAATCCCTCACTGTCCGCCAATACCCATTGATTTTATTCATAATTTTAATGGCTTCATTGGCCTGCCCAACCTAGCACCCAACGAAGTTAAAATGCTTGAGTTGCTTGGTTGAATGAAAGCCACGGACGGTCCCAGCGTGATTTATGGGTCGTATCACCTTCAACTTCGATACGAACTGGTCGTTCTACGAAACTGACGGTGCACCTACCAAATGCTTCGACTTCGGCGGCAGACGGTCGCAGCCGGCCAACCAGTGAATATGCCCATGCATCGCATAGTTGAAAGATCTTCCTTATTCGAAGTATCGGCGGCAGGTTGCGGGGATCTGCTGATCAGAGCGCATCAACTGTTCAATCTCAACTCTGATACTGACATATCCCGTTAACGATGCTTCGACCTTGTCGGCGGTCGAGCAAGCCCTCACTAGCCGACCCATGGGGCGGATCGCGGCCTAGCGGCCGTTCGGCATGTGACCGGAGGGCGACGAGGAAGCAGTCGTTCGCATGCTAGGTGTCCAAAACCTGGCACCTGCGGCCGAGACGACGATACATGGCTCTCAAAGATCCCGGCTGTGCCCGTGACGTTGCCCCCGACTTTTATCCAGCGTGAGCGAGACTCCGGGTTTCGCACTGACGATTATCAAGCTGATCCCAAGGCAGCAGAGAGAAAGGCGCGGAACACCTGGGCTGGCGCGGATAGCGGGCGGTTGTGTGGCCAGGTCAGGCCGACGTCCATCGACGGAACGGCCTCAATGGTCTGGCGCTGTTCGATCCGCTGGCCCTCAAGTGACCAGGGTCGATAAACCATGTCGCTGAGGATCGTCACACCCATGCCTGCGGCCACCATCGACCGTACCGCTTCGACTGACGAAGTGGAAAACACCACCTTGGGGGTCAGCCCATACTGGTCCCAATAGCGCCCGGCCGTGCGGCTGGCCTCATCCACCGTCAGCATGACATAGGGCTCGTTGGCCACATCGCGCAAACTTATCCCTGGGGTGGTCAGCAGCCGATGGTCCGATGGCAGCCAAAGCAGCCGCCGCGAGCGGAACAGCGTCTCGGATTCCAGATCGTCGGTATTGGCAAGGTTCGATGTCAGCATGACGGCCATGTCCAGCCCGCCAGTCACCAGGGCATTTTCGATGGCGGGCCTTGGCTGTTCGGAAAGTTCCAGCGTGATGCCGGGATAGATGCGACGGAACGAGGCATAGTGGCGGGCCATGAAATAGCCCGCCACCGTATAGGTCAGACCCAGTCGCAATCGTCCCGTCACCTGCGTTTCTTCGCCCAAGGGGCTGCGCGTTGCTTCTTCGACGGCGGCAATGATCGCCTTGGCCCGGGACAGGAACCGCGCGCCCTGCGGGGTCACCGATACCCCTTGCCCCCCCCGCGTCAGAAGCCGCGCGCCCAAGGTTGCCTCAAGGCTTTGAATCCCCGCCGTCACGGCAGATTGCGAGATGTTCAACTCCATCGCTGCATGGGAAACCTGCCCGGTTTCGGCGGCTGCAATGAAATAGCGCAACTGTCTGATGGTCAGCGACATGGCAGCCCCGCATCTGTTTTTTCGATACGATATCTCAGAAAATCGAATTTGCAATGACGACAGACTCAGGCCAACGTGATCCATATTTTGAAAAACTGCAGGGGGTGCGATGCCTGTCACGGTGAACTGTGACATGGGCGAAAGCTTTGGGCTTTGGCGCATGGGGGACGACGCGGGGCTAATGCCCCTCATTGACATCGCCAATGTGGCCTGTGGCTTTCATGCCAGCGATTATGACCATATGCGCGCCACGGTGCGGCTGGCCAAGACGCATGGGGTGAAGGTCGGAGCGCATCCCAGCCTGCCCGATTTGCAGGGGTTTGGGCGGCGCGAGATGAAGATGGGCCGCGAAGAAATGGCCAATTGCCTGATCTACCAGATCGGTGCGCTTTGTGGGTTCCTAAAGGCCGAAGGCGTTGAGTTGAACCACATAAAGCCCCACGGCAGCCTTTATGGCATGGCCGCTCGGCAGGAAGATATCGCCCAGGCAGTGTGTGATGCGGCCGATGTGTTCAAGGTGCCGCTTCTGGGGATGACCGGCACGCTGCATGAAAAGATCTACCCTGCGCGCGGCCATGGTTTTGTGGCGGAATTCTACGCCGATCTTGAGTACCGTCCGGACGGAAGCCTGATCGTGACACGCGAGCATGATGCAAAAGATCCCGCGTTGATGGCGGCGCGCTGTGTGCGGGCGATCACCGAAGGCAAGGGCACCGCAACGGATGGATCAGACATTCCGGTGCGTTGCGACAGTATATGCATTCACTCTGACACTCCCAATGCCATCGACATCGCGCGTGCGGTGCGAGCGGCGGTCCAGCCCTATACCTGAGAGGTTCCCATGGCCCAGATCCATTCGCCGCTTCCCGGCACCTTCTACCGTTCGTCAGCGCCGGACAAGCCGCCCTTCAAGGCAGATGGCGATGCCGTCGCAGTGGGTGACGTGATCGGGCTGATTGAGGTGATGAAGTCCTTCCACGAGGTGAAATCCGAGGTGGCGGGCAGCAACATCCGCTTTGAGACCGAGAACGAAGAGCCCGTCATGGCAGGCGCGGTTCTGGCGCAGGTGGACTGATGCTAAAGAAACTTCTGGTCGCAAACCGGGGGGAAATCGCCGTGCGGGTGATCCGCGCGGCGCGTGACCTCGGGATTGCGACCGTGGCGGTTTATTCGGAGGCCGACCGTGATAGTCTGCATGTGCAGATTGCCGACGAGGCCGTACATATCGGGCCGCCCGCGGCGAAGAAAAGCTATCTGAGCATTGCCAACATCCTGAAAGCCGCCGCCGATACGGGCTGCGATTCTGTGCATCCCGGCTATGGTTTTCTGGCCGAGAACGCCGATTTTGCCGATGCCTGTGCGGCATCGGGGTTGGTTTTTGTTGGCCCGTCTGGCGACGCCATCCGCACGATGGGCGACAAGGTCGCCGCGCGCTCGGCTGCCCATGCTGCCGGGGTTCCGGTGGTGCCGGGATCCTTGGGCCGGGTCGCCGATATCGACGCCGCGCGGCATATCCTCATCGACACCGGGTTTCCGGTGATGATCAAGGCCGCAGCGGGAGGCGGGGGGCGGGGCATTCGTATCGCCAATGATCTGGTCGAGTTCGAAGCCGCCTTTCCGCAAGCCGCCGCCGAGGCGCTGGCCGCCTTTGGCGACGGCGGGCTTTACATGGAAAAGGTCATCGCCAAGGCCCGTCACATCGAAGTGCAGGTTCTGGGTGACGGCAGGGATGCCGTGCATTGCTTCGAGCGTGAATGCAGCCTTCAACGCCGCCGCCAGAAGGTCTGGGAAGAGGCGCCGAGCCGTGCCCTGTCAGACCGCGTGCGGGATGAGCTGTGCTCTAGCGCCGTGCGGCTGACCCGCGCGGTGGGCTATTCCGGAGCGGGCACCATCGAATACCTTTATGACGATGACTCTGATCAATTCTACTTCATCGAGATGAACACCCGCATTCAGGTGGAACATCCGGTGACCGAGATGATCACCGGCATCGATCTGGTGGCAGAAATGTTGCGTATTGCTGGGGGCGAACCCCTGCGCTTGCGCCAGTCTGATATCGTGGTGCGGGGCCATTCCATTGAAGTGCGGCTGAACGCCGAAGACCCTTCGCGCGATTTTGCGCCCTTTCCCGGCACTGTCAGCACCCTGCGCGTGCCCGGTGGCCCCGGCGTGCGGTTCGAGTCGATGCTTTATGCCGGCTACACCGTGCCGCCGTTTTACGACTCGCTGCTGGCCAAGCTGGTCGTCCACGCCGAAACCCGCGAGGCGGCGATCATCCGCCTTGTCCGCGCCCTGTCTGAAACCCGGATCGAGGGATTGCGGACCACGAAACCGCTGTTTCTGGCCTTGGCAGACGATCCTGCCGTGCAGGCCAATGCTGTTCACACCCGCTGGCTGGAAGGCTGGCTTGAAACCCACGCGGCCCGGTTGGTGCCGGAACTGGAACCATAGGAGGGACCATGTCGATCCGCTTTTCCTTCGGGGGCGACGAGCACATCTTCGCGGAAGTCAGCGAAGAAATGTCGCTTGAGGCCTTTTTCACCTCGTTGTCGATGACCAATGCCGTCAAGGCGGCGGGCATCAAGGGCGTGACCGAGATTTGCCCGGCCAATGCCAGCTTTCAGATCAAGTTCGATCCAGACCGCATCAAGCCCGGCGATCTGTTAAAGGAACTGCAATCCATGGAAGGGTCGGCGTCGAAATCTGACGCCACGCTGCAGACCCGGATCATGGAAATTCCGGTGCTCTATCAAGACCCTTGGACGCATGAGACCCTGATGCGCTTTCGCGAGCGTCACCAGAACCCCAATGCCACCGATCTGGAATATGCGGCCGAGGTGAATGGTCTTGGCGGGGTCGCGGATTTCGTCAAGGCCCATTCCAGCCAGCCGTGGTTCGTGTCGATGGTGGGCTTTGTGGCGGGGCTGCCGTTCCTCTACCAGATGGTCGAGCGCAAGCGCCAATTGCAGGTGCCGAAGTACCTTCGCCCGCGTACCGACACGCCGAAGCTGACCATCGGCCACGGCGGCTGCTTCTCTTGCATCTATTCCGTGCGCGGCGCGGGCGGCTATCAGATGTTCGGCGTCACGCCGATGCCAATCTATGACCCGACCCAGAAGGTCAGCTATCTGCAAGACGAGATGTGCCTCTTTAAGCCCGGCGATATCGTCAAGTGGAAGCCGGTGACGCGCGATGAATATGACGCGGCGATCGAGGCGGTGGATGCCAACCGCTACGAGCCGGTGATCCGCCCCGCAACCTTCAGCCTTTCTGCGTTCAACAAGGACATGGCGGGCACCAATGCCAAGCTGATGGAGGCTCTGAATGGCCGTTAATGTCATCTCTCCCGGTCTGTCCACCACGGTACAGGACCTTGGCCGCCCCGGGTACTATCACCTCGGCATTCCGATCTCGGGCGGGATGGATCGCTTTGCCCTGCGCGCCGCCAACATGCTGGTTGGTAACGACGAAGGCGCCGCGGTTCTGGAAGCGGTGTTTCTGGGGCCGGAGCTTGAGTTTACCACCGCCGCCACTGTCGCTGTCACTGGCGGCGATCTGCCGCCCAAGCTGAACGGGGATGAGCGCAGCACATGGGAAGCCTTTCCGGTCAAGGCAGGCGACCGGCTGAGCTTTGGATACCTAAAGTCCGGGGCGCGGGTGTATATCGCGGTTTCGGGCGGCATTGATGTGCCGGTCAAGCTTGGCTCGCGGTCTACCTACACGCTGGGGGCTTTGGGCGGCCATGAGGGGCGCGCCCTGAAGGCGGGCGATAGCCTGCCCTTGGGTGCGGGCGCGGGCGGCAAGGGGGCGATCCCGGCCAATCTGCGCCGGATGCCCGGAAGCCCTGCCGAATTGCGGATGCTGCCAGGGCTTTACTGGCACCGGATCACGGCCGAGGCGGGCAAGCGGTTCTTCGCGGACACCTGGAAGGTCGCGCCCGAGGCCGATCGCATCGGGTACCGCTTCAAGGGCGGCACGGCGCTGGATTTTGTCCCGCGCGAACAGCCGTTTGGTGCGGGATCGAACCCGTCGAACATCGTGGATGCCTGCTATCCCTATGGGTCCATTCAGGTGCCGGGCGGCACGGAACCCATCGTTCTGCACCGCGATGCGGTGTCGGGCGGCGGCTATATGATGGTGGGCTGCGTCATCAGTGCCGACATGGACCTGATCGGCCAGCTGCAACCACATTCGCCGGCCCGCTTTGTCGAAGTGTCGATGGATCAGGCATTGGCAGCACGAGCCGACCGACAAGCAGCCTTGGCCAGGTTGCGGGCGCATCTGGGGCGGTGATGGCAAGGTTGGCTTATCATGAGCGTCACGCTTTTCTTCGCGCGCCAGCGAAGAATGCGCGATGTGCGATGATAAGCTGCCCCTCAGGCCCTGCCGCGCGCCTCTTTCGGGGTCAACCCGAAGCGGGCGCGAAAGGCACGGGAAAACTGCGCCTGATCGGTGAACCCCCGCGCATAGGCGATCTCGCCGATCGCACGGCGGTCGGCGGGGTTCTTCATATCCTCCATGGCCGCCTGCAACCGCGTGTCGCGGATCCACTGGCCCAGCGTCATGTTGGTGTCGCGCAACAGCTCGTGCAGATAGCGCAACGAGATACCGCAGCCTGCCGCCACCTCTTCGGGGCCAAGATCGGGGTCGTCGATATGGCGGCGGACAAAGCTTTCGATCCGCGCCAGATGGGCGCTGCGCACCGTCGAATTGCCCGATGTCAGCACCCGTTCGTCAGACTGGATCGCCAAAGCCAGCAAATCGACCAACTGCCGCCCGACGACACCGCGGGTTTCCTCGGTCATGCTGTCATAGCGCGCCGGGATCAGGTGGATCATGTCGACAAACAGCCCGTTGGCGCCGTTGGTGGCATCAAACTGCAGGCTGCAAAAGCGGTCTGGCGCACGGATGCGGCCACCCAGCATTTCTTTGGACAGTTTCATCACCCACAGATCGGCCGGATCGGCGTGGCTGAACTCGTAAGGTTCATGGCTACGCTCGATGAAAAAGGCCCCGGGATTGGCCCGCACTTCCTTGCCGCCTTGGGTAAAGCGCAACTCCGATTTGGCGGGCAGGGTGACCAGAAACTCTTCCGGTCCCGGTTCGCGGAAGTGCTTGGGCAGGCGGCGGTAGATCAGCGGGTCCGAGGTCAGGCGCGACAGCGATACGCCGCCCAGATCCCAACTGGACAACTCGCCGTCAAACGCCTCGGGGCGCTGGAAGGTCAAATCCAGCGGGAAATAAGTGCGGGCGATGGTTTCGTGCCAATGGCGGCTGCGCCCCGACACATCAACCCCGCGTGTGGTGATCGTGGACTTCATCGCTGCATTCCCTGTTTCGTGCATCAGGCCATGACGTGGTATTTCTGTAAAGCGGCAGATTTTGCCCAGAGCGCCGACTGCACGGAAAGACAAAAGCCTATGCACCAGCGGCAAAGACCGCTGGGCAGAACCGCCGCTACGGTCTTTGACACAAAGGCGCAACAGACGCCGCGTCACAGGGAAAAGCATCGATTCGGACGGGTGGCTTGCCCGAGCGTCACCCTGTTGCGCGGCCCTTACCGGAGGGCATCGTAGTGGCGAAGAAAACGGCAAAGAAGGTCGATGTCGACCCCATCACCCTGTCGGTGGTGCGCGGTATCCTTGAGACAACCCAGCGCGAGATGACGCTGTCGCTGGAGAAGACCGCACGTTCAAGCGTGTTCAACCTGGCGCATGACTATTCAACCGCGCTGTTCAACGCCACACCCGAGATGATCCTGCAAGGGCAGGACATTCCCATTCACCTTGGGTCCTTAATCCCGGCGATGAAGGTGGTGGCAGGATATTTCGAGGGCGATATCCACGAAGGCGATCTTCTGATCCACAATGATCCGGCCTGGGGTGGCAGCCATGCCATTGACACCTGCTTTTACAAGCCGGTGTTCTGGAAGGGACGCCTGAAATACTGGACGGTCTGCAAGGGCCACCTCACGGATATCGGCGGCCCGGTGCCCGCGGGCTATAACCCGAACGCCAAGGAAATCTACGCCGAATGCCTGCGCATTCCCCCCGTCAAGGTCTGGGACCGTGGGGTGCCGCGCAAAGATGTGCTGAACTTCATCTTCACCAACATGCGCGCCCGGCGCGACCAAGAGGGTGATTTCAATGCGCTGATCGGGGCCTGTCAGGTTGGCGAACGCGCCCTGATTGCCATGCTGGAGAAGTACGGCGAGGCGACGGTCGATGCCTGTATCGAAACTCTGCTCGACATGGCCGAAAAACAGATGCGCGGCCTGATTTCGACTGTGCCAGACGGCACCTATGAAGGCTCGGCGATTGTCGAGGATGCTGGCCATGGGTTTGGCGATATGACCATCACTGCCAAGGTGACGATCAAAGCTGATACGTGCCACATCGAAATCTCGTCCCCGCCGCAAATTCCCTACTTCATCAACAGTTATGAAGGGAATTCTTACTCCGGCGTTTATTTGGGCCTGATGATGTTCGCCCAACTGCCACCGCCCTATAATGAGGGGCTTTATCGATGTGTGTCGGTGGACATGGGCCCGAAGGGAACATTGTGCAACGCGGCTGAACCTGCCCCTCACATGAACTGCACCACCACGCCAATGGAAACGCTGACTGACGCCGTTCGGCTGGCTTTTGAAAAGGCCATGCCATCCAAGGTCTCGGCTAGCTGGGGCCATGCCAACGGCCTCAACATCGCGGGCTGGGACAAGCGGCATGACGAGGAATATGTGACGATGGTGCTGGCCACCATCATCAGCGGGGCAGGGGCCACGCCGTCACAGGACGGCTGGCACGCCTGCGGGCCGGAATGCTGCTTCGGCGCATTGACCAGTGGCGATGTGGAACTGCTGGAATACTCCTACCCCATCATCATCCACCGCTATTCCCTGATGACCGACAGCGGGGGGGCGGGGAAATTCCGGGGCGGGTCGGGCACGGCGTGGGAGGTGGAGCCGCTGAACGACGACATGACCTTCATCACCTTCGGCGAAGGCCGCCGCATTCCGGCCGTCGGCGCGGCGGGCGCGGCCAGCACCATGATCGACACCAAGGTGGGCCGTCTGGAACTGGTAGAAGGCGACCGGCACGAGACCATCCGCGAGAACGTGATCAAGGTCATCAAGCCCGGCGACCGGATCACCAACATGAACCCCGGCGGCGGCGGCTATGGCAACCCGATGGAGCGCAGCATCGACAAGGTGCTGTGGGACGTGAAGAACGGCCTTGTCTCCATCAAGGGTGCCGAACAGGACTACGGCGTCATCATCACCGACCCGGCCGCCCTGGCCGTGGACATCCCCGCAACCGAAGCCCTGCGCGCGACCCGTCGCGCCGTGGCTGCGAAGTAAGGGGGGTATGGATATGAAATCCGAATATCGTCTGGGCATCGACGCTGGCGGCACCTTCACCGACTTCGTTCTGGCTGACCGAACGGGGCAAGTGCGTCTTTTCAAGGCGCTTTCCACCCCGCAGGACCCGACGCTGGCCATCCGCAACGGCCTGCAACTGATTGCCGAGGATCTGGGCGTTTCGCCCGAGCATGTGGTGTCGAACTGCGATCTTTGCATCAACGGCACGACCGTGGGCCTGAACGCGCTGATCACCCACAAGGGGGCCAAGACCGGCCTGATCTGCACGGCGGGGCATGAGGACAGCTTGGAAATCCGCCTCGGCCACAAGGAAGACAGCTACCGCTATGACCCGGAATACCCGCCCGCAACCATGCTGGTGCCGCGCTATCTGCGGCGCGGGGTGCGCGAGCGGGTTCTGTCGGACGGGTCGGTGCGAGAGCCGCTGAATGAAGCCGACGTGCGTGCGGCGTGCGAGGTGTTCAAGGCCGAGGGCGTGGATACCGTGGCGATCAGCTTCGTCTGGTCGGTGCTGCATCCGGGGCATGAGGCGCGGGCGGGCGAGATCGTCCGCGAGATGCTGCCGGGCGTGGTGCTGACCTTGGGGTCAGAGCTTTACCCGCAGGTCCGCGAATACACCCGCACTTCGACGGCGGTGGTGAACGCCTACCTCGCCCCGATCATGAAACGCTATGTGCAGGCGGTGGACAGCTATTTCCGCAACCTCGGCGCGAAACAGCCGGTGCGCTACTACCAGTCGAACGGTGGGCTGGCGGTGGGGCAGGCGATGACGGACCGCTCTGTCTATGCCATCAACTCCGGCCCCGCATCGGCCCCGGCGGCGGGGCAATATGTTTGCGAGCCCTTCGGGAAAAAGGACGTGATCACCGTCGATATGGGCGGCACGTCGTTCGACATCACGCTGACCAAGGATGGCAGCACCAACATCAACAAGAACATCGACTTCCTGCGCTATCGCATTGGTGTGCCGATGATTCAGGTGGAAACGCTGGGCGCGGGCGGTGGGTCGATCGGTTGGATCGACGAGATGGGGCTGATGCAGATGGGCCCGCAATCGGCGGGGTCGGACCCGGGGCCCGCCTGTTACGGGCAGGGCGGCAAACTGCCCACGGTGTCGGATGCGAATCTGGTGCTGGGCTATCTGAACCCCGACGGGTTGGTGGGCGGGCGGCTGCCGTTGGATGCGGCCCGCGCGCATGAAGCGATCGAGACCAACCTTGCCAAGCCCCTGAAGATGAGTGTCGAACGCGCCGCCTATGGCATGTTCACCATCGTCAACGCCAACATGGTCAACGGTATCCGCCGCGTCACGGTGGAACGCGGCTACGACCCGCGCGACTTCGTGCTGGTGGGGGCGGGCGGGGCGACGGCGGCGCATATCACCGCGCTGGCCGATGCGATGGGGATTGATACCATCGTGCTGCCGAAACTCGCCTCGGGCCTTTGCGCCTTTGGCCAGATCATCAGCGACGTGAAATACAACTACATGGCCACCGCGCCTTTGCGGCTGGACAATGACGCGGCCTATGCCCGGATCGACGAGTTGTTCGCCCAGATCGAAGGGCAGGGCGTGGCGCATCTGAAATCCGACGGATTCAAGGGCCGCGACATCACCACCAAGCGCAGTCTGGACATGAGGTATGTTGGACAAGTCCATGAATGCACGGTGGAAATCGGGACGTTCAAGGTGGATGGGAAAAGCATCCAGAAGATCAAGGACGCCTTCCATAAGCGTCATAAGGAACTTTACACCTACGCTGAACCCGCCTCCACGGTCGAGGTGGTGAACATCGAAAGCACGCTTTACGGCGTGGTGGACAAGCCCGCCCGCATGACCATCGGCAAGGGCGCAAGCCCCGCAAAGGCGCTGAAGGGCCACCGCGACGCGGTCTTCAGCGCCGATGGCAAACGGGTGAAGACGCCCATCTACGACGGCACCCCCTTGGGCACCGGGGCTACCATCAAGGGCCCGGCGGTGATCGAGGAAATCACTACGACAATCGTCCTTGAACCAGGCTGGACCGCGCGGCTGGATGCCAGCGGGTCCTACCTGATCACCCGCGACAGGAAGGGGGGCAGATGACCCTTGGCGCAGACAAGGTCTCGGTCGCCTTTGCGGGGCTGCGCGCCCTGTCGGAGGTGGACCTGAGGGTGGCGCCTGGCCAGATCGTCGGGTTGATCGGCCCGAACGGGGCGGGCAAGACCACGCTTGTCAATGTGCTGACCGGGTTTCAGGCGGCCACGGAGGGGGTAGTCCGGCTGGACGGGCAGCCCCTGTCGGGTCTGCAGCCGCATGAGGTGCGCCGCCGCGGCATCGCCCGCACCTTCCAGGGCGGGCGGCTTTTCAAGGACTTGCCTGTGATCGACAACCTTGAGGTCACCGGCGTCGGCCTTGGCCAGTCCCGCGCGCAGGCGATTGCCGAGGCCGAGGCGATGCTGGACTGGGTCGGCATTGCGCCGCTTGCCGACCGCATCGCTGGCACGCTGCCCTACACCGACGAACGCCGCGTCGCCATCGGCCGCGCCCTGATCGGGCGGCCGAAGTTCCTGCTGCTGGACGAACCCGCCGCCGGGATGAGCGCGCAGGAAGCCGCCGACCTTTCCGCCCTGATCCGCCGCATCGCGGGGGAAATGGGCTGCGGCGTGCTGCTGATCGAACACAATGTCGGGCTGGTGCTGGGCCTGTGTGACCACATCGTCGTCCTCGACTCGGGCGCCGTGATCGAAACCGGCCCCCCTGCCGCCATCCGCGCCAGCGAGAAGGTGCGCCACGCCTATATGGGCACCGCCGCCGACACCGACCTGCCGGTTCTGGAAGCCGGGCTGGAGGTGGAGGCATGAGCCTTCTGTCGCTGTCCAACATCTCGGTCCGCTACGGGCGGCTGACGGCGGTGCGGGGGGTTACCTTCACCCTGGCTGAGGGCGAGATCCTGTTCATCACCGGGCCGAACGGGGCGGGCAAGTCATCGCTTCTGCGCGCCATCGCGGGCGTCACGCCACCCGCCGGGGGCCGCGTGGATTTCGCCGAGCATGATATCACCGGCCGCGCGCCCGAGGATATCGCGCGGCTGGGCCTGTCGATGGTGCCCGAGGGGCGCGACGTGTTCGCTGGCCTGACGATCGAGGAAAACCTGATGGTCGGCACCGGCATGCATGCGGGCACGCGCGGCTGGAAGGCCCGCGCGGCGACCGAGCTTGAGGCCGTCTATGCCACCTTTCCGATCCTGAAGGACCGCCGCCACACGCAGGCAGGCCTTCTGTCGGGCGGCCAGCAGCAGATGCTGGTCATCGGGCGCGCGCTGATGACCAACCCGCGCCTCATTGCAATTGACGAACCCAGCCTTGGGCTGGCCCCGAACATCACCGATCAAGTCTATGAAAGGCTGATCGCGCTGCAAAAGGACCGCAAACTGACCCTTCTGGTGGTTGAACAGTCCAGCACCCGCGCCATGCTGGTGGGCGGGCGGATGATGCTGATGCGCGGCGGAGAGATCGTGCTGGACGGCGACGCGCGGGCCTTGGGCCAGTCCGAGGCGATGCAGGCCGCCTACTTCGGATATGGGGACCACTGATGGGATCGATTCTGCAGGTGGTGTTCGACGCGCTATCGCTGGGGTCGCTGTATGCGCTGGCCGCGCTGGGCATCGCGCTGATCTTCGGCGTGATGAAGCTGGTGAACTTCGCGCATGGCGACGTGATCGCCTTCTGCGTCTTTGCGCTGCTATGGCCAAGTGTCGATGCGGTGGCCATCATCTTTGCGGGCAACCTGCCGTGGTTCCTCCTTATTCCCTTCGCGCTTGCGGTGGGGGCGGGGCTTTCGGTGCTGTCGGAACTGGTCGTGTTCCGAAGGTTCCGCCGGGCCAACCCCGCGACCATGATGATCGCCTCTTTCGCGCTGGGTTTCGTCATCCGCTATTTCCTGCTGATGCTGTTCTCCAGCCGCCCCAAAAGCATCTCGCTGCTGCCCGAACTGAGCCAACCCGTTGAAATCCTTGGCGCCCGCATCCCGCTGTTGCAGCTGATCACCATTCTTGTGACCATCGCGGTGCTCATTGGGCTGACGGCCTTTCTGCGCCGCACCCGCTTCGGTCTGGAAATGCGCGCGGCGGCCGAGAATTTCACCATGGCCCGGATGCTGGGCGTGCGGGCGAACCGGGTGATCATGGGGGCCTTTGCGCTGTCGGGGGCGCTGGCGGCGGCGATTGCGCTGATCCTGGGGTCGCAGACCGGCACGGCGAACATCATGATGGGGGCGAACGTGATGCTGATGGCCTTTATTGCCACCGTCATCGGCGGTATGGGCAGCCTTGCGGGCGCGGTGATCATGGGCTTTGCGCTGGGGGCGATTGCCACGGTGATGCAAGTGATCCTGCCGCCCGAGGCGCGCGTCTTCCGCGATGCCTTTGTTTATGGCGCGGTGATCCTTGTGCTGATCCTGCGCCCGCAGGGCCTGCTGTCCGCCCGCAGCACGAAGGAGCGCGTCTAGATGGCCCGCCCCTCCGTCGCCCGCCGCACCATCGCCACGCCGCTGATCCTGTCGGCGCTGCTGATCCTTTTCGCGCTTGCCGCATGGGGGGCCGGATCGCGGCCCTTCAACCAGACCGTCATCGACATCTTCCTGCAGGTGATCCTTGTCGTCGGGCTTTACACCTTTGTCGGCAATTCGGGCGTCATCTCCTTTGGCCACATCGCATTTGCCTGCCTTGGCGGCTACGTCGCAGCCTGGACCACGATCAAGCCCATGATGAAGAAAAGCACCATGCCGGGCCTGCCCGACTGGCTGATGCAGATGGAAATTTCCTATTGGGCGGCGGCCCTTGCGGCGGCGGGGTTCGCGGCCTTCTGGGCGCTGGTGTTCGGCGCCGTTCTGATGCGGCTGTCGGGCATAGCGGCATCGATCGCCACCTTCGCCATGCTGGCCATGGTCAACGCCATCTATTCCAACTGGGACAGCGTCACCGCCGCCACGTCGTCCGTCGTCGGCATCCCGATCCTGCGGACGGTCTGGCCCTATCTGGTGGCGGCGATCCTGTCGGTCTTTGTCGCCTGGGCCTTCTCCATCAGCCGCCATGGCCTTGCGCTTCGCGCCGCGCGGGATGAACCCACCGCCGCCGCCGCATCGGGCGTGAATATCGCCCGCGCGCGGCTGATCGCCTTTGTCATCTCGGGCGCGATCATGGGGGCGGGGGGCGCGCTTTACGCACATTCTGTCGGGCTGGTCACGCCCGACACCTTCTATCTGGGCCTGACCTTCACCACCCTGTCCATGCTGGTCGTGGGCGGCATCGGCAGTCTGTCAGGGGCGGTGCTGGGGGTGCTGATCCTGTCCAGCCTGATCCAGGTCCTGCGCTGGCTCGAGGCCGGGGTGGCCGTGGGCGAGACGACCTTTGCCCTGCCCGGCGGGGTGCAGGAGATTGCGCTGGGTGTGGTGATGATCCTGATCCTCATGTTCCGGCCCGCCGGGATCATGGGCAATTCCGAACTGACCGGGCGCTTTGCCCGGAAGCAGAAACCGGGCGAACCCGGGACCAACCTGAACCAACCAACGGGAGACTGACCGATGAAAAGACTGACCCTGTTCCTTGCGGCCACGACTTGCCTGTCGACCGCCGCCTTCGCCGATGACGAGCGGATCATCGTCGGCTTCGCCACCGCTGAAACCGGCTTCATGCAGGCCTATGACAAGCCCGCGCAGGACGCCGCCATGATCCGCATCGCCGAGATCAACGCCGCCGGCGGCCTTCTGGGCAAGCAGATCGAGGTGGTGAACGCCGATACCAAGACCGACCCGGCTGAAGGGGCCAAGGCGGGCCTGTCGGTCATCGACAATGGCGCCGACATGGTCGTGGTGTCCTGCGACTATGACTTCGGCGCACCCGCGGCGCTGGCGGCCGAAAGCTCTGGCCTGATCTCGTTCTTCCTCTGCGCCGAGTCGGTCAAGGCCGGTATTCAGGGCGTGGGCCCCAACTCCTTCTCGGCCTCGGTTCTGGCTGCGGTGCAGGGGGCCACGATGGCCGAATGGTCCTACACCAAGAAGGAAGCGCGCACTTACTACCGCCTGCTGGACACCTGGACCGAATACAACAAGGGCATCTGCGACGGTTTCGACTACATGCTGCCGAAACTGCCTGAGGCGACGCTGGTGGGCGAGGATACCTTCCTGAACGAAGACGCCTCGATCGCTGCGCAGATCACCCGGATCAAAGCCCTGCCGGAAGAACCCGATGCCATCATGCTCTGCACCATGATGCCGGGCGCCGTGTCGGCCATCAAGCAGATCCGCGCCGCCGGCATCAACTCGATGATCCTGAACGGCTCGGGCGTGGATGGCAGCTACTGGCTGTCGGCAGTGCCGGACCTGTCGAACTTCTTCGTCCCTGTCCAGGGCTCGATCTACGGCGATGACCCGAACCCGGAAGTGACGGCCTTCAACGCCAAGTTCAAGGAAGTGACCGGGGGCGACCCGTCCACCCAGTACACCTACCCCGGCTATGTGATGATCGACGTCTGGGCCAAGGCGGTGGAACGCGCCGGCACCACCGAGACCAGCGCCGTCGTCGCCGAACTGGAGAAGATGAACGGAGAGCCGACGCTGTTTGGCCCGCGCACCTTCACCAGCGAGCTGCACCACCAGAACCAGGCGCGCTACCTGATCGTCGAAACCAACGCCGGCAAGCCCGGCGTGGTCGATGAATGGACGATCTCGGAGCCGATCCCGCTGGCCGAACTGGTCGACTGATCCCCCGGCCGGCCCCTTCCGGGGGGCCGGCCTTTCCGCCCGGAGGCCCCATGCCCGACGTCACCATCCGCCCGCTTCAGGCCGCAGATGAGGCCGACTGGCGCCGCCTCTGGACCGGCTATCTGGACTATTACGAAACCCGGGTGCCAGAGGCCGTCTATGCCAGCACCTTCGCCCGGCTTCTGGGCAATGATCCGCGCGATTTCAATGGCTTGATCGCCCATGTCGATGGCCGCGCCATGGGCCTGACGCATTACCTTTTCCACCGCCACTGCTGGAAGATCGAGGACGTCTGCTACCTGCAGGACCTTTACGTTGACCCCGAAGCGCGCGGCACCGGCCTTGGTCGGCGGCTGATCGAGGCGGTCTATGCCGCGGCAGACGCCAACGGCACCCCCGCGGTCTACTGGCTGACACAGGATTTCAACGCAACAGGACGGCGGCTTTATGACCGCATCGGCAAGCTGACGCCCTTCATCCGCTACAACCGCTAGCCGCGCGCCTTGCGGTAGCTGTCCTTCACAGCGATCAGGTCGCCGTCGAAGGCGAAAACATCGCAGCCCCGCACATCCACCGCCGTCCCATCGGCCTTCTGTCCGACAAAGCGCCATGTCGACAGGCCGGTGTCGCCCGCCACCACATGCGCCCCTTCGGTCCATGCGGCCTGCGGAAAAGCCTGCAGGACGGCCGCCGTTGCTTGCCGCACGGCCGCGCGCCCGACATGGCGCTGGCCCTCGGCCTCCGTCCCGGCCGCGGCGTGGAAGGCGCAAGTCTCGGCCATGCAGGCCATCACCCCATCCACATCGCGCGCGTTAAAGGCCGCCATCATCGCCTGCATCGTTGCGCGGCGGCGATGCGCTAGCGCGTCATCCACCACCTCGACCTCCAGAAAGGCCAGCGGCTGGCTGTCCGAGCCGTTGATGACGTTATGCTCGACCCCTTCGCGCCGCGAGTAAGGAACGCCCTGCGTCAGGTTGGCTGTGGCTGTCTGGCCGTTTGGCAGGTCAAGCACAAGTTGGCCGTCGCACAAGGGCACGATCACATAGTCATGGCCATGCCGATGCCAGCCAGTCTCCGCGCCCGGGGCAAATTGCCACTCGGTGACGCGGAACCGGTCATCGTCTATGTGGACAACGGGATTTGCGGCTTCGCGCATGGTTTTTCCTCTTCCAAGTCTCAGGTGTCAGCCTATTCCTGTGCTGCTTCATGGGGAAGCATCTCAAAGGCGCGAACCTGCACAAGAGTTGTTTCCGCTCTCGATCGGTCCGCAAAAGGCAGGATAACACGATCGATCCAACTCGCAGATTTGGACTTTTCACATTCCATGGTCGGAATGCTCCTGCCGGTCGACATCTTTGCGGCGAACAGTCGTTATTGCACTTTCCTCGAGGAGCTGCGTCGCACTGCCGACAGGCTGCTTTCCGCCCAAAGCGGGCTTTCCCACCAGTGTCGCCCCGAGATCCACTTATGCTTCTGAGTGGAGGGAAAGAGCGGAAAGCGGCCCTTAGGTGGCCGAGGTGGCCGTCACCGGCCCGATGGTGCGGGCTCGAAGCTTGATCTGCCCAACTTCGGGCGATTGGGCGAAAGCAAACACCGCTCGGGGCGAACAGACTTCCTCAACGCGCAGATTCAGGCGAGCTTACCGTCGGACGGCAGGCTACTTAGGGAATGTCGGGTCAGAAGGCCCTCCTCCTTACATTCCGCCCTCACCGGATCAGCGTTTCAATGCCCTACTTGCGGATCGAGAGGCGCCCTTTGCCGGACCGTGGGCGGCGGGGTCATTCGGGATGCGTGCTTGTGTTACCCATCACGCGATGCAAGGCTGAATGGGATCGGAGAGTCTGATGACCACTACACAGACATCTTCAGATGACACCCCGCGCTCGACCCAGCCCTGGGCTATCGTCGCCTTCGGGTTTCTCGCACTTGCGATAGCATCTTCGGGGCGGGCCACGCTCAGCCTTCTGATGCCAGTCTGGCAGCGCGAGTTTGACTGGACCAGCAGCTATATCTCGGGGGTTGGGGCGTCGGCACTGGTGGTCATGGCAATCGTCGCCCCGTTTGCCGGACGTCTGGTCGACCGCATGGGGCCAAGGGTCACCCTTAATCTGGGGCTTGGGCTTCTGGGCATCGGCTGCGGAATCGTGGCGGCGATGAACGGCAAGGCGATGTTCGTCATCGGCTATGCGGGTTTTGCGCCCTGGGCTTCGGGGTAGTCGCCAGCCATGTCGTAGCCACCGCCGTCACTCGTAGCATTTCCCACCGACCCGGCGTCGCGGTCGGGGCTGCCACATCGGGTGCTACCGGAGGCCAGTTCGTGATCGTGCCGCTGATCGCCTTGCTGCTGTCCTTTGCAAGCTGGCGATGGTGTTTTGGCGCTTTGTCGCTGTCCAGCCTTGCGCTGATCCCGTGCATCCGGGCGATGATGCCGGGTGCGTCCACCGCCGATACCGCCAGACGTCGCAAGGACGGGTCCAGTTTTACCCAGGACTTCGGCTTCATCGTCCGACGACCAGCCTTCCACGCCCTGTTCTGGAGCTTTCTCATCTGCGGCTTCACCTCCTCGGGCGCGATCGAGACACATCTTCTGCCCTTTGCCGACTTCTGCGGCTTTCCACCGGTGCAAAGCGCCACCGCCTACGGCCTGCTGTCGCTGGTCAACCTGTTCGGTATGGTCGGCGCGGGCTGGCTGACCGACCGGGTGAACCGGCCCATACTGCTGGCCGCGATCTATTTTCTGCGGGCGCTGACTTTCATCATCCTGATCAATCTGCCCGGCACCGGTATCGAGGTGCTGTTCCTGTTCGCCATCTTCTTTGGTGTGGTGGACTATTCTACCGTCCCGGTGACCGCCAGCCTTGCCGCCAGCCACATCGGCATAAAGGTGATGGGTCAGACCATGGGGATGATCTCGGCCGGTCACGCCCTTGTTAGTGCGGCAGCGGCCTATCTTGGCGGCTATCTTCTGGATTCCACGGGTTCGTTCGAGATCCTCTGGCTTAGTTCGCTAGGGCTTTTATTCGGTGCAAGCCTGCTTGCGATGCTGGTTCTGGCGATGAAGCCCACGGCCCCAGCCATGGTGGCTTGAGGTAAACCCATCAACCTCATCTAACTGCGCTTCGCGCGACCACGGCGTTCGGACTTATGATGCAAACAGTTCCAAGTCTTCGAGATTTCAAGACTAATGGCTGGTTTATCTGACGTCAGTTGTCTGGTTCATCAGTGCAGAACCACCGAGGCCGTTCTCCGCGTTGTTTTCCGCACCGAAACCGATAGCGTCCATGCACATGTCAACCTCCTAGCGGGCGCACAATACCTGTCAACGGAAACTCTGCCCGCATCTCCGACCCTGGCAAGCGCCGGTTCCTGCGCCAAGCCTGAGTGACCGGTCTGATCAAGCCGCTCCGCTTCGTTTCCATGGGGCCGACCGACCGCTTTGGGCCGACCGGCGCATGGCACGCCGGTCGGCGGGAGTAGTTGCAGATCAATCCCTTCTGACAAGGACAGCGCATCGTCCAGTTCAACCCCAAGATGGAGAACAGTGCTGTCCATCTTGGTATGCCCGAGCAAAAGTTGAACAGCGCGCAGGTTGCCTGTCTTCTTAAGAATCTGGGTAACCTTCGTGCGTCGCATCAAATGGGTGCCGTAGCCGCTCGGTTAAAGCCCGATCGAGAGAACCCAGTCGCGCATGATCCGCGAATACTGGCGTGTCGATAAGTGCGGGCTAGCATGGAAACGGCTGGGCCAAAGATATTCGCAACCGATCATTTCTGGATATTTGATCCAGCGCTGCACCGACAGTCGCGTGGTTTCGGGGATCTCGAAGCGGACAGGCTTGCATGCTTTGCTTTGCGTCACGGGGGCGCGTTCCTTAACGCGGCCGGCGGCGTAAACATCGTTCAACTTAAGGCAGACCAGGTCGCAACCCCGCAGCTTGCACTCAATGGCCATGTTGAACAGCGCTAGATCGCGCTTATTGTCGGCCATTTCCAGCCGGACGCGGATGGACCAGACATGTTTGGGCAGCAGGGGGCGTTTCTGGCCAACGATGCGGCCCTTGTTCCAAGGTGCACGTGTGGGGCTAAGGGTAGGAAGTGTTTCGATGGGCATGGTTTTTCTCCTGTCCACCACGCCCGCCACATCCTCGGCTCTGCCGACAGGGCACCGAAACATCGACCACCGCTTAATTGCTGATAAATCTTATCGGGAGGAAAACGGACCGTCACGAGTTCTAGTTGACATGGCCGTACCAGCGGCGTGAACGGACGGCCATGCCGTTCGTGCGGATGCCAATAGTCATGCCGGCCGTGTCGTCGCCAAGGCCCAATGGGGCCAATCCGAGCGAGGGCCGCAGCCAGTTTGGGAATCCGTCTGGGTTGACCGGTGAAAGGCGCTCATTCATATTTCCTAAGCGGTTGCATGTGGAGTTGCGCTTGATTGATCAAAAGGCTCTCAACGACCTCCAGAACCTAATCGGGGGACGGCGGGCTGATCTGGTTGAATTGATAAGGGACTTTCTCGACGACGCACCCAGTCAAATTGCTGCAATGGCCTCCGCAGCCGAAATGCAGGATGCCGATACCGTGCGACGTGCTGCGCATACGTTGAAGTCAAACGGACGCGATCTGGGCGCCACTTTGTTCGCGCACCTCTGCGGAAGGCTTGAGTCGGATCTTTTGACCGCGGACCTCGGTGTCGACCTGCCTACGCGGGTGGATGCGGTCGCCCGACTCTGGCCGCATGTCGTGGCAGCATTCGAAGCAGAGATCACAAGCGACGGGCCTTCATCTTGACGCTGTCGGGAACGGTTCTTGTCGTCGATGATAACAGGCTGAGCCGCCGCAAGCTCACCTTGGCGCTGCAAGAATTGGGTCATCGCTCGGTCGAGGCCGAGAGCGGCGAAGCGGCGTTTTCCGTGTTGCGTGACAAAGAGGTCGATCTGATCCTGCTGGATATCCTGATGCCAGTCATGGATGGCTTTCAGGTCCTGCTGAAGCTTGCCGACGATCCGATCTTGGCGGAGATTCCAGTCCTGGTCATCTCCGGGCTTGAGGATGACGCCTCCAGCGTGGCGCGTGCGATCGAAATGGGGGCGACGGACTTCCTTCCCAAGCATTTCGATGCCGCGCTGTTCCGCGCCCGTGTGAACGCCTGCATAGAGAAACGGCGGTTCCGACAGGCGGAATTGGACCACCTCAAGCAGGTGGATCGTCTGATCGCGGCAGCCGAGATGATGGAAACTTCGACATTCCATCCGGCGAAGCTTGGCCTCCAGGAGGTGGCGGATCGGACGGATGCCGTGGGCAAGCTCGGTCGGGTGTTCCGCGACATGGCAGAGCAAGTCTATGCCCGTGAACGTCAGATGCAACGCAACCTGCGCACGGTAAAGGGTGCCGCGCTGTTGATGGTCACCGGTGTTGCAACGGGTCTGGGCGTGCCGTTGTCGATCATGCTTTATCAGGTACTGCCGACACCTACAGGCAATGCGCTGTGGGTGAACCTGCTGGCCGGACTGATCTGCCTGACGGTGGCCGCTATCCGGGGACAACTGGGGTGGTTGCCGAGGGCTTTCTTCGGGTTTCTGCTGGCCTGGGCCGCTTTGAACACTCTGAGCACGGTCATCCTCTTCGAAGCTGCGGGGCATGTGACCGGTATCATGCTGTCGATCATTTTGGCATTGCAGGGCTTCTCTGTCTTCATGCTTGCCGCGATCCTGCGGATAGAAAGCCCCTCGGCTCGGCGTTTTCTGGGCTTGTGTGTCGGACTTGCTGGCGTGCTGGTCCTGCTGCTGGCCCGGGATCGGCTGGAGGGGATGCAGGACTGGATGTGGATCGTCATCGCCGTGTCCATTCCCCTGATCGACGGGTTGATGGACATACTTGTCGACCGCAAATATCCTGAGACGATGGACCCGATGGCCGGTGTCGGGGTCATGTTGATATTCTCGGCACTCCTCACCCTGCCATTCGCAATGGCAAACGGGCAGGTCTACATGCTCTCCTTCGATCTCGGATGGGGAGCGACGTTGATTTTGGTGGAGGCCCTGCGCACCGCTGTGGGCTTTGCGATGTTCGTCAAGTTGATCGCTGTGGCCGGTGCCGTCTTTGGAAGCCAGTCAGCCTATGTGTCCACTCTGGCCGGGATCGGCTGGAGCATCCTGCTCCTGGGCGAGACGTTAAGCCTCGTCACCGTTGCGGCACTTGCGCTGATCGTCCTTGGACTGGCGCTCGTCGGAACCAAGCGCGAAGCCGAGGATACCGAGGTTCGCTTCAGGCCAAGGCGCAGCCTTACCTGAAACGCGGAGCGCCCGCTCAGACTAACCCTTAAGCGAGGCTGCCTGCCGTAAGGCGTCGGCAAGGCTATCGATGCGCAGGGGTTTGGACAGGTAGTCGTCCATGCCGCTGGCGATGAAGCGTTCCCGGTCACCGGTCATGGCGTTGGCCGTCAAGGCTGCGATCCGGGGCACCCCCCCTGTCACCTCGTCGCGGATGCGCTTGGCAGCGTCCATTCCGTTCAGACCCGGCATCTCGATATCCATCAGGACCAGATCATAGCGCTTTTGCTTGCAGGCGTTGACAGCCTGAAAGCCATCCTCGACCACGTCGGGGTCATAGCCAAGCCGGGTCAACACCTTCAGGCCGAGCTTGCGGTTCATGGCGTTGTCATCGACCAGAAGGATCGACAGAGGATAGCGCACCGCCATCGTTCCGTCGAATTCCGACACCTTTTCCTCAGCAGGTCCAGCAGGTATCCCGTCTTTTTGCATCAGTGCCAGAAGTGCCTGCATCAGGGCGTTCGGCTTGATCGGCTTGACCAAGAGCTCACTTCGCCCGATCGCCCTCAGACGCTCGCGATCCTGTTTGGAAAACTGGGAGATGGAGCTGTAGAGCAGGATCGGCAGATCAGCATAACCAGGTTCGGACCGAACCATCTGCGCAAGGTCGATGCCATCCACAATCGGCATCTGGACGTCTAGGATGGCTGCATCGAAAGCTTGGCCGCCGCGGAGAAGTTCAATCGCCTCGGACGGCGACGCAACATCGACTGCGACCGCGCCCCAGTCCTCGGCGATACGGCGCAGGATGACCCGGTTGGTATGGATGTCATCAACAATCAGAAGGCGCGCGCCCGGTTTCAGCTGGCTGCGCACTTGCACCTTGTCCTTTTCAGGTGGCGCTGCCTTTTCCGCGATGACACTGAACGAAAAGGTGGAGCCTTTCCCTTCTTCGCTGGTCACGGTCACGTCTCCGCCCATCAGTTCTGCCAGCCGTTTGCTGATCGCCAGACCCAGTCCGGTGCCGCCAAAGCGCCGTGTGGTCGAGGTGTCGACTTGGCTGAACGACTTGAACAGCCGGTCCATGCCGGCAATCGGGATACCAATTCCGGTGTCCTTGATTGCGAACGTGATCTTGAACGTATCAGCAGGATGATCGGCAGAGGACAGTCGTTCCGATGAGACACTCAAGACCACCTCGCCGGTCTCGGTGAACTTGATTGCGTTGTTCAACAGGTTCAAAAGGATCTGCCCCAGCCGGGTTGGGTCTGATCGAATGCCGACAGGCACGTCATCGGCAAAACTGTAAGCCAGTTCAAGGTTCTTCCCTGCTGCCGCCGGCGCCACGAGGTCAAGCACGCGCTCAACGGTTTCACGTAGATCAAAGGGAATGATGTCGAGGTCAAGTTTGCCCGCGTCGACCTTGGAAAAGTCGAGGATGTCATTGATGATACGCAACAAGGTTTCTGCGGCATCGTCGATGGTGGTAACGAATTCTGTCTGTTCGCTGTCCAGACGCGTGTCCATCAACAGACGCGTCATGCCGATGATGCCGTTCATGGGTGTCCTGATCTCATGGCTCATGGACGCCAGAAATGTGACCTTGGCTTCCCCTGCGGCAACGGCTTCACGCCGCGCTTCTGCCTCCGCCAAAGCAAGCGCCTCAAGCGCTTTCGACTGCGCCTTAATGGTGCGCAGAAGGCGGTAGGCGCGCAACAACACCAGAAGCGTGACAAGCGCGCCCAACAGCGCCAGCCAAGTCAGTGATTGCCCCTCCAGAAGCAGGGCATCGTAAATCATCAGCCCCGGCGCCAGGATTGCGGCCAGCCCGACGGATGCCGCCCGCGCAGGCGTCAGGCGATCCGCGACCTCGATATCCAGCGGGCGCAAATCCTCGGCCCCGGGCATCGCCGCTGCCAGCGACATCAGACCCAGGGCAACCAGCCAGGGAAGCTCGGTGTCAATCTCAAGGCCCGAGACGTAAAGGTAATTGTACAATAGGTCGAGAAGCAGGAAGACCAGCATTGCTGCCGAAAGGCTGAGGAGCGCGAAATTGCGGCGCTGTGGTACAAGGAACAGCCGCACAAGTGCCGCCAGAACAAAAACGTCCAGCGTTGGGTAGGCGATCGAGGTAAGAAGCTCGAGATTCATATCGTCATAGCCGCGGATGATCGGAAAGATGACGAAGAACCCTGCCAAAGCAAGCATGGCCAGGCCGATGACCGCACTGTCGATCCATGCCTCGACGTTTCGTCCGACACTCAGTCGCGCGGCCAACATCACCAACCCCGCAAAGGCAACGAAGATGGCCGAGAGATAGAACACGTCCGAAAGACCGGGAAACTGCGGCGCTCCCAAAGTCAGGCGTTGATAATCATAGATGAAATCAGCGGTGACGGTCAGGGCCTGATAGCCCCAGAACGTGAACCAGATGCGCTGGACAGTCTTTGGCAGATGTAGAACTTGCACAAGAAAGCCGATGCAAAGAGCAAGCCCCGCGCCTCGTGCTGCCAGCGCTCGATAGCCGGAGTCCGTCGGCAGGGCTGCCAGCAAAACCATGACAACAACGCCCGCAACCAGCCAGACCCCTATGCTCAACCGGTTTCGTCTCGGTGCGGCGAAGTCCAACGGCTGCTCCATATCAAAGATACGTCTCGTCCAATCCCAGAAACACTATCTCGAAACTTGTGGTCCGCAACGCGATTTTCCTCGGTCCCGTCAGCCATGAAATGCGCTTTCAGCCGGGGTCGGCATCGGTGCAGGGTCCGAATGGTGCAGTACGAACGAGCGTATCCGAACGGCTGCTAAGGGCTCTTCGCATCGGCAAGTTGTCGAGCGCGTATAGTGCCGGAGCGTCCGCTTCGGAGTTTGGGAATGAGACATGGGCATGGTTTCGTCCGTCCGGTTCCCGCCCTTTCCTGCCACTCAGAGCCAGGCGGTGGACGTCAAGGCCACAAATGGTGGGAAAGCCCGCTTTGGGCGGAAAGCGGTCCTTGGCTTGTGTTTGAACGACGTCCGCTTTCCGGTTCGATTCAGATCTGACATTCAATACCCTCTCATGACCGAGGAGACCAAAACTGCGTAACCAACGTTAGGCAGTTCTGTACACCCGGGGGGAACGATGCGGCTGGTGGCGTATGAGCGGGTATCGACCGCCCGGCAGGGGCAGTCAGGGCTGGGACTGGAAGCGCAGCGACTGCAGATCGCGGAGTTCGCCGCTGCTAAGGGCGCTGCGGTCCTAGCGCGCTTTACAGAGGTAGAAAGCGGGCGCAAAGCCGACCGGCCTGAACTGGCCAAGGCGCTGCATCATGCCAAGGTCACCGGGGCCACGTTGGTTATCGCCAAGCTTGACCGGCTAAGCCCGAATGCGGCCTTCCTGCTGGCGCTGCGCGACAGCGGGGTGAAGTTCGTGGCCGTCGACATGCCGGAGGCGAATGATCTGACCGTGGGCAGGTGTTGTCAGAGGAACTTGGGTTGCTACGGGACCGGGTGGACAGCTAGCCTCACGGGATGGCCAAACGCTCCCCACTCCGCTACTTCAAGGCTAGCCCTGAGATCATCCGTCTGGCGGTGATGCTTTACATCCGCTTCCCGCTGTCCTTGCGCAATGTCGAGGACTTGCTCCACGAGCGAGGGATCGAGATCAGCCACGAAACGGTGCGTTACTGGTGGAACAGGTTCGGACCGATGTTCGCTTCCGAGATCTGGGAGCGACGGGTGGAAGCGAGGCGGGCCCATCGCCACTGGCAGTGGCACCTGGACGAGGTCTACGTGAAGATCAACGGGGTGACGCACTACCTCTGGCGGGCTGTTGATCATGAGGGCGAGGTAGTGGAAAGCTTCGTCACCAAGAGCGGAGATCGCAAGGCAGCGCTTAAATTCTTGAAGAAATCGATGAAACTGCAAGGCCGGCCTGAGACAATCGTGACCGACCGGCTTAGATCGTATGGCGCCGCTCTGAAGCATTTAGGCCGCAGCGATGACCGAGAAATGGGCCGGTGGCTCAACAACGGGGCCGAGAACTCCCACCTGCCGTTCCGACGACGAGAGCGGGCAATGTTGCGGTTCCGGCGCATGCGAACGTTACAGAAGTTCGCCTCAGTCCATGCCTCGGTTCACAACCACTTTCCAACGGGGCGCCACCTCGAAAACCGCACCACCTACAAGCAGACCCGCGCCGCCGTTCTCGCCGAGTGGCGCGGCCTTCTCGCTGCCTGATCGAAAGGCGGGGTAGGGGTAACGGAGACTGGTTCGCATTAGTCTGACAGCACCGCATGGGCGATTGATCGGGCGGACCAAGGGCGGCATGAACACCAAACTGCACGCCGTAACGGACGCCAGGGGGCGCCCGCTGGTGTTCTTCGTGACCACAGGCCAAGTCAGCGACTACACCGGCGCCGCAGCCGTGCTGGGCAGTCTACCTGCGGGTTTCGGTAAGTCCCGGACAGTGATTACGCTAAGTCCCGGACAGTGATTACGGTAAGTCCCGGACAGCGATTTCGCTAAGTCCCGGACAGTCTGGGGCGGGCGTGACGGTTGGTCATTTGCTGCTGTGTCGCAGCACTCTGTCG
>CALRMS020000019.1:0-69590 GCA_943369275.1 Rhodobacter maris | reverse complement strand
ACCCTGACCGCCAAACCGCCGAAATCCACATCCGTGTCGCCCTCATCAACCGCTTCAATGCACTCGGCACCGCCGACGTCCTCCGCGTAGCCTGATGCCAAAGGGGAACGGGGCATCACGCCTCAGGCCAGACTAACGCAACAATGCCCATTTTCAGTCTATTTTCGCCGCCAATTTGGGATGTCGCCCTCGGAGCTGCGTTGACACTCAGCAAAGTTGTTTTGGATCAGTTAAACGTTACGTAACGGTTGAAATGCATTGGTAGATAGCAGATAAAGTTATCTAAGGTTGTGGCGGGTGCTCGGCTTCTCAGCGTTAAGGTGGTGCGCCGTAGATCTGCAAGAGGTTTTTGGAGCGTGGATGGCTGCATTCTGTGGAGTTTTTTGAGGCTGGCCTGGAGGGGCTAGCTGGCATTGTGTGGGAGAGTAAGAAGTCCTGCAAAATAGTTACTTAATGTTAATTGTTCTGGGGTGTCTCCTGTGTTACCGTGACTAGAAGGTTATTGGGTCATGTTGGCGTCAGTCGCTGCTTGATTCACGTGATCGCTGTCGGTTTTTCGGCAAACTGGAGCCAGCCTAAAAAATATCTTGCAGATCATTCTTTTGGCCAAGTCACCGTGCGTTTGATCTCGAGAATTGTTGTGGACTAGTGCGACTTAAGGGGAATGGTAAATGGGGCGTCGACCGCTCGCTGGGAACGCTTACCTCGCCGAGCTTGGCTCTGCGAGTAGCGGCATGATACGTCGGCAGACCCTGTCGCTTAAGGTATGCCCGTCCCTTGGGCTGGACTTGATCGACTCAGTGGTGCAGGCAGGCCTTCGGTCGTTCGGTCAGCTCTCAGTTAGCGTTTGTTCGGATGGGGGCGACGCACTGCGCGCAAGCAATCAATCCTTCATCTACATCGGGCCGACGTTCTTGCTGGAGGCGGGGGTGATCTGTAAACGCCTTTGCTTGTACGCCTTGGACGCCTACGATTTCGTTTGCGCTGATGAAGTTTCGGACAATCCAGTAGGCGAAGATGCGATCCTGACGGCCGAGGTGGCCTACAAGGACAGAGCAGCAGCAATACAGAGCTTCGCAAACAAGAACTCCACAGAAATCTGGTTCGTGGACAGCTTCGAGACTATGATTGCGTTTGCTCAAAAAAGACGTCTGCGTTTCATTTCCTCCGATTGGAAGGTTAGGGAACTCTTGCAAGATGGAAGCATCAGAAAGATTGCTCCAATCGAGCCTTTGCCTGGTTCTGCGCTGTATTTTGTTACCAACGTCGATGATGACCTGACTCAAGACTTCCGAAAGGCGATGCTGGAGTTGGTCGCACGAAGTGTGAATGGCGTGTAGAATTTTCGTCGCTCTGCAGTAGGACGATGCAGGTCTGGTTTCGTTCCTCATGGTGAGTGGGGCAGAGATCCTCAAGGCCAAACTCTTTGCTCACCTGTTCAGCTCATCCGATTTCGTTCCGCGCAAGCCAGTTTTGGCGCTGTGTCAGTAAACACAGCGATCACACTCTCGTGCGGCTGATCTAAGTGTTTGTATTTATTTAGAAAATGGAGCGGGCGAGGCGATTCGAACGCCCGACCCTAACCTTGGCAAGGTTATGCTCTACCCCTGAGCTACGCCCGCTCGGCGCCGTCGACTTGGGTGATGTCGTCTTCGGTGATGGCTATCTAGCGACCTGCTTCGGTGGCTGCAAGAGCAAAATTGTTCGATCTGGCAAGAAATCAAAATAGGCTGCAGAGGGCATCATGCACTCAGATCGCAAAGCCAAACATGCTTTCGCCTCACGTCTAGCCTAGTGCGTTTATGGCTATCCTCCCGATGCTTCGGGATTGCTTGAGGTCGCGTCTGAGAACGTTTGGGCGTGAGCACGACGGGCAAAGAACCTATCTCAAGGGCGCTCAAAATCAGTCCGTTTTCGGCCACTTGAAGCGGCCAACAGGTGGTGTTTCGGTATCATGATGACTAGAGCGAGTGTCGGACTTGCAATAAGTGGAGCGATTTCACGCCGTTCGCTGTGCCAGAATTGTGCCAGATCGCAATGAGGGCTTAGGTTGGGCTGCGATCTATGTGTTTGAAAAGTATGGAGATTTATAGAATTCAAATGGCACAGAGCTTTGGGATTGGATCCTTGGCAAGGTTATGCTCTACCCCTGAGCTACGCCCGCGCCGGTTGGACGCTGCTCATCTATTGAAGGCCTGCGCGGGGTTCAAGGGGAAAGTGCAGCCCGTAGCCGAATTTTGGCGGGCGCACCCTTGCCGTGCAAAGGGCGCCGCCCCGCCGCCCAAGGGTTGTTCCGCGGTGGAGGTATTGCTAGGCTTTTCCGATCCGGGCCGCGTGGGCCATGACTGTGATTGGAGTGCGAGTGATGAGAGTACGAGACGGAATTTCTGGGCTGAGGAAACGGGTGCTGGCCGGGATTGCGGCTTGCAGATTGGCGGTGGTCATCGCGCTGGTCGCACCTGTGGGCATCGCACATGCGGATGAGAACTGGACAGCGGCCAAAGCGGCCTTCGAGATCTGCATTGCCCGGTTCCCGGATGTGCGGGCTATCCATGACGCCCTTTCCGCCGATGGGTGGCGTTATGAAGGGAACGAGCAGGGGCTGCGCATCTTCACGCGGAACGGGTTTCGCGCGGTCGCGGCCACGCAGGGCAGCCGACAGACGGCCAGCCGCTGCGTGGTTTCCTCAACGCGGCTGACGGAGGCGGCGGCGACGGCCTTTGCTGCCGAGGTCGCAACCCGCCTGGACGGCGTGAAGCGGATTGACCTGTCATCCCGCGGGGTGCCGA
This sequence comes from Rhodobacter maris, assembly GCA_943369275.1. GTDB lineage: Bacteria > Pseudomonadota > Alphaproteobacteria > Rhodobacterales > Rhodobacteraceae > Paragemmobacter > Paragemmobacter maris_A. The sequence continues at coordinate 66,801 of CALRMS020000019.1, read as the reverse complement.
CCGCCTGGGAGGGCGGTTTGCGGGGTACCACCTTGCGGTTGGGCGTTGTTCCGGATGCAAATTTCGGGGTCATGCGCGGCGCGGTAGTCGCGCTGGGCGAATTCTAGCGGCGCATGTCTCAACCCCCGGCCAAAATCGGCCGGGGGTTGCGCGGTTCATTCGAATTCGATGAGCAGATCCTTCGCCTCGATCTGGCTGCCCGCGTGAACATGCAGGGCCTTGACCGTGGCTTCACGGTCGGCGTGGAGGCCGGTTTCCATCTTCATCGCCTCGATCGTCAGCAACTGGTCGCCTGCGCGAACCTTTTGCCCGACGGTGACCGCGACAGAGGCGACGGAGCCGGGCATCGGTGCACCGACATGGGCGGGGTTGCCGTCCTGGGCCTTGGGCCGCGCGGCGGTCTTGGCCTTGATGGCGCGGTTGGCGATGCGCACGACGCGGGGCTGGCCGTTGAGTTCGAAGAACACCCGAACCTCGCCATCCTCGGTCGTCTCGCCCACGGCTTGCAGACGGATTTCCAGGTTCTTGCCGGGGTCGATTTCTGCCGTGATCTCTTCGCCCGGCTGCATGCCGTAGAAGAAGGTCTTGGTCGGCAGGGCGCGCACCGGGCCATAGAGGCGGTGGCGGCCCATGTAATCAAGGAAGACCTTGGGATACATGAGGTAGCCATTGAGATCCTCGTTATCCACCTTGTAGCCCGTCAGTTCCTTTTCGAGATAGGCGCGGGTGGCAGTGAAATCGACGGGGGGCAGGGTCTTGCCGGGGCGTTCGGTCAGGGGGGCGTCACCTTTCAGCACCTTGTGCAGGATACCGTCAGGCCAGCCGCCATGGGGTTGGCCGAGATTGCCCTTGAGCATGTCGATCACTGATTCCGGGAAAGCCACGTCAACGGCGGGGTCTTCGACCTGCGCGCGGGTCAGGCCCTGGGCCACCATCATCAGGGCCATGTCGCCCACGACCTTGGACGAGGGGGTAACCTTGACGATATCGCCGAACATCTGGTTGGCGTCGGCATAGGCCTGCGCGATTTCGGGCCAGCGTTCCTCAAGGCCAAGGGACCGGGCCTGACCCTTGAGGTTGGTGAACTGCCCGCCCGGCATTTCGTGCAGATAGACCTCGGACGCGGGGGCGGGGATGCCGGATTCGAAGGCTGCGTATTGGGTGCGGACATGTTCCCAATAGTTGGAAATCTCGCGGATCGCGGCGATATCCAGCCCGGTGTCGCGTTCGGTGTGGCGCAGTGCTTCGACGATGGAGCCAAGGCAGGGCTGCGAGGTGCCGCCCGAGAAGGCATCCATCGCGGCATCCACCGCATCAACGCCCGCATCGCAGGCGGCAAGGATGGTGGCGGCGGCGGCACCCGAGGTATCATGCGTGTGGAAATGGACGGGAAGGCCCACCTCCTGTTTCAGCGCCTTGACGAGGATGCGGGCAGAGGCCGGTTTCAGCAGGCCTGCCATATCCTTGAGGCCCAGCACATGGGCCCCTGCGGCCTTCAACTCCTTGGCGCGGTCGACATAGTATTTCAGGTCATATTTGGACCGCGCCGGATCGAGCATGTCGCCGGTGTAGCAGATGGTGCCTTCGCAGACCTTGTTCGCCTCGATCACCGCATCCATGGCGACGCGCATGTTTTCCACCCAGTTGAGGGAATCGAACACGCGGAACACATCTACGCCCGTTTCGGCGGCCTGCAATACGAAGGAACGAACAACGTTGTCGGGATAGTTGGTATAGCCCACGCCGTTGGAGGCGCGCAGAAGCATCTGCGTCATCAGGTTGGGCATGGCGGCGCGCAGGTCGCGCAGGCGTTGCCATGGACATTCCTGCAGGAAACGGTAGGCCACGTCGAAGGTGGCCCCGCCCCAACATTCCACGCTGAACAGTTGCGGCAGGTTGGCAGCATAGGCGGGGGCCACGCGAACCATGTCGATCGACCGCATCCGGGTGGCCAGCAGCGACTGATGGCCGTCGCGCATGGTGGTGTCGGTGATCAGAACCTTTTTCTGCGCCTTCATCCAGTCGGCCACGGCCTGCGGGCCTTGTTGTTCCAGCAAGTTGCGGGAGCCGGTGGCGGGTGTTTCCGTGTGCAGTTTCGGCGGCTTTGGCATCTTTGCCTCGGCCGGGGGTTTTGGGCGGCCGACGGTTTCGGGATGCCCGTTCACCGTGATGTCGGCGATATAGGTGAGGATCTTGGTCGCCCGGTCGCGGCGTTTGCGGAAGGTGAACAGTTCCGGCGTCGTGTCGATGAATTTGGTGGTGTAGGTGTCGTTCAGGAAGGTGGGGTGTTTCAGCAGGTTGATGACAAATTCGATGTTCGTGGCCACCCCGCGGATGCGGAATTCGCGCAGCGCCCGGTCCATCCGGGCGATGGCCTTTTCGGGGGTCTGGGCATGGGCCGTGACCTTGACCAGCAGCGAATCGTAATAGCGGGTGATCACGCCGCCCGCATAGGCCGTGCCGCCATCCAGCCGGATGCCGTTGCCGGTGGCGGAGCGATAAGCGGTCAGGCGGCCGTAATCGGGGATGAAGTTGTTCAGCGGATCTTCGGTGGTGACCCGGCATTGCAGGGCGTGACCGTTGAGTTTGACATCGGCCTGTGAGGGCAGACCGGTCGCCTCGGCCAGCGATTTGCCTTCTTCGATCAGGATCTGGGCCTGCACGATGTCGATCCCCGTGACCTCTTCGGTGACGGTGTGTTCGACCTGTACGCGGGGGTTCACTTCGATGAAGTAGAACTTGCCGTCATCCATATCCATCAGGAATTCGACGGTGCCCGCACATTCATATTCGACATGGGCGCAGATCTTGCGCGCCATTTCGCAGACCTCTTCGCGCTGGGCCTGCGTCAGGTAGGGGGCGGGGGCGCGTTCAACCACCTTCTGGTTGCGGCGTTGAACGGTGCAGTCGCGTTCCCACAGGTGCCAGCAATTGCCCTGCTTGTCGCCGAGGATCTGCACCTCGACGTGGCGGGCGCGCTGGATCATCTTTTCCAGATAGCCTTCGCCATTGCCAAAGGCGGCCTCGGCCTCGCGGCGCCCCTCTCGCACCTTGGTTTCCAGCTCGTCTTCCGACAGGATCGGGCGCATGCCGCGACCGCCGCCGCCCCATGACGCCTTGAGCATCAGGGGATAGCCGACCTCAGCCGCCTGTTTCTTGATCAGCGCCATGTCATCGGCCAGCACTTCGGTGGCGGGGATGACGGGGACGCCCGCCTCGATTGCCACGCGGCGGGCGGAGGCCTTATCGCCCAAGGCGCGCATGGTTTCGGCACGGGGGCCGATGAAGGTGATTCCGGCCTGATCGCAGGCTTCAACAAAATCGGGGTTTTCCGACAAGAGGCCATAGCCCGGATGGATGGCATCGGCCCCGGCCATTTTCGCCACGCGGATGATTTCCGGGATCGACAGATAGGCGCCGACGGGCGTGAGGCCCTCGCCGATGCGATACGCCTCATCCGCCTTGAAGCGGTGGAGGGAGAGTTTGTCTTCCTCGGCAAAGACGGCGACGGTTTTCTTGCCCATCTCATTGGCGGCGCGCATGACGCGGATGGCAATCTCGCCCCGGTTGGCAACGAGGATCTTGCGGAATTCGGGCATCGGTTTCTCCGGATGTCGGCAGGTCAGGCCATGGTCAGACGGGGGGCAGGCGGGCTATTCACGGTTTCGCGCTGGTGCGATCAGCCCGTCACTCTAGGGGCGCTGCGATGCAGCGCAAGTGCGGGAACCGGCGTGGGATGCAAATTTTGCGAAATATGCAGGCGGAGATTTGCAGTTGCGAAGGCCGGTTCGAGGGGTGGGCGGAAAATGCGCGCGGAACATTTGAAGAACCTTTTCCTTTGCTGCCGATCGCGCTAGGGTCGCCCGCATGAATGGCTGGGATGAGAATGAAGCCTATGAGGCGGCGGCGGTGCCGCTGTCGCAGCGCGCCTTGCAGGCGGCGCGGCCTGCGCCCTATCTGGATGACCTGAACCCCGCACAGCGCGCTGCGGTGGAGGCGTTGGATGGCCCGGTGCTGATGCTGGCCGGCGCGGGGACGGGCAAGACCAAGGCGTTGACGTCGCGGATCGTGCATCTGCTGCGGATGGGCAAGGCGCGGCCGAATGAGATTTTGGCGGTGACCTTCACCAACAAGGCCGCGCGCGAGATGAAGCTGCGTGTGGGGCGGCTTTTGGGCGAGGTGGCCGAGGGGATGCCCTGGATGGGGACGTTCCACAGCCTGTCGGTCAAGATCTTGCGGCGGCATGCGGAACTGGTGGGGTTGAAATCGAACTTCACCATTCTGGATACGGATGATCAGGTGCGGCTGTTGAAGCAGTTGATCCTGGCCGCGAATATTGACGAAAAGCGCTGGCCCGCGCGGATGCTAGCGGGGATGATCGACGGCTGGAAGAACCGCGCGCTGACGCCCGAGCGTGTGCCGTCATCCGAGGCGGGGGGATACAACAACCGCGGGACGGAACTGTACGCCCAGTATCAGGAACGGTTGCGAACGCTGAACGCCTGCGATTTCGGTGATCTGCTGTTGCATTGCGTGGTGATCTTTCAGGGCCACGCGGATGTGCTGGCCCAATATCAGCGGTGGTTCCGCTATATTCTGGTGGACGAGTATCAGGATACCAACGTCTGCCAATATCTTTGGCTGCGGCTGTTGGCGCAGGCGCATCGAAATATCTGCTGCGTGGGGGATGACGACCAGTCGATCTATGGCTGGCGCGGGGCCGAGGTCGGCAACATCCTGCGGTTCGAGAAGGATTTCCCCGGCGCGCATGTGGTGCGGCTGGAACAGAATTACCGATCCACGCCGCATATCCTTGCGGCTGCGTCGCGCGTGATTGCCGGAAATACGGGGCGGTTGGGCAAGACGTTGTGGACCGAGCTCGAGAAGGGCGAGAAGGTCCGCCTGATCGGCCAGTGGGATGGCGAGGAAGAGGCGCGCTGGATCGGCGAAGAGGTTGAGGCGTTGCAGCGCGGCGGTAGGGGGTTGGCCCCTGTGGGGCTGGACGGACAGGCCATTCTGGTGCGGGCGTCGCATCAGATGCGGGCGTTTGAGGACCGGTTTCTGACCATCGGGTTGCCCTATCGGGTGATCGGCGGGCCAAGGTTCTATGAACGGCAGGAGATCCGGGATGCGATGGCCTATTTCCGGCTGTCGGTCAGCCCTGAGGATGATCTGGCATTCGAGCGGGTGGTGAACCTGCCCAAGCGGGGGCTGGGCGACAAGGCGCAGGCCGATATCCAACGCACGGCGCGGGGGGCGGGTGTTTCCTTGCACGAAGGCGCGCGAGAGCTGGTGGCGCATGGCGGCATCGGCGGCAAGGGCGCGGGGCAGTTGCGGGCGTTTGTGGAGGGGATTGATCGCTGGCACCGCGTCACGCGGGTGGTGGATTACGACCATGTCAGGCTGGCCGAGACGATATTGGAGGAATCCGGCTATACCGAGATGTGGCAGAACGACAAGACGCCCGAGGCACCGGGGCGGCTGGAGAACCTGAAGGAACTGGTCAAGGCGTTGGAGCAGTTCGACAATCTGCAGGGTTTCCTCGAACACGTCTCGCTCATCATGGACAATGAGACGGAAGAGGCGGGCGAGAAGGTTTCCATCATGACGCTGCACGCGGCGAAGGGATTGGAGTTTCCGGTCGTCTTTCTGCCGGGCTGGGAGGATGGGTTGTTCCCCAGCCAGCGCAGCATGGATGAGAGCGGGTTGAAGGGGTTGGAAGAGGAACGGCGGCTGGCCTATGTGGGCATCACGCGGGCCGAGGAGCTGTGCACGATTTCATTCGCCTCGAACCGCCGGGTCTATGGGCAATGGCAAAGCCAGTTGCCCAGCCGGTTCATTGACGAATTGCCCGCGGATCATGTCGAGGTGCTGACGCCACCGGGGCTGTATGGTGGGGGCTTTGGTGCTGCAGCACCCTATGCGGTGTCGGCGATGGAAGAGCGGGTGTCGAAGGCCGATGTCTATGCCTCTCCCGGGTGGCGGCGGATGCAGGATCGGGCGCAATCGCGCCCCGTGGCGCAACCGCGCGAGGCGCGGGGGATGGTGATCGATGCCACCGTGGTGTCGGCCCATAGCGAAGGCGACCGGGTGTTCCATCGCAAGTTCGGCTATGGGATCGTGATCGGAATCGAAGGTGACAAGCTGGAGATCGATTTTTCCAAGGCCGGGATCAAGAAGGTGGTGGCGGGGTTCATCGTGGATGCCGACGATGCGGATGAGGTGCCGTTTTGAGGTAAGCGATTTCTGACGCAGAAATCGCGGCGGAGTTTGACGCAAACTCCGTTTCCGACCGTTGCACCGGATTTCTGTGCCAGAAATCGGCGCGTTTCCTGCGTCAGGAAACGTTACGGCGGGCAAGGCGATCCAGCCCGTAGATGCTGAGGCCTGCCAGCAGCCCCCAGAAGGCCGCGCCGATGCCGCCAAAGGCCACGCCCGCGCCGGTGACCGCAAACGTGATGGTGGCGGCGAAGCGCTGGTCTGGCGTGGCGAAGGCCCCGGTCAGCGCGCCCATAAGCGGACCCAGCAAGGCCAGCGCGACAAGCGCGGCCATGAGGGCGGGTGGCAGGGCGCCAAGGATGGCGATGACCACGGGGCCGGTGAGGCCCAGCATCACCCAGACCCCGGCATAGGCGAGCCCCACCTTCCAGCGTTGGCTGCGATCGGGGTGGACATCGTCGCCCATGCAGATTGCAGCCGTGATGGCGGCCATGTTCACCGTATGCGCGCCGAACAGCGCGGCAAAGGCAGAGATGCCCCCGGTTACCGCCAGGGCCGGGGCGACGGGCGGTTCATACCCGGCCGCGCGCATGGTGGCGAAGCCGGGCAGGTTCTGCGAGGCCATGGTCACCAGATACAGCGGCAGGCCGAGGCCGATCAGGGCGGGCAGGTGCCATTCGGGCCAGATCAGAACGGGTGTCGGGGGAAGGGGTGGCAGGGGCGGCAGGCTGGCCGCGCCACTGGCGAAGGCGGTGGCGAGGCCCGCGGCGAGAGCGGCCAGAACGGCGACGGCCGGGTTCTTCAGCCGGACAAGGGCGAAAAGCCCGACCATCGGGGCGACGAGCAGGGGCGTTGCTTCCAGCGCGCCGGCGCCCTTCAGGACAAAGGGGAGCAGCACACCCGCCAGCATGGCAGCGGCGATGCCATCGGGGATGCGGGCCACGAGGCTGCCCAGTGGTTTGATCAGGCCGGTCGCGGCGATGAGCAGGCCCGCCAAAATGAAGGCAGCCACGCCTTCTGCCATGCTGTAGCCGGTCGATGCCGCGATCAGCGCAGCACCCGGAGTGGACCAGGCCAGCACGACCGGAACGCGGTGCCAGGTGGAGAGAAGGGCAGAGCCTGCAGCCTTGGCAAAACAGATCGCCATGACCCAGCTTGCGGTTTCCGCCGGGCTTGCCCCCAGCGCCTGCGCAGCGGCGAGGACCAGCGCGATGGTGGAGCCATATCCCACAAGGGCGGCGACGAGGGCGGCGGAAAGAAGGGAAGGGCGCATCGGGCCTGCCGTTTGGTCGGATCGGGGGGGGGCGGATCGGGCGCGACTATCGGCAGGGCGATGGCGGGATGCAAGGCGGGCTGGCGACAAATGAAAACGGCGGCACCCGAGGGAGGAGGGCGCCGCCGCTGTCGTACGGTCCGGCCAGGGAGGAGGAGAGGCCGACCGCAGGTTCGACCCGGCCAGGGAGGAGGAGAGGCCGGGCACGAATGGGATGCGGCGACCCCGGGAGGAGGTGAGGTCGCCGCTGGTGCGTCGGGCCCTAGGGAGGAGGAGCGGGCCCTTCGTACGCCGTTAAGGGTTTCTTAACCCCTGAATTTTGCGCGGCGACCTCTGGGAGGAGGTAGAGGCCGCCGCTGGTCCGATAGGCCCTAGGGAGGAGGAGCGGGCCCTTCGTACATCGGTGGGGCGCTAACGCCCCTGAATTTTGCGCGGCGACCTCTGGGAGGAGGTAGAGGCCACCGCTGGTCCGATGGGCCCTAGGGAGGAGGAGCGGGCCCTTCGTACATCGGTGGGGCGCGAGCCCCGGAATTAGGGTGCGGCGGTTCCTGGGAGGAGGAGCGGAACCGCCGCTTTTCCGCATGTCCCCAGGGAGGAGGGAGGGGACCTCGGATCTGTTATGGAAGTCTACGCACAAGCGCGGCTTCCGGATCAAAGTGCGGCGACGCCAGGGAGGAGGAGAAGCGCCGCCGCTTTTGCCAAGAACCCCGGGAGGAGGTGGGGTTCAGCAAGAAACTTATTTGCCGTAAGCCGCTTCATGGGCCACGGAAAGGATGTCGACGCGGGCGATGCCGAGATCGGCAAGCTCGCGGTCCGTCAGCGTGTTGAGTTCGCGGACAGTCTGGTTATAGACGGCGCGGCGGGCCAGGTTCGCTTTCGTCAGGGCGACAAAGCCCGAGATGCGATCAGCCAGCGAGAAGGACGCGGCACGGGAGGAGTTGATATAAGCCATTTCGATCAGCCTCAGTTTGTTACACCATCGTATCTGACAGCGTTCTGTCGCGCTGTTACCGGAAACATGGGGCAAATGCTGCAGTTGCACAATAGCGCGGGTCTGCAATGCTGCCATGCAGCAACCGCATGGCTGATTGTCACGAAAACGTCATTAATTTCATGGGTTTCGCTGAAAACCTGAGCAAATGGTCAACTCGGCCTTGCCGAGCGCCGCAAAGATAACGAGGTTTGCCGAAACCTTGTGCAGGAGAAGAACAGATGGCGGTTTCGCGAGAGTTAATCATGCGGGCTTTGGCCGGTGTCGGATTGCCGGGTGGGGGGGATCTGGTGTCGCGCGACCTGATTCGCGCGGTGACGGTTGATGGCGGGATGGTGCGCTTTGTGATCGAGGCGGAAAGCCCCGAGGCCGCGCGGGCGCTGGGGCCGGTGCAGGCGGCGGCTGAGGCGGCCGTGCGGCAACTGGACGGGGTGACGAGCGTTCAGGTGGTGCTGACGGCGCATGGACCGGCGGCCAAGCCCGCCGCGCCGCCCAGTCTGAAGATCGGGCAGCACCCGACACCGCAGCAGGGCGGGCCACAGAAGGTTTCCGGTGTGGACCGGATCATCGCGGTGGGCAGCGGCAAAGGGGGCGTGGGGAAATCGACAGTGTCATCGAACCTTGCCGTGGCGCTGGCGCGACAAGGGCGGCGGGTTGGGTTGCTGGATGCCGACATCTATGGGCCAAGCCAGCCCCGGATGATGGGCGTGACCAAGCGCCCCGCAAGCCCGGATGGCAAGATTATCGAGCCGTTGCAGGCGCATGGCGTGACCATGATGTCGATCGGGCTGATGCTGAAGGAAGATGAGGCGGTGATCTGGCGGGGGCCGATGATCATGGGGGCCTTGCAGCAATTGCTGACACAGGTGGCCTGGGGCAAGCTGGACGTGCTGATCATCGACTTGCCGCCGGGGACGGGGGATATCCAGTTGTCGCTGGCGCAGCGGACGCAATTGACGGGGGCGCTGGTGGTATCGACGCCGCAGGATGTGGCGCTGCTGGACGCGCGCAAGGCGTTGGACATGTTCGTGAAGTTGAAGGTGCCGGTGCTGGGGCTGATCGAGAACATGTCTACTTATATCTGCCCCAACTGCGGGCATGAGGCGCATATCTTTGGCCATGGCGGGGTGGCGGCCGAGGCGGCCAAGCTGGACCTGCCGTTTCTGGGCGAGATTCCGTTGAGCCTGGATGTGCGGGTGGCGGGCGACAGCGGCACGCCGATTGCGGCGGGCGAGGGGCCGATTTCCGAGGCTTATGCGCGGTTGGCGCATCGTTTGATTGCGGGCGGGATGGCGTAAATTCTGCCTTTGCCGCAAGGGTTTGCCTGAATTTGGCTGTGCAGCGCCCCGGTGCAGATGGGGGTGCAGACGCATGTGCATACAAATTCTGGCAGGCTGGGCGGTTGGTTTGTGGTTAACGGTGCGTGGATGCAGGGGTTGGGCGTGGGTGCTTTGCGTGCCTATATAGAAGAACGGTTTCTGACCCCGACTTGGTAAAAGGTAAGCCCATGAGCATCGACCTGCCGCCGATCCCCGATCTTGCGCCCTTCCTTGCGCCGCAGGAGACGCAGAAGAAGAAAGGTGGCGGCGGGCGCGCGACGGCGATTGCGGTCGGCACGGTGCTGATCCTGTCGGATGGGTCGGAATGTGTGGTCGCGGCCTTTGATGCGCAGGGCAACCCGCTTTGCCATCCGGTTCAGAACTGACTTTCACTTCACTTTGGCATCATCCCGTTTTTCGGAGAGGCCCCGGGTCAGACCCGGTGCCAGACCCTTGGGTGGGTTTGATTGTTGGGTTGGTTGCAGCCGTGACCCTGTCCCGGGTTTGACCCGGGACCCTTGGTTCGGTGCGAGGCCCTGAAGTAGGGCAGAGCGGGCCTGTTCGGCGCGAATCACCTTTCGGGAAATCATGGGTGCAACGGCGAAAACGGGCCTGGTGGGGGCTGTTTCTGGCCGTTTGCCGAGGCTTTCGCGGCCTGATGCAGCCGTTGCGGCGGCGCGTGCGAAAAAAGTTGGGAAATTGTGGGAAAAGGCCCCGCTCACTTTCGATCACTACATATTGTGATGAAGTGAGGGCGTCTTGCGTATTTGTGGGATTTGACCTGTGGATAACCCCACAAAATGCTGTGTCGGACGGGTCGACTGAACAAGATATGCCCGCTTTATCCCAAAAATTTCCGTTGCATGGGGCAAATTCCCATAGCATACATAACTCACGACGATGAGGACGGGCAACGAGAAAGCAGGGGCGGCTCAAGACCCCGAACAGGCGATAGCAGGCTTCATACAGGCACCCGCCTTCATCGAAATCAGAGATCCGGCGCGCGAGCGAGCAGACATCTCCCCCAGGTGGCGCGCGTAGCTGGACGCCCAGCGATGGGACAGGCGGCGGATCGAGCAGTGGCAGCAGCTCGATCCGCCGTTTCCGTTTTCAGGACCCGGATAGCCGGGTTGGGGCCTGGCGGAATGGGACAGAAGCTGCGTTAAGGGAGGCCGGAAGGCCCATGTCGGAGGCGTTCAGAGGCGAGTTCACCCAAAAGGTGGACGGTAAGGCGCGGGTATCTATCCCGGCGCACTTTCGCCGTGTTCTGGAGGCCGGAGACCCTGACAGCACCCGCAAGCGCATCGTGATCGTCTATGGCGATGAGCGACGCAAGTTTGCCGAATGTTATACAATTGCAGGCGCACAGCGGCTTGAGGCGATGATCCGGCGGTTGCCGCTGGGATCGATGCAGCGCCGTTTGCTGGAACGCAACATGATAACCCTGTCGGTGACGCTGGACATCGATGATGATGGCCGGATCGTGCTGCCGCAAAAGGTGCGCGAGAAGGCCGGGCTGTCCGGTTCGGATGCGGGCGAGGCGGTGTTTGCCGGGGCGCTGGACACGTTCCAGATCTGGAACCCCGAGACGTATCAGGCTGAGATCCTGCGCGCGGCGAGCGACGAGTTGGCGGCGCTGCCCGCCGATATGGATATCCTGTCGCTGCTGGGCGGCGAACTTCAGGAGACCTGAGCCTTGGCCCCCGGCGATCAGGAGATCGGTCGCAAACCCCACATCCCGGTGCTTTTGCGCCCTTTGCTGGCGGCGGTGGCCCCGGTGGAGGGGGACTGGCTTGATGGCACATTCGGCGCGGGCGGCTATGCGCGCGGTCTGCTGGAAGCGGGGGCTGGGCGCGTGATTGGCGTGGACCGTGATCCGCTGGCGCTGGAGATGGCGGCCGGATGGGCGGGTGAATATGGCGACCGGCTGCGGCTGGTGGCGGGGACGTTTTCCGAGCTGGATGTCCATGCGGGCGGGCTCTTGGACGGGGTCGTGCTGGATCTGGGCGTGTCGTCGATGCAGCTGGACCGGGCCGAGCGGGGGTTTTCGTTCCAGAAGGACGGGCCTTTGGACATGCGCATGAGCCAGGACGGCGAGAGTGCCGCCGATCTGGTGAATACTGCGGATGAGGCTGTGCTGGCCGATATCCTGTATCATTACGGCGAGGAGCGGGCGTCGCGGCGGATTGCGAAGGCGATTGTCGAGGCGCGGGCGGTGGAGCCGATCACCCGGACGTTGCGGTTGGCCGAGATCGTGGCGAAATGCCTGCCGCGCCCCAAGCCGGGCCAGAGCCACCCGGCGACGCGGAGTTTTCAGGCCATCCGGATTGCGGTGAATACGGAATTTCAGGAACTGGCCCTTGGGTTGCAGGCGGCCGAGCGGGCGTTGAAGCCCGGCGGGAGGCTGGCGGTGGTGACGTTCCACAGCCTTGAGGACCGGATCGTGAAACGGTTCTTCCAGATTGCCAGCGGGGCGGAATCCAATGCCAACCGCTATGCCCCGGCCAAGGCCGACACCACGGCGCGGTTCGAGATGATTACCCGCAAGGCGGTGGCCCCGGATGAGACCGAACTGGCCGACAATCCGCGTGCGCGCAGTGCCAAGCTGCGTGTGGCGCGGCGCACCCATGCGCCCTCTGCCCCGATCGCGCCTGAGGCGCTGGGCCTGCCTGTGATACAGCCAAAGAAAGGACGCCGCTGATGCGCCCGGTGTTTTTCGTTCTGTCCTTCATCGCCGTGATCGGATTGGCCTTTTGGGCGTATCGCGAGAATTACGCGACGCAGAGCGCATTGCGCGAGATGGGGCGGTTGCAGAACGAGATTGCAAGCTTGCGCGAAGCGCTGGCGCTGCAGCGGGCGGAGTGGGCCTATCTGAACCGGCCGGAACGGCTGCGGGAGCTGGCGACGCTGAATTTCGAGAGGCTGGGGCTGTTGCCGCTGGATCCGACGCAATTTGGGGCGGCGGCGCAGGTGTCATACCCGGCGCCGATGATCCTGCCGGGGGATGATCTGTTCCCTGACATATCGAACCCGGTGGATGTGACCGGGCAGATTTCCAACGAACTGGCTCCGCCTCCTGCTGACGGACAATTCCCATGATCCGAACCCCCCTGCGCCCGCTGGCCCGCATTCTGCTTGCCCGTCAGAAGGGCGAGAACCCCGATACGATCGAGCGCGAGAACCTGCGCCTGCGGCATGAGGAAATTCGTGACCGCACGCGGGCGCGGGCCGAGGTGCGGCTGTTGTTCCTGAGCATGGGGTTTCTGGCGGCGTTCGGGACCATCGGCGCGCGGATGGGCCTGTTGGCGGCGACGGAGCCGGTGGAGCCGCGATCCGCGGCAGCTGGGGCGCAGATACTGGCGACGCGGGCGGATATCACCGACCGGAACGGGCGTATTCTGGCGACCAACATGCAGACCTTTTCGCTTTATGCGCAGCCCAAGGACATGGTCGATCCGGGGCGCGTGTCGCGCGAACTGGCCAAGATTTTCCCCGAGATCGATCCGGTGGCGATGGAGCGGCGGCTGACTGACGGGCGGTCGTTCCTGTGGATCCGGCGGGTGATGAGCCCCGAACAGATGCAGCGCGTGCATGAGATCGGCGACCCGGGCCTGCTGTTCGGGCCGCGCGAGATGCGGCTGTATCCGAACGGCACGCTTGCCGCGCATGTGCTGGGCGGGGCGAGTTTCGGTGCGGAAGGCGTGTCATCCGCCGAGGTGATCGGGACGGCGGGGATCGAGAAGGCGCTGGATACGCGGTTGCGCGATCCGGCGCAGGCGGGCGCGCCGCTGGAATTGTCGATCGATCTGACGCTGCAGGCGGCGGTTGAGGAAATTCTGGGCACCGGAATGACCATGCTGAATGCCAAGGGGGCGGCTGCGATCCTGATGGATGTGCAGACGGGGGAGATTTTGTCGCTGGCCTCGCTTCCGGCGTTTGACCCGAATGATCGGCCCAATCCGCTGGTCAAGGGCGATCCGGGCGACAGCCCGCTGTTCAACCGCGCGGTGCAGGGGGTTTACGAGCTGGGGTCGACCTTCAAGATCTTTACCGTGGCCAATGCGATGAACCTTGGGCTGGTGACGCCGGAGACGATGGTGGATGCCGATGCGCCCCGGCGCATGGGCGGCCACATGATCAGCGAATTCCAGGGCAAGAACTATGGCCCGCTGCTATCGGTCGAGAATGTGATCGTGAAATCGTCGAACGTGGGGACGGCGAACCTTGCGCTGATGGTGGGGGCGGAGCGGCAGGCGGCGTTTTTCCAATCGCTGGGGTTCTTTGATCCGACGGTGGTGGAACTGGTAGAAGCACCGGGCGCGCGGCCCATCGTGCCGAAGCGGTGGCCGGATATCACAACGATTACAACGTCCTATGGTCATGGCATTTCGGCCAGCCCGATGCATCTGGCGGTGGCCTATGCGGCGATTGCCAATGGTGGGGTGCGCGTGACGCCGACGCTGTTGCGCGGGGGGGTGCCGCAGAACGGGCCGCGGGTGATGACGGCGGAAACGGCGGCGGCCTCGGTCCACATGATGCGCGGCGCGGTGGTCAACGGCACGGCGACGCTGGGCGATGTGCCGGGCTATCAGGTGGCGGGCAAGACCGGGACGGCGGAAAAGCCCAATGCGCAGGGCGGCTATGACACGGACAAGGTGGTGAACACCTTCGCCAGCATGTTCCCCGCCGATGATCCGAAATATGTGCTGGTGGTGACGCTGGACGAGCCGGTGGAGACATCAGGCAGCGAGCCGCGCCGCACGGCGGGGTGGACGGCGGTGCCGGTGGCGGGCGAGATCATCCGCCGGGCGGCCCCGCTGTTGGGATTGCGGCCGGTGGTTGAACCCCCGCCGGTGGATGAGCTAACAGCCGTCGCGAATTAGGCGAACAAGGACGCAGGGTATGGCTGAGTTCAAGGCAGCGGGGGCGAAGAAACTGTCGGAACTCGGTCTGGCGGCGCGGGGCGGGCGTGACCCGGTGCTGGCCGGTGTCACGGCAGACAGCCGGGCGGTGAAGGACGGGTTCCTGTTTGCCGCGCTGCCGGGGGCGGTGTTGCATGGGGCGGAATTCATCGGGCCTGCGTTGCGGATGGGGGCTGCGGCGGTGCTGACCGATGCCGAGGGCGCGCGGATCGCGTCTGAGGCGATGGCGGGCAGTGATGTGGCGCTGGTGGTGGCCGAGGATGCGCGGGCGGCGCTGTCGGGGGCGGCGGCGCTGTGGTTCGGGGCGCAGCCCGACACGATGGTTGCGGTGACCGGGACCAATGGCAAGACATCGGTGGCGACCTTTACCCGCCAGATCTGGATGGCGCTGGGCCATGCGGCGATCAATATCGGCACCACGGGGGTTGAGGGGGCATGGGCGGCGCCGTCCAGCCACACGACGCCCGATGCGCTGACGTTGCATTCCATGCTGGCGCAGGCGGCGGGGGCGGGCGTGACCCATGCGGCGATGGAGGCATCGTCGCACGGGTTGGACCAGCGGCGGATGGATGGCGTGCGGCTGGCGGCGTCGGGGTTCACCAACTTTACGCAGGATCATCTGGATTATCACGGCACGATGGAGGCCTATTTCACGGCCAAGGCGGCGCTGTTCGCGCGGGTTCTGCCGCCCGAGGGTGTGGCAGTGGTGAACATGAATGACCCTTACGGCGCGCGGGTGGCCGAGGTGGCGCGGGCGCGGGGGCAGCGTGTGCTGGCCGTGGGGCATGGCGCGGGTTGTGACCTGCGGCTTTTGGGGCAGCGCCATGATGCGACGGGCCAGGAGGTGCGGTTTCAGTGGCAGGGCCAGCCGTATCAGGTGCGGCTGGATCTGATCGGCGGGTTTCAGGCGGAGAATGTGGCGCTGGCGGCGGGGCTGGTGATCGCGGCAGGCGAAGAGCCTGCGGCGGTGTTCCGGGTGCTGCCATCGTTGCAGGGTGTGCGGGGTCGGATGCAGTTGGCGGCGACGCGGGCCAATGGCGCGGCGGTGTTCGTGGATTACGCCCATACGCCGGATGCGATTGCAACCGCGCTGCGGGCGTTGCGGCCGCATGTGATGGGGCGGATCGTGATCGTCTTTGGCGCGGGCGGCGACCGGGACCGGACCAAGCGCCCCCTGATGGGGGCGGCGGCGCGGGAATTTGCCGATGTGCTGTTCGTGACCGATGACAATCCGAGGAGCGAGGAGCCTGCCGCCATCCGGGCCGAGATCATGGCGGCTTGCCCCGAGGCCAATGAGGTGGGCGACCGGGCCGAGGCCATCCTGCGCGGGGTGGATGCGCTGGGACCGGGGGACGCGCTGCTGATCGCGGGCAAGGGGCATGAGACGGGGCAGATCATCAAGGGCGATGTCTATCCCTTTGACGATGTGGAACAGGCGAGCATCGCGGTGGCGGCGCTGGATGGGGTGATCTGATGGTGTTGTGGACTTCGGATGCGGCGGTGGCGGCGACAGGCGGGCGGGCGACAAAGCGCTGGGCTGCGACGGGCGTATCGATTGACACGCGGACGCTGCGGCCGGGGGAGCTGTTCGTGGCCCTGAAGGACGTGCGCGACGGGCATGATTTTGTGGGTGCCGCGCTGGAAAAGGGGGCGGCGGCGGCTTTGGTGTCGCGCGTGCCTGAGGGGGTGGCTGCGGATGCGCCGCTGCTGATCGTGCCGGATGTGCTGCGCGCGCTGGAGGATCTGGGCCGCGCGGCGCGGGCGCGGACGAAGGCGCGGGTCGTGGGGATCACCGGATCGGTGGGCAAGACATCGACCAAGGAAATGCTGCGCGCCATTCTGGGCGGGCAGGGCCGGGTGCATGCGGCGGAGGCGAGTTACAACAACCACTGGGGCGTGCCGCTGACCTTGGCGCGGATGCCGGAGGAGACGGAATTCGCGGTGATCGAGATCGGGATGAACCATCCCGGCGAGATCGCGCCCTTGGCGCGGATGGCGGACCTTGATGTGGTGATGATTACCACCGTCGCCCCCGCGCATCTGGAGGCGTTCGAGAGCGTCGAGGGGATCGCACATGAGAAGGCGTCGATCCTGGATGGTCTGCGGCCGGGCGGTGTGGCGGTACTGAACGGCGATATCGCGACGACCCCGATCCTGCGCGCCAAGGCCTCGGCAGTGGGGGCGAAGGCGGTGATGTTCGGGACAGTGGCGGATGCGGATTGGCGCATCCTTTCTGTCGAGATTGCGGGCGAGACGACGGTGGTGCGGGTGGTGCGGCGGGGGGAGGCCTTGTTGTTCAAGGTCCGATCACCCGGACGGCATTTTGCGGCCAATGCGACTGGGGCTCTGGCCGTGGCCGAGGCGCTGGGCTGTGATCCGGCGATCACGGCCTGTGACATCGGACAATGGTCGCCGCCCATGGGGCGCGGCACGCGTGAGCGGATCGTGATGGATGCGCTGGAGGAGACGGGGTTCGACCTGATCGACGATGCGTTCAACGCCAATCCGGCCAGCATGGCGGCGGCGCTGGATGTGCTGATTGCCGCGGTGCCGGAGGATGGGACAGGGCGGCTGGCGACGGGGCGGCGGATTGCCGTGCTGGGCGACATGCTGGAACTGGGGCCGACAGAAGGCGAATTGCACGCAGCCATTGCGCGCCATCCCGGTCTGGAGGCGGTGGCGGTGATCCATTGCGTGGGGCCGAGGATGCGGGCGTTGTGGCAGGTGCTGCCGCGCGGGCAACGGGGCGACTGGGCGGAGACGGCCACCGACCTTGCCGCGCGGGCGCGCAGCATCATTGACGCCGGGGATATTGTGCTGGTGAAGGGATCAAAGGGATCCAAGGTCAGTCTTGTCGTTGACGGCTTGCGGAAACTGGGGCAGGCGGTGTCGCCAAAGAACGTGGGGACTGAGTGAGATGTTTTATTGGCTGACGGCCTTTTCGGATGGCGGGGATTTCTTCAACCTGTTCCGGTATCAGACGGTACGGGCGGGGGGCGCGTTCCTGACGGCGCTGATCTTCGGCTTTGTCTTTGGGCGGCCGCTGATCGATCTTTTGCGCCGCAAGCAGAAGAAGGGCCAGCCGATCCGCGATGACGGGCCGCAGAGCCATTTCGCCAAGGCGGGGACGCCCACGATGGGGGGGCTTCTGATCCTGTCGGCGCTGATGGTGTCGACCCTGCTTTGGGCGCGGTGGGATAATCCCTATGTCTGGATCGTGCTGTTGGTGACGCTGGCCTTTGGCCTGATCGGGTTTGCCGATGACTATGCCAAGGTGACCAAGCAGAACACCAAGGGCGTGCCGGGGCGGGTGCGGTTCGGCGCCGGGCTGGTGATTGCGGCGCTGGCCACCTATGCGGCGGCGAGCTTTCATCCGGGGCCGCTGACCGATCAGCTGGCGTTTCCGTTCTTCAAGGACCTGCTGCTGAACATGGGGCTGTTCTTCATCCCCTTTGGAATGGTGGTGATCGTGGGGGCGGCCAATGCGGTGAACCTGACCGATGGCCTGGACGGGCTGGCCATCATGCCGGTGATGATCGCGGCGGGCACCTTTGGCGTGATCGCCTATGTGGTGGGGAACGCCAATTACACCGAGTATCTGGGGGTGCATTTCGTGCCCGGCACTGGGGAATTGCTGATCTTCTGCGCGGCGCTGTTCGGCGGGGGGATGGGGTTTTTGTGGTACAACGCGCCGCCCGCGGCGGTGTTCATGGGCGATACCGGATCGCTGGCACTGGGTGGTGCGCTGGGCGCGATTGCCGTCTGCACCAAGCATGAAATCGTGCTGGCCATCGTCGGCGGGCTGTTCGTGGTGGAGGCGCTGTCGGTCATCATCCAGGTCGCCTATTTCAAGGCGACGGGAAAGCGCGTGTTCCTGATGGCCCCGATCCACCACCACTTTGAAAAGAAGGGCTGGGCCGAGCCGCAGATCGTGATCCGATTCTGGATCATCTCGCTGATTTTGGCGCTGGTGGGGCTGGCGACGCTGAAGGTGCGGTAGGGGCGATTTTTCATGCGAAAAATCGGGGGGCGGCCTTTCGGGCCGCCCTTTTCCGTTTGGTCAGTGGCGCGAGGGCAGGAAATCCGGTCGCATGCGGGCGAGGCTGTGGGTGATCAGGCCCGTAAGTGCCACCTTGATCAGGTCACCCGGCAGGTAGGGCGTGATCAGCAACGCGGCCTCGGGCAGGGTCTTGCCCAGCATCAGCGCCATGCCGGGGATGCCGAAGGCATAGAGCGTGACCACCCCGCCGAGAAAGGCGCCAAGGCCCGCGGCAAGGCCGATGGGCGCGCGGCTGCGTTCGACGATCAGGCCAGCGACGAAGGCAGCGATGGGGAAGCCGATGAGGAAACCCACCGTGGGCGAGGCAAAGACGCCCAGACCGCCGCGCCCGCCCGACAGCAGGGGCAGGCCGATGGCGACAAGAAGCAGGAACAGAAGCACCGCCAGCGCGCCGCGCTTGGCCCCCAGCACGGTGCCGCAGAGCATGATGCCGAGGCTTTGCGCGGTGATCGGCACACCCGTGGCCAGCGTGATCTGCGGCACGAAGCCCAGAACCGCGATCAGGGCCGCGAAGAGGGCGATGTGGGACAGGTTGCGTTCCATGGGCGTCTCCTTTGGGATGGCGCGCATCTAGCCTGCGCCGCCACGTGCCCGCAAGGCCTCGGCCACCTGATCGGCATCGTCGAGGGTGGCGAGCGTGGCAGGGGTCAGGATGCGCCAGCCGGGGCGGCGGGGGGAGCGGGCACGCCATGCCTCACTGATGCGGCTGAGGCGGTCGGAGAGGACGGGCAGGAAGCGGATGGTCAGCGCGATGGCCAGCGCAAGGGTGCGGGGCGGCATGCCGAGGCGAGCGAGAGGGGCGGCCAGGCGTTCGATGACCGTGATCATGTCGGACAGGCGGGTGGTCATGGTGACAATGTTGGCGGCGGCGACGGCAGTGGTCAGGCGCAGAAGGACGATGGCGCCACCGCGCAGGTCCTGGGTCCAGAGGTGCCAGAGCAGCAGCACGAGCGCGAAGGGCCAGAGCGGGCGCAGTAGGCGCAGGGCATGGGCGGCGAAGGGCCAGCCGCCCGGCAGATGCAGCGCCGCGATGAACGTGAGCGCGAGGGTGAGGGAGGTGGGGCTGTCCAGTTGAAAGAGCAGGAAGGTGAAGACGGCCAGCGCCGCCAGTTTCGCCCCGGCAGGCAGGCGGTGAAAGGGGGTTTGCACGGGCGAGGTGAGGGCGAGCATGGGCGGGAGCCTTTGATCGGGGGCCTTTGATCGGGGGCCTGTGATCGGGGGTTTGTGATGCGGCGGTCAGGTCGGCAGGGCGGTATCGTGATCGTCGCGGGCGATCCGGTCCATCGCTGCGGTGAAGGCGGGTAGAACCGCGGCGGGCGGGCCGTCCTGCACGATGCGCCCGGCGTCAAGCCAGAGGATGCGGTCGGCCCCTGACAGGCTGGCGGGATCATGGGTGACGGTGATCAGCCGCTGCGGCAGCGCGGCGAGGCGGCGGGTCAGGCGGGCCTGTGCTGGCAAGTCCAGCCCTGCGAAGGGTTCATCCAGCAGAATCGTTGCGGGCGCCATCATCAGCACCGCCTGCAAGCAGAGCCAGTGCCGCTGCCCCTGGCTGAGCGTGGCGGTAGAGGCAGTCGCCCAATGGGTGCGGCCCTCGGCCACCAGCACGGCGCGGGCGGCGGCGCGGGCTGCCGTGTCGGTCTGGCCCTGCTGGCGCAGGCCGAAGGCAAGCTCTTCCTCTACTGTCGGGAAAAGGATCTGGTGATCAGGGTTCTGGAACAGGATGCCGAGGCGGGACAGCATCGCCTTGCGGTCGCGGACAGGATCGATCCCGTCGAGCGTAAGCGTTCCCGTCATGGGCGCAATCAGGCCCGCCAGAAGGCGCAAAAGGCTGGTCTTGCCAGAACCATTCCGCCCGAGGATGCCGATGCGTCGTTCGGTCAGGGCAAAGGTCAGGTCAGACAGGACGGGTTTGCCGCCAAGCTGGACGGAAACACCGGTCAACCGAAAGCCGGAAGAGGACAAGGGAGCGGTCATGTCCGTGGCTTACCGTAATGCAGAGGGCCATTCCAGTTGGAACGGCCCCCCGAAAACCGGATGGCGGGTTTCATCTTGGCAAAAATACCCAAATCCCCGCTTTCCGCAGGCGATCAGGCCCGAAACCCAGGCCCCGAAACCTGGGCCCCGAAACTTAGGCCCCGAAACTTAGGCCTGACGGGCAGCGGCGACCGCTTCCTCAAGAATATCCATCGCCTCGGCGAAATGGGCGTCGGGGATGGTGATGGGCGCAAGGAAGCGCACCACATTGCCATAGACGCCGCAGGTGAGCAGGATCAGCCCGCGCTTGAGCGCCTCGGTCCGCACGCGGCCGGTGAAGCCTGCGTCGGGTTCCTTGGTTCCGGGGTTGGCGAATTCCACTGCAACCATGAAGCCGGGGCCGCGGATATCAACGATTTCCGGGGTGGTGGAGCGGATCGCCTCCAGCCGCTGCTTGAGCCGCGAGCCAAGCTCATTGGCGCGGGCGCAAAGCTGTTCCTCCTCGATCACATCCAGCACGGCATGGGAGGCGGCGATGCCCAGCGGGTTGCCGGCATAGGTGCCGCCAAGGCCGCCGGGATTGGCGGCATCCATCAGTTCCGCCTTGCCGGTGACCGCAGCGAGGGGAAGGCCGCCGGCAAGGCCCTTGGCCATGGTGGTAAGATCCGCCGCGACGCCGTGCATTTCCATGGCAAAGAGATTGCCGGTGCGGGCGAAGCCGGTCTGCACCTCATCCGCGATCATGACGATGCCGTGCTTGTCGCACAGGGCGCGCAGGGCGCGGATCAGGTCGGTCGGGGCCTCGTAGAAGCCGCCTTCGCCTTGCACCGGTTCAAAGATGATGGCGGCGACACGGTTCGGGTCGAGGTCGGCCTTGAACAGCTTTTCGATGCCCTTCATCGAATCTTCCGTCGAGATGCCATGTGGCCCCATCGGGAAGGGCACGTGGAAGACATCGGGCATCATCGCGCCGAAGCCTTTCTTGTAGGGTTCGACCTTGCCGGTCAGCGACATCCCCATGAAGGTGCGGCCATGGAAGCCGCCGCCAAAGGCGATGACGGCATTACGGCCGGTGGCGATGCGCGCGATCTTGACCGCGTTTTCGCAGGCCTCTGCGCCGGTGGTGACGAAGATGGTCTTCTTGGCGAAATTGCCCGGAACGGCGGCGTTCAGCCGTTCGGCGAGGTGGATGTAATTCTCATAGGGCAGGACCTGATGGCAGGTATGGGTGAACTTGGCCATCTGGGCGGTGACGGCGGCCATCACCTTGGGGTGGCAATGGCCGGTGTTGACCACGGCGATGCCTGCGGCGAAGTCGATGTAGCGGTTCCCCTCGATATCCCAGATTTCCGCGTTCAGGGCGCGGTCGGCGTAGATCTGGGTCATCATCCCGACGCCGCGGGAAATGGCTTGATCCCGGCGAAGGGCGACTTCGGCATTCTGCATGATTGGGCTCCATCCTGCGGGGTCCGGCGCGGACCTGAATTTATCGCCATTTGATCAAACTTTCGCGCCGGCTTCAATGACGAAGGCGACGCAGGGTGGGCGGATTCCGCCGGGATGGGCGTGGCGATTCATTGGGTTTTAAGGAATCGGGGGCATCGTGGCGGGGTAGGGCAGCAGAAGGCGGGCCAGATGCGGGATTTCAAGGATGATGATCCGGTGGATCGGCTGCGGCTGATCCGGTCGCGGCGGGTGGGGGCGGTGACCTTTCACCGGCTGGTGGCGGAACATGGATCGGTGCGGGCGGCGCTGGCCGCGCTGCCCGAGGTGGCGCGCGGGGCGGGGGTGGCGGATTACGCGCCCTGCCCGGTGGAAGTGGCGCGCCATGAGATGGCGCAGGCGCGGCTGGCGGGGGCGGTGATGCTGATCCCCGGCGGACCGGGCTATCCGGCGGGGCTGGAGGAGATGCCGGATGCGCCGCCCATCCTGTGGGCGCGGGGCGATGTGACGCTGCTTGCGCGGCCCATGGTGGCGATGGTGGGTGCGCGGAATGCGTCCTCGCTGGGCGTGCGGATGGCGCGTCGGCTGTCGGGGGCGCTGGGCGAGGCGGGGCATGTGGTGGTGTCGGGTCTGGCGCGGGGGATCGACACCGAGGCCCATTTGGCGGCGCTGGCCACCGGGACGGTGGCGGTTATGGCAGGCGGGGTGGATGTGATCTATCCCGAGGAAAACGTCGGTCTGGCCGCGCAGATTGTGCAGGCGGGATGCGTGATATCGGAGCAGCCGATGGGGATGGCCCCGCAAGCGCGGCATTTTCCGCTGCGTAACCGCATCATCGCCGGGATGGCGCAGGCGGTGGTGGTGGTGGAGGCGGCGGCGCGATCCGGCAGCCTGATCACCGCGCGGGATGCGCTGGATCTGGGACGCGAGGTGTTGGCGGTGCCGGGGCATCCGTTCGATGCGCG
Organism: Rhodobacter maris; assembly: GCA_943369275.1. Classification (GTDB taxonomy): domain Bacteria; phylum Pseudomonadota; class Alphaproteobacteria; order Rhodobacterales; family Rhodobacteraceae; genus Paragemmobacter; species Paragemmobacter maris_A. Next base: position 43,635 of record CALRMS020000019.1, on the reverse strand, counting down.
GGCGGCCGGGTGCAACATGCTGATCCGGGACGGAGCGGTTCTGGTTCGCGGGGCGGAGGATGTGCTGGAGGCGATCGGCGGCGTCGCCGCAACCATCGGCCGGGCGGAGAGCGCGACGATCGATGCGCAGGTTGTGGGGCCGCAGGCGCCAAGCGCAGGGATGCCATCGGCAGGGTTGCCCGGTCCGGTGCCGCCACGGCGCCCGCTGATCGAGGTGGCCGCGCTGCACGGAATGATCCTGGATCGGCTGGGGCCGAGCGCGGTGCCCGAGGATCAGCTGATTCGCGATCTGGACCTGCCGACCGAGACGGTGGCGCGCGAGTTGGTCGCGCTGGAGATGGAGGGGCGCGTGCTGCGGCAGGCAGGCGGGCTGCTGTCGCGCTGTTGAGCGGCGGGGGTGAACGGACAAGATTCAGGGAGCCTTGGCCGAATGTTCGGCAGAACGATGGGGCCGGGTGTTTGGTTGGGAGCTGGACGCTGGCGCTGGCGCTGGATGATGGCGGTGGACGTTGGACACTCGATGATGGCGCTGGCTGATGATGCTGGACGCTGGGTGATGACGCTAGACGCTGGATAACGGCGCTTAATGATAACGCTGGACGCTGGACGCTGGACGCTGGACGCTGGGTAATCGCGCTGGACGCTGGCGCTGGGCACTGGGTGATGGGCGCTGTGGGTTGGTTATGGTCACCCAACACTGAACGCTAAACACCAAACACCAAACACTGAACACTTAAAACTGAACACTTGAAGCTGAACGCTGAACGCTGGACGTCGGGTACAGCTCACTGGGAGCTGAACGCCGTGCCCTAAACGCCGGGCACTGAGCGGTGGGTGCGCTGCGCGAGACAGGGCGCGGAATGGTACGGCCAAGTTGCGGCAGCTGTGATGGGGCAGAGGTGGGGGCGGCGGATAACGGAGTAGGGGGCGGAAAAGCTGTCGGGGGGGAAGGCGGTCGTGCAGGGCATGACGCGCGGTGCCCTTTTTACCCGCCGGAAGGGTGGTCATATGGCTGCATTGACAAGCGCAGGGGTTCGCCCACATGGTGCCGCGCTGTTGATCCGGGCTTATGAAGGGAATTTTTTATGGCTGTTGTCGTTGTGGAAAGCCCGGCGAAGGCCAAGACGATCAACAAATACCTTGGGTCTGATTACACGGTTCTGGCGTCATATGGCCATGTGCGCGACCTGCCTGCCAAGGATGGATCGGTCGATCCCGAGCAGGATTTCCGGATGGAATGGGAAGTTGCGCCGGAATCGAAAAAGCATGTCCGCGCGATTGCAGAGGCGCTGAAGACCGATGACACGCTGATCCTTGCAACCGACCCCGACCGCGAGGGCGAGGCGATTTCCTGGCATTTGCAGGAGGCGCTGGCGTCTTCGATCAAGAAGGGAAAGAAGGTGTCGCGCGTCACCTTCAACGCCATCACCAAAGAGGCGGTGACCAAGGCGATGAAAGAACCGCGTCAGGTGGACGAGGCGCTGGTCGATGCCTATCTCGCGCGGCGCGCGCTGGATTATCTTGTGGGGTTTACCCTGTCGCCCGTGTTGTGGCGCAAGCTGCCGGGGGCGAAATCGGCGGGGCGGGTCCAATCGGTGTGCCTGCGCCTGATCGTCGAGCGCGAGATGGAGATCGAGGCGTTTCGCGCGCAGGAATACTGGACCGTGAAGGCCGTGCTGACCACACCGCGCGGGCAGGAGTTTGAGGCGACGCTTTCGGTTCTGGGCGGGAAGAAACTGTCAAAATTCGACATTCCGACGGCAGAGGCCGCGGAATTGGCGGTGCAGGCTGTCACTTCGCGAACATTGGCGGTGCAATCGGTGGAGGCCAAGCCCGCCACCCGCAACCCGTGGCCGCCCTTCATGACATCGACCCTGCAGCAGGAGGCCAGCCGGAAGTACGGCATGGGCGCCAAGGCCACGATGAGCGCGGCGCAGCGGCTGTATGAGGCGGGGCATATCACCTATATGCGGACCGATGGCATCGACATGGCCCCTGAGGCGGTGATGGCCGCGCGGGACGAGATCAAGCGCCGCTTCGGGCCGACCTATGTGCCCGACAGCCCGCGCATGTACAAGAACAAGGCCAAGAACGCGCAGGAAGCGCATGAATGTATTCGCCCCACCGATATGGCGGCGGGGCCGGAGAAGCTGCGCCTTGTCGAGGCGGATCAGAAAAAGCTCTATGAACTGATCTGGAAGCGCACGATCGCGAGCCAGATGGCCGCGGCGCGGATGGAGCGGACGGCGGTGGATGTGGCCAGCGCCGATGGGCAGGTGGTGCTGCGTGCCAATGGGCAGGTGGTGCTGTTTGACGGGTTCCTTGCCGTGTATGACGAAGGGCGCGATGACGATGGCGAGGATGAAGGCCGCCTGCCGCAGGTGACGCAGGGCGAGGCGGTGGAGAAGCGCGCGGTCAGCCCCGATCAGCATTTCACCCAGCCGCCGCCGCGCTATACGGAGGCGACGCTGGTCAAGCGGATGGAAGAGCTGGGGATCGGGCGCCCGTCGACCTATGCCAGCATCATCGGCACGATTCAGGACCGCGAATATGTCCGCAAGGACAAGAACCGCCTGATCCCGGAGGATAAAGGGCGGCTGGTGACGGCGTTCCTGACGAACTACTTCCGCCGCTATGTGGATTTCGATTTCACGGCCGATCTGGAATCGCAGCTGGATGACGTGTCGGCGGGCGAGCGGGATTACAAGGAAGTGCTGGCGCGGTTCTGGCGTGATTTTTCCGCGGCGATTGCCGAGACGGCCGATCTGCGGATCAGCGAGGTCTTGGAAAAGATTGACGAATTCCTTGCGCCGCATCTGTATCCGGCGCGGGCCGATGGCAGCGATCCGCGGGTTTGCCCGGTCTGTGGCACGGGCCGTCTGAACCTGAAGACCGCGCGGTCGGGTGGGGCCTTTATCGGCTGCGGGAACTACCCGGAATGTCGCTATACCCGCCCGATTGGCGGGGGTGAGGAGGGCGGTGCGCTTTCCGCCGATGGCACGGTGTTGGGGCAGGATGCCGATGGTCAGCCGATCAGCATGCGAACCGGGCGGTTTGGCCCCTATGTGCAGAAGGGTGAGGCGACAGCAGAGGCACCGAAACCGCCGCGCGCCAGCTTGCCGAAGGGGTGGTCACCCGAGAGCATGACGCTGGAGCGCGCGATCCAGTTGCTGAGCCTGCCGCGCCCGATCGGGCCGCATCCCGAGGATGGGCAGATGGTAGAGGCGGCCATCGGGCGGTTCGGGCCCTATGTGAAGCATGGGTCGGTTTACGCCAATATCCCGGATGTGGAGGAGGTGTTCACCATCGGGATGAACCGCGCGGTCGAGGTGCTGGCGCAGAAGGCGACGCGGGGACGCGGGGCCTCGGCCCCTGCAGGGCCTTTGCGCGTGCTGGGCGCACATCCCGATGGCGGTGAGGTGCAGGTGATGCCCGGCAAGTACGGGCCTTATGTGAAATGGGCCAAGGTGAATGCGACCTTGCCCAAGGATCTGGACCCCGAGGCGGTGACGCTGGACGAGGCGCTGGCGCTGATTGCCGAGAAGGCGGGCAAGTCGGGTGGCAAGAAACCCGCAAAGGCCAAGGCGGCGGCCAAACCCAAAGCGGCCGCGAAGCCCAAGGCCGCCGCCAAGCCCAAGGCGGCGGTGAAGAAGCCAGCGGCCAAGAAACCCGCCGCGAAAAAGGCCGCTGCCGAATAGGCGCCGCGTCGATCTTGCACGCAAGACACTGGACAGGCAGCCCAGCCCCGGCTTCATTCCGGGACGTGGTAGAATCGAGGGTGTGATGCGTGCAGGTTTGATTGCGGGTCTGGTGCTGATTGCCGGGCAGGCCGAGGCGGGGCTTACGCTGTGCAATGATCGGGACGCCCGCGCCTCGGTTGCCATTGCCTATGCGGCAGAGGGCGTGTGGACCAGCGAGGGGTGGTGGGGGATCGAACCCGGTGCCTGCGCTCTGGTGCAGGCGGGCGATCTGCAGCAGCAGCATTATTATTATACCTTGGCTGGCGATGCTGCCTTTGCGGGCGAAGGCTACAGCTTTTGCACCAAACCCGGTGCCTTTACCCTGACCGGGGCGGATGGCGATTGCGCGGAACTTGCCGCCGAAAGCCGGGCCTTTGCGCATATCGACACCGGGCCAGAGGCGACGGATTTCACTTTTCGCATGACCGCCGCGCCCGGGGCGAAGCAGGCGGATGCCGCCGAGCCCGCGTTTGACGAGATCCCCTTGCAGGGTGAGGATATGCCGGGCCTGCTTGCCGCCGCCGCGACCCCAAGCTTTGAGCGTGGCCAGAGCGGGGAACCGTTTCGGGTGGATGCCGTGCTGCAGGGATGCGGGCCGACCGAAGGTGGGGAGGGGTGCACCTTCTATGCCGAAGGCTGGCGCTGGATTGCTTATGCGGCGGGCAACAGCAACCCGGCGGCGCTGGAGGCGATGGCCGCCTTGCCGATGGGGACGGCGCTGATGGTTTCGGGCGATCTTTTGGTCTACGGCGACATCACCGCGGAAGGCGCGATTGCATCGCTGGAGCTGGGGGAGGATCCCTATGCAGTTGAACGCGCGGCGATGCAGGGCTTGTGGGTCAGCGCGGATGACCCGCTGTCGCAGATCGAGATCACCGGATCGGAGCAGACCGATCGCTATGACGGCGAAGTGCTGCGGGTGTCGGTGCTGACGCTGTCAGATGTCTGCGGTGAGGCGCAGGGCGGAGTGCTTATGAGCCTGCAGATGATGGGGGGCGACCCTGCGGATATGCAATGCTATGCGGTGCTGTCGGTGACGGGCGACCGGATGGAACTGTCCTATCTGCCGCGTGGGAACACGCTGACCTTCATCCGGCCCTGACCTGTTTCAAGTCCTATTTCTGGTTCTGGCCGCGCGGATCGATCAGCCGCGCCATCAGGGACGGGGCGCGGATCACGCCGATGGGCTGGCCGCCTTCGGTCACCTGCAATTCCCCGGCCCCTTCGGAGAGCAGGGTCATCACCGTGCGGACGGGCGTTTCGCAATCCACGTTGGGGCCGGTGCCGGGGCCGACCTCCATCACGTCGCGTGCGGTCAGCACCGAGAGCGGGTTCATGTGGGCCACGAAATCGGCGACGTAATCGCTGACCGGGTTGGCGATGATCTCGCGCGCGGTGCCGCATTGGACGATGCGGCCGCCATCCATCAGGGCGATACGGTTGCCGATCTTGAACGCCTCATCCAGATCGTGGCTGACGAAGACGATGGTGCGTTTCAGCTTTGCCTGCAGGTCGAGGAGTTCGTCCTGCAATCGCGCCCGGATCAGCGGATCGAGGGCGGAGAAGGGTTCGTCCATCAACAGGATCGGGGCTTGCGTCACGAAGGCGCGGGCGAGGCCCACGCGTTGCTGCATGCCGCCTGACAGTTCGCCCACCTTGCGGTCGGCCCATTGGGTGAGGTTCACGAGCGCAAGCTGTTCATCCACCTTGGCGCGGCGCCCCTCCACCGGGATGCCGGCAAGTTCAAGGCCGAGGCCCACGTTTTCGCGCACCGTACGCCAGGGCAGGAGGCCGAATTGCTGAAACACCATGGCAATGCGTGACAGGCGGAGTTCGCGCAAGGTGGCGGGATCGGCCTTGGTGACGGAAACCATGCGGCTGCCATCCCAGACCCGAACCTCGCCGCGCACCACGGGGTTGAGCGCGTTGACCCCGCGCAGCAGCGTGGACTTGCCCGAGCCTGACAGGCCCATGAGGACGAGGATTTCGCCTTCGGCCACGGACAGGGTGCAGTCATGCACACCCAGCACTTGGCCGCAGGCCTGCTGCACCTCGGCCCGGGTCTTGCCTGCATCCATCAGCGGAAGGGCGCGGTCGGGGTTGTCACCAAAGACGATGGAGACGCGGTCGAATTCTACAGCGTTGCGTTTTGCGGTCATTTGCGCGTCACCCGAAGCATGCGGTCAAGCAGGATGGCCACGACCACGATGATGAAGCCGGCTTCAAAGCCGAGGGCGGAGTTGACCGAGTTCAGCGCGCGGACGACCGGCACACCAAGGCCGTTCGCCCCGACAAGGGCCGCGATGACGACCATGGACAGCGACAGCATGATGGTCTGGTTCAGGCCCGCCATGATCTGCGGCAGGGCGTAGGGAAGTTCGACCTTCCACAGGGTCTGGCGCGGGGTGGCGCCAAAGGCGGTGGCGGCCTCCAGCAGGGCCTGCGGGGTGGTTGAAATGCCCAGATGCGTAAGGCGGATGGGGGCGGGCAGCACGAAGATCACGGTGGCGATCAGGCCCGGCACCATGCCAAGACCGAAGAAAACGATGGCCGGGATCAGGTAGACGAAGGTGGGCAGGGTCTGCATCAGATCGAGCACGGGGACCATCGCGCGGTAGAGGCGCGGGCGATGCGCGGCGGCGATGCCGATGGGCACGCCAAGCCCCATGCAGACCACGCAGGCGGCAAGGATCAGGGTCAGGCTTTCGGTGGTTTCTTCCCAATAGCCCTGGTTGAGGATGAACAGAAAGCCCAGCAGGCAGCCGAGGCAGACTTTCCACGACCTTTGCAGATACCATGTAAGGGCGATGAAGGCCGCGATGATGATCAGCGGATGGGGCGTTTGCAGCACCCACAGGATGCCGTCGATCATCGCCTCCATCACAGCGGAGATCAGGTCGAATAGCGGACCAAGATTGGTGTTCATCCAGTCGAACACGGCCTTGGCGGCCTTTCCGACCGGTATCTTTGTGTCAGTCAGCCACTCCATCTGCGGCCTTCCCCCTTCATCTTGGCGGAAAATACCCCGCGGGGGTCCGGGGGCGCGAAGCCCCCGGGTGCCTGCCGCAGGGCGGAGCGCTTATTGCAGGGCGGCGGTGACTGCGGCCTTGGCGTCGCCGCCATCCTTGGTCGTCACGCCCTCCAGCCAGGGTTCCCAGATGGTGGGGTTGGCGGTGAGCCATGCCTTGGCGGCATCGCGCGGATCGGCGCCGTCATTCAGGATCGCGCCCATGATTTCGTTTTCCATGGGCAGGGTGAAGACCAGGTTCTGCAGCAGTTTGCCGGTGTTCGGGCATTCGGCGACATAGCCCGCACGGGTGTTGGTAAAGATCGTCGCCCCGCCGAAATTCGGCCCGAACAGATCATCGCCACCGGTCAGGTAGGTCAGCTTGAAGTTCGCGTTCATCGGGTGGGGTTCCCAGGCGAGGAAAACGATGGGCTCACCTGCCTCGGTCTTGCTGGCCACTTCGGCGAGCATGCCCTGCTCTGACGATTCAACGATTTCAAAGCCGTCCATACCGAAGGCGGGGCTTTCGATCGCCTCAAGCACCAGACGGTTGCCGTCATTGCCGGGTTCGATGCCGTAGATCTGCGAACCGAGAGCCTCGGCGTGATCCTTGATCTTCGTGAAATCTGTGATGCCGAGGGCGGCGCCATGTTCATTGGTGGCGAGCGTGTATTTCGCGCCTTCCAGATTGGCGCGGACGGTGTCGACGGTGCCTGCGTCGCGGTAGGGGGCGATGTCGGCCTCCATCGAGGGCATCCAGTTGCCGAGGAACACGTCGATATCGCCTTCGGCCAGGCCCGTGTAGGTGACGGGGACGGAGAGGACTTTGGTTTCCGTCTCATATCCCAGCGCCTCGAGCACGAGGGTGGTGGCGGCGGTGGTGGCGGTGATGTCGGTCCAGCCCACATCCGAGAAGATGACCGTGTCGCAGCCTTCGGCGGCGGCGGCCCCGGCCAGCGCAAGCGATGCGGTGCTGGCGAGGAGGAGGTGTTTGAACATGAGCGGTCTCCCTGGCAGTTTTTGTTGATTGACGAGTCAATAGACTTCACGCTTATTCGGTTTGGCAAGGATTTTCTTGGGGGCCAGACCGATATGCCGAAGCTTGGGATGGAGCCTATCCGAAAGGCGGCGCTGGTCAAAGCCACGATCAGCGAAATCGGGCGGGTCGGGTCGCTGGACGTGACGGTGAGCCAGATCGCCAAGCGCGCGGGCATGTCGAGCGCGCTTGCGCATCATTATTTCGGGTCCAAGGAAGAGATATTCCTGGCCGCGATGCGCCATGTGTTGACGCTGTACGGGGCCGAGGTGCGGGGCGCGCTTGCGGTGGCCGAGGGGCCGGAGGCGCGGTTGCGGGCGATTCTGGCGGCCAGTTTCAGTGCCGGGAACTTCCGGCGCGAGGTGGTGGGGGCCTGGCTGAATTTCTACGTGCTGGCCCAGACGGTGCCGGAGGCGAAGCGATTGCTGGCCATTTATCAGGGGCGGCTGCGGTCGAACCTGATGGTCTGCCTGCGGCCTCTGGCGGGCGCGCGGGCGGCGGAGGTGGCCGAAGGGCTGGGTGCGCTGATCGACGGGCTTTACCTGCGCGAGGTGCTGAAATCCGGGCCGCCCGACGGGCAGGCGGCGGTGGCGGTGGCGCTGGATTATCTGAATGCTCAATTGAAGGGACGGGTCGCATGAAGGCGCAACCGCAAGGAAGCCATTTTGTCGATGGCGCATATGTCGAGGACAGCGCGGGTGCGCAGATCAAGGTGATCTATCCGGCGACAGGCGAGGTCATCGCCGTGTTGCATGAGGCGACAAGCGCGGTGGTGGAGGCGGCGCTGGCCTCGGCCCACCGGGCGCAGCGGGAATGGGCTGCTCTGAAACCTGTGGAACGGGCGCGCATCCTGCGCCGCGCGGCGGACATGATCCGCGAGCAGGGCGAGGAATTGGCGCAACTGGAGACGCTGGATACCGGCAAGCCCATTCAGGAAACGCGGGTGGCCGATTGGCCGAGCGGGGCGGACAGTCTGGAATGGTTTGCGGGGCTGGCCCCCACGGTGACGGGCGAGACGATCCCGCTGGGGCGGGATTTCGTCTATACGATCCGCGAGCCTTTGGGGGTTTGCGTGGGCATCGGGGCGTGGAACTACCCCAGCCAGATTGCCTGCTGGAAGGCCGCGCCTGCGCTGAGCCTTGGCAATGCGATGGTGTTCAAGCCATCGGAAGTGACGCCTTTGGGCGCGCTGAAGCTGGCCGAGATTTTCGTGGCGGCGGGCTTGCCTGCGGGGTTGTTCAATGTCGTGCAGGGGCGCGGGGCAGTGGGGGCTGCGCTGGTGAGCGATCCGCGCGTGGCGAAGGTGTCGCTGACGGGATCGGTGCCGACGGGGCGGCGCGTCTATGCGGCGGCGGCGGATGGCGTGCGCAATGTGACGATGGAATTGGGCGGCAAGTCACCCCTGATCGTGTTCGATGATGCATCCGTCGAAGATGCGGTTGGCGCGGCGATGCTGGGGAATTTCTATTCGGCAGGGCAGGTGTGCAGCAATGGCACGCGGGTGTTCGTGCAGAAGGGGATCAAGGACCGTTTCCTTGCGCGTTTGGCAGAGCGGACGGCGGGGATCGTTCTGGGCGATCCGCAGGACGAGGCCACGCAGATGGGGCCTTTGGTCAGCGCGGTGCAGATGGACAAGGTGCTGGGTTACATGGAAACCGCCAAGGCCGAAGGCGCGCGGCTGATCTGTGGTGGCGGGCGGGCAGCGATCAACAGCGGGTATTTCGTTCAGCCCACGGTGTTTGCCGATGTGACCGACGCGATGACCATCGCGCGGGAAGAGGTGTTCGGTCCGGTGATGGCGGTGCTGGATTTCGACGGTGAGGATGAGGTGGTCGCGCGGGCCAATGCCACAGAATTCGGGCTGGCGGCGGGGGTGTTCACGGCAGACCTGACGCGCGGACATCGGGTGATCGCGGCACTGGAGGCCGGGACGTGCTGGATCAACGCCTATAACCTGACGCCTGTGGAGTCGCCTTTTGGTGGATCGAAGATGTCGGGCGTGGGGCGGGAGAACGGGCGCGCGGCAGTGGAGCACTACACGCAGGTGAAATCGGTCTATGTGGGGATGGGGCCGGTGGATGCACCTTATTGACCTGCCACAGCCGGCACATATGGCGGCGGCGCATCAGGCGCTGACAGGGCGGGTGCGGCGGACGCCTTTGCTGGAATCGGATGTGCTGGCGCGGGAATGCGGGGCGGCGCGGTTGTTCGTGAAAGCCGAAGGGTTGCAGCGGACGGGGTCGTTCAAGCTGCGCGGCGCTTTGTGGCGGTTGATGCAGTTGACGGATGCCGAGCGGGCGCGGGGCGTGGTGGCGTTTTCATCCGGCAATTTCGCACAAGGCTTGGCGGCGGCGGGGCGCGATCTGGGGGTGCCAGTCAGCATCGTGATGCCGTGGGATGCGCCTGCGGCGAAGCGCGAGGCGACGCTGGCGCTGGGGGCGGAGGTGGTGCTGTCGCATCACGGTGATGCCCCGCGCGAGGTGGTGGCGGCAGGCATGGCGCGCGATCTGGCGGCGGAGCGGGGGTTGGTGCTGCTCCATCCGTTTGACGACATGGCGGTGATCGCGGGGCAGGGGACGGCGGCGGTCGAGGCGCTGGCGCAGATGGGCGAGGCGGGCGCAGTGCCGGAGGTGGTGGTCTGCCCGGTGGGCGGTGGCGGGCTTATGGGGGGCGTATCTCTGATGATGCGGGGGGCGCATCCCGGTGTGGCGATCTGGGGCTGCGAACCCGTGGGGCATGACGGCATGGGCCTGTCGCTGCGGGCGGGCGCACGGGTGGCGGCGCCGGGGGGGCCGACGCTGTGCGATGCGCTGCAGGCGCCGATGCCGGGGGTTGCGAATTTTGCCGCCTGTCAGGCGGCGGGGGTGACGGGGTTGGCGGTGGCGGATGCACCTGTCGCGGAGGCGATGGCGCGGGCGTTCGAGGTGTTGAAGCTGGTGCTGGAGCCTTCGGGTGCGGTGGCGCTGGCCGCCGTGCTGGCGGGGCAGGTGCCGGTGGCGGGCAAGGTGGTGCTGGTGGTGGCGTCAGGCGGGAATGTGGCCTTTGACCGCTTTTCCGAATGTCTGGCGATGGCCGGGCGGACGAACTGAACAAGAAGGACTGGGGACATGTCGGCGGATTTCGTGATCATCGGGGCTGGTTCGGCAGGGTCGGCCATGGCCTGGCGGTTGGCCGAAGGCGGGGCTTCGGTGACGGTGATCGAACATGGCGGCACGGATGCGGGACCGTTCATCCAGATGCCGGCGGCGCTGTCCTATCCGATGAACATGGCGCGGTATGATTGGGGGTTCCATACCGAGCCGGAACCGCATCTGGGCGGGCGCGTGCTGGCCACACCGCGGGGCAAGGTGATCGGGGGGTCATCGTCCATCAACGGGATGGTCTATGTGCGCGGCCATGCGCGGGATTTCGACACCTGGGCCGAGATGGGGGCGCAGGGGTGGTCTTATGCCGATGTGCTGCCCTATTTCCAGCGGATGGAACAGTGGCACGGACAGCGTGACGGGGCCGATCCCAGTTGGCGCGGCGCGAAGGGGCCGTTGCATGTGACGCGGGGGCCGCGTGACAACCCGCTGTTCCAGGCGTTCATCCGGGCGGGTGAGCAGGCGGGCTATCCGGTAACGCGCGACTATAACGGCCAGCAGCAAGAGGGGTTCGGGCCGATGGAGGCCACGATCTTCAACGGGCAGCGCTGGTCGGCGGCCAATGCCTATCTGAAGCCCGCGATCAAGACCGGGAAGGTACAGGTCATCCGCGCGCTGGCACGGCGGGTGGTGATCGAGGCAGGCCGCGCCGTGGGCGTGGAGGTGGAGCGGGGCGGGCAGATCGAGGTGATCGGGGCCGCGCGCGAGGTGGTGGTGGCGGCATCCAGCATCAACACGCCCAAGATCCTGATGCTGTCGGGGATCGGGGATGCGGCGCATCTGCGCGAACATGGGGTGGAGGTGGTGGCGGATCGGCCCGGTGTGGGGGCGAATTTGCAGGACCATCTGGAGTTGTATCTGCAATTCGCATCGAAGCAGCCGATCACGCTGTACAAATACTGGAACCTGATGGGCAAGGCGGTGATCGGGGCGCAGTGGTTGTTTACCAAGAAGGGGCTGGGTGCATCGAACCAGTTCGAGGCTTGTGCCTTTATCCGGTCGAAGGCGGGGGTGGAATATCCCGATATCCAGTATCATTTCCTGCCCATCGCCGTGCGCTATGACGGCAAGGTGGCGGCCGAGGGGCATGGGTTTCAGGCCCATGTCGGGCCGATGCGATCCAAGTCGCGGGGGGCGGTCACGCTGCGGTCGGGCGATCCGGCGGTCGCGCCGAAGATCGTGTTCAACTATATGTCGCATCCCGAGGATTGGGAGGATTTCCGCACCTGCATTCGCCTGACGCGCGAGATTTTCGGGCAGGAGGCGATGGCGGGGCATGTGAAGCATGAAATCCAGCCCGGCGCCGGAGTGCAGACCGATGCGGAGTTGGACGATTTCATCCGCCACCATGCGGAAAGCGCCTATCACCCTTGCGGCACGGCGCGGATGGGGCGGCGGGATGATCCGATGGCGGTGGTCGATCCGGAATGTCGGGTGATCGGGGTGGATGGGTTGCGCGTGGCCGACAGTTCGATCTTTCCGCAGGTGACGAATGGCAATCTGAACGGGCCGTCGATCATGGTGGGTGAGAAGGCGGCGGATCATCTGCTGGGGCGGACGCCGCTTCCGGCCTCTAATCAAGAGCCGTGGATCAACCCGAATTGGCGGGTGGCGCAGCGGTGATGTTCGGGGGGTGATGTTCGCCTTGCGTTCTTAACCAATTAAGGAAGTGTTAACATTAACCTTGATTTCCGCCCGGTAGCGGCGGAAATCGGGGGATGATGTTAATCTTTCGTTCACTGATCGTTCTGATGCTGCTGACTGGCCCGACCTTGGCGCTGGAGGGGCGGGCGCGGGTGGTGGATGGCGATACGATTGAACTGGCGGGCGAGAAGGTGCGGCTGTTCGGGATCGATGCGCCGGAACTGGATCAGGTCTGCGACCGGGGCGGGGTGGCATGGGCCTGCGGGACAGCGGCGCGTGACATGCTGGCCGGGATCGTGGCGGGGGGGCGGCTGACCTGTGCGGTGCAGGACGTGGATCGGTACGGCCGTGCGGTGGCGGTTTGTCTGCGGCAGGACAAGGACGTGGCGGCCCTTATGGTGCGGCAGGGCGGGGCTATGGCCTATCGCCGCTATTCGGACCGCTATGTGAATGCCGAAGTGGCAGCGCGGCGCGAGGGTCTGGGTGTCTGGGCATCGGACTGGGTGGAGCCGGAAGCGCATCGCAAGGCGGGGTCTGGCGGGGTGCAGCCCGTGCCGCAGGCGGCTTGTGCGATCAAGGGCAATATCGGCGCGCAGGGGCGGCGCATCTATCACTTGCCGGGGCAGGCGGATTATGACGCGACGCGGATCAATGAGCGGGCGGGTGAGCGGTGGTTCTGTTCCGAGGCCGAGGCGCGGGCGGAAGGATTTCGTCGCGCGGCGCGATGAGTTGACCGAGGTCAAGGCGCGGAGCGGGATGCTTCCTTAAGGTCTGTGTCATAACAGCTTGAGAGGATGCACCATGTCGAACACGCCGCACGACCTTTATGAGGATTTCCCGGAAAAGGCCGAAGCGATCCATGCCATGAAGGCGAAGGATGCGCATTTCGCCAAGATGGTGGAGGAGTATCACGAGGTGAACCGCGCCGTGCATCGGGCCGAGACATTGATCGAGCCGACATCGCCCGAGCATGAAACGGAACTGCGCCAAAAGCGGATGCGGCTGAAGGATGCGATCTGGAAGCAGATTGCGGCCTGAGGATGCAGAAGGCCCCGGGTCACCCCCGGGGCCTTTTCAATCGGCGATGTCATAGGGGAGGAGGCCGCGCTTGTCGGGGTCGACCTTGAGGCGGCGTTCGAGGGGCGGGACGGAGCGCTGGTGGCAGTCGCGCCGTTCGCAGATGCGGCAGGAGATGCCGATGGGTTCGAACCGGCCTTTCAGATCCAGCCCATCGGAATAGACCAGACTGGCGGCATGGGTGATTTCGCAGCCCAAGCCTATGGCATAGCGGCGGACCGGGGCGAGGAAGGCCCCCCCCGGTTTTGACACGTCGCGCGCAAGGCAAAGGTAGCGCACGCCATCCGGGGTTTCGGCAAGCTGGCGCAGGAAATGGCCCGGCGTTTCAAAGGCACGGTGGACGTTCCAGAGCGGGCAGGCGCCGCCGAAGCGGGCGAATTGCAGGCGCGTGGCCGAGTGGCGCTTGGTGATGGTGCCGGCCTGATCGACGCGGACGAAAAAGAAGGGGATGCCCTTGGCACCGGGCCGTTGCAGCGTGGCAAGCCGGTGGGCCACCTGTTCGATGGAGGCTCCGAACAAATCGGCAAGGCGTTCCAGATCATGCCGGGTTTCCAGCGCGGCGGCCTGAAAGGCGCGATAGGGCAGCAGGGCCGCGCCTGCGAAGTAATTGGCAAGGCCGATCTTGGCGATGTCGCGCGCCTCGGGCGTGGCGAAGCGTGCGAGGTCGAGCGTTGCCTCGATCAGTTCGTTCTGCGTGAGGAGGGCGACTTGCAGCAGAAGCTGGAAGCGCTGGGTGGGCACGGCGGTGCGGTTGGACAGGGCGAGGCGCTTTGTGGCCGCGTCATAGCGGCGGGTTTCCGGCTGATCGGTGAAGATGGTGGTGATACCGCGCCGTTCCAGCGCGGCGATGGCGATGCGGGTGATATCGGTCGCGGGGCCGGTGGGGATGGCGGGGGCGGCGAAATTTTCAGCCGCGCGGTCGACGGCATCGATGTAATTATCGCAATAGTGGAAGAAGTCGCGCACTTCCTCCCACGGGGAGGGGCGGAGGGAGGCGTCTTCGCGACCCAGGGCTTCGTCGAGGCTGGCGAGGCGTTCATGCGTCTGGCGATAGGCGCGGTGCAGATCAAGGAAGGCGCGGGCCAGCGCGGGCGCGTTTGAGGCGGCAAGGCGCAGGTCGGCCAAGGGGGGCGTGGTCTGGGCGAAGACGGGGTCGGCCAAGGCCTCGCGCATGTCCGACACCAGACGTTCGGATTCGCCCACGGTCAGTTCGGTGACATCGAGCCCGAATTCCTGTGCCAAGGCCAGCACCACCGAGGCCGAGACGGGGCGGTGGTTGTTTTCCATCTGGTTGAGATAGGGCAGCGACACACCGAGCTTGTCGGCGAAGGTCTTTTGGGTAAGCGACAACCGGCCGCGGATTTCGCGCAGCTTGGCCCCGGCATAGAGTTTTTGTGTGGCCATGGCGCGCCCCCCTTTTGCAAAGCCGTTATCGGCTTTGCAAAGCATGCCCGTCAAGGTTTGGCGTCGGGCGTGGGCGTGGGCTTGGGCTTCAGGCGGTGAGGCCGAGGGTGCGGGCGCGGCGGATGACGGCGAGGATGGAGATGAGGGCAAGGATGGCGGAGGCGAGCATCAGCAGGACCAGCGGCATCTCGGATGCGCCTTCGGTCAGCAGGGCGCCCGCAAAAGCGGCCAGTGCCGCGCCACCGCCGATCTGGATCGCGCCGCCAAGGCCCGAGGCGGTGCCGGCCAGTTCCGGCTTGATCGACAGCATCCCGGCATTGGCATTGGGCAGGGTCATGCCGTTGCCAAGGCCGAGGGCGAGGGTGAAGCCGAAGAAGACATAAGGCGAATGAACGCCCGCCAGCGTAACGGCGGTCAGCATCCCCAGCCCGGAGATGGAGGCGATGGTGCCCCACAGGATCATCCGGTTCATGCCGAGGCGGACAGAGAAGCGCCCGGCGATGAAATTGCCGAACAGATAGCCCACGGCGGTGATCGCAAAGAGAAGGCCCACCTCGGAGGAGGACAGCCCAAAGACCACGTTGCCGACATAGGGCGCGCCGCCGAGATAGGCGAAGAAAGAGCCGGAGGTAAAGGAAGCGCAGCCGACATAGCCCCAGAACCGGCGCGAGCGCAGCAGGCCGGGATAGGTGCGGATCTGATCCATCAGCGACACGCGGCGGATCGTGGCGGTTTCGCCAAGGTCGGCCCAGACAAGCGCGAGCGTCGCGAGGCCGAGGATCAGCAGAAGGGCGAAGTTGGCCTGCCAGCCGAAGGTTTCATCCAGCACCCCGCCGATTACGGGGCCGATCATCGGGACGATGGACATGCCCATGGTGACATAGCCGATCATCGAGGCGGCTTCGGCATCCGATACCATGTCACGCACCACGGCGCGCGACAGCACCATGCAGGCCGCGATGACGGCCTGCGCCATGCGGCAGATCAGAAAGGTGGTTGCATCGGGCGCGATGAGCGTGCCGACGGTGGCGATCAGGAACAGGACGATGGACCACAAGAGCACCTTGCGGCGGCCGAAACGGTCGGAAATGGGGCCAATGACGATTTGCAACAGGGCCGAAAGCGCGAGGTAGAGGGCGACGGACAGCTGCATCAGCCCGTAAGGCACGTCGAACCAGGCCGCCATGCCCGGCAGTGAGGGCAGGAAGATGTTCATCGTAAGCGCCGACAGACCCGCCATCAGGATGAGGGTGGAGATGTGGGGCGGGGTGCGGCGGTCAAGGAAGCGCGGGCTGGTCATGGTGTTGGCCTATGCTCTGACTTTGCTGCTGTCCATGGGCCGGAATGCACATGGGTGTGTGCGCAGGGTCTTTTCAGGCCCATTTGTGAAAGATGAAGAAGGCCCCCAGCGCGATGAAGGCAAAGCCGATGGCGTGGTTCCAGGTGAGCGGTTCCTTGAGGTAGTATACGGAGAAGATGGCAAAGACGGTGAGGGTGATCACCTCTTGGATCGTCTTGAGTTCGGCGGCCGAGAAATGGCTGTGGCCGATGCGATTGGCCGGCACTTGCAGCGCATATTCCGGCAGGGCGATCAGCCAGCTGGCCAGGATCACCAGCACCAGTGAAGCGGATTTGTATTTCAGGTGCCCATACCAGGCGAAGGTCATGAAGATGTTGGAGGCGATCAGGAGGCCGATGGTGATGACGGGAACGGGAAGGTGGGTCAGTGGGGCCTCGTGGATGGTGGGGATATGCAGGTTCGGGGTTTAGGGCGGGGCCGGGGGGAAGGCGAGGGGTTTGCTAATTTGCGTTTTGCAGTCAATGATCTGCCAATTAATTGCAAATATGCGAAACTCCGTTTTGCCATGGCCGCTGGGGCCGCTATGGTCCGGCCAAATTCGGGGCCAATTCGGGGCCAGAATCCGTGACGAAATTCGGGGGGAGCGCGTCGATGAAGGATATCCTGCAGGAACTGGAAGACCGTCGTGCGGTTGCCCGCGCCGGGGGCGGGGTGCGCCGGGTAGAGGCGCAGCACGCCAAGGGCAAGTTGACCGCGCGAGAGCGGGTGGAGCTGCTGCTGGACGAGGGCAGTTTCGAGGAATTCGACATGTTCGTGCAGCACCGCTGCACCGATTTCGGGATGGAGGAGAACCGCCATCCGGGCGACGGCGTGATCACGGGTTGGGGCACGATCAATGGGCGCATGGTCTATGTGTTCAGCCAGGATTTCACCGTGCTGGGCGGATCGGTGTCGGAGACCCATGCGGCCAAGATCTGCAAGATCATGGACATGGCTATACAGAACGGCGCGCCGGTGATCGGGATGAACGATTCCGGTGGCGCGCGGATTCAGGAAGGCGTGAGCTCGCTGGCCGCCTATGGCGAGGTGTTCCAGCGCAACATCATGGCATCCGGCGTGGTGCCGCAGATTTCCCTGATCATGGGGCCTTGCGCCGGGGGGGCGGTCTATTCGCCCGCGATGACAGACTTCATCTTCATGGTGAAGGACAGCTCCTACATGTTCGTGACCGGGCCGGATGTGGTGAAGACGGTCACCAATGAGGTGGTGACGGCCGAGGAGCTGGGTGGCGCGGGGACGCATACGAAGAAATCCTCGGTCGCGGATGGGGCCTGCGAGAATGATGTCGAACTGATCGCGGAAACGCGGCGGCTGTTCGATTTCCTGCCGCTGAACAACCGTGAAAAGGCACCTGTGCGGCCGTTCTTTGATGATCCGGGCCGGGTGGAGATGTCACTGGATACGCTGGTGCCGGACAACCCGAACCAGCCCTATGACATGAAGGAACTGATCCTGAAGATCGCTGATGAGAGCGATTTCTTTGAAATCCAGAAAGATTTCGCAGGCAACATCATCTGCGGCTTCATCCGGATCGAGGGGCAGTCGGTGGGCGTGGTGGCGAACCAGCCGATGGTGTTGGCCGGATGTCTGGACATTGACGCATCCCGCAAGGCCGCGCGCTTCGTGCGGTTTTGCGATGCGTTCGAGATCCCGATCCTGACACTTGTGGATGTGCCGGGCTTCCTGCCGGGGACGGGGCAGGAATATGCGGGCGTGATCAAGCATGGGGCAAAGCTGCTGTTCGCTTATGGCGAGGCGACGGTGCCCAAGGTGACGGTGCTGACGCGCAAGACCTATGGCGGGGCCTATGTCGTGATGTCGTCCAAGCATCTGCGGGGCGATTTCAACTATGCCTGGCCCACGGCGGAAGTGGCTGTGATGGGGGCGAAGGGCGCGGTGGAGATCCTGTATCGCAGCGAATTGGGCGACAAGGAAAAGATCGCCGCGCGGGTGAAGGATTACGAGGACCGCTTTGCCAACCCATTCGTGGCGGCGGAAAAGGGGTTTATCGACGAGGTGATCATGCCCCATTCCACCCGCCGCCGCGTGGCACGCGCCTTCGCCAGCCTGCGGGGCAAGAAGCAGACGAACCCGTGGAAGAAGCACGACAATATTCCGCTGTAGGAGCAGAATGATGCCCGCCACCCTTGCCCGCCCCATCCTTGCCTGCATGGCCGTGATGGCCGCCGTTCTGGCGGGGTCTGCGGCTGCGCAGGAGGCGGGGGTGGAGCTTGTGGTGGAACCGGGCGACGGGACGCGGATTGAGGTGCCGTCGGGGCAGGAGATAACCTTGCAGGATGTGATCTGGAACGCGCCGGGGCCGGACGGGCTGGCGCTGCGGTTCCGCTTTCTTGCGCCCGACATCGCGCCGGGGGGCGGGGTCGATTTCGACATGGCAGCGGCGGATATGCAGCATCTGTGCGACAGCTATGCCGTGCCGCGCATCGCCGATCAGGGGCCGCATCCGGACCAGGTGATCATCTCGCTGTCGGATGTGGCGGTGCCCTTTGGTGAAGCGGCCCCGGAGGCCACGCAATTCTTTGAATCCTTCCGGATCGAAGAGGGTGTTTGCGTCTGGGAGATGTTCTGATGTCCGCCGATGCCAGCATGATGCGTCTTGCCCGCCAGGGCCATGCTGATGTAGCAGGGCCACAGGCTGATAACTTGGCTATGTCTGCGTGTGCTTTCCCGGATTTTTCGGATATGGTGCACACAGGCCGAACCCAAGCGGCCTATGCCTCGCATCGGGGGCAGGCCGGCGGCGTTTCGTTCGGTCTGACCCTCCAAGAAAATAGGAGTAGAGGATGTCGAAGAGCACGAAGACCATTCTGGCCCTGGCCATGGTTGCCTTTGTCGCAGCTTGCGCTGCCAAAGAAGAAGAAGTCGTTTACGTGGATACCCCCGTTTCGACCGAGCCGACCTACACCGGCAAGTACAAGTAAGATATCCGGGCGGGCCAATGGGGCGTGTCAGCCCCGGCCCGCCCCGATTATGTCTGGCGCCCGGCAAACGGGCGCCGGATTTGACCTTGGCCGTTTGATCCGGCATGACGCCACCCTTGGTATTGATGGGGGCAGGACATGCTGAAGCATCGCGGTTTTCCGGGGCGGTTGCCCGGAACAGACTTCCAATTCGTCATACGGCGCGAGAACCGCAAGGACGGGCCGGCAAAGATCGTGAAGCGGGAACGCTATCGCGACCGCAAACATGCCGACCGGATGGCCGATCAGGGGTTCATGGCGGCGCTGTGGGCACAGTTCGGGGAAGAACCCTTCGAGCGCGGCAATCTGGATGCGGGGCGGCTGTCCTGGCTGTTCGGGCGTGAGGTGGTGGCGGCGGAAGATCCGTTCGATCCCTGTTCCTATGACGCGATGCTGCGCATTGATGTGAAACGGGCCGAGGCAAGCTTTCCGGAGGTATTTGCCAAGAATGCCCCCGATTTCGGCTTTGCCGAGGATGATTATGATGGTGACGGGGGGGATGACTAGGCATGCATCCGCCGACCGCATCCGCATTTTGGCAAGGTTTCGCAGAGGCCGATTTTGGTGCCGACTTCGGGTTTGCCATGGGTGCCGTGGTCGGCCAAGCTGATAGGCATGCGGGGTGCTTTTCCTACGGCCCCCGTCTCTGCCTAGACTGTACCCCTTCCCTTGCAGTCCGGCCGGCCCCGCAGCTGGGACGGCCGGACCTTTTTTTCAAGGGGTACGGGGGGGCTGATGCGCGCGCTTCTGCCGATCACACGAAACCGGGATCGTTTGGCCGCGGTTTTCCCTTTATTGCGTCGGTGAACACGGTAAACTCGTGTGCAATAACAACCTTGAGAGGCACCGAGCCATGCGTAAGTATTTCGTCATTCTTGCACTTGCCACCACGACCCTTGCGGGCTGCATGGCGACCCCGACCGAGCGCGGCCTTGGCGGCGCGGTCGCCGGTGCCGCCATCGCTGACGCGATGGATGAAAACATGGTTGCCGGTGCCGCGCTTGGCGCGCTGGCCGGGGCTGCGTCCTGCGGCCTGCCGGGGCTGCCGCCCTGCCGTCGCTACTGATCTGACGGCTGCCTCCGGGCAGCCTGATGCCACATCGCAAAGGCCATCCGGGCAGATCGCCCGGGTGGCCTTTGTCATTTCCGCGTCCCGGCGAGGGCGCGGTGCAAGGGGAGAGAGATGTTCAAGAAGATCCTGATCGCCAACCGGGGCGAGATAGCCTGCCGCGTCATCAAGACCGCCCGCAAGATGGGTATCAAGACGGTGGCGGTCTATTCCGATGCCGACCGCAATGCGCTGCATGTGAAGATGGCGGATGAGGCGGTGCATATCGGCCCCGCGCCTGCGAACCAGTCCTATATCGTGATCGACAAGATCATGGCGGCGGTACGCGCGACGGGGGCCGAGGCGGTGCATCCGGGATACGGGTTCCTGTCGGAGCGGATGGATTTCGCGGCGGCGCTTGAGAAGGAGGGCGTGGTGTTCATCGGCCCGCCCAGCCCGGCGATCGAGGCGATGGGCGACAAGATCACGTCCAAGAAGCTGGCGCAGGAGGCCGGGGTGTCAACGGTGCCGGGCTATATGGGCCTGATTGCCGATGCCGATGAGGCGGTGAAGATCAGCGGGCAGGTGGGTTACCCGGTGATGATCAAGGCCAGCGCCGGGGGCGGTGGCAAGGGGATGCGGATCGCATGGAATGATGCCGAGGCGGCGGAAGGGTTCCAGTCATCCAAGAACGAGGCGGCGGCGTCTTTTGGGGATGACCGGATCTTCATCGAGAAATTCGTCACGCAGCCGCGCCATATCGAGATTCAGGTTCTGGCCGACAAGCATGGCAACTGCGTTTACCTGCATGAGCGGGAATGTTCGATCCAGCGGCGGAACCAGAAGGTGATCGAAGAGGCGCCGTCGCCGTTCCTTGACCCCGCGACGCGCAAGGCGATGGGGGAACAGGCCTGCGCCTTGGCGAAGGCGGTGGGCTATACCAGCGCGGGGACGGTGGAATTCATCGTTGATGGCAACCGGAATTTCTATTTCCTGGAGATGAACACCCGGTTGCAGGTGGAGCATCCGGTGACGGAGCTGATCACCGGAGTCGATCTGGTGGAACAGATGATCCGAGTGGCGGCGGGTGAGCCTTTGCCGTTCAAGCAGGATGATCTGAAAATCAACGGCTGGGCGATGGAGAGCCGGCTGTATGCGGAAGACCCCTATCGCAACTTCCTGCCATCAATCGGCCGTCTGACGCGCTATCGCCCGCCGGTGGAAGGGACGACGCCGCGCGGGGGGATCGTGCGCAACGATACCGGCGTGTTCGAGGGCGGCGAGATCAGCATGTATTACGATCCGATGATCGCCAAGCTCTGCACTTGGGGCGAGACGCGCGAGGCGGCAATCGAGGAGATGCGGCTGGCGCTGGACACGTTCGAGGTGGAGGGGATCGGCCATAACCTGCCCTTCGTGGGCGCGGTGATGGATCATCCGCGGTTCGTTTCCGGCAATATCACCACGGCTTTCATTGCCGAGGAATATCCCGAAGGGTTCCAAGGGGCGACACTGGACGCGCCGACGCTGCGCCGGGTGGCGGCAGCAGCAGCGGCGATGAACCGGGTGGCCGAGATCCGGCGCACGCGGATCACCGGGACGATGGACAACCATCAGCGCCGGGTGGGTGATGACTGGGTGGTGGCGGTGCAGGGCGAGGCTTTTGCCGTGACGATCCGGGCAGATCGTGATGGATCGACGGTGACCTTCGCCGAGGGCACCACGCACCGGGTGACCAGCGACTGGACGCCGGGGCAGCCGCTGGCGCGGCTGATGGTGGATGGCACGCCTTTGGTGATGAAGGTCGGCAAGATCTCGGGCGGGTTCCGCCTGCGGCTGCGCGGGGCAGAGGTGAAATGCCATGTGCGCAGCCCGCGCCAACATGAATTGGCGCTGCTGATGCCTGAAAAGCTGCCCCCTGATACGTCGAAGTATCTACTGTGCCCCATGCCGGGGCTGGTGGTTAAGATCAACGTGGCGGAAGGCGACGAGGTTCAGGAGGGCCAAGCGCTGGCGACGGTGGAGGCCATGAAGATGGAGAACATCCTGAAGGCCGAGCGGCGCGGTGTGGTGAAGAAGATCACCGCCAGTGCAGGCGCGAGCCTGAAGGTGGACGAAGTCATCATGGAGTTCGAGTGATCCGATGGACACCCTGCCGACCCATCACGGCATGATCGGCTTGCGGGGGGCTGCGTTTCAGCCCCCGGCGGCCGGGCGGTTGCCTTGCTGGATTTCCTGCCGACGCAGCGGGAATTTGTCGATGGCGTGGGTGATTTCGCGCACGTCCCAAGGCAGCGGTTTGCGCAGGGTGGTTTTCAGATCCTTGTCGAGGATCACCAGCGAAAAGCCGCGCGGGCGGAGTTTCTTGCGCAATTCGGACCGGGCGGCGGGGTCTGTATCGGTGATCACCACCACATCGCGCGCCAGAAGCGAGGCGGGATCGCGACCGATCAGGTCCATCTGGCGGATGAAGTTGGGATCATTGGGCGAGTCGGCGAAGACGACCAGCGGGCGCTTCACATACATGAGATCGTCCAGCACCACCTCGGATGCCGGGACGGGGGCGAAATCGGCGGCCTCCTGTGCGAAGGCCGACATTGGCAGCAGGGCTGCGACAAGCAAGGCAAGCAGGGTTTTCATGCGGTTCCTCTTTGACCCTGAATATAGGGCATGCGTCTGAAAACCCAAGGGATATGGCCGGGATGCCCACCCCGGCAGTGGAAGGAAGAAAGATGACGGAAGATCTGTCGAAATGGCGCGTTCTGGCTGCCAAGGAAATGAAGGGTGCAGACCCCGACAGCCTGACCTGGGACACGCTGGAGGGGATCGTGGTCAAGCCGCTGTATACGCAGGCGGATGTGACCGGGTTGCCGCAGATGGGCGAATTGCCGGGCGTGGCACCCTTCACGCGCGGGGTGCGGGCGACGATGTATGCGGGCCGGCCCTGGACCATCCGGCAATATGCCGGGTTTTCGACGGCGGAAGAGAGCAACAATTTCTATCGCAAGGCGCTCGCGGCGGGGCAGCAGGGGGTTTCGGTCGCCTTCGATCTGGCCACCCATCGCGGCTATGACAGCGACCATCCGCGCGTTGAGGGCGATGTGGGTAAGGCGGGCGTGGCCATCGACAGCGTCGAGGACATGAAGGTGCTGTTCGACGGCATCCCGCTGGACAAGGTCAGTGTGTCCATGACGATGAACGGGGCGGTGATCCCGGTTCTGGCCAGTTTCATCGTGGCCGGGGAAGAACAGGGCGTGTCGCGGGCGGCCCTGTCGGGGACGATCCAGAACGACATCCTGAAAGAATTCATGGTGCGGAACACCTATATCTATCCGCCCGAACCCAGCATGCGGATCATCGCGGATATCATTGAATACACGGCAAAAGAGATGCCAAAGTTCAACTCCATCTCCATTTCCGGCTATCACATGCAGGAGGCGGGGGCGAACCTTGTGCAGGAACTGGCCTTCACGCTGGCCGATGGGCGGGAATATGTCCGCACGGCGCTGGCGCGGGGGATGGATGTGGATGCGTTTGCGCCGCGCCTGTCGTTCTTTTTCGCCATCGGGATGAATTTCTTCATGGAAGTGGCCAAGCTGCGCGCGGCGCGGATGCTGTGGCACCGGATCATGGACGGGTTCGGCGCGAAAAAGACCGAAAGCCTGATGCTGCGGACCCATTGCCAGACCAGTGGCGTCAGCCTGCAGGAGCAGGACCCGTATAACAACGTGGTGCGCACCGCCTATGAGGCGATGGCGGCGGCGCTGGGGGGGACGCAGTCGCTGCATACCAATGCGCTGGATGAGGCGATTGCGCTGCCCACGGAATTCAGTGCCCGGATCGCGCGGAACACGCAGCTGATCTTGCAGGAGGAGACGGGGATCACCCATGTCGTCGATCCGCTGGCGGGGTCTTACTATGTGGAGACGCTGACCGCGCAGCTGGCCGAGGAAGCCTGGATCCTGATGGAAGAGGTCGAGGCGATGGGAGGCATGACCAAGGCCGTGGCCACGGGGATGCCCAAGCTGCGGATCGAGGAATCCGCCGCGCGGCGGCAGGCGATGATCGACCGGGGGGAAGAGGTGATCGTCGGGGTCAACAAGTACCGCAAGGACAAGGAAGACCCGATCGATTTCCTCGACATCGACAATGTGGCGGTGCGCGAGTCGCAGATTGCGCGGCTGAAGGCCACCCGCGCGGCGCGGGATGAGGCCGCCTGTCAGGCGGCGCTGGAGGAGATGACCCGCCGCGCCACGGAGGGCGGAAATCTGCTGGAGGCGGCCGTGGTTGCGGCCCGCGCAAGGGCCACAGTCGGAGAAATCAGCATGGCGATGGAAAAGATCTTTGGGCGTCATCGCGCCGAGGTGAAGACACTCGCCGGCGTTTATGGCGCGGCCTATGAGGGCGATCAGGGCTTTGCCCAGATCCAGAAGGACGTGGAGGCCTTTGCCGAAGAGGAGGGGCGGCGTCCGCGGATGCTGGTCGTCAAGATGGGGCAGGATGGGCATGACCGGGGGGCGAAGGTGATCGCCACGGCCTTCGCCGATATCGGGTTTGATGTAGATGTGGGCCCGCTGTTCCAGACGCCGGAAGAGGCCGCGCAGGATGCCATCGACAATGACGTGCATGTGGTGGGGATCAGTTCGCAGGCGGCGGGGCACAAGACGCTTGCGCCCAAGCTGGTGCAGGCGCTGAAGGATGCCGGGGCGGGCGAGATACTGGTGATCTGCGGGGGTGTGATCCCCCAGCAGGATTACCAGTTCCTCTATGATGCCGGGGTGAAGGCGATCTTCGGGCCGGGGACGAATATCCCCGAGGCGGCGCGGGATATTCTGTCGCTGATCCGGGCAACCCGGACCTGACGGTTGCCATGCCCCTTGGTTTGAAACGGCGTGCGGTGGTGATGGGTTTGGGGGCGATGGGCCTGGGTCTGCGGGCGGCGCGGGCGGCGGAAGGGCCGGTCGTGGTGATCGGGGCGGGGCTGGCCGGGTTGTCCGCTGCGCGGGCGCTGGCGGCTTCGGGTTTGGCGGTGACCGTTCTTGAGGCGCGGGATCGGCCGGGCGGGCGCATCCACACCTCGCGCCTCTGGCCCGATCTGCCGATGGATCTGGGGGCAAGCTGGATACACGGGCGCAAGGGCAACCCGCTGGAGGCGCTGGCGCGTGAGGCGGGGGCCCGGCTGGTGGAGACGAGCTATGACCGGGCGATCCTGCTGGATGCGGCGGGGGAGGAGGTCGACCCGGACCTGCGGGGGGCGGAGCGGATCCTGCGCCGGGCTCTGGAGGCGGCGGAGGATCGCGAGAGCGATGTTTCGGTCATGGCGGCGGTAGAGGCGTCGACGGGTTGGCGCAAGGCCAGTGCCGGAGAGCGGCGGTTGGTACAGTATCTGATCAACAGCACGCTGGAGCAGGAATATGGCAGCCCTGCGCGGCGTTTGTCAGCCTGGTGGGGGGCGGAAGGGGCCGAGTTCGGGGGCGCGGATGCACTGTTTCCCGACGGGTTCGATCAGGTGGTGGGCCACATGGCGGCCGGGCTGACCTTGCGGTTCGGGGCCGAGGTGGTGCAGATCGCACCGGGACGCGTGACGCTGGCGGATGGGTCTGTGATCCCGGCGGGGCAGATCGTCTGCACGCTGCCGCTGGGCGTGCTGCAATCGGGACGCGTGCGGTTTGCCGCGCCATTGGAGCCTGCGCGGCAGGCGGCGATTGACGGGCTGGGCATGGGCTTGCTGAACAAGTGCTGGCTGCGCTTTGACCGGGTGCAGTGGCCCGATGATGTGGACTGGATCGGCTGGTTGGGGCCAGAGCCGGGGGTCTGGGCGGAATGGGTGTCGCTGACACGGGGGACGGGGGCACCGGTTCTACTGGGGTTTCATGCCGGCGATCAGGCGGCCGCGTTGGAAGGGCTGGATGACCGTGCGACGGTGGCTGCGGCGACGGATGCCTTGCGCGCAATGTTCGGATCGGGGTTTCCCAGCCCGGTCGCGGCGCAGGTGACGCGCTGGGGGCGTGATCCGTTCAGCCTTGGAAGTTACAGTTTCCACGCGGTGGGCACCGGGCCGGACAGCCGCCGCGCGCTGGCAGGGGCAGAGTGGGAGGGGGCGCTGTGGTTCGCGGGTGAGGCTGCGGAGCCGGAGTATCACGGCACCGCTCATGGGGCGGTGCTGTCGGGCCGCGGTGTGGCGCGGGCGATGCTGGCCGGTTGATCCGGTCTGGCCGGGTGTGAAGGGACGATTTTTCTGCGAAAAATCTGACAGGGGCGATGCCCCCGTCAGGCGCGGGGTTCGGGCGCGGGGTTTTGGCGCGGCGTTACAGATCCGTGCCCGGTGCCGCAGGCGGTTCAACCGGCGGGGCATCGGGTTTGCGGCGCATGATGATGTCGCCGTTTTCCAGCATTTCGGGCATCGTGTAATTGGTCATGTCGTCGATCATGCCCATCATGCTGTCGAGGGCGGGTTTCAGCTCGGTCAGCGCGCCGCCCATGCCTTCCAGTGCGGGTTCCAGTTCCTGCTGGAAGCCTTCGAAGAACAGGGCAAGGCCGCGTTCCATCAGGCTGGGGCCTTCCTCGGCCTCGGGCGCGGGGGTTTCCTGCGCGAGGGCGGGGAGCGGGGTGAGGGCGAGGGCGAGGATCAGGGCTGCGTGTTTCATGCGCCATAGATGGGGATGGGCGGCGGCTATTCAACGGGGGCAAGGTCCAGCGTCACGGGAAAATGGTCGGAGGCATCCAGAAGGGCGGCGCGCAGGGTGGGATTGGCTGCAATCGCCGGGTCATCATCGGGGTGCCAGATGCGCCAGACGGGGGCTGCGCGGGCGCGCAGATCGGGCGAGACCATGATGAAATCGAGAAGGGCATCGAGCCAGCGGTTCTGCGGCGCGATGAAGAAGCGGGCGGTTGCAGGGGCGACGCCAAGGCGCTGGGTGATGGCCATTTGGGCATGCGGATCATAGAGGCGCAAATCGGGCGGGTCGTCGGGGCCAAGCACAACCTCGACCCCGGAATGACCGAAGAGTTTTTCATATTCATCCAGACCGGGGCCGTCGTTCAGATCGCCCATGACGATGACGCTGTCGCCCGCGCGGATATGCGCCGTCACGCGCTGGCGCAGCCAGAGGCATTGGGCCAGTTGCTTGCGGCGGTTGTCGATGGCAAGGCGGGTGAGTTCGGCATCATCGCGCGCGCCGTGGGGCGCTTTGGATTTGGCATGAACGCCAATCAGGCGGAGGGTTCCGGTTGCATGCGTCACGGCCAGTTCGAGGGGCGGTTTGGAAAAGCGGATCACCTCGCCCACGCCATCGGCATCAAGGTCATAGCGGAAGGCGGTGTCGAAGCGGGGGGCGTCGCTGCTGCCTTGGCGGGGCGCGGGGTCGCCTTGCGGATCGTGGCGGAGGGTAAGCCGGTCTGGATCATAGAGGAAGGCGATTTCCTGTTCGGTTTCTGACGGATAGCCGATGATGGCGCGTCGCGCGCGCAGGCCCGCGCTGGCGGCAAAGCGTTCCAGCGCGCGGGTGGTGGAGCGTTTCGACCCGGTGTCGGGGGATTCGATGATCATGATCCCATCGGCATCCAGTGCGGTAAAGACTGCGCGTAGGGCGGTCAGTTGCCGGTCGCGGGTGATGCCATAGCGGGCCGAGGGCTGGCTGTCGTTCAGCGGGTGGCCGGCATCATCGAACAGGGCGTTGAACCATTCGACATTGTAGGTGGCAAGGCGCAGACCCGGCCCTGCCATCGCGTCAGGCCGCCTGTTTCGCGGAGATCTCTTCCCAGGCGGCGTTCAGGGCAATCAGGCGGCGTTCGGACAGCTTTATCGCCTCTTCCGGGACGCCGCGGGCGAGCATCCTGTCGGGGTGGTGTTCCTTGACCGCGGCCTTCCATGCGGCGCGGACCTGTTCGATGGGCGTGTCGTGGGGGATGCCCAGCACATCATAGGGGTCGCGGGGCGCACCTTCGACGAAACTGGCATGCAGAGCGCGGAAACAGGAATCCGTCAGCCCGAAGATGCGGGCGACTTCGCGCAGGAAATCATCCTCGCCGGGGTGATAGCGGCCATCGGCAAGGGCGATGAGGAACAGACCTTCCATCACGTCTTCCAGCACGTCGCGGTGGCCTGCCCCGAACATGGCGGCGATCTTGCGGGCATAGGCATCAAAGCCTGCCACATCCTGCCGGGCGAGGTTGAAGACGCGGGCGGCGTTGGCGAGTTCGGTCTCGTCAATCGTGAAGACGCGGCGGAAGGCGGTGACTTCGTCGCGCGTCACCTCGCCATCGGCCTTGGCGATCTTGGCCCCCAGCGCGATGACGGCGATGGTGAAGCCGACGGTCAATTCGGGATGGTGGTCGACCTTGCCCTGAAGTTTGTCAAAGACAACGGAAAGCGGCTCGCCCAAGGCGAGTGCGGACAGCGCTTCGGCGATGCGGGTCCAGATCGACATATGATGATGTTACGTCGGATTTTTGCAGAAGTCAGGAGAGGAACTTCTGCATCAGGACCAGATCCAGAGCGCGGCCGAATTTGTAGCCGACCCGTTGCAGGATCGCCACCTGCGCATAGCCCATCCGGGCGTGAAAGGCGCGGCCGGCGGGGTTTTCCGCGCTGACCCCGGCGAAGAGGCTGGTCACGCCACGGGTGCGGGCATGATCTTCAAGCGCGGTCAGCAGGGCGCGGCCAAGGCCCGAGCGCAACGCATCGGGGGAGAGCAGGATGGTGTGTTCCATGGTGCGGGCGTAGCCTACACCGCCGCGAAACTGGGCATAGGTGGCAAAGCCGGCGATGCGGCCCGATCTTTCGGTCACTAGAAAGCCGTTGCCTGCGGCGTGACGTTCGGTGATCATTGCGGTGAGGTCGGGGACAGTTTTCTCGGCCGTGGTGAAGGTCACGGTGGTATCGCGGATCACCGGGTTCCAGATCGCAGCGATGGCCGCGGCGTCGGCGGGGGTGGCGTCGCGGATCATTCCAGATGCCGGTCGCCATGGGGGGTGGCGAAGGTGGCGCGCATGGCCAACGGGCCGGGGGTGAAGGTGACGCGCGGATCGTGCAGGCGGCCGTGCAGTGCCATGCGCAGGGCCAGCGCATCGGGATGGGCGATTTCGAACCGGGTCAGGCGGATGCCGGGATCGGGCAGGCGGGGGGCGGGATGGGCGGTGCCTTCCCACTGGATCAGAGCGGGGAAGGCGTTGTCAAAGGGCAGGATGCCAGTGGCTGGGACGGCCATCTGCCAGCGGAAATCGCCGCGCGCCAAGGCAACGGGGGTGCCAGTGCCGGGGGGTGAGAGCGCGAGTTCCGCGGTGATGGCATCGCAGCGGCAGATCCAGTTCGTCAGGCGCGGCGGGCCGGTGAAGCGATCCAGATCGAACCAGCGCGGCCATGCGGGGCGGGGCTGGGCGGGATCGGCGGCGATCACCTCGAGATAGAGATCGGGGCCCAGCGACAACAGCCGGTTATGGGTGGCCATATGCGGATGCTGGCCCCCCGGCGCGAGGGGGATGCCAAGCGCGGCTTCGACCGCGGCGGTACCTTCCGCAAGGGTGAGCGCCGAGACGGCCAGATGATCAAGGATCAGCATCGGTCAGGCGTTGACGATGCGGGTCTGGGCCTTGAGCGCCAGAGCGAGCGAGGCAAAGCGGGACTGCGCCACCTCGCCGAACAGGGCATGACCGCGTTCGGTTAGGCTGAGTTCAAGGACGCGCTTCTTGGGCTGCCAACGCAGCGATCCCGCTTCGGACGGATCGGCGACCGAGAACATGGCGCCAAAGCGCATGGCCTTGCCCAAGACTTCGGCATCCTGAATCTGTTCATCAGTCAAGAGCCGGAACAGGGGTTCAAGGCGTGAGCCGGAGCGGGAATTCTTGTAGCGGTGCAAGAGCGACAGACCCAGAAACACGCGGCCCGGATGATCAAGCCCGCCAAGGTTGGCGCGGGTGGCGTTGTCAAAGCAGACCTCGGCCCGGTAATCGGGATGCGCGCGCCATGTGGTATCGTGCAGAAGGCAGGCGGCCTTGATCAGGCGGAGGCGTTCCTTGTCGGCATCCTTGAACAGGGGCAGCAGGAATTCATAAAGCTTTTTGCCAAAGCCCGGTACGCGGGCGGATGTCATTTCGGCCATGCGGGCGGCTTCGATCAGGGGGTCGCGCTGGCGCAGGCGAGGGGGCATCTGTTCATAAAGCAGGCCTTCGCGGATGCCATAGGCGGAGACGTCGATTTCCGACGGTTTGAAGATGCGGACCAATTCGCGCAGCACTTCGCAGGCGAGGGGGACAAGCTCCATCCGTTCCGATGAGGTCCCGGTGCGGGCGCGCAGAAGGGGCAGGTCGCTGCCGGCGATCCAGTCGAGTGTGTCGAGCAGGCTTTGCGGCGTCATTCGGTATTCGTGCAGCACGGTCAACGGGTAGTTGCGGCGTTCCATGTCGAGCCGCGCGATGACGCGCCATGAGCCGCCGACAAGGTAGATGCGTTCGCCGCTGGATTTGATTGCCGTTTGTGCGGTCTTCAGGATGCGTTCGATGAGCGCGCGGCGTTTGACATCGCCGCCCAACACCTGTTGCAGGCGGAACGGGCCAAGGGGGGTTGAGACGCGCTTGCCCACCTGACCATCGCCGATGCGCGCCAGTTCCATCGAATTGCCGCCAATATCACAGACCAGTCCCTTTGCCTCGGGCCAGCCCAGAAGCACGCCCTGGGCTGACAGGCGTGCCTCTTCATCGCCGTCGATCACCCACAGGCGCAGACCGGTTTCGCGCAGCACCTCGGCCTGGAATTCGGGGCCATCTTCGGCCTCACGCGTGGCGGCGGTGGCAACGACGGTGAGCGGGTCCACCCCCATGCCTTCGGCCAAGAGGGCAAAGCGTTTGAGCGCGGCCAGCGCGCGAATGCGCCCCGTGGGGTTCAGGCGGCCGGTTTCGGCCAGCCCCTTGCCAAGGCCGCACATGATTTTCTCGTTGTAGAAATAGGCCGGGCTGCGGGCGGCGCCGTCGAACACGACCATCCGCACCGAGTTGGAGCCGACATCGACAACGCCCACGCGCGACAAGGCGCGGACGGAGGGATCATCGAAAAGCGGTCGGCCAAACGGGCCCCAATCATCATCACTGCCGGGATCGGCGGCGGGGGCGGAGTCGTTCATCTTGGCAGTCCTTCGTCGTGCGGGCGAAAGGTGGCGCGGATGCGGGGCGGGGTCAAGGTGGTTGACGCCATCGCGGGCGGGCGATGGGCGCGTGTCGTGGCGTCAGGCGTGACGAATCACCCTGCCGTTCGGTCAGAGGGGCGGTGCCTCATCGCGCAATTGGGCAAGGCGCGGCACATCCTTGGCCCCCGCGGTGCCACGGCCCGACAGTGACGGGTTTTCCATGAAGAAACGGTGGCAGTTGAACAGGGCACCATCGGCGGGCTGCAGTTCGCGGCGATAGGTGCCGTCGGGGCGGAGGACCCAGCTTTGCGCCTCATCCGCCAGATTGGCGGCCATGATCTGGCTGACGATCTGGGCTTTGACGGTGGGGTTGTTGATTTCCACCAGCGTTTCCACCCGGCGCGTGAGGTTGCGGCCCATCCAGTCGGCGGAGGAAATGAACACGCGCGCCTTTTGCGAGGGCAGGCCGTGGCCGGAACCGAAGCAGACGATGCGGGAATGTTCGAGGAAGCGGCCCACGATCGATTTGACGCGGATGTTTTCCGACAGATCCTTAACGCCGGGGCGCAGGCAGCAGATGCCGCGCAGGACGAGGGTGATCTTCACCCCGGCCTGTGACGCGGCATAGAGGGCGTCGATCACCTCAGGGTCGACAAGACTGTTCATCTTGGCCCAGATTTCGGCAGGGCGCCCCGCGCGGGCGTGATCCGCCTCTGCCGCGATCAACTCCAGCAGGCGGGGTTTGAGCGTGATGGGCGAGATGGCGAGGTTTTCCAGACCCTCCGGCTGCACATAGCCCGACAGGTAGTTGAACACTTTGGTCGCGTCGCGCCCCAGCGCCGGATCGCAGGTGAAGAAGGACAGGTCGGTGTAGATGCGCGCCGTGATCGGGTGATAGTTGCCGGTGCCGTAATGGGTATAGGTGACGAGGTTTTCGCCTTCGCGCCGGACGACGGTGCTGATCTTGGCATGGGTCTTGTATTGCATGAAGCCATAGACGACATGCGCGCCGGACCGTTCCAGACGGCGAGACTGGCGGATATTGGCGGCCTCGTCGAAACGGGCCTTCAACTCGACCAGGGCGGTGACGGATTTCCCGGCCTCGGCCGCTTCGCACAGGGCGGAGACGATGGGGCTGTCCCATGACGTGCGGTAGAGCGTCTGCTTGATGGCCAGAACGTTCGGGTCGCGCGCGGCCTGTTCGAGGAAGCGGATGACCTGATCGAAGGTCTCGTAGGGGTGGTGAAGGAGGATGTCCTTTTGCCGGATGGCGGCAAAGATGTCGCCGTCATGGTCCTGCACCCGTTCGGCCACGCGCGACACGAAGGGCGGCCACAAGAGATCAGGGCGGGAGGAGAGGACCAGTTCCTTGAGATCGGCGATGCCCAAAAGGCCGCGGATTTCCACGACCATGTCTTCGGTGACGCCCAACTCATCCATGATGAGCGCGCGCAGTTCGGGCGGCGCGCCGGAGGAGAGTTTGAGGCGGATCACCTCACCGCGGCGGCGGCGTTTGAGGGCGGTTTCAAATTCACGGACCAGATCTTCGGCCTCATCCTCGACTTCGAGATCGCTGTCGCGCAGGACGCGGAAGATGCAATGGCCCCGGTCGGTATAGCCGGGGAAGAGCATGTTGAGGTGGAGGAGAAGCAGTTCTTCCAGCGGCAGGAAGCGGTTTTCGCCCGGCTTGCCGGGCAGGGCCACGAAGCGGGCAATCTGCTGCGGGATGGGCAGCAGGGCCTGAAGGGTGCGGTGGTCGCTTTCGCGTTCCAGTTCCAGCGCGAGCGAAAAGCCCGTGTTGGGGATGAAGGGGAAAGGATGCGCCGGATCGATGGCGAGTGGCGACAGGACCGGGAAGACCTTGTTGAGGAAGTGGTCTTCGAGGTGTTTCAGATCGCGCGCGGTCAGTTTGGAGCGGGTGAGCAGGGTGATGCCCTGCGCCTCCATCTCCTTGCGGAGTTTGTTGAACACGGCTTGTTGCGTCAGCATCAGGCGGCGGGCATTGGCGTGGATCAGGCTAAGCTGTTCGGCGGGGCTGCGACCATCCTCAGAGTGGCTGGCATTTCCGTTGCGCACCAGCGCGCGCAGGCCCGCGACGCGGACGGTATAGAATTCGTCGAGATTGGTGGCCGAAATCGACAGGAAGCGCAGCCGTTCCAGCAGCGGCACCAATGGATTTGACGCCTCATCCAGCACGCGCCAGTTGAAAGCGAGCCATGACATTTCCCGGTTGAAAAAGCGCCGGGGGCCTGTCCGTTCCCCTTCGGGAAGGGTGACGGGGGCGGGGAACGGGGTCTTGAGAAAATCAGCTTGTGTCATGTCACGCGGGGTAAGGGGGAAAGGCAACACCTGTGTGACAGATGAGCATTGGCAGGGCGCAGTGTCTAGCCGTCCCGCGGGTGGGGGGCGCGGATTGGGTATTTTCGCCAAGATGAAGCGGCAGGGTCAGTCTTGCGTGGTCAGTCTTGCGGGTCGGGGGGCGCAGTGTCCAGTACCCGGGCGGCGAGTTGGCGGGTGACCGGGCGGCCTGCGGCAAGGGCATGGGCGTCAAGGCGCGCTACCAGATCGCCCGCTGCCGCGATGGAGCGTTCCATGCGCTGGACAAGATAGGGGATCAGCGTGGGCGGCACGGTGATCTGTCGGTCGGCAAAGAGCTTTATCAGCACGGCAGAGAGCAGCGCATCATCGGGGGCCTCGATCCGGGTGACAGGGGCGGCCTGCAGGCGGCTGGCAAGATCGGGAAGGGCAAGGCCCCAGTCACGCGGCGGCGTGGCGGCAGTGACCAGCAGATGCCCCGATTGGGTGACGAGGTTGTGGAGGTGGAAGAAGGCGGCCTCGGCCCCCGGATGGCCTGCGGCGGCCTCGGCATCCTCGATCGCCACGGCGCCGTGGGCCGACAGGGCGGGCAGGTCGGCGGTGGAAAGGTCTGTTGCGGGCAGGCAAGCGGCGCCGGTCTCTTGCGCCCAGAGACGGGCGAGATGGGTCTTGCCGCTGCCTTGCGGGCCGACCAGAAGCATCTTGCCCCCCGGCCAGCCGTGCCATCCGTCGATCGCAGCCAAGGCCGTGGCATTTGCGGGGGAGACGAAGAAATCTTCGCGCCGATAGGCCTGCCGCGCGGGCAGGTCAAAGGCAAGCTGGCGGATCACTCGGCCGCCTCATCCTTGGGCTGCGGTTGTTCTATCGCGTCATACCCTTTGTAGAGCAGGCTGGCGTGATACTTCTCGATCCCGAAGCGGGTGATCACGCCGATGGAGGCGGCGACGGGCACGGCGACCAACATTCCGGCAAAGCCGAAGACGGAGCCGAAGGCGGAAAGCGCAAAAAGCAGCCAGACTGGGTGCAGACCAACGGAATTGCCCACGAGTTTGGGCGTCAGGATGTTGCCTTCGACGAATTGGCCCACGGCGAAGATCGCGGCGATGATGCCGATGGAGACCCAATCACCCCAGAATTGGAACAGGGCAAGGCCGATGGCCAGGGTGCCGCCGACCAGCGAGCCGACATAGGGGATGAAGGTGATGGCCCCGGCAATCGCC
This sequence comes from Rhodobacter maris, assembly GCA_943369275.1. Classification (GTDB taxonomy): domain Bacteria; phylum Pseudomonadota; class Alphaproteobacteria; order Rhodobacterales; family Rhodobacteraceae; genus Paragemmobacter; species Paragemmobacter maris_A. Next base: position 8,539 of record CALRMS020000019.1, on the reverse strand, counting down.
CCCACGACAAGGCCGAATTGCAGGCCAGCCACCATAAGGGCGATGGAATAGAAGCTGCCCAGAAGTAGGCAGACGGAAAGCTGCCCGCGCACGAAACCGGCGAGAACCCCGTCGATCTCATGCCCGATCCGGCGGATCGTGGGGGCGTGGTCGCGCGGCAGCAAGCTGTCGATGCGGGCCAACATGTGATCCCAGTCAAGCAGCAGGTAGAAGGCCACGACCGGAACGACAACGATGAAGATCACCGCCGATACAAGGCTCATGGCGGATGACAGCAGCGTATTGGCCAATTCGCCGCCCTGCGCCTGGATCGTTGCGGCGATCTGGGCCAAGGTTTGGCGCATGGTGGAGGTGTTGTCGCTGAGTTCAGGGAAGCGTTCCACGAGGAAGGCCTGCAGCCGCTGCGCGATTTCGGGGGCGGCGTTGATCAGGCCGGTCAATTGCTGGATCAGTGTCGGGATGATTGCCAGGATCAGCAGGACTGTGGCCAGCACGGCCACCAGCGATATGGTGACGGTGGCTCCGACGCGCGACAGGCCGGCACGTTCCAGCCGGTCGGCGATGGGATCAAGGAAATAGGCGATGGCCCCGCCAACGAGGAAGGGCAGCATCACATTGCCCAATGCCCAAAGCAGGATGAAGAAGACCGCTGCGGCGATCCCCCAATATACAAGCTGTAGCCGAACGGGCAGGGCCATGGTCGCCTCCGGGTTTCGAGACTGCAACATATCACGTCTGCTGCGGCGCGGCGCAAGGGGCGGGGTATTTCGCTGTTGTTTTGGCGCTGTGTGGCAAAAGAAAGCCCGGCGGCCGTGTTTGGCGCCGGGCTTTCGATTTGGGTATGCGGAGTCCTTAGTGACAGGCGGGGCGCTTGCCGGGCAGCAGGACCTTGTCGATCACATGGATCACGCCATTGTCGGCCTTGATGTCGGCGATGATGACGTTTGCCACTTCGCCCGTGCCATCAGCGATGGTCACGCCATCGGCGCCCTTTGTGATGCACAGGCGCTGCGAGGTGAGGAGCGGCTTGAAGGTGGTGGAGCCGTTCGGGATACCAGCCGCGGGGAGGTTGCGATCATCCACGTGGTAGAGAAGGACGTCGGTCAACTGGCCCTTGTTTTCCGGCTTGAGCAGGGTGTCCACCGTGCCGGCGGGCAGGGCGGCGAAGGCATCATTCACAGGCGCATAGACCGTGAAGGGGCCGGGACCGGCCAGCGTTTCGGCAAGACCGGCCGCGGTGACGGCGGCGACGAGGGTGGTGAAGCGTTCATCCCCGGCGGCGATGTCGACGATGGTCTGGGCGTGAGCCGTGGTGGCCGAGATGGCCAGAGCGGCCAGTGCGAGTTTCAGTTTCATGTGGTGTCCCCGTTGTTGTGACAGGGCGTGCTTGCCGTGTCAGAGGAGGTACGCCGAAACACTTATTAACGATCACTTCATTTCACGAACTTGGCAAAACCGTTATCTTTCGTGACCTGCTTGCGGGGATTGTTTCAATTGCGTAAGCCCAAGGCGCACCGATTGGAGACGCCCCATGCGCCTGACCCGCTATTTCATGCCTGTCCTGAAGGAAAACCCTGCCGAGGCGCAGATCGTTTCGCACCGCTACATGTTGCGGGCGGGGATGATCAAGCAGCAGGCGGCGGGCATCTATTCCTGGCTGCCGCTTGGCTACCGCGTGTTGAAGCGGATCGAGGAGATCGTGCATCAGGAACAGGTGCGCGCGGGCCATATCCCCCTGCTGATGCCGACGCTGCAACCCGCCGATCTGTGGCGCGAGAGCGGGCGCTATGATGACTACGGGCAAGAGATGCTGCGCATCACCGACAGGCAGAAGCGCGAGATGCTGTATGGGCCGACGAATGAGGAGATGATCACCGACATCTTCCGGGCGCATGTGAACAGCTACAAGGACCTGCCGCTGACGCTGTACCATATCCAGTGGAAGTTCCGCGACGAGATGCGGCCGCGGTTCGGCGTGATGCGGGGGCGCGAGTTCCTGATGAAGGACGGCTATAACTTTGACGTCGACCGCGATGCCGCGATCCACGCCTATAACCGGCATATGGTGAGCTATCTGCGGACCTATGAGCGGATGGGCCTGACCGCGATCCCGATGCGGGCGGCGTCTGGCCCGATCGGCGGCGACAACACGCATGAATTCCTGGTGCTGGCCAGCACGGGCGAGTCGGAGGTGTTCTTCGACAGTGCCGTGACCGAGCTGAAGCTGGGCAACCGCGAGGTCGATTACGATGACCGCGCCGCCGTGGCGAAGGTCTGCGAAGAGTTCACCACGCTTTATGCCCGCACCGACGAGACGCATGACGCCGCGCTGTTTGACGCGATCCCCGAGGAACGCCGCAAGGTGGCGCGCGGGATCGAGGTCGGGCAGATCTTCTACTTTGGCACAAAGTATTCCGAGGCGATGGGGGCCACTGTAGTGACGCCGGATGGCGGGCGTGTGCCGGTTGAGATGGGATCGCACGGCATTGGCGTGAGCCGCCTGCTGGGCGCGATCATCGAGGCGAGCCATGATGACAAGGGGATCATCTGGCCCGAGGGGGTGACGCCGTTCCCGGTTGGCATCGTGAACCTGAAGCAGGGCGATGGCGCGGCCGATGCGGCCTGCGAAGGGCTTTACAAGGCGCTGGCGGCCAAGGGGCTGGAAGCGCTGTATGATGACCGGGACGAGCGGGCGGGGGCGAAATTCGCCACGATGGACCTGATCGGCCTGCCCTGGCGCATCACCGTGGGGCCGCGTGGGTTGGCCAATGGGGTGGTGGAACTGACCTCGCGCCGCACGGGCGAGAGCGAAGAGATGTCGCCCGAAGCGGCGGTGGACCGGATCGCGCAGATCTACGCCGGGCGCTGAGGCGGGCGGCACGGTGACGAGACGGGGGGCCTTGCCCCCCGCGCGCCTGCGGCGCTGCCCCCCGGAATATTTGCGCAGCGGAGAAGCAGGGGATCAGACGAGGGTGATTGTCATATCCCAGCGATCCAGGCCGGGGGCCAAGCCATCTTTGGTGACGCCCGTGACGGCAAAGCCCGCGCGGCGGTAAAAGCCGCTGGTGGCCTGGCTAGTGGCCAAGGTGAGGTGGGTGAGGCCGGGCAGGCTGCGTGCGAGGGTGAGGCGAGTGTCGAGCAGCTGTTGGCCGATGCCTTGGCCATGGCGCGCGGGATGGACCATGCCCCAGTCGAGCGCTGCGCTGTGGCTACTCGGTGCGCGCGAAAGACCGCCGCAGGCGAGGCAGGCGCCATTCTCGATCAGGACGAGATAGGGGCTGTCCGGGCCTCCGCAGGTTTGCAGGTGGCTGGCAAACTCTGGGCGTTCCGACGGGGCGAAGAAGCGCGGGGTGTTGGCGTCGAAGATCGCGAGGCAGGCGGCCTGATCCGTGAGGGCATAGGGGCGTGGCGTGATCTGAAGCATCCGGGCAGAATGTGGGCGGGGACGTCTGCGTCAAGATGGTCTGGTGGGTGTGACGTGGCGTCATGGGGGTGCAGCCTGCGTTGACTTGGCGGCGGGGTGGCGCAACCTGATATCGGTGTGCCTTGGAGATGCCGATGTCCCTGCCTGCCAACCATCCCCGATTGACCAAGCGACCGTTCACAACGGGCGAGTTGCTGGCCGACGGGATCGTGCACGCAGTGGCGCTGGTGGCAGGGTTGATCGCCTTTTCGCTGTTGCTGGGCCATGTGCTGGGATCGGGCGATGTGGGCACGTTCGCGGCGTTGGCGGTCTATGCGGCGGGATATTTCGCGATGTTCGGATTTTCGCTGGCCTATAACATGGTGCCGCCATCGCCGTTGAAATGGGTGCTGCGGCGGTTCGATCATTCGGCGATTTATGTAATGATCGCGGGCACCTATACCGCGATTGTGGTGCATTTCGAAAATGTGACCTTTGCCGCTGTGTTGGCCGGAATTGTCTGGACCGGGGCGATTGCGGGGGCGGTGGTCAAGATTGCGCTGCCGGGGCGGCTGGATGGGGTGGCGGTGGTTGCCTATATCGCGCTGGGCATGGTGGGGCTGGCCGCAATCGGCCCTGCGCGCGAGGCGCTGCCTGCGCCATCGCTGGTGCTTTTGGTGCTGGGCGGCGTGACCTATGTGGCGGGGGTGGCCTTCTATCGCTGGCATGGACTGCGGTTTCACAATGCCATCTGGCATCTCTGCGTCGCGGTGGCGGCGGCGCTGCAGTTTGCAGCCGTTGCCATTGCAGTGGCGGGCTGAGGCCGGTTTCCACGCGGCGTGATCCCTCGGGTGTGATGGGGCATGGCTTGACCTTGCCGGGTCTTGCCGACACTGTCCGCGCCAAGGCCGGAAACGGTGAAAACACGGGCAGATCATGGCGAGCACCCCCCCTTTTGCAGGCTTTGAATGGATGATCGCCTGGCGCTATTTGCGCGCCAAGCGCGCCGAAGGCGGTGTGTCGGTGATGACCTGGATCAGCCTGATCGGCATCACGCTGGCGGTGTTTGCGCTGATCGCCACGCTGTCGGTGCGGGCGGGGTTCCGGGCGGAATTCGTGGACACGATCCTGGGGGCCAATGCCCATGTCACCGTTTATTCCGCTGGCCGGGTCAGCGAGACGGGGCAGTTGGTGCGCGGATTTGCCGACTATGACGCGATGGCGGGACGGCTGGCCGAGGTGCCGGGGGTCACGCGGACTGCGCCTTTGATCAAGGGGCAGGTCATGGTGACCGCGGGCGAGGGATCGACCGGGGCCGAGGTCTATGGCATCCGCCCCGCCGATCTTGAGACGATCCCGCGCGTGGGCGTGGGCGCCAATGCAGAGGGGGATGTTGCGCGTTTTGCCGAAGGGATCGCCATCGGGTCCGGCATCGCGCGGGAGCTCGGCGTGGGGCTGGGCGACCGGGTGCGGGTGATCGCGCCATCGGGGGTAAAGACAGCGTTCGGCACCAGCCCGCGGGTGAATGCCTATGAGGTGGTCTATATCTTTACCGCCGGGCGCTATGACATTGATCGCACACGGATCTACATGCCCTTTGACGAGGCGCAGTCCTATTTCAACAAGGAGGGCATGGCCGACGAGATCGAGGTCATGGTCGCCGAGCCGGAAAAGGTGGATGACCTTGCGCCCGCGCTGCTGGCAGCCGCCGGGGCGGAGGGGATGCTCTGGACCTGGCGCGACAGTTCGGGTGCGTTTCTGCGCGCGCTGGATGTGGAGGACAACATCATGTTCGTGATCCTGTCCATTCTGGTGCTGATCGCGTCGATGAATATCATTTCGGGCCTGATCATGCTGGTGAAGAACAAGGGCCGCGACATCGGGATCCTGCGGACGATGGGGCTGACGGAAGGGGCGGTGTTGCGGGTGTTCTTCATCTGCGGGGCGTCGACAGGGCTGGTCGGCACCGCGTTGGGCGTGGCGCTGGGGTGTCTGTTTGCGCTCTATATCGATCCGATTTTTTCCTTCGTGAATTACATGGCCGGGGGCGGGGTCTGGGATCCGTCGATCCGGGGGATCTATGCCCTGCCCGCGAAATTGCAGGTCAGTGACGTGCTGTCGGCGGTGGGGTTGTCGTTGTTCTTGTCCTTTGTCGTCACGATTTTTCCGGCGCGGCGGGCGGCGCGGATGAACCCGGTGGAGGCCCTGCGATATGAGTGATCCGGCGCTGGTTCTGGAGGGGATCGAAAAGGGTTATAACCGCGGCAAGCCATCCGAAGTGATCGTGCTGCGCGGGGCGACGTTGAGCGTGGCGCGGGGCGAGGTGGTGGCGCTGGTCGCGCCCAGCGGGGCGGGTAAATCGACGCTGCTGCATATCGCAGGTCTGCTGGACACGGCGGACAACGGCAAGGTGCGGCACGCCGGGCGGGACATGACGGGGCTGTCGGACCGGGCGCGCACCGATGCGCGGCGGGCGGATGTGGGGTTCATCTATCAGTTCCACCATCTGCTGCCCGAATTTTCTGCCTTGGAAAACATAGTGTTGCCGCAACTGGCCAATGGCGTTTCGCGGCGCGCGGCCGAGGCGCGGGCACAGGATTTGCTGGACCGGGTCGGGGTGGGGCCGCGGGCGGGGCATCGGCCGGCGCAACTGTCCGGCGGGGAACAGCAGCGGGTGGCGTTTTGCCGGGCGCTGGCCAATGGGCCGAAACTTCTGCTGGCGGATGAGCCGACGGGGAATCTGGACCCCGCGACATCGGATCAGGTCTTTGGCGCGTTGATGGAACTGGTGCGGGAAACCGGGCTTTCCGCCCTGATCGCCACGCATAACATGGAGTTGGCCGCGCGGATGGACCGGGTGGTGCGGCTGGATCAGGGGCGGGTGGTTCAGGCCGATCCGGTGGCCTGATCCAAGGCGGGCGTTGATGTATGCATCACTTCGTGTTTGACTGGGTAACCAGAATGAACGGAGGCCGAGATGCAGCGCGTATTCCTATATCCCATTGGCATGATTGCGGTTTTTGGACTGGCTGCCTGTGTCCTGCCGGGCGCTGATGCGCCGGAGCAGACAACCGGGGCTGGTGACTATGCGGCCTTTTGCGCAGCTTGCCACGGGACCAGCGGCAAGGGCGACGGCGAGATGGCGGCGGGATTGGGCAAGCGGCCCGCGGACCTGACGACCTTGGCGGCACGCAATGAGGGGGCGTTTCCTACCACGCGGGTGATGGCGCAGATCTGGGGTTATACCGGGGGCCGGGATGGGGGGCGGGTGATGCCGCAATTCAGCGCGCTGCTGGATGGGGCTCTGGTGCCTTATGACGGCGGCGACGGGATCGCGACACCCACGCCGATCCGGTTGGTGGAGCTGGCGGAGCATCTGAAGACGCTGCAAAAGTAGTGCAGCAGGCGGTGCAGATGGCCGGTGCAGACGGGCGTATGCACGCGGCGGGCTGTGGATTTGTGATGTGTTGATGGGGTGCGCGCGGAGCGCACAGCCTACGGGGCCGAGGTGGGGATCACCTCGGGCTGGCTTCCCGCGATTTCGAGGATCAGTTTGCGGCGGACGGCGGCGGTGAAGCTGTCGCCGGTATCGGCTGTCACGAGAAAGGCGCCGGGGCCGCCGATGATCTGGCTGGCGTAGATTTCTTCCAGATTGCCGCCCGCGCGCTGGGGGCTGTCGGGGCGCAGGATGGGCAGGGCGTTGATGGTGATGTTGGCGGCCAGCACCTCGGCCCGGGCATCGGCGATGCTGGGGCCGGACCAGTTGTTGGCGCTGTCGCCCGAGAAATCGATCACGCGGCGCAGGCCGGTAATGTCGTTCTCCTCGATCAGGCGTTTTCCTTCCAGAAGCGCCGCGCCGATGGCGTTGCGGCCCGAGGCGAGGCGGGGCGGCGTCAGCAGGTTGGCGGCGAAGGTTTCGGCATCCTGCGGGGTGGCGATGATCGTCCAATCCACCACCACGGCCTGATTGGCGGCCCATTCCACATAGGTCACGGCGATGGAGCCGGTGAGGGTGGAGGAGATGGCGTAAAGCACATCCGGGTGCGTGATGGCCTGCGCGTAACCCTGACGTTGAAAATCAATCTCCGCCTGATCGATTGAGCCGGAGGCATCTGCGAGGAGGACAAGTTCAAGGTCCACCTCCTGTGCGTGGAGGGGGGTGGCGAGGAAGGCGAGGGGGAGGAGCCAATGCCGCATGGAAGGGAGGATAGGGCGGATATGGCGGGGTTTGTGGTCACATTTCGGTGGGTGATCAGCCCAACATGCGCTGCACGATGCCGGGGTCCTTGGCGATAAGGGCGAGGAGGACGCGGGCAGGGCCTTCGGGCGTGCGGCGGGACTGTTCCCAGTTCAGGAGCGTGCCTTTGCTCACGCCGATGGAGCGGGCGAATTCGGCCTGGCTGAGGCCGGTGCTGGCGCGGATGGCGCGGACGTCGGGGGTGGGGACGTCGATGTGGTGGGTGATTGAGCCTTCGGTGTTGCCTTGGGCGTAGGCGATGGCCTCCTTGAGGCCCTGTTCGATGCGCTTGAAGGCTTCGCTTGTCATTGCCGTTTCCCGTGATGCGCGGCGAGGGTTTCGCCAAGGTTCAGGAGCAGTGCCAGTTCTGAAGGGGAGAGGTTGTCCTTCTCATTCTTGGCAAAGAGGGTGAGGAGGTAGAGCGGTCCGGTATCCGCCTTGTAGAAATGGATCGTCCTGACGCCCCCGCTTTTGCCGCCACCCGCACGACCGAAACGGACTTTTCGGAGCCCGCCCCCGAGTTGGACACCCGCCTCCGGGTTCGCGGCCAGATGGTCGATCACCTCGTTCCGTTCGGCTTCCGACAAAAGCGCTTTCGCCCGTCGCTGGAAGTCGGGAAGTTCCGCCACCGTGACCAACATTCCCGCTGCTCCAGATATGAGCCATTGGCGTATGTGTCAATGGCTTATGGGTTTAGAGGGGAAGTGTGGGGTGGGGAGGGTTAAGGTGGGGTTAAGGGGGGGTGCTTGGTGAGTTCACCCTGAACAATTCTTTCACGCTGCATCAGCGATCAGATAGTGGCGGTTTATCGTGGTTTCGGCGGCCCATAGCATGGCGATAATGCAGGCAAGCCAAGCCCGGAGGTGGGCCAGGATCTTACGGATGTTGTGGCCGCAGGC